>ONNZ01000044.1 GCA_900319345.1 uncultured Eubacteriales bacterium
GGCTGATGGGATTTGAACACTCGCCTGCGGGCTCGCTCAGGGCTCGGCTCTGAAGCCCCACTGGGGCTTCATTCACTACCGAGCCCGGTTCAAATCCCAACAGCTGTAAAGCAAAGGGGCCACCGGATGGTGGTCCCTTTGCTTTGGTGCGGCTGATGGGATTTGAACCCATAAGCTTTCGCCGACAGATTTTAAGTCTGTTGTGTATGCCGTTCCACCACAGCCGCGCTACGGGCAGTATTGTACAGGCAAACGGCCCGATTTGTCAATGATCAAAGGCTCAAAAGGGCACCGATCAGGCCCCCGGCGGCCAGGAACAGGACGGGATGGATCTTCTTCAGCTTCGGCAGGAGCATCAGCACCACCAGCACGCCGTACAGGGCCAGCGAGATCGCGTCCACATGGAAGGGGGCAAAATCTAGGCTCAGGGAGGACTTGATCACGGACCAGCCCGCCGCCGCCACCAGGCCGGCCGCCGCCGGGCGCAGGGCGCCGAAGGCGTCGTTCACCAGCTTGGAGCTGCGATATTTCTCGAGGCCCCTGGCCACCAGCACGATCACCGCGATCTGAGGCGCGATCAGGGACAGGGTAGCGATCACGCCGCCCAGGAGCGCCCAAGCCTGGCCGTACTGGGACAGTACGCTGTATCCCACGTAAGTGGCTGCGTTCACGCCGATGGGGCCGGGGGTGGACTCCGCCACGGCGATGATGTTTGCCAGCTCCTCCCCGGTAAGCCAGCCGTATTTGGCGATCATATCCTGCAGGAAGCGGATGCAGGCCATGCCGCCGCCTACAGCCATGAGTCCGGTTTTCATGAACTCGAAGATGAGCAGAAGGATGGTTTTGATCATGCTTTCTTCCACCTCCCCACCAGGATGCCGAACGCCGCGGCGATAAGCACCAGCCACACGGAATCGAGGCCCACCACCGTCAGCAGCAGGAACGCCACGACGACGATAGCCCAGCTGATCCAATCCTTGGCTGCCTTCTTGATGAGGCGCACGATGGTCACCGTCATGAGGGCCGCCACCGCCACCCGGACGCCGGCGAAGATGTGCTGCACCAGGGGGTATTCCATCAGGTTCTGCAGCACGGCGGCGATGATGGTGATGATGATCAGGGGCACCGTCACCACGCCCAGGGAGGCCACGATACCGCCCAGGACCTTGCCGCGCTTATACCCCACGAAGGTGGCGGAATTGATGGCGATGACGCCGGGGGTGCACTGGGCCAGGGAGAAGTAGTCCAGCACCTCCTCCTCCGTGCACCATTTTTTGTTGTCCACCAGCTCCCGCATGAGCAGGGGCAGCATGGAATAGCCGCCTCCGAACATGACGGCGCCGATCTTCATAAATGTTGTATACAGCTCCAACATCGTTTTACACCACCGGCCAACCGGCCACATACATTCCCAAATAGGCCACAGATCCTGCGATGCACAGCAGGGACATCAGCAGATCCACCAGGCGATTCTTCGTCAGCCGCATCATGGCGATGATGATGGGGAAGCAGCAGAACAGCTGCCGGGGAGCATCCATGACGGACGTTTGACTGAGGATCACCGGAAAATACACCATGAAATACGCCAGGTAGCTGACGCGCAGCTCCTTCTCCTTGGCAAGAACCAGCGCAAGGCTTCCCACGGCAAAAAGCAGTGTAGGCAGATACAGACCGTACGCCTTACTGATATCGAAGGTCCGGTAGGCGTCGATCAGCTTGTCCATCTGGACGCCGCAGGCCCGATAAAAGAGAGCGAAGCGGCTCGAATACAGCTCCTCCAGATACTCCACATAGGTGAAGAAGCTGCCGCCCACAGACCGGTTGATGGCCAGGTACGTGACGAACCCCAGGGGGACCAAAATGAACGTGGCGCCGATCAGGCCCTTTCTAAGGTAGAACCGCCAGGTGACCTCGGAAAGGGACCGATACTCTCCCGTCATGGCGTTGAAGAATTCCAGCAGCAGCGGGACCACCAGGACGATGCCGATGCGCTCCGTCAGCGCTGCCAGCGCCCCCAGCAGGGAGGCCGGGATAAAATACCGCCGTTGCGCACAGTATATACTGAGCAGGGACAGCAGCAGGAAGGTGCTGGCCGGTATGGTGCAGGTCAGCAGGAAGCTGGGCGGCAGGATCGAATAGTACCACAGGGCGCGGACGGCGGAGCGCCGGTCCGAGTCGTACAGGATGAGCAGATACAGCACGATGCCGCTGAGGATGGCGTTGATGTTGGAAACGAAGAAGCCTGCCCGGATGCTGCTCAAATAGAAGGGGCTGATGAGCCGGACGATCCAGGAATAGAGCGGCGGGAACAGCAGATTCAGATACTTTCCCGCATACTCCGCCGTTTCCACAGCGTACCCCTTGTTGGCGATGGAGATGATGCGCCCGGCGTACAGATGATTCGCCCAAATGTGCTGGATCTCGAAGACGGTCTCCGTGTACCCATTCAGATACAGGCTCCACAGGAACGCCCCCAGCATGAAGACGCCGCGGCCGATGGCCAACATGAGGACCAGGCGAAGGATCTCCCGTATGTTGACGGTGCTCGTCCGTTGGACGGTGGAAGGCAGCAGTTCCTGGTCCGCCCCCATGACGAAATCGAAGGCCCGGGGCACGAATCGGATATAGAGCAGGGCAAACAGCAGAAGGACCGCCCCGCCTACGATCAGGGACTCCACGTAAACGGGTGTATCCATGACGAGCCAAAGGCCGTAGAGCACACACAGTACGGTCAATGGCACGACGATGAATACACCCTTTACCACATCGTTACGCTGCATTTATTTCCTTTGAAGCGCTTTCGGCTTTCCCAGGATCTCCGCATACAGGACGCCCTGCAGTACGCTGTTGGTTTGCAGGTTCAACAGCGCGCCGGAATTGGCTTCAGGCGTCGTTGTGACAGCCGCCGGTTTCTGCGGGGCCGGCTTCGGCGGCGGGCAGGACTCCTCCCCCGTCATGCTGGATTCCGTGTGGGTATGCCCACCCTCCAGCGTGCTGGTGACCACATGGGTATACCGAGGCGTGCCGCCGTAGTTGCCGCTGGGAGCAGGCTTGGTCTTCCCCTGGGCTTTCTGCGCCGCCGTGGGCCAGGGCCACTTGGAATCGACGCCGGGGGTCGGCTTCTTATTGGGCGCAGCAGGAGAGACCGGCTTTTTCTGCTGGTTCGCTGTCGTCGATTTGGACGGCGCGTAAGGACTATGGTGCGGAGGATATCCAGGCCGCTGCTCAGCCTTCTTTTTCATCTCCTCTTTGCGCTTTTTGCTCGTGATGGAGGTAATGATCCCCACCAGCACGATCAAAAGAATGATCGGATTCACAGTGAGTCCTCGCTCCCTTTACTTATTTCTTGGCGGTGTTGGGATCAGCCGCATGGGAAATAGCGTTGCGCATCTCCGTGTCGGACATGACGTTCTTCATGTTGTAGTAGTCCATGACGCCCAGCTGGCCCTCTTTGAACGCATGGGCGATGGCGATGGGGATCTCGGCCTCCGCCTCGATGACCTTGGCCCGCATGCCGGCCACGGCCGCCACGTTCTCCTGCTCCTGGGCCACAGCCATGGCGCGGCGCTCCTCGGCCTTGGCCTGGGCAATGCGCTTGTCCGCTTCCGCCTGGTCGATCTGCAGCTGGGCGCCTACGTTACGGCCCACGTCCACGTCTGCGATATCGATGGAAAGGATCTCGAAGGCGGTACCGGCGTCGAGGCCCTTGTCGAGGACGGTGCGAGAGATGGAGTCAGGATTCTCCAGAACTTCCTTATGGCTCCGGGAGGAACCGACGGTGGTGACGATGCCTTCGCCGACACGGGCGATGATGGTTTCCTCACCGGCGCCGCCCACCAAGCGGTCGATGTTGGCGCGGACGGTGACCTTGGCCTTGGCCTTCAGCTCGATACCGTCCATGGCCACGGCGGCGATGACGGGGGTCTCGATGACCCGGGGATTGACGCTCATCTGCACCGCTTCCAGCACGTTACGGCCGGCCAGGTCGATGGCGCAGGCCTGCTCGAAATCCAGAGGGATACCGGCACGCATGGCGGCGATCAGGGCGTTGACCACCCGATCCACGTTGCCGCCCGCCATGTAGTGGGCTTCCAGCTTGTTGAGGGGCAGCTGGATGCCGGCCTTGGTGGCCTTGATCAGGGGGTTGACGATCCGGGCGGGGATGACCTTCCTGAGCCGCATGCCGACCAGGGTGCTGATATTCAGCTTGACGCCGGAAGCGCTGGCCGAAATGAGCAGGCCGATGGGCACGAAGCTGAACAGCAGGGAAAGGAAGATGATGATGAGTACGATGATGATGATGGGGAGAAGCATGTGGTTTTTATCCTCCTGTTTATTGTTCGTTGTATCAACCGCGGGCGTACAGCATATAGATGACGACATAGATCGCCATGATGAACAGCGGTATGCCCACAAGCAGTCCGATCCATTGACGCGTCAGCGTCTTCTTGTCGGGAGCCTCCGGCTCCGGCTGGTTTATGGGCTCCTCAATGCCGCATTTGGGACAGACGTCCGTGGCATAGAGGCAGCCGCACTTCTTGCAATACTTCATTTGACGAAAACGTTCAACCCTTCCACCGCTTCCACGACGACTTCCTTCCCGGGTTCGATGAAGTTGCCGTAGGTGGAGACGTTCATGCGCACGCCGTCGATCTCAGCGATGCCGGTGGGACGAAGGGCAGTCACAGCCGTGCCGGTCTTGCCCACCAGGCTCATGCCCTTCTCCTTGATCACCGGAGAGGATTCCCCCTCCACCGCCGTGTTATTCACGATGCGGGACCGGGACAGGGCTCCCTTCTGGAAGGAGCGGATGAACAGCACGATGATGATCGCCAGCAGCAGCACCAGCACGGCGGTGACGATCAGCGCCGCCGTCAGGGAGTTGGCCAAAAACTGCATCACGATGATCGCCGCAAAGGAAGCGATGCCGAGACCGCCGGCCACGCCGAAGCCCGGCGTGAACATTTCAACGATGAACATCAAAATGCCGAAAAGGAAGCATAGAATACATGGCACTGCCAGGGGACCGAGAGCTGAAAGCATAATAGACCTCCTTTGCCTTCTTTTTCTCCTTTTTATTATGCCCTATTCCACAACAAATTGCAAGTGCTTCCTTCGTTGCATATTGATGGGGTTCGTGTTATACTTTGAAGCAAGAATCCTTCGAAGGAGGAGGCCGTATGATCGCTCTGTTGGCGAGGCTTTTTCTTCATAATACAAAAGACGAGGAGGCCGTGCGGCATGGCTACGGCATAATCTGCGGCGGCGTGGGCATCGTGCTGAACCTGATCCTCAGCTGTTTCAAGATCGTTTTGGGCGCGCTGATCGGCTCCCTGGCCATCCAGGCCGACGGGTTCAACAACCTGGGCGACGTGGGCTCCTCCCTCGTCTCCCTGGGCGGGTTCATCCTCTCGGGAAAGAAACCCGACGCGGAACACCCCTATGGGCACGGCCGGGCGGAATACCTTTCCGCGCTAATTATTGCCTTCCTCATCCTGCTCATGGGGTTCGAGCTGATCAAAAGCTCCGTGGAAAGCCTCGTTTCCCGGGCCCCTGCGCCCATCTTCACCGTTTCCGCCTTCGTGGTGCTCCTTTGCTCCATCGGCGTCAAGCTGTACATGGCCCTGTACAACACGCGGTACGGGAAAAGGTATGCCTCCTCCGCCATGCTGGCTACCGCCAAGGACAGCCTCTTCGACTGCATCACCTCCGGCGCCGTCCTGCTGTCCATGGGTCTCAATCGGATATGGGGCATCAACGCGGACCCCTGGTGCTCGTTGGGTGTCTCCCTCCTCATCCTTTGGGGTGGGTATGGCACGGCCAAGGAGACTGTCGATCTGCTGCTGGGCAAGAAGGCCGACCCGGAGCTGGTACGATCCATCGCCGACACCGTCACCGCCCACGAGGGGATCCTGGGCGTACATGATCTGTACGTCCACGATTACGGTCCCGGCCGCATGATGATCACCCTCCATGCGGAGGTGGACGAGGACGCCGACATGCTCTCCACCCACGATATGATCGACAACATCGAATGGGAGCTGAACGAGAAGTACAGCTGCCTCTCCACCATCCATATGGACCCCATCGCCGTGAACAATCCGGAGACCGACGAAGCCAAGGCCCAGGTGATGCTGGCCTTGAAAAACATCGACGAAAGGATCACCGTCCACGACTTTCGGCTGGTCCGCGGGCAGACCCATACCAATCTGGTCTTCGACATCTCCGCGCCCTATGAGATCAAGCTGACAGATGCAGAATTGAGGGCTCGCGCGGTCCAAGAGATCACGGCCGTGAACGAAGCGTACAACCCGGTCATCACCATCGACAGACGCTGAAAGGACCTGTATATGCTGCCTGTTCTTTGCTACGGAGATATCTGTGCCGACCTGCTGATCCCCTACGGACGAGCCCTGGCCGCCAACAGCTCCACGGTGGACCCCGACGCTCTGACGGTCCGCTTCTCCCACGGGGGAAGCGTCGCCAACACCGCCGTGACCCTGGCCCGCCTGGGCGCGCCGGCCCTGTTTCTCGGCACCGCCGGTCAGGACGCCTTCGGACGGGCGCTGAAGGAAGGCCTTGAAAAGGAGGGCGTGGACGCTTCCCTGCTCACGCTGAAAGAAGCCTCCATGACCACCATGGTCCTGCTGGTGCTGGACGAACAGGGGGAACGGGTCCCCTTCGCCTTCCCCCGCGTGGAAGCAAGCCAGCATAAGATCACTTCGGATCAGATCCCGGACGACATCCTCTCCCGCATCTCCTGGATGCACTCCTCTGGCATGACGTTGCGGGAGGATCCGGCGGCCGCCAACCAGCTGGCTCTCATGGGCCGCTGCCACGCCGCCGGCATCCCCGTGGCTCTGGACGTGAACGCACGGCTGGAATCCATACAGGACAGCACCTTCGCTCAAAACATGCAGGCGGCCCTTGGCTGCTGCGATGTGCTGTTCGGCTCTGCGGAAGACGAGCTCTGCCCCCTGGTGAACGAAACGGACCCGGATCGAGCGGCGAAAAAGCTGCTGGAGATCGTGCCCATGGTGGTCGCTCGTCAGGGCGAGAAAGGCGCAACGGTGTACACCCGTGGCGCGGTCTTCTCCTCCCCCGCCTTCTCCGTACCCATCCGGGACAGGGTGGGCGCCGGAGACGTATACGACGGCGCTTTCTTAGCCGCCCTGCTCCAGGGGTGCACGCCCCAGGAGGCCAATCGGCGGGCCTGCGCCGCCGGTGCCTGGTGCGTCTCCCATTTCGGCGGCAGGAGCGGCCCCACCCAGGAAGAGCTGCAAACGATCCTCCTTTCCGGCAAAAGAAAGGTATTTTGACCCCCTGATGACCATAGGATGTCTCCAAAAGACAGGTATGCCGTGATATTTGACCATGCCGCGACCTGCCCAGTTAGCATATGCTCCGCAAATACTTCAAACGATATCAAAATCCAATATGGGTCATTCTTGTATAAATGACACAAAAAAGACAGAATTTTATAGATAAATAGGCATTTTTAAGTATGGACAAGTGCAAATTAAGATGATATAATGAGCCAAACTTGAAAGGAGTTTTACCATGAACAAGACTGAATTTATCAAAGCGATCGCTGAGAAAACCGGCCTGTCCAAAAAGGATGCCGCTGCAGCTGTTGCTGCTGCTTTAGAAACGATTACCCAAACCATCAAGGAGGACACGGTATCTCTGTCCGGCTTCGGCACCTTCGGCTGCAAGCATCGTGTGGCTCGCGAGGGCAAGAATCCTCGGACCGGCGAACTGGTGACCATCTCCGCCGCCAACGTTCCCTACTTCAAGGCCAGCAAGACGCTGAAGGAAACCGTAAAATAAGCTTTCGCCAAAGATCGCGGGTCGGGACTTCCCCGGCCCGTTTTTTTGTGGTATACTCCCTGTGGAGGTGTCTATGGAACAGTTTTCCCTCTTTGCCAAGGAGGCGCCGCAGCCGCTGGCGGCTCGGCTCCGTCCTCAAAACCTGGACGAATTCGTGGGTCAGACCCATCTGTTGGGGCCCGGCAAGGTGCTGCGCCGGCTGATCGAAAGCGACCAGGTCTCCTCCATGATCTTTTGGGGCCCTCCGGGGGTGGGCAAGACCACCCTGGCCCGCATCATCGCCAACCGAACGAAATCCGCCTTCATCGACTTCTCCGCCGTGACCAGCGGCATCCGGGAGATCCGCACCGTAATGCAGCAGGCGGAGGAAAACCGGCGCTTCGGCGACCGAACCATCCTGTTCGTGGACGAGATCCATCGTTTCAACAAGGCCCAGCAGGACGCCTTTCTGCCCTACGTAGAGAAGGGCAGCATCATCCTCATCGGCGCCACCACGGAGAATCCTTCCTTTGAGATCAACGGGGCCCTTCTCTCCCGCTGCAAGGTATTCGTCCTGCAGGCACTGAAGACGGAGGAGCTGGTGGGGCTCCTGCGTCGCGCCGTCACCGACCCGAGAGGCTTCGGGAAGGAGCACGTCAATATCACCGACGAGATGCTGAACATGATCGCCGTCTTCTCCAACGGGGACGCCCGCAGCGCCCTCTCCACGTTGGAGATGGTGGTCCTGAACGGGGACATGGACGAGAAAGGCGGCATCACCGTCACCATGGAAACCCTGGAGCAGTGCATCTCCAAGAAGTCTCTGCTATACGATAAAAACGGCGAGGAGCACTACAACCTGATCTCCGCCCTCCATAAATCCATGCGCAATTCCGATCCCGACGCCGCCGTCTACTGGCTGGCCCGGATGCTGGAGGCCGGCGAGGACCCCCTGTACATCGCGCGCCGGGTGACCCGGTTTGCCAGCGAGGATGTGGGGCTGGCGGACCCGCACGCCTTGGAGATCGCTGTGGCGGCCTATCAATCCTGCCACTTCATCGGTATGCCGGAGTGCAGCGTCCAT
>ONNZ01000009.1 GCA_900319345.1 uncultured Eubacteriales bacterium
CATGACCTTGGGGGCCCGGACGATGGCGCGGCCGATGGCCACACGCTGCCGCTGGCCGCCGGACAAGGCCTTGGGCTTGCGGTTCAGGTACTGGGTGATGTCCAGGATCTCCGCGGCCTCCCGGACCTTCTTGTCGATCTCATCCTTGGGCACGTGCTTGAGCTTCAATGAGAAGGCCATGTTCTCGTACACGGTCATGTGGGGGTACAGGGCGTAGTTCTGGAAGACCATGGCGATATCCCGATCCTTGGGGGGGATGTCGTTGACCAGCTTGCCGTCGATCAAAAGCTCGCCGTCGGTGATCTCCTCGAGACCGGCCACCATGCGCAGGGTCGTGGACTTGCCGCAGCCGGAGGGGCCCACCAGCACGATGAACTCCTTGTCCGCGATGTCCAGACTGAACTGCTGGACCGCCACCACGCCCTCGTCGGTGATTTGAAGGTTTACCTTCTTCTTCTCCGGTTGGTCGTCCTTCTTCTTGCTCTTCTTCTGTTCGCCGCTGATGTAGGGATAGACCTTCTTGATGTTCTTGAGTTGTACGGTTGCCATCGTTCTTGTTCATGGCGGTTCCGCCTCCGCGTCCCCGTCTCGCCCATGGGAAGCTTTCGCCCGTGGGCTTTACGGCAGGTCTCCACACTGCCGCACCGCTGAACAAAGCGGTAGTTCTCCTTTCTTTGACCCGCCCGCGGGCATGAAGTGGAGTGCGTCGCGGGATGGGGTAAGTCGTAGTTAGATGGTCACGATGACCCGGGACACGGGCCTATAGCACAGGGGCACCAGGTCCCCCACTACAGGCTGGCCGTCCACGACCAGACCCTTGTTCTCGCCCCGCTGGACGGTGATCTCGTAGCGCACGCCCCGGAAGATCCGGCAGGCGGTGAAGCCGTCCATGGTGTCGGGCAGGCAGGGATGGACCCTCAGCCCATCGTAATCGGGCCGGATGCCCAGGATCCCCTGGCTGACCGCCACGAAGGACCAGGCGGCGGTGCCGGTGAGCCAGGAGTTCTTGGCCTCACCGTAGTTCTGGGCGTCCCGGCCGGCGATGGTCTGGCTGTAGCAGTAGGGCTCGGTCCGGTGCACCTCGCTCTTGTCCTCGATATAGGCGGGGGCGTTGCGGGTGTACAGGTGGAAGGCGCCGTTGCCGTCGCCCAGGGCGCAGTAGGCCAGGGTGACCCAGGGATTGTTGTGGCAGAACACGGACCCGTTCTC
Source organism: uncultured Eubacteriales bacterium (assembly GCA_900319345.1). Taxonomy (GTDB): domain Bacteria; phylum Bacillota; class Clostridia; order Christensenellales; family CAG-138; genus RUG472. Next base: position 1,210 of record ONNZ01000009.1, read on the forward strand.
CTTGTAGCCGGGGGGATAGGAGGATATCTCGCCCAGGTAGTCCCGGTACGTGGTGTAGCAGGGGTGCAGGACCTCCAGACCGAAGTCGTTGCCCAGGTACTTCTCCGCAGAGGCCAGGGCCTTCTTACCGTATTCCTTGCCGCCGATGCCCGCCAGGACGCAGAAGCCTTGGGGCTCGATGAAGATCTGTCCCTCGTCGTTGAGATGGCTGCCCACGGGCCGCTCGAAGGCGTCGTAGGCCCGGCGGAACCATTCCCCGTCCCAGCCGGCGGTCCTGACCGCCAGGTCGATCTCGTCCACGGCGGTCAGCACAGCCGTCGCCTCGTCCTCAAGGCCCAGGCGGCCCACCAGCTCTGCATATTCCTTTCCGTACTTCACGAACATGCCCGCGATGAACACGCTCTCCGCCTTACCGCTCTCGAAGTTGGAGCAGGTCTGGAAGCTTTCACCGGGGGTGTGGCTGAAGCAGTTCAGATTGAGGCAGTCGTTCCAGTCGGCCCGGCCGATGAGGGGCAGGCCGTGGGGGCCCCGGTGGGTCATGGTATAGGTGACGCTGCGGCGAAGATGCTCCAGCAGAGGCGCTTCGGTGCCCTTCTCGTTGTTGAAGGGGGTGGGTTCGTCCAGGATGGTGAAGTCGCCGGTCTCCCGGATATAGGCCGTGGTGCAGGCGATGAGCCACAGGGGATCGTCGTTGAAGCCGGAGCCCACGTCCGCGTTGCCCCGCTTGTCCAGGGGCTGGTACTGGTGGTAGGTGCTGCCGTCGGGAAACTGGATGGAGGCGATGTCCAAAATGCGCTCCCGGGCCCGCTCCGGGATCAGGTGCACGAAGCCCAGCAGATCCTGACAGCTGTCGCGGAAGCCCATGCCCCGGCCGGTGCCGCTTTCATAATAGGAAGCGCTGCGGCTCATGTTGAAGGTGACCATGCACTGGTACTGATTCCAGACGTTCACCATCCGGTCCAGCTTTTCCTCGCTGCTCTTGACGGTGAAGCGGCTCAACAGCCCGGCCCAGTAGGTCTTGAGCTCAGAGAGGGCCGCATCGAACTGCTCCACCGTGTCGTAGGCGGAGAGCAGGGCGTGGGCCCGAGTCTTGTTGATGACGCCGGGGGCGGAGAACTTCTCCGCCTCGGGGTTCTCCACGTAGCCCAGGCGGAACAGGAAGCTCTTCTCCTCGCCGGGGGCCAGGGCGATCTCCAGGCGCAGGGCGGCCATAGGGGCCCAGCCGGAGGCCTTGCTGTTGTAGGAAGTGCGATTTTCCACCGCCACAGGCTCGCTCCAGCCCCGGAACCGGCCCAGGAAGGTGTCCCGGTCCGTGTCGAAGCCGGCGATGGGGGCGTTGACGGAGTAGAAGGCGTAGTGATCCCGGCGCTCCCGGTACTCGGTCTTGTGGTAGACGGTGCTACCCTCGATCTCCACCTCGCCGATGTTCCAGTTGCGCTGATAGTTGGTGGAATCGTCCACCGCGTTCCACAGGCACCACTCCACGGCGCCGTAGACCGTGAGACGCCTGACTTCCTTATTCATATTGCGCAGGGTCAGCTTCTGCAGCTCACAGGGGTTGCCCATGGGCACCAGGCAGGTGAGCTGGGCCGAAACGCCCTGCTTCTCCCCCTCGAAGACGGAATACCCCAGGCCGTGGCGGCAGCGGTAGCTGTCCAGAGGGGTCTTGACCGGCAGGAAGGCGGGGCTCCAGGTCACGTCCCCGTCGCAGATGTAGAAGCAGCGGCCCCCCTCATCGTGGGGCACGTTGTTGTAGCGGAAGCGGGTGATGCGCCGGAGCTTGGCGTCCCGATAGAAGGCGTAGCCGCCGCAGGTGTTGGAGATCAGGGAGAAGAAGCCCTGGTTGCCCAGGTAGTTGATCCAGGGCAAGGGCGTATCGGGACGGGTGATGACATATTCCCGGGCCTCGTCGTCAAAAAAGCCGTATCGCATAACAAACCTCATTTCTTATAGGAAAGGACATGCCTTTTCGAAATCGATTAAGTAACCATGTATACTATAAACGAACCAGCCCCCGTTTGTAAAGGGCGAAAATGAAAAAACAGGGGATTATTTCAAAAAATTTTTTCGTTTAGGGGGTTGACGAGAGCGGGAGAGCCATGTATACTACAGATATCGAAATCGATTAAGCTCGATTATTTCCGTTTCGGAACAAAATCCTCCTGTTTGGAGCTGAATCGTTTTCAATGCTCCCGTCAAGGGAGCGGAAAGGACGGCGCGAATGGTCACGATTACGGACATATCCCGGCGATGCAATGTGTCCCGCGCCACCGTCAGCAAGGCCCTCAACGGCCACAGCGACATCAACGCGGAAACGGCCGCCCACATCCGCCAGGTGGCCAAGGAGATGGGGTATCTGCCCAACGCCACCGCGCGGGCGCTGAAGCTGGGACGGTCCCACAACATCGGGGTCCTGTTCGTGGACAAGACCTCCAGCGGGTTGAGCCACGAGTACTTCTCCCGGATACTGGAGAGCGTAAAGCAGGAGGCGGAGCGAAGCGGTTACGATATCACCTTCATCTCCCGGGATATCGGCACCCTTCACATGGACTATTATGAGCACGCCAAATACCGCAACTGCGACGGCGTGATCATCGCCTCGGTGGATTTCACGGACCCCGCCGTGATCAAGTTGGTGAACAGCGACATCCCCACCGTCACGTTGGACTACGTGTTCGACAGCCGCAGCGCGGTGCTGTCCGACAACGTGGGGGGCATGGCGGACCTGGTCCGGTTCGTGTACGACAGAGGCCATCGGAAGATCGCCTTCATCCACGGGGAACCCACCTCCGTCACCCAGAAGCGGCTAGGGAGCTTCCACAAGACCTGCAGCGAGCTGGGAGTGACGATCCCGGAGGAGTACGTGGAGGCGGCCACCTTCCACGATCCCAAAGCGAGCGGCCTGGCCACCAGGCGGCTGCTGGCCCTGAAGGATCGGCCTACCTGTATCCTCTATCCCGACGACTTCTCCTTCATCGGGGGGATGAACGAGCTGGAGAAGCAGGGCATCTCCATTCCGGGGGACATGAGCGTGGCGGGGTACGACGGCATCCTCCTTTCCCAGGTGCTTCGTCCCCGGCTCACCACCTACCGGCAGGACGCGGAGGCCATGGGGCGGGAAGCCGCCCGCGAGCTGGTGGAGATTATCGAACGGCCCAAGGAGTGGATCCCCCGGCAGATCATGATCCCCGGCAAGCTCCTCGAAGGGGACACCGTTCGAACCATCTGATTTTTAGATGCGAAAAGCATCTCGAAATAAAAGAGCCGAAAGACTCAAAAATAAAAAAAGGAGAGAACCAAAATGAAAAAGCTCATCGCCATCGTCCTGTGCCTTGTCATGGTAGTCGCCGCTGTGGCCTGCACCAGCAAGCCCGCCACCGAGACCAAGACCGAGACCAAGACCGAGACCAAGGCCGCCCAGGGCAAGGTGTTCAACATCTACGCCTGGAACGAGGAGTTCAAGGGATTCTTCGAGAAGTACTACAAAGTGCCCGAGGGCGTGACCGTCAACTGGATCATCACCCCCAGCGACAACGGCGCCTATCAGCAGAAGCTGGACGAGGCCCTGCTCAACCAGGCCAATGCCGCTGCTGACGACAAGGTGGATATGTTCCTGGCCGAGGCCGACTACATCGGCAAGTACGTCAACTCCGACGCCACCATGAGCATCGACGCCATCGGCTTCAAGAATGCCGACACCATGTATGAGTACACCATCAAGGCCGCTTCCGACGATAAGGGCGTGTGCAAGGGCGTTTCCTTCCAGTGCTGCCCCGCGGCCGTGATCTACCGCAAGAGCATCGCCAAGGACGTGCTGGGTGTGGATGATCCCGCCTCCGTCCAGGCCGCTATCGACAGCTGGGAGAAGTTCGACGCCGTGGCTGCCAAGGCCAAGGAAAAGGGCTACTACATGACCGCTTCCTTCGCTGAGACCTTCCGTACCTTCTCCAACAACTGCACCATGCCCTGGGTCGACGCCAACGACAACCTCCAGTTCGATCCCATGATCACCGCCTGGATCGACCAGACCGACAACTACATCAAGAACGGCTACACCCTGACCGCCGGTGTGTGGGATGCGGAGAAGACCAACCAGATGTTCAAGACCGGCAAGACCATGTGCTTCTTCGGGCCTGCCTGGTACTACAACTTCTGCATGACCAACGCCATGGATCCCGAGCAGGGCTGCGTGGGTGACTGGGCCATCGTCCAGGGTCCCCAGGCCTACTTCTGGGGCGGCACCTGGCTGCTGGCCGCCGCCGGCTCCGACAACACCGAGATGCTGAAGGACATCTTCGAGTCCTTCACCGTCAACGAGGAGATCGTCGAGAACCTGGTCAAGAACGAGAACCAGTATCCCAACAACACCAAGATCGCCGAGAAGTATGCCAACGATCCCACCTACGGCAACACCGCCATCCTGGATGGTCAGAACGACATCGCCGTGTTCGCTGAGCTCGCCAAGAACATCAAGTGGGAGAACCACACCAACTACGACCAGATCCTGAACGAGGGCCTGCAGAACAAGCTCCAGGAGTACTTCAACGGTTCCGTCGATAAGGACACCGCCATGAAGAACTTCTATCAGCTGATCAAGGAGACCTATCCCAACATCAAGCTGCCTGCAGCTTAATCTGTCCTAAGAAACTGCGGCAGGGGTTTCCCTGCCGCAGTGTTTTCCTAAAACTATCCGGGAGGAATCATCCATGGAAACGATGCAGAGGGGAACACGCAAGAGGAAGTCCGTCAGCTATGCAAAATGGGGATACATTTTCATAGCGCCGTTCTTCCTTGCGTACTTCATTTTTACCCTGATTCCGCAATTTCTGACGATCTACAACAGCTTTTTCGAGACGTATCGGATCGGCCTCACGCAGGTAGGCCCGAACTTTGTCTGGTTCGACAATTATAAAACGCTGTTTACGCCGGACGCGGACGGAACGATCCTGATCCTGAAGTACGCGCTGAACACGATGATCCTCTGGATCGCAGGCGCGCTGCCGCAGTTTGTGATCGCTATGCTGCTGGCGGTGTTTTTCACCAGCTATCGCCTCAACATCAAGGGCCAGAGCTTCTTCAAGACGGTCATCTACATGCCGAACCTCATCATGGCGGCGGCGTTTTCGATGCTGTTCTACACGCTTTTCTCCCGCGTCGGCCCGATCCAGGCCCTTTTGGAAAGCTGGGGCGTGATCGATCACACCTTCGATTTCTTCGCGATCCGTGTCAGCGTTCGCGGCATGATCGCTCTTATGAACTTCCTCATGTGGTTTGGCAACACCACCATCGTGCTCATGGCGGGCATAATGGGCATCGACCAAAGCCTGTTTGAATCCGCCACCATCGATGGAGCCAACTCCGTACAAGTATTTTTCCGCATCACCATGCCCCTTTTGATGCCGATCTTCGTCTACTGTCTCATCACGGCCATGATCGGCGGCATCCAGATGTTCGACGTACCTCAGGTCTTGAGCAAGGGCGACGGCGTGCCCAACGGCACGACCAGAACGCTGGTGATGTATCTGAACGGGTATCTGAAGACCAGGAATCTGGGCATGTCCGGCGCGATCTCAGTCGTCATGTTCATCATCACCGGCGGGCTCGGCGGGATCGTCTACAAGATGCTCTCCGCCCCCTACAAAGACGGCAGCAGGAAGTAAGGAGGCATAGCTATGACGATGAAACATGCGGGCATGGACGAGAACACCAAGGGAAGGGTGCAGCTGATCGCCCTTCGCATCCTGGTCTACGCCATATTGATCTTCCTTACGATCCTTTGCCTGTTCTTCTTCTATCTGATGATCATCAACGCCACGCGTTCCAACGCGCAGCTGGCCACAGGCTTTACGCTGCTCCCCAAGGGCAACTTCTTCGTGAACCTGAAAAACGCCTGGAACGACGCGTCGATCAACATCCCCCGGGGCATGCTGAACAGCCTCATCATCGCCCTTTCCTCCGCGGCTATCACCACCTATTTCTCGGCTCTGACCGCTTACGGCATCCATGTGTATAACTTCAGAGCCAAGAACCTTGCGTTCACCTTCATCATGGCCGTCATGATGATCCCGTCGCAGGTCTCCGCACTGGGCTTCTTGCAGCTCATGAACAAGTGGAACCTTACGAACAACTACATCCCCCTCATCGTGCCCAGCATTGCCGCCCCCGTGGTGTTCTTCTACATGAAGCAATACATGGAGAGCGTGCTGCCCCTGGAGATCGTGGAGGCGGCCCGGGTGGACGGATCCAACGAGTTTCGGACCTTCAACACCATCATCCTGCCCATCATGAAGCCGGCCCTGGCCGTCCAGGCCATCTTCTCCTTCGTGAGCTCTTGGAACAACTACTTCATCCCCGCCCTGTTGCTCGATAAGGCGGATATGAAGACCGTTCCCATCATGATCGCCCAGCTTCGCAGCGCGGACTATTCCAAGTTCGACATGGGCAAGGTGTACATGTTCATCCTGCTGTCCATCCTGCCGGTCATGGTGGTGTACATCATCCTAAGCAAGTCCATCATCAAAGGCGTTACCTCGGGAAGCGTGAAGGGATGACGCTTCTTCAGTTCCTTCTCCTTTGCCGCCTTGCCCCTTGGGGCAGGGCGGTTTTCTGACAAAACGACCTCAAAGAAAGGAAAGACCATGCGCATTTTTACAGGATATCAAAAGGGCGTGGACCTGGGGGGCTGGTTCTCCCAGTGCGATCACACCGAAGAACGGTACGACACCTTCATCACGGCGGCCGATTTCGCCACGATCAAAAGCTGGGGCTGCGACCACGTGCGCCTGCCCGTGGACTACGATCTGCTGGAGGACAAATATGGCGCGCCCCGGGAGACGGGATACGAACGACTGGAGCGGGCCATCGGCTGGGCACGGGAAAACGGGCTCAACATGGTGTTGGATCTGCATAAGACCGCTGGCTTTTCCTTCGATCCCGGCGAACTGGAAGCGGGTTTCTTTGAGAACGAGAAGTATCAGGAGCGGTTCTACGCCCTGTGGGAACGGATCGCCCGGCGGTTCGGTCACTATTCGAACATGCTGGCCTTCGAGCTCCTCAACGAGGTCACCGAGCAAAAGTACGGCCCTGTGTGGAACCGGATCGCCGCAGAGTGCGTCCGCCGCATCCGGGCCTATGCGCCGGACGTAAAGATCCTGATCGGCGGCTACTGGCACAACAGCGCCGTGGCCGTGAAGGACCTGCCGGAGCCCTTCGACGAGAACATCGTCTACAACTTCCACTGCTACGAGCCCCTGATCTTCACCCACCAGGGGGCCTACTGGATGCCGCCTATGGAAACGTCCTTCCGCATCCCCGTCACCGCCACCTATGGGGAGATGGCTCAAGCAGGCCGCCGCTACCTCAACGGCTCCCAGGCAGGCCTGGAGGCCCTCCCGGCGGACGGCCATCTGGACAGCGCCTATTTCGAAGCGTTCCTCGCCGAGGCCGTTCGTACCGCTGAATCCCGGAACGTGCCCCTTTACTGCGGGGAGTACGGCGTCATCGACAAGGCTTTGCTGGAGGACGCCCTTCGCTGGTACAGTTTGATCCATGCCGCCTTCGAGAAGTACGGCATCGGCCGGGCCGCCTGGAGCTATCGGCAGATGGACTTCGGCCTTTCCGACCCTCGCATGGACGCCGTGCGGCCCGCCCTGCTCCGGTATCTGTAACGCTCGCCTCCTTATATAAGCAAGAAGAGGAAAACCTGTTTATATCAGTTAATATCCGTAATCTGTGTGCACGATGGACCCGTCCACGGCGTTGATGAGCAGGGTCTCCTGCATCGTGGTCTTGTCGTTCCGGCTGCTGTCCGGCCGCTGCCAGGGGTCGAAGAACACGGCGTAGCAGGGCATCTCGTAGTAGTCCTCGCTGTTCGGCACGTGGAGGGTGTAGCTGGTGAGACCGATCTTGTAGATCTCCACGTTCAGCTTTAGATCCGGTTCGTTCTGCTTCAGGTCCTGGGCCCATTTGGTGAGGCCGTAGAACAGGCCCTGGCGGATGCGGTCCTGGACCTGGTCGAAGGACAGCAGCTGGACGTTTTTGCTTTCGATGCCCACGATCATCTTGGGGGCCTCGAAGCTGATGAGCTTCACGCCCTCCTCGTCAGCGAAGAGCCGCAGCTCCTCGGCGCGGATGTCCTTGTTGGCCATGAAGCTGCTGTCGCTGCCGTAGGTCAGGCCCTGGGCAGGCTCGAAGTTGCTGCCAAGATAGGGGTAGCCCCCGAAGTCCCGGACGAACAGACATTCGTAGCCGCCGGCGAGGCACATGCGGCCGTCCATCAGGTTCGCTTCCTCCGTCTCGACCAGGACCATGCCCTCGATGCCCAGCTTCATGAGAGCGTCCTTGGCCACCTGCTCGCACTTCTTTTGGTCCGCGGTCACAGGGGTGTAGGGGAGGGTGTCCTCGTCGTCAAATCGCTTCATCTCCTCATACTCATACCGCGGGTACACGTGGGTATGGTTGCTGCCCAGGCCCGCGTAAAGGCTCCCGTTCCAGGAGGGGGTCACGATCACCGTGTCCCCGGACTGCATCCGGTAGACCAGGATCCCTTCCTGGCCGGTTGGGATATGGTAGGCCGCGGTGGGGCTCTCCTCGTTGGTCTCCGGGGCCTTCTGGATCAGCGCCTGGTAGTTGGCCAGCTCCTCGTTGACCTCCTCCCGGGTGAGGGGCGTCTCGTCCCGATCCACCCCGTCGTCGGGCCGGCCCGCGTCCTGCCAGTCCAGTTTGGCCTGGGCTTCCTGCATGTACCACTCCATCTCCCGCTGGATGTCCGCCTTGGTGGGCAGGTTCTGCCGCACGGCCACCGGGTCCGGGAAGAGGATGTCGAGATACTTCACCAGCTCCGCCTCCGTGAGCTGGTTCGCCCGGGTCCGGTACACGGGATAGAGCCCGTCCTCCTTCTGCAGGATGGGGGCGCTGAAGGTCAGGGTCATCAGATCCGTTTCATACACCTCGTCCCATCGGTCCGGCACCCGCTGGGCGCCCCGGGTCTCAGCGCTCTCGGCGGTGTCCTTCTCCAGTTTCGCCGCCGCGCCGCTGTCCTTTTTATTCACCACGTACTCCTGCTCCGGGGTGGACTGGCAGGCCACAGCGCCCATGAGCAGCAGGGCCGCCAGCAATAGAACCATCAGCTTTTTCATTTCATCTCTCTCCTTTTCCATTTTCCGCCTTCATCCTACACCCCATATTCGGACAAACTGCAACATAGTTGTAATGGAGTTGTAAGAGAGTTGTAAATACAAAAAAGCCTCCCGAAGGAGGCGTCGCCGGAGAGGATCAGTTATAGATCCGGGAGTGGATCACCGGACTGGTCATATCGAGGGGCAGGAACGTGTAGCCGTTCTTCAATGCCCAGGGGATGAAGTATTTCAGGGCGCGGATGCTGTAGACGTTGGGATCGTGCTGCAGCACGATGGTGGGGCTGCCGTCCTGTTTGACCGTGCTGACGAGGGTGGAATAGTATTCGAGGATGTTGTCGCTGCCGGGGCTCTGCGCATCCTTGGCGCTGGCGTTCCAATCGAAATAGCGGTAGCCCATGTCCTCCATGATCTTGGCCAGCCGGGAGATGATGCCCGGGTTATAGAGACTGATGGTGTTGGCGCTGCCGCCGGGGAAGCGGAAGATGGTGGTGTACTGGCCCGTCTGCCGGTGGATGACCTCCTCCGTGGCCAAAAAGTCGGCGAAGAAGGCCTCCTCGCTGGCGTAGATGTTCTCAAACTCATGGGTATAGGAGTGGACGCCGATGCTGTGTCCCTCCTCGTAGGCGCGCCGGATCACGTCTCGGTAGGGGGATCTGCCGACCACGAAAAAGGTGGCCTTCACGTCGTATTGTTTCAGCGTATCCAGCAGAGCATCCGTATAGGTGGCGGGCCCGTCGTCAAAGGTGAGGTAGATGGTCTTGGGCGGCGGATCGATCACCTGGGGCAGCTCCACGGGCACCACGGTGACGGTGCGCCGCGCCTCGGCCCGGCGGCCGTCGTCGTCCGTCACGGTATAGGTGAGGGCATACTCGCCCACCAGATAGGGGATCACGGTCCCCTCCACGGCGATCCGATCCGTCAGATCCGTGCCCAAATAGTCCCGGGCGACGGCGCCGGGGTCCGTGAAGGCGAAGGCGGCGTTCACGGTCAGCTGTTCCCCACCCGTCAGGGTGATGACCGGGTCGGTCGCCGGCAGGGGAGTGGGCGTCGGCTCAGGGGTCGGCTCTGGCGTCGGCTCGAGGGTCTCGGTGGGGGCGGGGCTGGAAGGCAGAGTCGGGCTTGGGGTCGGCTCCGCCGTTGGCGCCGGGGTGGGGGCGTCCGTGGGCGCGGCGGTGACAGCAGGCGCAGCGGCCTCCCCAGGGACCGGCTGGCAGACGGCGAAGGAGCCCATCAGGAAAAGGATGCAGAGCAGGAACGAGGCCATCCGGCGGATCATATCGGTTTCCTTCGGCGACTACAGGATCGCTTCCGCCGCCGCGTATACCCGCTGGGCGATGGCTTCGATGGGCAGCAGCGCGCCGTCCTCCATGCAGGGGATCACCTGCACGTTGGGAAGGCGCTCCCCGAAGGACAGGTATTTAGATCGGGCCCGGAGCTGAATGGAATCCTGCTTCTCGTATTCGTCCTTCTCGTCGCCCACATAGTCCCGATAACCCTTCTTGGTCACGTTGTCCTGGGCGGCGGACAGATCCACGTCCAAAATGAGGTACAGGTCCGGCTGGGGAAGCTTCAGCTGCCGATGCTCCAGCTCCAGCACGAAGTCCAGGATGTCGGGCTGGTCCACGTCTCGATCCCGGATGCTCTGGTACACCGCATTGCTCAGCACGTACCGGTTGATGAGCAGCACGTCGAATCGGCGGTAGTCGAAGCCCTGAAAGGCCGCCCACCGGTCCATGGCGAACCAGAGGGCCATGCTCCGCTGATCCACGTCGCTGGCGGAGACCCCGTCCTTCTTGGTGAGATACCGGCCCACGCAGCCCCCGAAGAAGCTGTCGTAGTCCGGGAAGGAAAGCACGCCCACGGCGAGGCCTCGCTGCTCCAGCCTGGTCCGCAGCTGTTCCATCTGTACGCTCTTGCCGGTGCCGTCGATGCCCTCGAAGGCGATGATCTTCGTCTCGCTCATAGTCGCCCTTTCTGTTGGATCATATTTACAGCAAGTATACCATATCCGGCCCGCCGGGGCAAGACAGGGTTTTCATGGCATGGGGCCACAGGAAGGCAGGGAAGGGAGCATATGAGGCCGAGGCCCCGCCGATCCTGTCGGGAAGAATAGCAAGCGCCCGTGCCGGATTCGCCGAAAATGGACCCTGCCCATCATATACAATGGGGCCATGGATCGCAAGAAACAGGGAACGAACACAACGAAGCATCTGCTGGAGCTGGCCGCCTTCACGGGGAGCCTGATCCTCTGTCGGGTGCGGGTGGGGGAGAGCTGCGCCCCCTTCGGCCTGGCCTCCATGGCGGCGGCGGAGCTTACGGGCGTCGACCCTATCTTTGCCGGAGCCGGGGTGGTGGTGGGCGCCTTTTTGAGTGGGGAGCCCCTGTGGGGGGTCATGATCGCCGCCGCGGCCTTCGTGCTGCTCACCCGGCTCATGAAGGTCGTCGTGGGGCACGTGCCCTCCAGTGCCCGGATGCTGGTGTTCCTGCTGTGCGAGATCGCGGTGCTGCCCTTCGAAATGATTTTGACCTGGCGGTCCTCCGCCTATGCGCTGCTGGCTCTGGCCCTGTCCGCTGTGGCTGTGGTGCCGATGCAGCGGTGCTGGGCCCTGTTCCGCCACGCCGGGCGGCTGGCGGTGCTGCAGGAGAAGGAGCAGCTGACGCTGTCCTCGTTCCTGGGGCTGCTGCTCCTGGGCATGAGCGACTTTGCCGTGGGCGGCATCTCCCTGCCGGTCATATTGCTGGACGTGTACGTGCTGATCCTGGTCTTCACCAAGGGGCCGGAGGGGCTGGGGGAGGGGATATTGACCGCCGCCCTGCTGGCCTTTGCCTTGGAGGAAGGGGCTCTGCTGCTGGGGGTCACGGCCCTGTGCGCCTTGATGGCTGCCTTGGTCGCTCCCTATGGTCGGGCCTATGCCGTGGGCGCCTTCCTGCTGTCGGCGCTGGTCCTCGCTGTATTCCTGGGGGCGGAGGGGGAGACCTGGCGGGTGGGCAGCGCCCTCATCGCCTGCCTGGTGGTGCTGGTCCTGCCCCGGGAGTGGATGGGCCGGCTGGAGCTCTTTTTCAACAGCCGCCAGTTCGGCGAGCGAAACGGGGCGGAGGCCATGGACCGGTGGAAGCGCCGCATGGCTGCGGAGGTGGAGGAGGCGGCCCGGCTCTGTGGGGCCCTGTCCGGCCTTTTCGAAGAGGAGCGAGCCGGGGATCGGTTCGTCGTCGAATGGCCCTTGGGCGCGGCCCGGCGGGTGTGCGTGGGCTGCGAGGGCCGGGTCCTGTGCCAGCGGGAGGAGGGGGACTTCGACCAGGCGGTGCTGCGCCTTTTGTCCGCTTACGATCGGGGGGAGCCGGTGCGGCCCGTGTCGCCCATGGACAGCCATTGCAAGTTTTTTCGGGAGATCATGACCTCCGCCTACCAGTCCTACAACCAGGCCTTCGTCCACGAGGCGGGCCTTCGCCGGGCGGCGGAGCAGAACGAGTATATGAATCGGCAGCTCAACGGCGTGTCCGCCATGCTGAGCGTCCTGGCCGCCCGCCTGCGGGAGGATCGGTGGGGGGACGAGCGAGTGGAGGGGGCGCTGTTCCCCTACCTCATGCGCCGGGGGTTCGCGCCTTTGTCCGTGGACGCCTACTATCCCAACCGCCGCCTGTGCCTGTCCATCCGGCTGGGTCCCCAGGGGAGCGAGAACGGGGCGGCCTTGGCCGCAGCCGTGGGCCGGAAGCTTCATCGGACCATGCGGCTCATCGACCAGCGGCGGGAGGGGCAGGAGACCGTCTTCGAGATGGAGGCCCTTCAGGGGCTCACGGCCCGCATGGCCCGCATCTCCCTGCCGGAGGACGAGGAGAGCGTCTGTGGGGACGAGACCGGGGAGCTTCGGATGCCCAGCGGGAAGGTGGTCTACGCCGTGTCCGACGGCATGGGCAGCGGCGAGGAGGCCAGCCGGGAGAGCCGGGCCGCCATCGACCTGCTGTTCGACCAGTATCGGCTGGGGGTGGAGAAGGAGCTGATCTATGAGAACGTGAACCGACTTTTGATCGCCCGAGGGGAGAAGGAGATCTACGCCACCTTGGACGCGGCCAGCATCGACCTGGTCACCGGGGAGGCGGAGATGGTGAAGTTCGGCGCGCCGCCCACCTGCCTCATCCGCGGGGGCAACGTGCGCACCCTGTCCGGCGAGGCGCTGCCCTGCGGCATCGTGGACGAAGCCCGGCCCTACATCCGCCGCATCCGGCTCAAGCAGCGGGATCGGCTGGTGTTCTGCACCGACGGGGTCTACGATCTGCTGGGCAAGGATATGGAGGCGGAGCTGAAGAAGGGATCGGGGCAGCCCCTGGACCGGATGGCGGCGGCCCTCATGGCGGCGGCCAAGGGCCGGGGCCAGCGGGACGACATGACGATCATGGTGGTCGAGGTGGCATGAGGGTCTCCCTGGAGTGGTTCTTGCTGGACAACTTCGCCGTGAACTGGCTGTTGCTGCAGCTGGCGGGGGCCCTGGGCGGGGTGGCCGTGCCCCCGGCTCGGGCGGCCCTCACGTCCGGCTTAGGCGCGCTGGGGGACCTGGTCGCTCTAGGGAAATGGCCCCAGCTGCTGAGCTTGCCGGGACGGGCGGCCTGCCTGCTAATGACGGCGCTGCTCATGAGCCGCAAGGAGTATTTCAGGGCCCTTTTCTCCCTGTTCGCCGCGTCGTTGCTGCTGGGCGGGGGGCTGCTGCTCCTTACCCTGGGCCGATCCGGGCCCTGGACCGGCGGGGTGTTCCTGGGCACGGTGCCCCTGCGGGCGGCTATCTACGGCTTCTGCCTGCTGCCGCCCCTCGTCCGCGCCGTTCGTCACCTGGTCCACCGGGGGTACGAGGGGAGCTGCACCCGCACCGTCACCCTGACGGTGGGCGGCAAGGCCCATGCCCTCACCGCCTTCGTGGACTCGGGGAACCTGCTGACGGAGCCCCTTTCGGGCCTGCCCGTGGTGCTGGTGGAGGGGATCGACCTGCCCCCCGGGCGGCCGCTGATGGTGGCGGGGCAGGGGATCGTGGAGGTGGTCCGGGCCACGGTGGAAGCGGGGCCGGGCCGGGCGCCGGTGCCCGTGTACGCAGGCAGGTCGCCCCTGCCGCTCGTCGATTTTCAGGCGCTGCTGCCGGTGGCGGCGCTCCATGAAGGGAGGAAGGATCGTGTTCCAAAAGGTCAAAGCGTTTTTCTATCGGCTCTACGCGCGGCTGTTCACCCGGCGGTATCGGGTGTATCTGGTCCGCACGGGGGAGAGCCTGCCCCCGCCGCTGTCGCCCGAGGAGGAGAAAAGCTGCGTTCAGCTTTCCAAGACCAGCGAGGCGGCTCGGAATCGGCTCATTGAGCACAACCTGCGGCTGGTGGTGTTCATCGCCCGGAAGTTTGAGAACACCGGCGTCCAGGCGGAGGACCTGATCTCCATCGGCACCATCGGCCTCATCAAGGCGGTGAACACCTTCAACCCGGAGAAGAAGATCAAGCTGGCCACCTACGCCTCCCGGTGCATCGAGAACGAGATCCTCATGTACCTCAGACGGAGCTGCAAGCTGAAGCTGGAGGTGTCTCTGGACGAGCCGCTGAACGTGGATTGGGACGGGAACGAGCTGCTGCTCTCCGACATCCTGGGCACCGACGGGGAGGAGGTGAGCCGGGAGCTGGAGGACGAGGTGGACCGGCGGCTCCTGTGGGCGGCCTTGTCTCGGCTCAGCCCCCGGGAGCGGCGGATCGTGGAGATGCGCTTCGGTCTGGGGCACCGGTCCCCTCGGACCCAGAAGCAGGTGGCCGACGCCATGGGGATCAGCCAGAGCTATATCTCCCGCCTGGAGAAGCGGATCATGGACCACCTGAAACGGGAGATCATCAAGATGCAGGGCTGAGGATACAAGCTTATCAATACAGGAAGGAGGCGCTTGGGAGCGTGTCGGCACGGCTTGACACGCTCCCTAATTTGTGGTAATCATGAAAAAAAGCGAAAGGGAAGCAAGACTATGGCCGTGACCACGGAAACCTTTGGCACCCTGAAGGACGGGCGGGATGCCCACCTCTTTACCATCTCCACATCGGCGGGCAGCTCCGTCACGCTGACGGACTTCGGCGCGGCGGTGGTGAAGGTGATCGTACCGGACAGCCTGGGCCGCCTGGGGGACGTGGCCCTGGGCTTCGACGAGCTCGATCTCTACGAGCAGGAGCTGGGGAACTTCGGCGCGGTCTGTGGCCGGTTCGCCAACCGGCTCAGCCGGGCGTCGTTGCCGCTCGATCGGCGGGTGTACCCTCTGACCCGGAACGACGGGCCCAACACCCTCCACGGCGGGGCCGTGGGGTTCCACCACAAGCTCTGGGACGCCGAGATCGTCGGCGAGGACGGGGTGAAGTTCACCCTCTTTAGCCCCGACGGGGAGGAGGGGTTCCCCGGGGATCTGACCGTGACCGTCACGTACCGGTTCAGCGAGGAAAACGTGCTGTCCCTGGACTACGAAGCGGCGGCGGGGGAGAGGAACACGGTGGCGAATCTCACCAACCACACCTATTGGAACCTGGACGGGGACACCTTCGGCAGCATTCTCGATCACAGCGTCCGCATCCACGCCTCCCGGTTCACGCCCACCAACGAATACAACGTGCCCGACGGGCGGGTCCTGCCCGTGAAGGGGGTCTTCGACCTTCGGGCGTACCGGTCCATGCGGGAGGGGATGACGAGCCGGGACGAGCAGATCGTCAAGAGCAACGGCTACGACCACAACTTTCTCATCGACGCCTACGACGGCAAGAGCCTGGTGAAGGCCGCGGACCTGAAGGGGACCGTTTCGGGCCGGCGGATGGAGGTCTGGACCACCCTTCCCGGCATTCAGCTCTACGGCGGCAACCATTTCTCCGGCTTCCCCGGCAAGGGCGGCATGCGCTACAACAGGGCCGCGGGGCTGGCGCTCGAGACCCAGTTCTACCCCGACGCGCCCCACCATCCCGCCTGGCCCCAGCCCACCGTGAAGGCGGGGGAGACCCAGCGCTCCCGCACGGAGTTTCGGTTCTTTACGATTTAGTTATGGTATAAAAGAAAAGCACAGGAAGAATAATGGGAAGTACAGCGAAAGCCATACTTCCCATTTGCGTTTCTTTTGGGTACCTTTTCTTTACAAAGAAAAGGTACAAATCTTATTGTATTCCTCATACAAATTCCGCATATATTTTACAACGCCATTACAACTTTCCTGCTATACTTAAGATCAAGAAGAGGAATGGAGAGGGAAATAATGGCAAAGATACTGATCGTAGAGGACGAAAAGGCCATCAACGACCTGTTGAAGCTGAACCTGGAGATGGTGGGCCACCAGTGCGTGCCCGCTCTGACGGGCCGGGACGCAATCCGCGCAGCGGGGGAGCAGGGGTTCGACCTCATGCTCCTCGATGTGATGCTGCCGGACATGGAGGGGTTCGCGGTCATGGAGAAGGTCCGGGACGTGCCCACCATCTTCCTCACCGCTCGAGGCGCCACCACCGACAAGGTCCGGGGCTTCGGTCTCGGCGCGGACGACTATATCGTGAAGCCCTTCGAGGTGGCGGAGCTGCTCGTACGGGTCCAGGCGGTCCTCAGGCGGACCCATCGGGAGGAGAAGGAGTACACCATCGGCGATCTCACCATCCGCTGGGACGCCCACGAGGTCTTCCAGAACGGGGAGCGGGTGGAGCTGACGCCCCAGGAGTTCACGCTCCTGCATATCCTCATCGAGAATCGGAACGTGTGCCTCAGCCGGCAAAAGCTCCTCTCCGAGGCCTGGGGCACGGACTTCCTGGGCGAGAGCCGCACCGTGGACGTGCACATCCAGAAGCTCCGCCGGAAGCTGAAGCTGGAGGACCACATCAAGACCATCTACAAGAACGGCTACCGCTTCGAAGAATAAATGAAACTCTGGCAGAAAACATATCTCCTGTCCACCCTTCTCTGCGCCCTGATCCTCTACGGGTGCATGTTCGGCGTCACCGCCCCCGCCCTGTCCGTCACGGTGAAGGGGGCCACGGACGCCGCCCTCCGGGAGGAGCGGGTCATCGCCGGGACGCTGGAACGGACCATGGACCAGGCGCCGGAGGGGCGGCAGCTCCCCGTGATGCAGACGTTCCTGGAATACTACGCCGGCACGGGCCTGTACTTCGAGGCCCGCCAGGACGGGGCGGGCTACAGCTCCCTGACCTTTGCCGTGGACAAGGCCCCCGGCACCCTGGGCTTCCTTCGGGACCAGGGGCGGCTGTACCTGTTCGTCAGCGACAAGCTTCCCTCGGGCTACGACTTTCTGTACCTGAAGGACGCGGCGGCCACGGACGCCCTGCTGAAGCGCCAGGTCACGGCGGCGGCCCTCACCGGCACGCTGGTGGCCCTCCTTATGGCGGCGGCCTTGTATATCCTTCTCTATCGGGTCAACCTGCCCGTGAGCCGCCTGGCCCACGAGATGCGGACCCCCCTCACCGCCATGAAGGGCTACGCCGAGACCCTGCGGGACGCTAAACTGAACGAGGAGCAGCGGTACATGGCGGCCAGCTACATCGCCGAGGAGAGCACCCGGCTCTCGGATATCTCCGCCCGGCTCCTAACCCTCCACAACGCCAAGGAGGAAGCCACCCCCTTCGGCCCCGTGGACGTGGAGGAGCTCTTCGACCACATCCAGCAGACCTATCCCACCGTGACATACGAGGTCCACTGGCCCACCATCTTCGGGGACCGGGCCATGCTTTCGTCCCTCCTCAACAACCTGGTGGACAACGCCGTGAAGGCTTCCCCGGCTGGGGCACCCGTGGAACTGCGGGCCGCGCCCAACGTGCTGGCGGTCATGGACCACGGCAGCGGCATGAGCGACGAAGCTTTGAACTATGTGAACCACCCCTCCAAATTCAAGAAGCTCCACTCGAGCGGCGGCCTGGGCGTACCCCTGTGCCACCAGATCGCCCAGGCCCACGGGGCCAAGCTCACCTACGCCCGGGGCGCGGACGGGGGCACCGTGGCCACCGTGACCTTTTACAACTCCCTTACAAGTTGATGAAGACTTCCTTACAAGTCTGGCCCTATACTGACGGTGTCAACTTGAGAAAGGAGCGAAACGCATATGAGACTCTTCTGGATGAAAAATAAGGTATTGATCGCCACCCTCTTGGCCGTGCTGGTGCTGGGGGTCGCCTTCTGGGGCGGGCTCAGGCTCTTTGAAGGGAATGAGATGCAGGACATCATGGTCCGCACCTCCTTTGCTGAGGCGGAGGCTACGCCCAGCCCCATGCCCGCCCAGGCGGACGGTTCCCCCGCCACGGCCCAGCCCACAGCCATGCCCGCAGAGCTGGTGTCCGAGGACATTTTGAACACGGAGTGGAAGTATAAGGACATCTTTCCCCGCATCACCCAGAACTACTCCTACCAGGCCAAGACCTGGAAGGAGGGGGACAAGGTGGACGACGCCCTGGCGGAGGCCGCCCGGAAGAAGGCCAAGGACATCTACTACCTGCTGTTCAATGTGGGCGGGGAGGACCACGACTTCGCCACCGCCGCCGTCACCCGGTACGTGGACGAGGCGGGCTATCGGGAGAACGTGCTGCGGCTCACCGGCAAGGGCAACAGCTTCGCCTGTGTGCTCACGGAGAAGGATCTGAACCTGCTCATCGCGGACAACGCCCGGTTCCCGGCCACCGCGACCGTCCACGAGAAGGAGGACGCCAAGGAGGTGGCGGAATACCTGGGCACCACCCTGGGCAAAGGGGCGAAGGACTGGGGCGGCAGCCGGGATCGGGCCGGGAATCGGATCGATCAATTCTTCGCCTTCGAGCTCAGCGACGGCCGCTGGATCACCCTGTGCTACACCATGAACACCCTTCATGGCATCCAGGTCCACCAGGATCAATACAGCATGCAGGAGTCGGTTTGCTTCCAGGCGGATGTCCGCCACAGCGAAGAAATAGTGCACCTGGTGGCGGAGCAGAACTTCGTCCAGGGCAGCCCCAAGGAGCCCGCCGAGGGGGATATGACCGTGGATCAGATCGCGCTGATGTACCGTATGTTCCTGTCCGCCGCCAACGGCCGTGCCGCCGAGCGCCGGGACGCCGAGGGCAAGACCGTGGAGGAGCTGGACTATAATCTGAAGGATTGGGAGATCACCTATTTCCTGGACAAGTCCGGCTACCGGGAGAACTTCTACCACATCCACAAGGACGGCCTCGTGGATATGGACATCGCCGCCAAGTCCGGATACATCGTCCATGCCACCTGCGACGGGCTCTACAACCCCGACGACGATCTGAAGCTCATCAACATCCCCTACGACAAGATGGGCGGCGTGGAGTACATCCACTACGTGAAGTACGTGGCGGAGCAGACCTTCGGCAAGGAGAACGTGAAGGAAGTGGACGTGAACGCGGTCTACGACGGCAACTTCTGCACCATCGACGCCTACATGATGGACGGCCGCTGGTACGAGTTCTGCTTCGAGGGCGGTCGGCTCATGGAGATCCAGCACTATGCCATGGAGCGCATCGACATCATGGGCTGGGGCGCCGACGCCCTGTACGTCAACACCGTCACCGGCGAAGAGTTCTATCAGGAGTATTGATCCTAAACCCCAAAAGCATATATGCGGGCCAGGCAAGCCACGGCCCCTACGGACGTGGGACAACAAGTGACCGTAGGGGAGGGGCTTGCCCCTCCCGTCTTTACACGCTCAACAATCGCCCGAGATACAGCGCTCCGGTCTTGAGGCTCTGCAGGGCGCTATCCCCCAGGGCAGGGCCTCCCTCGGCGCTCAGCAGGAACACGCCGCCCACGGTGTCCCCCTCCAAAAGGATGGGCACCCCCAACAGGGACGTGAAGGGCGCTTCCTGCCCCTGGGCCAGGAGGGCGTTGCGCTCCTCGATGACCTGTCGACCCAGCAGCCGCCGCCGGACGGCGTCCAGCAGGGGCTTGTCCAACAGCCACCGCCGCTGCCGCCCCGCCGCCGCCACGCAGGCCTCCTTGTCCGTCACCGCCGCCGTAAGCCCAAAGGCCCCGTTCAGCGCCTGGACGTACTGGTCCGCCACCTCCTTGAGGCCGCCCACGGAGGAGTATTTCTTCAGCTGGATGCTGCCGTCGTCCCCCATATAGATCTCCATGGGGTCGCTCTCCTGTATCCGGAGCGTCCGCCGTATCTCCTTGGGGATCACGATCCGCCCCAGCTCGTCTATCCGCCGCACGATCCCGGTCGCCTTCATCTTCCACCTCGTCTATTATTCTTCATGCCCCTATTTTGAACGGTTTTGCCTAAAAACATGCAGCCTTTCCTGAAAGAAAGGCTGCACCCAAAGAACTTTATTCGGGGAGAAAATGCTCTCCCTTTTTTTCATTATCCCCAAGGGGCTTTTCTTTTTGCGCCGCTTTTTCCTTTCACCTGAAAAGAAAAAGCGGCAAGAGAAAAAGGGATCAATAGAACGTAGCCACAGGCTCCTCGGGCTCCCGCCAGGGCTCGATGGCCAGGGTGTTGAAGACGGGGCCCTTCTTGCCGTAGATGGCGGAGTAGCGGACCTCGATCTTGGCGGTCACCTTGTACCAGCCCTGGTTCTGGAGGCTGGCGGCGTTGTCGTACTTGAAGGCGAAGGCGGCGAACTGGATATCCGCGGCGCAGCACTGCATGAGCTGCCGCCCGGCCACGAAGGTGTCCTTGGGCATGCGGTTGTTCCGCGCCACCAGGGCGGTGAACTCCACCACCTTCCCGTGGTACTTCTTGAAGTCCTCCACCAGGTCCTGGTAGAAGAGGGCGTAGTCCTTGTCCTCCACCTTCACGATGGGCGCGTCCACGTCGAAGGGCAGGGGGTCCACGATCTCGTCGTACTCGGTCTTGCCGCTGTCGTAGCTGTAGGCGATGTCCGCCTGGCGGGTGATGGCCCGGACGATCTTGTGGAGGGCCATCTTGTCCGTTTCCTCCGTGACCCGGTTGAAGAGCACCAGCTCCGCGGTCCGAAGCTTATCCACCACCAGCTGCCGCATGTTGGCGTTGTAGACGGCGAAGGTGGTGCTGTCGAAGAACAGGGTCTCCCCCGCGATGGACCAGCTTTCGGGCAGGGCCTGGAACAGGCTGTTGTTGAGCCACATGCCGTTATATTCCACGATGATCCGGGCGGGTTTGTACTGCTTCGTCAGCGCCAATAGATGCCCCTCGGTGAGCCTATCCTCGCTGTCGATGGTGACGATGCTCACCTTCCCCTTCTTGGGGAACCGGTCCGGGAGCAGCTCCTCCTCGCCCTCCTCGCACTGGATCACCAGCGTGGGCTGGCCGTTGTTGAACTCCTTGTCCTCCAGCAGGCTCTCGATAAAGCTGGTCTTGCCCGCGTCCAGAAAGCCCGTGAACAGGAATACGGGGATATCTTCCATAGCTTACACCCTAAACAGGGCCTTGAGGGCCTCCTCGTTGAGCTTGGACCCGATGACGCAGATGCGGCCCGTGAAGGAAGCGGGACCCGTGCGCACGTCGTGCTCCTCGGGCACGTAGTCGTAGTGGATCCACTGGCCGTCGGCGCCGGCGACCACGCCCTTGGCCCGCAGGATGGCGCCGTAGGATGCCGCGTCATCCAGCTTCGTCAGGATGCCTTCGATCTCGTCCTTAGAATACTTGTTGGCCGTCTCCACGCCCCAGCTGGTGAACACCTCGTCGGCGTCGTGGCCGTGGTGGTGATGATGGTGATGGTGGTGCTCGTGCTCCTCGTCGTCATCGTCATGATGGTGGTGGCATTCGCACTCGGGATCGTCGCACTCCTCGTCATCGTCATGGTGGTGATGATGGTGGTGCTCGTGCTCATCCTCCTCATCCTCGTCGTGATGATGGTGATGGTGTTCGTGCTCGTCCTCGTCGTCGTCCTCGTCGTGATGGTGATGGTGGCATTCGCACTCAGGATCGTCGCACTCCTCGCCGTCCTCATGGTGATGATGGTGATGATGGTGCTCGTGCTCCTCCTCTTCCTCCTCCTTGCGGGCCATCTCGGTGAGCTCCCGGAGGGCAGCCTCCAGGGTGTCCTTCCGCTCCATAGCGGAAAGGATCATCTTGCCGGAGAGCTCACTCCAGGGGGTGGTGATGATGACGGCGTTGGGGTTGTGCTCCCGGAGAAGGGCCAGCACTTCCGCCAGCTTCGCCTCCGTCACTTCCTGGGTCCGGCTCAGGATGATGGCGCTGGCGCTCTCCACCTGGTTATTGAAGAACTCGCCGAAGTTCTTCATGTACACCTTGGCCTTCTTGGCGTCCACCACGGTGGTGAAGGAATTGAGCGCTATGTCGTGGGAATCGATGCGCTCCACGGCGCCGATCACGTCGGAGAGCTTGCCTACGCCCGAGGGCTCGATGAGGATCCGGTCCGGCGCGTACTCGGCGAGGACCTTCTTCAGCGCCCGGCCGAAGTCGCCCACCAAGGAGCAGCAGATGCAGCCGGAGTTCATCTCGTTCACCTGGATGCCCGCGTCCTGCATGAACGCACCGTCGATGCCGATCTCGCCGAACTCGTTCTCGATGAGCACCAGCTTTTCGCCCTGGTACGCTTCCTGGATCAGCTTCTTGATGAGGGTGGTTTTCCCCGCGCCCAAAAACCCGGAGAAGATGTCTATCTTAGTCATTTCTTTCTTGCCTCCATATTAAATCAGTTTATTATAGCCCGGACCATCCCCTTTTTCAAGGGTTCCCGGGCCCTTCTTCACCTTTTTGTTGAAATCCTTGCCCCGTGCTGATATGATGATACAAACACCATAGGAGGTATGAGAATGCAGGTACAGCGCAGCGCATTTTTGCAGGCGGCCAAGCCCCTGCTGCAATCGCTGGTGAAGCAGCTGTCCGAAAAGTACGGATACGTGTCCGTGCTGGCGGCCGACACCAGGAGCAAGTATTATCGAGTGGGGAACTCGGGCGTGTCCGCCGGGGAGGACGATCTGTTCACCGGCCGGGGCTTCGTGCTGAAGGTCTACGACGGCCGGTCCTACGGGGAATACTCCTTCACCCATATCGACGAAGACGCCATCCCCGCCATCATGGCGGAGGTGGAGGAGCGGCTCATGCCCCTCACGGGCCTGCCGGAAGGCCTGACCCTCAGCGAATACGGTCAGATACCAGACGAGCCCGCGACGCTCCTCAAATCCAGCGAGTACGCCATCCACCCGGAGGAGAAGGGCGACGAGGCGATCCTTTCCGCCCTCACGGACATCCGCAAGACCGGCAAGGGCCGGGATGAGCGGGTGCTGGACTGCATCGCCAGCTTCGAGTTCCAGGAGATCCACAAGCTCTTCCTGTCCCCCCACCGGGACCTGGAGCAGAACCTCCTGTGGAGCTGCGGCAGCATTTACGCCATGTGCCCCAAGGACGGGGACATCGTGGGCTACTACGATGGCGCCTCTGACCTGGGCGGGGCTGAGGTTTTGGACGCGCTCCGCGCCAAGCTGGACAACGCGGTCACCACCGCCCTGGAGCTCATCGACAGCCAGCCCATGGTGCCCGGCGAATATGAGTGCGTCTGCACCCCCGCCGTCACGGGCATGATCGTCCATGAGGCCTTCGGCCACGGCGTGGAGATGGACATGTTCGTGAAGGATCGGGCCCAGGCCAAGCAGTTCATCGACCAGTACGTGGCTTCGCCCCTGGTGACCATGCATGACGGCGCCGCCGCGAAGCGGGACACGGGCTCCTATTTCTTCGACGACGAGGGCGTCCTCTCCCACGATACCGTCATCATCGACAAGGGCATCCTGCGGCGGGGCCTTTCCGACGCCCAGAGCGCCATGCACCTGGGGACCGTCCCCACGGGCAACGGCCGCCGGGAGAGCTTCGAGCGCAAGGCCTACACCCGCATGACCAACACCTACTTCGAGCCAGGCACCGACACCCTGGAGGACATGATCGCCTCCGTGAAGGACGGCTTCCTGCTGGACAATCCGTCGAGCGGCATGGAGGACCCCAAGAACTGGGGCATCCAGTGCATGGTCAACGTGGCCCGGGAGATCAAGGACGGCAAGCTCACCGGCCGCATCTTCTCGCCCATCGTGCTCACGGGCTATGTGCCGGACCTGCTGAAGTCCATCACCATGGTGTCCCGGGACTTCGCCCTGGAGGGCGGAGGTATGTGCGGCAAAGGCTGGAAGGAATGGGTGAAGGTCAGCGACGGTGGTCCCTGCATCAAGGCCCGCATCCGTCTCGGATAAGGAGGTAGCAGCATGCGCGACATCATTTTGAAAGCATTGGGGGAGCTGAACATCCCCGTATACCAAATCGAGATCAGCGAGGAGCGCTCCGCGGAGCTGTTCTTCATCAAAAAGACCCTGGACATGCGCCGTATCAAGAGCGCGGTCCACTGCGCCGTCACCGTCTACCGGGACTTTGAAGCGGACGGCGAGACCTTTCGGGGCAGCTCCCAGGCCCAGATCTTCGAGGGCATGGGCTTGGACGAGGTCAAGGCGCGGATCAAGGGCGCGTACTTCGCCGCCCAGTTCGTGAAGAACCCCTTCTACGAGCTGTACGAAGGGCGGAAGGAAGCACCCGTGGCCATGCCCTCCACCCTGGCCGATCGGCCCCTGGAGGAGAACGCCATGCTCATGGCCAAGGCCCTCTTCGCCGCGGATACGGACGCGGACGCCTTTATCAACAGCGCGGAGTTCTTCGCCATCGAGAACCGGGTCTCCCTGTTCACCAGCGCGGGCACGGACGTGGCCTACAGCCGGTATCTGGTGAAGGGCGAGTTCGTGACCCAGTGCAAGGAGCCCCAGGACGTGGAGCAGTTCTTCCAGTTCGCCTATGCGGATCTGAACACCGAGGCCCTCACCGAAAAAGCCCGCCGGGCCATCGCGGCGGTCCGGGACCGGGCGGCGGCCCAGAAGAGCCCCCAGGCCGGCACCTACAGCGTGGTCCTCTCCGGGGACCAGGTGCCCACCCTCCTCGAATACTACGGCGAGCGCGCCCATGCGTCCATGGTCTACGCCCACTATTCCGACTGGACCGTGGGCAAGCAAGTCCAGGGGGAGGACGTGCAGGGGGAGAGGCTGGATCTCGATCTGCTGCCTATGACCCCCTATTCCGAGGACGGCATCCCCATGGTGCCCCGGCCTCTCCTGAAGGACGGCGAGCTGAAGCTCATCTACGGTCCCAACCGCTTCTGCCGGTATCTGGGCATCGAGCCCACGGGCAACTACCAGCGGCTGGGTCTCAGGAACGGCACCGTGGCCCTGAAGGACCTGCGGAAGGGGTGCCTTTGCCCCGTGTCCTTCTCTGACTTCCAGATGGACGCCTTCACGGGCCACTTCGGCGGCGAGATCCGCCTGGCGTACCTCTATACCGACGAGGGCGTGAAGATCCTCACCGGCGGCTCCATCAACGGGAGCCTGCCCGAGAAGCAGGGGAACCTGCTGTTCTCCACCGAGCGCTACGACACCCTGACCTACACCGGCCCCTACGCCGTGAAGATCGAGGGCGTGGAAGTCGCGGGATAGCAGAGCGATAAAAGAAGAAGGGATTGGGGTTCAAACCGAACCTCAATCCCTTTTCGCATTTTTTACTGGGTATCATACGGGCGGTGTAGCCGCCCGCATGTGAGCTGCGCAAAAGAACGGCAGGCTGAAATCCGTAAAATCTGGCGACATGTGCGTCAGATTTTACACCTTACAGCTCTTGCCGCCCGGTGGCCTGACAAGGCCATAGGCAAGGGCTGCAAACCCCGCCCGCAGGCGGAAAGCCAGTCTGTTGAAAACGCAGTTTTCGACAGACTGAATTACTTCTTCATCAACCCCGCGCCCGCGTGCCAGGCCCGGCCGGCCTGCTCGCCGGTCACGTAGTAGCCGTTCTGGAATTGGTCGAAGATGAGGGCGTTGAGTTTGGCGGGGTTCACCTTGCCGTTGGGGTCCAGGACCTTCTCCTCGGCGGCCACGTTCACGATCTTGCCCACGATGCAGTAGAAGCTGTCGTTGCTGACCACGTCGGCGAGCTCACATTCCATGACCACCGGGAACTCCTCGATGACGGGGGCGTTGACGAATGTGCTCTTTGCGGCGTGATAGCCCGTGCGCGCGAACTTGTCGGGCATCTTGTTGCCGGTGGCGATGCCGAAGAAATCCGCCGCGTCCATGTGTTCCCGGTCCGCGATGGACACGGTGAAAGCCTTGGCTTTCAGCAGATTCTGGGTGGTCTTGTGATCCTCGTCGATGAACAGGGCGATCTTGTCCATGGCGCAGATCATGCCCCAGGCCGCGTTCATCACGTTCACCGTGCCGGCTTCGTCATAGGCCGCCACCATGAGCACGGGCATGGGGTACACCGCCGGGACAACGCCTAAATCCTTCTTCATAGCTTTTTCTCCTTTTCCATTGCTTTTGGTATACCGGCATGGTATCATGAGCCGGAAGAAGAATCAAGTACCCACTTTTAAGACAGGTACTTGCCCGGAGGAAAGCTATGGAACAGCGTCCCATCGAAAGCGCCGATTTTGACGATACCGGCTACAGCTACACCCTGTCCCTGATTGCGGGGAAATATAAGCCGGTGATCCTCTATTGCCTCATGGAGTATGAGCCGGTGCGGTTCAACGAGCTGCAGCGGTATCTGAAGAAGGTGGCGGACAAGACCCTGAGCCGGAACCTGAAGGAGCTGGAGGCGGACGACCTCATCCGTCGGGTGGTCTATCCCCAGATCCCGCCCCGGGTGGAATACTCCCTGACGGAGCGGGGCCATTCCCTGGTCCAGGTGCTGGACAAGCTCTGCGACTGGGGGATCGAAAACAGACGGTAAATCGTCCCTTTACGGGATTGTCCGAGACGAAGGAGGAATCGAAATATGGAAAAAAGCAGCAATCAGACTATCATCCAAAAGACGGTCAAATCCGGCGTCACCTTCGGCAGCGCCCTGGCCATGGTCATCAGCTACACCGCGTGGAAGTCCATCGGCTGGGCCATCGTCCATGGGCTTCTGAGCTGGGCGTACGTGATCTACTACATCCTCCGGTACTGAATCCCGTTACGCGCAGCCGTTTTTCCTGAGAAAGGGAAACGGCGAGAAATACCGGTCTGCCTGGGCGGACCGGTATTGTTTCGTTTACAGCAGATCGTATACCTGCTGCAGATTCTGTATCTCAAAGGCGATGGCCATATCCGCAGGCCTGGGAAGGCTTTGGGGGTTGTACCAGCAGGTGGGGATGCCCGCCATGAGGCCCCCTTTCATGTCGCTGGTCAGGGAGTCGCCCACGATAAGCATGTCCTCCTTTGGAATGTCCGGGAGGGCGGCGAAGACCTTCTCGAAGAAGGCCGGGCTGGGCTTTTCAGCCCCCAGCTCCTCGGAGAGGAAGACGCCGTCCATCCATTCGCCCAGGTGGGACCGCTCCAGCTTCCTGGTTTGGGCGACGACGGTGCCGTTGGACACCACGTACTGCTTCACCTTGCCGTGGAGGGCCTTGACGATGCTTAGACTGCCGTCCTGGTAGACCACCGTGTCGCCGAGAGCCAGCTGATACCTGGCGTTGAAGGGTTCGGCCAGGGAAGGGTCCACGCCCACCTCCGCAAAGAACTCCCGATACCGGCCGATCAGCACCTGCTGCTTGGTGATCTCGCCCCGTTCGAGGCGCTTCCAGTAGCTTTCGTTGATGGCGGAATACCGGGCCACCATCTCATCCGTGCATTCCCCCAGCCCGAACTCTCCGAACAGCCGCTGGACGGCCGCCTTCTCTGCCGCTAGAAAGTCCAGCAGCGTGCCGTCCACGTCCCACAGGATCGCCTTCACCATACGCTGTCGCTCCTCCCCATTTTTTCCATCATACACTACATTCGGCAATTATTCCAGCCCATGCCTTTACTTTTCGACACCCCCGGCGTATACTGGGGAGGAATGAAATATAAGGAGGAAGGTATGGAACGGATCAACGCGTGGACCACCTACAAGAAGCGGGAAGAGAAGAAGGTCATGGACCTGGGCAAGGCCTATCGGGCCTTTCTGGACAGCGGCAAGACCGAGCGGGAGTGCGCCCGGGAGACCATCCGCCGGGCGGAGAAGGCCGGGTACGTGGACCTGGAGAAGGTTTCGACCCTAAAGGCCGGGGACCGGGTGTACGTGAACACCATGAACAAGGCGGTGCAGCTGTACATCATCGGCAGCGAGCCCCTGGAGAAGGGCCTGAACATCGTGGGCGCCCACATCGACAGCCCCCGCATGGACCTGAAGCAGAACCCCCTCTATGAGGATACGGATCTTGCCTATCTCGATACCCACTACTACGGCGGCATCAAGAAGTATCAGTGGGTGACGTTGCCCCTGGCCCTCCACGGCGTGGTGGCCAAGAAGGACGGCACCGTGGTGGACGTGGTCATTGGTGAAGATGAGGACGATCCCGTAGTGGGCATCTCCGACCTTTTGATCCACCTTTCCGCCACTCAGATGGATAAAAAGGCCAGCGTGGTCATTGAGGGCGAGGCCCTGGACGTGATCGTAGGCGGCAAGCCCCAGAAGGACGTGGAGAAGGAGCCCGTGAAGGCCGCCGTGTTGGCCATCCTGAAGGAGAAGTACGGCATGGAGGAGGAGGACTTCCTCTCCGCCGAGATCGAGGTAGTCCCCGCAGGCAAGAGCCGGGACTTCGGCCTGGACCGCAGCATGGTCATCGGCTACGGCCACGACGATCGGGTCTGCGCCTACGCGGAGATCGAGGCCATGTTCCGCATCACCGACACCCCCAAGTACACCTGCTGCTGCATCCTGGCCGACAAGGAGGAGATCGGCAGCGTGGGCGCCACGGGCATGCGAGCCCGGTATTTCGAGAACGCCGTGGCGGAGATCATGGATAAGCTGGGCGAGTATTCCGAGCTGAAGCTCCGCCGGGCCATGACCAACAGCCGCATGCTCTCCTGCGACGTGAGCGCGGGCTACGATCCCTCCTACGCGGGCATGTTCGAGAAGAAGAACGCCGCGTACCTGGGCAAGGGCGTGTGCTTCAACAAGTACACCGGCTCCCGGGGCAAATCCGGCAGCAACGACGCCAACGCGGAGTTTATGGGCAAGCTCCGGGCTGTCATGGAGGCGGGCAAGGTGGTCTATCAGACTGCGGAGCTGGGCAAGGTGGATCAGGGCGGCGGCGGCACCATCGCCTATATCTGCGCCCTCTACGGCATGAACGTTATCGACAGCGGCGTGGCGGTCCTCTCCATGCACGCCCCCTGGGAGATCATCTCCAAGGCGGACCTGTACGAGGCCGTGAAAGCCTATCACGCTTTCCTTTTGAACGCATAAGACCCTATCGCCCCGGACCTCCGGGGCGATCCTTGTATCGATATGAAGCTGACCATCTTATCCGACAACAACACCCTCATCGACAAATACCTGCTGGGGGAGCCGGGCTTCTCCTGCCTCATCGAAGATGAGGGGAAGCGGTTCCTGCTGGACACGGGCTATTTCGGTATCTTCGCCCAAAACGCCGAGGCCTTGGGCCTCGACTGGCGGGGCGTGGACGGGGTGGTCCTGTCCCACTGCCACGACGACCACACCAAGGGCCTGTCCGCCTTCTTCACCGAGGGGCCGAAGCCCCGGCTGGTGGCCCATCCGGCCCTGTTCCGGCGGGTGGTGTCCAAGGGACTCGTCATCGGCTGCCCCTACCCCCGGGCGAAACTGGAGCGGTACTTCGACCTGTGCCTCACGGCGGAGCCCCTGGCCCTGACGGAGAACCTCTTCTACCTGGGCGAGATCCCCCGGGTGTTCCCGGACCACCAGGACCAGGCCCAGCGCCAAGGGGAAAACGGGCCCGATAAAAACGAGGACGACACCGCCCTTGCCTACCGGGGCCGGGAGGGGGTCTACGTGATCACCGGCTGCTCCCACAGCGGCATCGGCAACATACTGGAGCAGGCCAAGCGCGTGACCGGCCAAAGCCGGGTCATGGGCGTCGTCGGCGGCTTCCACCTGCGGCAGATGGACGCCCGGTCCCAGGCCATCATCGACTATCTTGCCCGGGAAAACATCCCGTATCTCTATCCCTGCCACTGCACGGCCCTCGCCGTGAAGGTGGCCATGGGCAATCGGATGCACATCGAGGAAGTGGGGGCAGGCACCAGCCTGGAATGGGTATGAACCAGCAGAAGCAGCGGATTTTCAACAGAATCGACGACAACAGGGTCGCTATCCTGGACAGGAGCAGATTGCTCTTTGACACCCCGGAGCTGGGCTATCGGGAGTTCGAGACCGGCCGCCTCATCCGGGGCTGGCTGGACGGCTGGGGCGTGCCCTATGAGAGCGTCAGCTATACGGGCCTCATGGTCACCCTGGGCGAGGGGGCGCCCGTGGTGGCGGTGCTGGCGGACATGGACGGCCTGCCGAAAAAGGCGGGGGAGGGGCGCATCCACTCTTGCGGCCACAGCCTCCAAACCTCCGCAGCCCTGGCCCTCATCGAAGCCATGAAGGACGAGCCTCTGCAGGGCACGCTGAAGGTCATCTTCACCCCGGCGGAGGAGATGATCGACTTTGACTACCGCCAAAGCCTGGTGGACCGGGGTCTGGTGAAGTATCCCTCCGGCAAACAGGACATGATCGCCCGGGGTGTCTTCGACGACGTGGACGCGGTCCTCTCCTGCCACGCCTCCGGGGAGCCCGGCTGCCGGTTCGACGTGGGCTCCACCCTGAAGGGCTTCGTCATCTTCAAGGCCGTCTACCAGGGCCTGGGCGCACATGCGGGGGCGGCCCCCTTCGCGGGGAAGAACGCCCTCCACGCCGCGGTGCTGGCCCAAACGGGCGTGGCCTTTCTCAAGGACCGGTTCGATCCCCGGGACGGGGTCAACGTGCAGCCTGTGATCTCCGAGGTCGCCGGGACGGTGAACATCGTTCCGGACCACGCCGTCGTCGAGACCTACGTCCGGGCCAGGACGGAGGAAGCCCTGTTCGCCGCGGCGGACCTGGTGGAGAACTGCCTCAAAAAGTGCGGGGAGGCTCTGGACATCGAAACCAAGGTCACCCGCCGCCCCGGCTTTTTGCCCCTTTCCCAAAGCGGGGAGATCAACGCCCTGGTGAAGGAGAACATGCTGCTCCTCTGCGGCGAGGACCAGATCCGGGAGAACCTGATCTCCGGCGCCTCCGGGGACGTGGGCGACATCGGCGCCCTGCTCCCCACCGTCCAGTTCGGCTTCACCGGCGTTTCGGGCCGGTTCCACGGGGACGACTTCGCCGTCGCGGACGAGGAGAACGCCTGCCTTTGCCCGCCCAAGATACTGGCGGGCACGGTCCTGGATCTGTTCGATCGTCCCATCTCTGGTCGTCCGGGCTTCGCCGAATGCAAGGCCCGCTACCTGAAAACCTGGCTGGGGGAACCCTGACCTTAGCCGGCCCCATACACCCAGTACATCACAGGAGGCATACCCATGGTCCAATCCGCCGTCATCAACGAAGCCATCGTGTTCATCACCGCCCTGTCCATGCGGGCCGTCATCCGGCGCACGGAGAAGGGGAAGCTGCCGGAGACCTTCCGCTACTTCACCGTACTCTCCAACCTGTTCGTCGCCCTCGCAGCCCTGATCTTGCTCATATGCGAATTCTTCGGCGTCCTGCCCGCCTGGGCGGCCACCCTCAAATACATGGGCACCGTGGCCGTGACGCTGACGTTCCTGGTGGTGCTCCTGTTCCTCTGGCCTTCCTTGGGTTCCATCCAGGGCCTGTGGGACGGGCCGGAGCTGTTTTTGCACTTCGTCACGCCCCTGCTGGCCGTCCTCTCCTTCCTGTTCTACGAGAAGCAGGGCCTCAGCGCATGGATCATCCCCCTGGGCCTGCTGCCGGTCCTCCTCTACGGCTGGCTGTACCTCGACCGGGTGGTGGTCACCAAGACCTGGCGGGATATGTACGGCTTCAACAAGAACGGCCGGTGGAAGCTGAGCTTTTCCCTCCTGGTCCTGGGCACCGTCGCCATCGCCGTGCTGCTGTGGTGGCTGTGACGGAGGATCGTCCTTCGACGCAAAAAAGAGAGCCCTTCTCGGGCTCTCTTCGTAGTTTTGGGGCTGTTGCTTACGCCTCCACTTCCTTCCTGTCCTTGGGAATGACTACGTTCAAGAGGATGGCGATCAGGGCCGCGGGCACGATGCCGGAGCCGCCGAAGATGTATTTGAGCCACTGGGGCATGAACGCCTGGGCGGCGGAGGAGGAGCCGAGGCCGAAGCCAAGGCCCAACGCGATGGCCACGATGGTGGCGTTCCGGCCGGTCAAAGGCTCCTTGGTGATCAGGTTGATGCCGGAGATTACGATGCTGGCGAACATGAACACCGCTGCCCCGCCCAAAACGGGCTGGGGCATGATGTTGATGATGGCGCCGATCTTGGGGAACAGGCCAGCCAGCACCAGGATGGCCGCGCCCATGGCGATGGCGAAGCGGTTGACCACCTTGGTCATGCCCACGAGACCCACGTTCTGGCTGAAGGAGGTGTTGGGCAGCACCCCGAACAGGGCGGCGACGGCGGAGCCGAAGCCGTCGCAGACCACGGCGCCGGACAGCTCCTTGTCCGTGGGGGGCCGATCGAGGCCGCCCTCCACCACGCCGGAGGTGTCGCCGATGGTCTCCACCGCGGTCACAATGAACATGATGCACATGGGGATGATGGCGTCCAGCCTAAAGCGGATGTTGGTGAAAATCTCCTTGGGCGGCAGGGGCAGGGCGAACCACTTGGCCGCGCCCACCTGCTCCCACTTGGTGATGTAGGCGGGGATCACGGTGGCCTCCCCGATGGTGATCTCCCGAGGCAGCACAAAGCTCATCAGCAGGGACACGATATAGCCGATGATGATGCCGATGAGCACCGAGGCGATGGAGGGGAAGCCCTTGAACCCGTGCTTGAACACCAGAATGGCGGCCAGGGTGATGAGGCCCAGCAGCAGGTTCCACAGGCTCCCGAAGTCCTTCACGCCGGAGCCGCCGGCGAAGAAGTTGATGCCCACGGAGATCAGGGAGAGACCGATGGCGATGACCACCGTGCCGGTGACCACGGGCGGGAAGAACTTCCTGAGGGGCTTGATGAGGAAGCCAAGGCCCATCTCGAACACGCCGCCCACCATGCAGGCGCCCATGAGCACCCCGTAGGCGAAGATGCCTGCGTTGGCGTCGGTGGTGATGGTCCCCGCGGCGATGCCGCCCATGGTGCTTAGCGCGATGGCGTTGTTGATGCCGATGAAGCCGGAGGAGGTGCCCATGACGATGGGCAGCCGTCCGCCGATGGGGCCGATGGGGTACAGCTGGATGAAGGTGACGAGGCCCGCGATCACCATGGCGTTCTGGAGCAGCGTCACCCTAAGCGCGCTGAATCCGGCGTCCACCGTGAGGCCGCAGGTGCCCAGGATGATGAGCAGGGGCGATAGGTTCCCCACGAACATGGCCAGCACGTGCTGCAGCCCCAGGGGGATGGCCTGCCGAAGCGGGATCCGCCCGTCCAGCTCATAGGGCGAGGTATAGATCGGTTTCTTTTCCATAGGTCCCTCCTTATTTTATATGGATAGATGCAGCGCCGTATCAAAAAAGAGAGCCTGAAAGCGGCTCTCTTTCCGGTTTACTCGTATTCGATGGTGGCCAACGGCTTGCTGCTCAGGTCGTAGAGCACCCGGTTTACGCCCTTGACCTCGGCGAAGATCCGGTCCCGGATCTTGAGGAGCAGGGAGTAGGGGACCTCCTCGATGGTGGCGGAGGTGGCGTCCACGGAGTTCACCGCCCGGATGATGACCATCCAGTCGTCGGTCCGCTTGCCGTCCTTGATGCCCGTGCTCTTCATGTCGGGGACCACGGTGAAGTACTGCCACACCTTGCCCTGAAGGCCCGCCGCGGCGAACTCCTCCCTGAGGATGGCGTCGGACTCCCGCACCGCCTCCAGCCGGTCCCGGGTGATGGCGCCCACGCACCGCACGCCCAGACCCGGGCCGGGGAAGGGCTGCCGGTAGACCATGCCGTCGGGGAGCCCCAACGTCTTGCCCACCATGCGCACCTCGTCCTTGAAGAGGATGCGGACCGGCTCCACCAGCTCGAAGCTCAGATCCGCGGGCAGGCCGCCGGCGTTGTGATGGGCCTTGATGCCTGCTTCGCTCTCCAGAATGTCGGGCCAGATGGTGCCCTGGGCCAGGAACCGGATGCCGGTCAGCTTCCGGGCCTCCTCGGCGAACACGTCGATGAACTCCTTGCCGATGATCTTCCGCTTGGTCTCCGGGTCGCTGACGCCCGCCAGCTTGTCCAGGAACCGATCCGTGGCGTCCACATAGATGAGGTTGGCGTGCATCTGGTTCCGGAACACCTCGATGACCTGCTCGGGCTCGCCCTTGCGAAGGAGGCCGTGGTTCACATGGACCGCCACCAGCCGATTGCCGATGGCCTTGATGAGGAGCGCGGCCACCACGGAGGAATCCACGCCGCCGGAGAGGGCCAGCAGCACCTTGCCGTCGCCCACCTGCTCCCGGATGGCGGCCACCTGTTCGTCGATATACGCCTTCGCCAGTTCCGGCGTATTTATCCTCTTCATGTTCTCGGGACGGACCAAAAGCTGCTGCATACGCTACCTCCAATATTTGATAATATCACATGATACCATGTATTTCGCCTCACCGCAAGAAGCAGTTTCGGGGTTTGCATATTTTGTCGGACCTGCTATAATGAAACAAATATCGTTTGAAGGAAATACATATCGAATGATCGCCAACTATCACACCCATACCTATCGCTGCGGCCACGCCGTGGGGGAGGACCGGCAGTATGTGGAGACCGCCATCGAGCGGGGATTGAAGGT
The DNA here is from genome assembly GCA_900319345.1 of uncultured Eubacteriales bacterium. Taxonomy (GTDB): domain Bacteria; phylum Bacillota; class Clostridia; order Christensenellales; family CAG-138; genus RUG472. The sequence continues at coordinate 36,061 of ONNZ01000009.1, forward strand.
CCTGGGCTTCTCGGAGCACGTGCCCATGCCCTTCCCCGACGGCCACGAGTCCCGGTTCCGGGTGCCCCGGCGGCTGCTGGAGGACTATGTGCAGTGCGTCCTGGACCTGCGGGCGGAGTATAAAGAGGACATCGACGTCCGCCTGGGCTTCGAGGCGGAATACTACCAGGACCTGTTCGAGGCTATGCTGGAGGAGCTTGCTCCCTATCCTGTGGACTACCTGCTCCTGGCCCAGCACTTCAACGACAGCCGGGAGACCATCTACAACCCCCACCTGCAGCCGAGCCGGGAAGCCCTGCATCAGTACGTGGACATGGTCATCGCCGGCATGGAGACGGGCAGGTTCTCCTGCGTGGCCCATCCGGACCTGTTCTACTATGCGGGGCCGGACAAGGTCTATCAGCGGGAGATGGCGCGGCTTTGCCGCCGGGCGAAGGAGCTGGACGTGCCCTTGGAGATCAACATCCTGGGCCTCAGGACCGGGCGGAACTATCCCAACGACCTCCTCTGGCCCCTGGTGAAGGCGGAGGGCTGCCGGGTGGTCCTGGGCTGTGACGCCCACGCACCCGAGGACGTGGCCGACCCGGATCAGCTGCAGGCGGCCATGGCCTATGCCGATCGTTTCGGGCTGACCCTGGAGGAGCAGATCGAGCTTATCAAGCCGTTTTAAGCGGAAAACCGTCGAACATTTGGTTTTCTCTTGACAATTGCCGCGGGGAGAATATATTATCAAACTGTAGTATTGGTGTCAGAAGGAGGACGACTATGAAACGCACGTTGTCTGTTTGGCTGGCGGTCTTGCTGGTGCTGGCCGCCGTGCCCGCCTTCGCGGAGGAGGGCGGCCTGAAAGCGGGCCTCTATTCTTCCGAATCGGGCACAGAGATCCTGTATCTCGACGAGGAAGGCGTGGGCGTCCTGAATTACGTGCCGGAGAGCCTGTTGACCGCCAACGGCGTGGTCTGGACCGAGACCACCCTGGAGATCGAGCGGACGGAGGTGCCCTTCGAGCTGAAGGACGGCGTGCTGTCCTTCACCTATGAGGGCACGGAATTCGCGCTCCGGTATTCCGAGCCCTTGGTCACCTTCGCATTGGGCGATCAGGGAACGGCCTTTGCCGGTGGATATGAGGCGGAGGACGGCAAGGAGCTGATCCTCACTGCCGACGGGAAAGGCACCTTCGACGGGCTGGACATATTCTGGGGCTCCCTGCTGCCCTACTGGAATAGCGCTGCGGACGAGAACACCTGCTTCATCCTCTTCGACAGCTATCTGGGCGGCCTGACCTTTACGGAGGACGGGGTGTTGATGGACACCGATACCGGTGACCAGATCACCTTCGCCCCCATCGTGACCCCGGTGGATGACGTGGAGGCCCCGACAGGGAACGACGCGGAAGTCCCGGCGGGGAACGACGCGGAAGTCCCGGCGGGGAACGACGCGGAAGCTCCGGCAGAGAATGAGGTGGAAGTCCCGGAGCCGGCCGTCATGACGGTCATCAGCCCCGCCTTCGATCTGAGCCTGTCCCTGCCTACGGACCGCTGGACGGTGACGGAAACGGAGGCCGGCCTCCTGATCGCGCAGCAGCGGAACCTCATCCAGTATACCTTCCTGAGCATGGCCTTGGAGAAGGAACCCAGCGCCGGCACCCTGGACGCCTATGCGGACCTGGTCTGGAAGGACGCCCTCATGGGCGCAGGCGTGGCCTACGATGCCGCTGAGACGGTCCGGGGCGACCATACTGTGGGCGAGATCGCCGGCCGCACCGCCGCCACGGAGTGGACGCAGGACGGCGCCACGCTTCTGGGCGACGCGGTGCTCTGGTATGCCAACGGCCGCCTGTACGTGGCCCTGTGCGCCTCCAACGAGACTTCCCGGCCGGAAGCCCTGACCATCCTGAACGAGGCGCTTTTGACCGTTCGGACGGCGGAGGAGGCATCCCAATCCCTGTCGATCCAGCTGCCCGTGGAGAAGGAGGTCTTCGATCTCATTCGGGAGCTACCCCCGGTGGCCCAGGTGACGGAGAAGGTCTACTACGGCTATCGGGTCACCAGCGAAGGCAAGACCTACGATCTGGTCCCCATCCTGGTCCTCATGGGCTTGGATCCCACGACCTTCAGCCTGACGCTGCGGTCTGACGGCACGGGCCGGCTCCTGCTGATGGAGGAGGCGGACGCCATGGACTTCACCTGGACGGAGGAAGCCTTCCTCATCGACGAAGAGGACATCCCCTATACCCGGGAAGGGGATCATATCCTCATCACCATCGACAAGGAGTCCATCGAATTCGCTCCGGCAGAGGAGGTCGAGGCCGCGCTGGCGGAGCTGAACGGCGGAGAGACGAAGGACGACGCCGTGACGCCCACCGCGGAGGAGCTGATCGGCACCTGGACGTTCACCAAGGCCCGGATTATGGGCATCGAGATCTCCGCAGCCGACGCGGGCACCGAGATGTCCCTGGTGCTGAACGAGGACGGCAGCGTCATCGTCCTGACCGACGGTTCACCGGCGGAGTACGAGTGGACCATTCGAGAGGACGGCAAGGTGGCCATGAACCTGGCCGATTCCGAGGAGTATCTGCTGACCTATAACGGCACGGAGCTGAAGCTCTCCGTAGGCGTCGAAGGCATGGAGATGATCTTCGAGAAGGCGAACTGAGCATAAAAGACCGTTTGCGGGCCTGCCGGGAAAAGACCCTTTTCGGCAGGCCCTTTCCGTATAAAAACGGCCCCGACAGGGGCCGTTTTGTCAATCTATAAAGCGATAATACTTGATCGGCCGTCCTCTTCGTGAGGCGTCCTGCTTTTGATATACCAGCATACGGCCATCGCCTTCCAGCTGTTTGAGTATCCGCGCGGCGTTCCGCGTGGTCATATCGAGCACCTCGGCCAGCTCTCCGGCAGAGATGAGGTCCTTGTCGTTCTGCTGCAGGTACAGTCGGATCTGCTGCTCGTGAAGGCTGATTTCCTGCTGCGCACGCAGCGCAGAGCTTTCCGGATTCTGTCCGCCCGCAAGAGGACCAACGATATAGCCGTTATTCAGACAATAATAGGAAACGAAGCCGCCATGCTTGCGAGCTGTCTGCAGCGCCAACTCCGCCCGTTCGTGGGCCAGCACGGTGCTCTCCGCGATGCCTACTCCGAAGGAGACCGGGAAATGCAGTTTGCGGCGCAAGAACTGAAGGAGTGGACAGAAGGAATAATCGTCGGTCATCCCCTTCACCACCGCAGAGGTCGTGGACAGTTCTATCCTGTCGCTCCCCGGGTAAATGAGGATGATCCCATTGTTTTTTTGATTGAATTGCTTAAGAGCGTCCAGAAGGATCGTCAGATTTTTGTCCGTGCAGTCCTGCTCAGAATCGGGTGCCAGGATGCCGATGCAGGATAGATTCTCCTGCTGGTTTTCTTGAATGCGGGTCAGCAGCTGCCAGAAGGTCTCCAACATGGTCTCCGGGGAAGGGAACAGGAAAACGTGGGGGATGCCGTCTTGCTTGAGTTGCTCCTCCATGCTACCGAAGCGGGTGATGATAAGATCGGCCTTCCCGCTGCTGTACACCTGCCGGTATACGGACAGGTTGTCTTCCCATGAATTCTCATAGGATTGGTTCGGATCGGTCTCTTCAATTATTCTGGGCACGTCCGGCTCCTCGAAGATCGATTGGAAATCCACGGGGAAGGAGGGCTTGTCTATGTAGACTCGATGAAAATCAAGACCTGGCCGCGTGACGGACAGACGAGCGATCATGCGAAAATAATCCCGATCCTCGATGCTGAAATAGGCATAGGGTTTCGTGATCTCAGGCACCAGTTCCTTCAACAGATAATAGGTATAGGGACCGCCGAAAAGGAAACCGTCGAACCGATCCTTGTTCTGCTCGTAGATATAGACAAGGTTTTCTTTGGAAGTATAGGAAAGATAGGTGATGTTGCAATAGCGCTGCATTTCATCACCGACCTTCAGGATGTTGTTCAACGACGCAACGACTGCGATGACACCGATCGAATACATGTAGACCTCACATGCGCTTCAGCTTTTTCTAAGCACGGGCACCCTGTATGATGACGCTATAGTATACCATTGAATGCGGCAGAAAACCAGTCCTAAAATCGTTCTTCCGGGATTTTATGAAATAAAAAAATAAATTTATGGCGTAAAATGTGAAAAATTATTGACAATGTTGTCTAAAAATAGTATAAAAGACATATAAAAGAAACAACGACACAAGGGTGTGTCTAAAAAGAAAGGAGGAGCAATGGTAACCAAAAAACAGGCAATCGATTTGATCGGACAACGGGCTCAGGAACTGACGGCGTTGAGCGATGGGATCTGGGATCATCCTGAGGTGAAGTACCATGAGAAGTTCGCCAGCGAGACGCTTAGCAGCTTTTTGCGGGAGAATGGGTTTCGAGTGACCCTTGGCGTGGCTGGGATCCCTACGGCGTTCGTGGCCGAATACGGCAGCGGGCATCCCGTGATCGGTGTGCTGGGCGAGTATGATGCCTTAGAGCGGATGAGCCAGAAGGCGGAGTGCACCCAGAGGGAACCGATCGCGGCAGGAGCTCCCGGCCATGGATGCGGCCATAATCTGTTGGGCGTGGGCATGGTCGGCGCGGCGCTGGCAGTGAAGGCGTACTTGGAGTCGGGACGGGAAGGAACCATCAAATTCTTTGGCTGTCCGGCGGAGGAAGGCGGCTCGGGCAAGACCTTTATGGCTCGAGACGGCGTCTTCGACGGCGTGGATGCGGCCCTGACCTGGCATCCTGCCGACACCAACATGGTATCCAATAGCAGCAATCTGGCCAACTGTCAGATCCGCTACCGGTTCAAAGGGAAATCGGCCCACGCGGCCATTAGCCCAGAGCTGGGGCGAAGTGCGTTGGACGCCATGGAGCTGATGAACGTGGGCGTACAGTTCCTGCGGGAGCATATGCCCTCGGAGTGTCGGGTCCATTACGCGATCACGGATGTGGGCGGCGGATCTCCCAACGTGGTACAGGCGGACGCGGAGGTGCTTTATCTCATTCGTGCGCCGAAGCTGCCCCAGGTCAACGATCTTACGGAACGGGTGAACAACATTGCCCGTGGCGCGGCGCTGATGACCGGGACCCAGGTGGCGATCCACTTCGTCAAGGCCTGTTCAAACGTGCTGCCCAACAACGTCCTTGGTTGGCAGCTGCAAAAGAACTTCGAGGAGCTGGGATCAGCCGAGTATGACGCGGCGGATTACGCTTTGGCGGAGCGGATGCAGGCGGTCATGGAGGATAAGGACGAATACTACCGTGAGCTGGTGCAGGCCATCCCGGACGATGAGGTGCGGCAGCGGCTCATGGCGGACGTGGACAAGCCCTTGTTCACCCAGATCCTGCCCTACGATCCCCACGACAGCGTTTCCATGGCGTCTTCCGACGTGGGAGACGTGAGCTGGATCTGCCCGACTTCCCAGATCACGGCCACCACCATGCCTGGGTGCACGGTCATGCATTCCTGGCAGGAAGTGGCCGTAGGCAAGAGCGCCATGGCTCACAAAGGCATGCTGCAGGCGGTCCGCGTCATCGCAGCGACGGCCATCGACCTGCTGGAGGATCCTTCGATCATCGAGCGAGCCCAGGTAGAGAAGGCAAGACGGACCGGGAATCTGCCCTATAATTGTCCGATTCCGGACGGGGTCCCGATCCCCATGTGACACAGTGTACGGCATAAACAATAAACAATACAAAGGAGTGGGAAAATGAGCGTACAAATGATCATTACACTGGCCGTTTTCTTGTTCATGATCATCAGCTTTTCCATGAACAAGCTCCCCATGGCCCTGACCTCCATCATCGGCATGCTGGTGCTGGTGGTGACCGGCTGTGTGGAATCCAAGACCGCCCTTGGCAACATGGGCAGCAACACCGTTATCACCATGATCTCCATGTTCGTCATCGCGGCGGGCCTGAGCCGCACGCAGATGGTGAACCACCTGTCCAAGCTGGTCTATAAGGTCTCCAAGGGCTCCTTCACCAAGGTCCTTGCGAGCTACGTCCTGGTGACCTTCATCCTGGGCCAGTTCATCCCCAGCATCACGGCGCTGTTCGCCCTGGTGTGCCCCCTGGTCATCGCCATGTGCGACGAGATGAAGATCAGCCCCTCCAAGATGATGTACTCCATCGGTCTTGTCGCGGTGGCGACCTCCTTCACCATCACGCCCATCGGCCCCTACGCCGCTTCCTTTATCGAGGATAATGGGTATCTTGCCGAGTACGGCATCACCAACTTCGAGTTCACCATGTTCACCGAGATGTCCATCAAGGTGTTCGTATCCCTGTTCGTGCTCATTTGGGCCATCTTCTTCGCGCCCAAGTTCGCTCCCGACCAGCCCGTGGTCCCCATCAACATGATGGAGACCCGGAAGAAGGCCCAGAAGGAGCCCCTGTCCCCGGTCCGTGAGGTCATCGGCTACGTGGTCTTCTTCGGCGTGATCGTCTGCCTGATCTTCCAGTCCTTCGGTCTGCCCTCCTGGATCATCCCCGCCTGCGGCGCCGCCTTCCTGGTGCTTTCCGGGGTCCTGACGGAACGGGAGGCCATCAACAACATGTGCCTGGACATCATCATGCTCTACGTGGGCGTGGTCACGTTGGGCAGCGCCTTTGCCAACACCGGCGCGGGCGAGCTGGTGGGCGACGCGGTGGCGGGCCTGCTGGGCGGCGTCCACAACAGCTACGTCATCGGCGCCATCTTCTTCCTGGCGGCCTTCGTCATGACCTCCCTCCTCTACAACCGGGCGGTCAGCAAGATCCTGATCCCCCTGGTGATCTTGACGGCCATGTCGCTGAAATGCGACCCTCGCGGCCTCATGGAGATGTGCTACATCGGCTCCATGTGCTCCGTCATGACTCCCATGGCCACCTCCGTGGTGCCCATGATGATGGGCGCCGGCGGCTACGATCAGAAGGCGCTGCTGAAGATGGGCTGGATACCGTCCATCATCATGGGCGTGATCGCCGTGCTGGTGGGCATGACCCTGTATCCCTGCTTCTGATCCAAAAGGATTGCTGCGCAAAGACTGCTCCATCCGGGGCAGTCTTTCTGTATGCAGACGACGCAGGGGACTTCCCGTTGCTTTTCATGGGGGACGGTGCTACAATAAATATATGATTACGGGTGGATCCCGGGATAAGGAGAAAAACCATGAAGAAGCAAGTCTTTGCCCTGCTGCTGGCGGCGCTGCTGCTGTTGACGGCCTGCGGTCCGGCGCAAACGGCCACGGCAGAGCCCACCCAGGCGCCGGTCGAGAAGCCTGCCGAGACGGCGGCCTCTGCCCCCACCGCCGCGCCTACGGCCGCGCCCACGGAAGAGCCTGCGCCGGAGGAGTATCAGTTGGAGCGGGAGCCGGGCTGCAACCAGCTGTCCATCTACTGGACCAAGGACAAGATCGACATCGACACCAGCGATATGTGGATCTGGTTCAAGGGCAAGGACGGCAGGAGCTATCCCATGCACCCCTGCGCCTACGGGGCCAAGGTGGTCATCAACGTCCCGGAGGACGTGGAAGAGGTGGGATTCATCGTGCGCACCGGCTGCTCCGACGTGGGCAGCTCCAGCTGGGGCACGGCCACCAAGGACTTTGACGGGGACCGGTTCGTGAAGATGGAGGGCGGCGACCTGTCCATCTTCCTCAAATCCGGCGAGGAAACCATCTACTACAGCGAGGACGGCGGCATGAATCTGCAGCAGAAGATGAATATCAAGTTTGCGGGGATCGTGGCGGAGAACCAGATCAAGTACACCATCGAACCGGCGGCCCGGCTCACGTCCCTGGACCAGGTCCAGGTGAAGGTGAACGGCCAGCCCGTGGCCGTGGAGAAGCTGTCCTCCCTGAACAACGAGGTGATCACCGGCGTGATCACCACCAAGGAGAAGATCGACATCACGGCGGAATGCGTCGTGTCCATCGAAGGATACGGCGAGAAGGTGGCGGTGCCCGCGGCCATCTTCGACAGCCCGGCTTTTGAGGCCATGTACACCTACAGCGGCGACGATCTGGGGGCGTATATCCACGGCGATACCACCACCTTCAAGGTCTGGGCCCCCACGGCCAGCCAGGTGGTGCTGAACCTGTTCGAGGCGGGCAACGGCGGCAAGGCCTTCGCCACCGTGGACATGACCCGGGTCAACCAGGGCGTGTGGACGGCGGACTACGCCTGCGGCCACGGCACCTACTACACCTACACCGTCACCACGGCGGTGGGCACCCAGGAGGCGGTGGACCCCTACGCCCGGGCGGTGGGCGTCAACGGGGATCGGGGCATGGTCATCGACCTTGCCTCCACGGACCCCGAGGGCTTTAGGGACGAGAGCTTCGATCTGGGCCTCGCCTCCTATCGGGACGCCATCATCTGGGAGGTCCACGTCCGCGACTTCTCCAACCGGATCGCCGCTTCCCAGTACCCCGGCAAGTACCTGGCCTTCACGGAGACCGGCCTTACCAACGCCGCGGGCTTGCCTGCGGGCATCGACTACCTGAAGGAGCTGGGCGTGACCCACGTGCACCTGCAGCCGGTCTACGATTACGCCACCGTGGACGAGACCACCTGCAAACAGTTCAACTGGGGCTATGATCCCAAGAACTACAACGCCCCCGAGGGCAGCTACTCCACCGACCCCTACCACGGCGAGGTGCGGGTGAACGAGTTTAAACAGATGGTCCAGGCTCTCCACGAGAACGGCTTCGCCGTGGTCATGGACGTGGTGTACAACCACACCTATTCCCTGGATTCCTGCCTGAACCGGATCGTGCCCTATTACTACTACCGCTTCACCAACACCGGCGACGCCTCCAACGGCAGCGGCTGCGGCAACGAGACCGCCTCCGAGCGCAAGATGTTCCGCAAGTACATGGTGGACTCCGTCACCTACTGGCAGACGGAGTATCATATCGACGGCTTCCGCTTCGACCTCATGGGCCTCCACGACGTGGACACCATGCAGGCCATCGAGAAGGCGGTCCATAAGAATAACCCCCAGGCCATCCTGTACGGCGAGGGCTGGACCGGCGGCACCACCACCATGAAGCCCAACACTCAGGCCACCCAGGCCAACATCCGCCAGGTCAAGGCCTCCGAGGGAGCCATCGGCGGCGTGGCCGTGTTCAACGACGCCATCCGGGACGGCCTGAAGGGCAGCGTCTTCGACAACAAGGCCAAGGGCTGGATCAGCACCAACGCCACCAAGACCACCGCCAACCAGGTCCTCTTCGGCCTCACCGGCGGCGATCACGCCGCAGGCGCCTCCTGGAAGGTGGACGATGCCCTCATGATCAACTACATGTCCTGCCACGACAATCGGACATTGTGGGACATCCTGGCCAACGTGGAGCCCAAGCTGACCAACGACCAGAAGCTGGCCGCTAACCGACTGGGCGCCTCCCTGATCCTCATGAGCAAGGGCACTCCCTTCTTCCTGGCGGGGGAGGAGATGCTTCGCACCAAGGGCGGCGACCACAACAGCTACAACTCCTCGGACGCCGTGAACAACATCGACTGGGACGCCCTGACGACGGACAGCGACGCCTACGCCATGATGCTCTACTATAAGGACCTCATCGCCCTGCGCAAAGCCAATCCCTGGCTGTACAACAGCGCTGTGGCGGGGGAGGTCCTGGAGGGCAGCGCCATCGCCGCCAGCTTCACGGAGGACGGGAAGCTGGTGGGCTACCTGGTGGCCAACCCCGGCGAAGCTCCCATGACCGTCGATCTGCCTGAAGGCGCTTTCGAAGCCCTCTGGGGCGCTGCCGGCGATTTCACCGGCTCCCTCACCGTGGAGGGTAAGACCGCCGTGCTGCTGAAGGTGAAATAAGGAAAGAGGATGCAAGAGGAGCCGCGGCCATGCCGCGGCTCCTGTGTCTTTTCTTTTTTTGTCATCCCGAGCTTGTTGAGGGATCTCGGGACGGCAAAGCATGTACGCGTGCTGGTGATGGGAGTCTACGCGCAAGCTGCGGGCTGCTTGCCCTATGGGCGGCGCAGTCTCTGGCTTGCGCTCCCCGGGGGCGGGAAAAAGCCCCACCGGGGCTTTTTCTCTCCGCCCTCCGACTCCCTACCACTAAATGCCATAAAAATAGCCACCCACAAGGGGTGGCTGTTTTTATGGAGCTGGTGATGGGAGTCTACGCGTTGGCTGCGGGGAGCTGGCCTAATCGGCTGGCGCTCCCTCTTGCCAACGCTCCCCGGGGGCGGGAAAAAGCCCCACTGGGGCTTTTTCTGATCCGCCCTCCGACTACCTTCCACTAAAAGCCATAAAAACAGCCACCCACAAGGGGTGGCTGTTTTTATGGAGCTGGTGATGGGAGTCGGACCCATGAACCTCGTCATTACCAATGACGCGCTCTACCAACTGAGCTACACCAGCGCTGCAACGCGCATTATAACAAAGACCGCACAGGAATGCAAGTCTTTTTTTCAAATCCGCGCAAATTTTTAGGCGGACCTGATGATCACGCGTTCGGCTTGTTCTTGCCGTACAGGATCCGAAGACCGTCGATGAGGATATCCGGCTCCAGATGGAAGCTGTGGCGGCAATAGGGGACTATGAGGGGGCTGACGCCGCCGGTGAGTACGGGGCTGACGCTTTCGCCCAGCTCCTCCTCCAGCCGGTCGATGAGGCCGTCCAGCATGGCTGCCGTGCCGATGAGGGCGCCGGAGCGCATGCAGTCCACGGTGTTGGTCCCCAGGAGCTTGGCCGGGCCGTTGAGGTCGATATAGGGCAGCTGGGCCGCGTGGGCGCTGAGGGCGTTCATGCTGGTCCAAAGACCCGGGATGATCATGCCGCCGATGTAGTTGCCGTTCTTGGCCACCACGGACAGGGTGGTGGCGGTGCCCATGTCCACGATGGCGATGGGCGCCTTATACTTGGCTCTGGCCGCCACCGCCGCCACGATCAGATCGCTGCCCACGCTGGCAGGGTTGTCCATGCGGATGGAGAGCCCCGTCTTGATGCCCGGGCCCACCACCAAAAGGTCCACGCCGGTCAGCAGCTTCACGGCGTTGGGGATCACGGTCTGCAGATAGGGCACCACGGAGGAGAGGATGCCGCCCTCGATGGCCTCCACCCGCACCTTGTGCATGGTGAGGATGCCTTGGATATCCAGGGCATACTGGTCGACCGTCTTGTTCCGGTCGCTGGCGAGACGGGCGGAGAAGACCTGCTGGTTATCCATGATGCCGCCCAGCACAATGTTGGTGTTGCCTACGTCGATGGCCAGGATCATTTTTTGTCCTCCTCGATCAACTTCAATGTGTCGTCAATGGGCGCCTCTGCGACAGGGGCTTCCGCCTCGTCCTTCATGCTCCGGTACACGGCCTGCTGGGCCGCGAGGGGATCGCGGTCTCGCTTCAGGGCATGGGCCACGCCCTTGGCGATAGCGCCGCCAATGACAAGACCGGTAGCCGCCTCCACCAGGCCCTGGACGCCCACCACCAGCACGATGAACATGATGGGGCCGCTTGCCCCCACTTTGCTCACCAGGGTCTGGACGAATTCGGACCGGTAGAACACCAGCACGATGAAGCCCATGAAGAACAGGGTGTTGAGGACGGGGGCCAGGAGGCCGCCGGCAAAGTAGCTCCAGGTGTGTTTTTTATCGACCCGGCTGAACAGACGGAACAGCCATCCCGTGGCCGTGCCCACCAGGGCCCGGGTGCCGACGCACAGCAATACGGTCAAAAAGGGGCTTTCCTGAAAGAAAAAATGCGTCATCGCGGATTTCCCGGTGACGGCGTCATACAGGCTGGTGAGGCCGAAGATCGCGCCCAGGATGGTGCCCGCCAGAGGACCCAACAGCATGGAGCCGATGGCGATGGGGATCATGGTAAAGGTCATGACCAGGGGCCCCACGGGGATGCTGGAAAGGCCTGTGATCTTCATGACCAAGATGACGCCCACGAACAGGGCTACTTCCGCCAGATACCGGGTGCTGAACTTCTTCTTTTCCATATTCATTTACCTCCTTGCTCGTGTTCTTCCCTGGGGAAGATACACTGCGTAGAATGCGGCGCGGGTATCGCCCCTTCGTCCTGCTGTCCCGGCGGGTATAGCAGACGGGCTTTCCCTTTGCCAAGGTGATTATAGCGTACAGGGAGGGTGGATGCAATACTTTTTTCAGGTCCGCCGCGTTGCATTTGTTCCGCGGCTATGGTATATTTTATGTATCATGGGCGCATAGGCAAAGGAGGACAAGCTATGTTACAGGGAAAGACCGTTCTGCTGGGCGTGACCGGCGGCATCGCCTGCTTCAAGGCGGCGGCGCTGGCGTCCATGCTGAAGAAACAGCATGCCGACGTGCAGGTGGTCATGACGGAGAACGCCACGAAGTTCGTCACGCCTTTGACCTTTGAACAGCTGACGGGGAACAGGGCCCTGGTGGACACCTTCGATCGGAACTTCCGATATGACGTGGGACATATCGCCCTGGCGGACCGGGCGGATTTCGTGCTCATCGCCCCCGCCACCGCCAACGTGATCGCCAAGCTGGCCCACGGCCTGGCCGACGATATGCTGACTACCACGGTCCTCGCATGCACCTGCCCCAAGGCCGTGGCCCCCGCCATGAACACCAATATGTATGAGAACCCGGTGACCCAGGACAATTTGAACATCCTTTGCAAATACGGCTGGGAGATCGTGGACCCTGCCAGCGGGCATCTGGCCTGCGGCGCCGTGGGCAAGGGCCGCCTGCCGGAGCCGGAGGACCTTTTGGAGGTGTGCCTCCACGCCCTCGTCCACGAGAAGGATATGGCGGGCAAACGGGTGCTGGTCACCGCCGGGCCCACCCAGGAGGCGCTGGACCCGGTGCGCTATCTCACCAACCATTCCTCCGGCCGCATGGGCTATTCCATCGCCAAGGCCGCCGCCCGCCGGGGGGCCGAGGTGGTCCTCGTTTCCGGGCCCACCGCCCTGAAAAAGCCCGCCTACGTGGAGACGGTGGATATCGTTTCTGCGGAGGATATGTATGAGGCGGTGACGAGCCGCTCCAAGGATATGGACATCATCATCAAGGCCGCCGCCGTGGCGGACTATCGGCCTGCCAACCTGGCGGACAACAAGATCAAGAAGAAGGCCGGCGACATGGCCATCCCTCTGGCGCGCACCAAGGACATCCTGGCGGCTCTGGGCGAAGCCAAGCGCCCCGGCCAGTTCCTCTGCGGCTTCTCCATGGAGACGGAGAACATGGTGGCCAACAGCCGGAAAAAGCTGGAGAAGAAGCATCTGGACATGATCGCCGCCAACAACGTGAAGGTGGCGGGGGCCGGCTTCGGCGTGGACACCAACATCCTGACCCTCATCACCCCCGACGGCATGGCGGAGCTGCCCCTTATGAGCAAGGACGCGGCGGCCGACGCCCTGCTGGACGCCATATTGGAGCGGATGAGCTGATCGATGATCGAGCGGATCGAAGAGCTGAACGAAACGAAGGAATGGTCCCGGGACCTCCTTCACCCCACCGAGGAGGGGCTATGCTCCCTGCTGGCCCTGTACGGTGTCAGCGATGCCGTCGCCGTGGGGCTCATCGACACCTCCTTCGACGAAGCGGACATCCGCTGGAACTACATCATCGACAAAAAGTACGTGCTGCGGTTCACCAACGCCCCGGAGATGATGGAGGAACGGTTTGCCGATCTCAACCGGCTCATCGCTCGCTACGCCGACTTCGGCCTGCGCTGCCCCGCCTTCCTGCCGGGGACGGACGGGCGATTCTTCCACCGCTGGAAGGAGCTGCAGGTCTATCTTTCCGAATACATAGACCTGCCCACGGCGGACAAGGCGGGCCTCTCACAGGAGGAGAAGGACGCCCTGCGCGGGGAGGTGGTCCTGTCCATCGCCCGGTTCATGGAGCGCTACAAGGGCGTGGACCTGAGCCCCACCATGGGCATGTACAGCCTCTTCGATCTCTGCCCCTTCGACGTGCCCCTGGGCATCGATGAGAAGCAGCAGAACCTGAACGACCTGTGCGCCGCTCTGTGCAAGGCGGGGGAGGAAGGCCTGGCCCGGCGGTTGGAGGCGAAGAACGAGGCGGTCCGCGCTCAGCTCCTGTCGAAATACAAGGACCTGCCCCGCTGCGTGACCCAGGCGGACGAAGGCTTCACCAACGTGCTCCTGGACGGGGAGAAGCACCTGGCGGGCCTCATCGATTTCAACCTTTCCGGCACGGACGTGTGCGTGAACCTGATCGCCAACAACGCCATCCTGGATCTGGACGATCTGGGCGACAAGCCCTTCGACCCTGCGGACGCTTTGGAGCAGATGCTGGCAGGCTTTGGCAGGAATGCCGCCCGGATGCTGGAGGTGTATCATGCTTCTGAAATGGAGCGGGATGCCCTTGTTGGATATGCATGGATCGCGCTCGTGTCTCAATACCCCAACGCCAGAGCCTGCGCAAAGCGGATCGAACAGGACGAGACCCGGGCCTGCACCCTGGCCTATCTGGAGCAGCTCGCAACCCTGGATATGAATAGGCTGGTTGTATAGAACGCATAATTATAAAAATAATGCATAAGAAGGTATAGGACCTCCCTTGCCGTGGCAGAATAGGCAAAAAGCACGGCGCCGGAGGTCCGTTTGTATGGAACTGACAAAGAAACAACTGATCCTGATCGCTGCCATCAGCGGAGCTATCCTCCTGCTCACGGTGGCGGCCGTCCTGATAGCCACGCCCGGAGACGGGGCGGCGTCGGTGGCGCCTACGGCGTCCCCGACCCAAACGGCGTCGCCCACCGCCACGCCCGAGCCCACGGTCACCCCCGTGCCAACGGCGTTCCGGCTGCCCCTGGTGCCTCAGTGGGACACGCCCCGGCCTACGGTGGACATGGCTGGAGCCTTCGTGCCCCAGCCTACGGCATCCGCCCCGGATCCCCCGGGGGACGGATCGGGGCCCTGGGTGGAGGGGCAGGGCGAGCACACCCAAGACATCCTGGCGGTCGGCCTTCGAGAGGGAAGGGCGGCCGCTTTGCTTATGCTGCGGCTCACCGAGGGCACGCTGACCATCACGGCCCTGCCCCTGGACGAAACGCCTCTCGTCGGGAAGGATATCCAGGAACAGGGGGCCCAGGCGGCGGCCCGGGCGGTGACCGCGGGGCGGCGCTGCGGTGGCTGGATGGCGCTGGATCTAACCTGCCTGCCCGCGGTGCTGGAGATCACCGGCCCCTTGGGGGACTTTGGTTCGGAGCCCTTTTCGGCGGAGGAAGCCCTGTCCCTGGCCATGGGGGCCGTCGCCTGCCTCCAACGGGTGTCGCTGCTGAAATTCCCCGCCTTGAAGCGGGCGATGGGGGACGCGTTCGCGTCCAGCCTCTCCACGCGGGAGCTGTGGAGCCTCTTCTGGACGGTCCGCCGGGGCGTCGCCGTCCGCTGCTTCCTGGACAAAACTTTTTTTGGGGAAAGCAGTTGACAGATGCCCGTTCGTCATATATAATAACTCCCGCATGAAAAATCGTGTGGGGGAGCATAGCTCAGCTGGGAGAGCACTTGCCTTACAAGCAAGGGGTCACAGGTTCGAGCCCTGTTGTTCCCACCAGATATTCGGCCCGGTAGTACAGTTGGTTAGTACGCCAGCCTGTCACGCTGGAGGTCAGGGGTTCGAGCCCCCTCCGGGTCGCCAATGTGCCTCGGTAGCAAGGGACTGAAAATCCCTGTGTCGGTGGTTCAAGTCCACTCTGAGGCACCATTTTTTATGCGGGAATAGCTCATTTGGTAGAGCGCAGCCTTGCCAAGGCTGAGGTGGCGGGTTCGAGCCCCGTTTCCCGCTCCATACGGCGCCATAGCCAAGCGGTAAGGCACGGGTCTGCAAAACCCTCATCCCCGGTTCGATTCCGGGTGGCGCCTCCAAAAACAAAACCACCCCGAAGCGGGTGGTTCTGTTTTTGGAGATGGTACTCCCACATCGACCGGGCGAAGCCCGGTTCGTTCCGGGCAGCGAAGCTGCGCTTCGGTAGTGAATGAAGCCCCAGTGGGGCTTCAGAGCCGAAGCGTGACCGAGCGTGAGCGAGAAGCGCCTCCAAAGAAAGCATCCAACGTTACCCCGGATGGGGTGCATTTGTTTTTGGAGATGATACGCCCACATCGACA
>ONNZ01000012.1 GCA_900319345.1 uncultured Eubacteriales bacterium
AGGCACCCGATATAGAGGAATACACACAGTTTTTTCATGGCTCCGCCCTCAGAACCGGAAGTAGATGAAGGGATTGTAGCTCTGGCCGATGAGGAACAGCAGGCTCAACAGTAGCAGCCCCACCGAAAGGATCGTGGCCCCCAGCAGGAAGCTCCGGGGCCCGGCCTTCCGCCACCGCTCCCCCAGGTTTTTACAGAGCGGCGTGCTGCACACGCCCAAAAGCAGCAGGGGCAGGGCGTACTTGCCCAGGAGCAGCAGCCGCTTTTCGTCCGCCAGGGGGACGGTCCCCGTCCAGCTTCGGCCGAATAGGGCCAGGATATGGGTGAACCCCAGATGCAGGTCCTCGTAATAGAATAGGGTCCAGCTCAGCGTCACCAAGAACAGCGTGACGAGCCGCCGGATGAGGCGGGGGATCCGCTCCAGCCTATCCCCCAGGACCATCTTCTCAAAGATCAGCAGCAGCCCGTAGAACAGGCCCCATAGCAAGAAGTTCCAGCTGGCCCCGTGCCAGAGGCCGGTGAGGCCCCAGACGATCAGCAGATTCAGCGTCAGCCGGGCCGGGCCCTTGCGATTGCCGCCCAGGGGGATGTAGACGTAGTCCCGGAAGAACGCCCCCAGGGACATGTGCCAGCGGCGCCAGAACTCTGTGACGGAGCAGGCGATGTAGGGGTAATCGAAGTTCTCCTTGTATTTGAACCCCAGCATGGCCCCGATGCCGATGGCCATGTCGGAATAGGCGGAGAAGTCGAAATAGATCTGGAAGCCGTAGAGGACGACGCCCATCCAGGCGCCGAGGACGGTCATAGCCCCCTGATCGGCGGTGCCCACCTCCAGCAGGGCCGCCCCGCAGAGGTTGGCCAGCAGCACTTTCTTGGCAAGGCCCACGGCGAACCGTCGAAAGCCCCTTATATAGCGCTCCGTGGTGACGGAACGGCGGTCGAGCTGGG
This sequence comes from uncultured Eubacteriales bacterium, assembly GCA_900319345.1. GTDB lineage: Bacteria > Bacillota > Clostridia > Christensenellales > CAG-138 > RUG472. Next base: position 948 of record ONNZ01000012.1, read on the forward strand.
CGGCGATGTCCGCGTACTGGACGATGGGGCCTGCGATGAGCTGGGGGAAGCAGGCGATGTACAGCAAAAGCTTGGCGGGGTTCCGCTGGACCGGAGCCTTGCCCCGATAGACGTCCACGGTGTAGGTCAGGGCCTGGAAGGTGTAGAAGGATATGCCGATGGGCAGGGGCAGGGGCTCCATCAGCTGGCCCTTGCCCAGCAGGCTCCCCAGGGAGTTGAGCAGGAAGGCGGCGTATTTGAAGTAGATCAGGAAGCTGAGGCTCCCCAAAACGGCCAGCCACAGGAGCAGGCGGCGCAGGGCGGGCGAAAGCCCCTCCCGCCCCAGGGGCAGGGCGCAGAGGTAGTTGACGGCCGCCACCGCCAGCATGGCCAGGATCCACTTGGGCTCGCCCCAGGCATAGAAAAGGAGAGACGCCGCCAGCAGCACGCCGTTCTGATAGGACAGACGGCGGCTGAACAGCGTCAGGAGGATGACTGTGGGAAAGAACAGCAGTAAAAAGGTCAGTCCCGAAAAAACCATGGTCCTCCCGTCCGGGCCTCGATCCGGACGCCCCTTGCTCCCCGCACGGCCCTTCTTCAGGCCGTGTCGTCACCTTCGAACCGGCTCAGTGCATGATCCGGCAGGATTTCTTGCATTCGGCCACCCGCTTGTCCGGCAGGGGCTTGACGGTGAACTTCTCCGCGTGGAGGGCCGGGTTAGCTTTCACGTAGAAGTCGGCGTCCCTGGCCTCGGGGAACAGCTCCCCGTCCTTCTTCATGAGCTCCTCCATGGCCGCGGCCACGTCGGGGCTCACCTCGATATAGATGCGCTTCATCTTGCAGCCCTTGAGCACCTGCAGCGTCTGCTTGCGGAGCCGGTTGAAGACGGTGTAGGGCGAGAGGACCTTTGCCTCCCCCTGGCAGTAGGGGCAGGTGACCTTCAGGGTGTCGCCGATGCTCCGGCCGGTCTTCTTCCTGGTCAGCTCCACCAGACCGAGATGGGTGAACCCGAACACGTGGGACCGGGTGTGGTCGTCCCGCATGGCATCCTTCAGGGTCTGGAGGACCTTCTGCCGGTCCGACTCCTTGTCCATGTCGATGAAGTCGATGATGACGATGCCGCCGATGTCCCGCAGCCGGAGCTGGACGGCGATCTCCTTGGCCGCCTCGCAGTTGGTGTTGGTGATGGTCTTCTCCAGGTTGTCCTTGCCCACGTACTTGCCCGTGTTCACGTCGATGACGGTCAGGGCCTCGGCTCTATCAATGACCAGATACCCGCCGGACTTGAGCCAGACCTGGCGGCTGAGGGCGTTCTCGATCTTGGCCTCGGTGTCGTACCGGTCGAAGAGGGCCTCGGAGTCCTTGTAGAGGATGCGGGGCTTCAGCTTGGGAGCCATCACGTCCGCGATGTCCTTGAGCTTCTCGAAGGCTTCCTGGTCGTTGACGAAGACCCGGTCCACGTCCTTCATCAGAAGGTCCCGGACCGTGCGGAACAGCAGGCTCTGCTCCGCGTGCATGAGGGCGGGGGCCTTGGTCTTCTTGGATTTCTTCTCGATGTCCTCGTAGAGGGTCAACAGGCTGTCCAGGTCCTCCTGGAAGGCCTCCTTGGTCTTCCCGGCGGAGGCGGTGCGGACGATGACGCCCTTGTTCTTGGGCTTGATCTCGTTGAGGATCTTGCGGAGCCGCCCCCGCTCGTCCTCCTTCTCGATGCGGCGGCTGACGCCCACGTAGTCCACCGTGGGCATGAGCACCAACGACCGGCCCGCCAGGGTGATGTGGGTGGTGACCCGGGCGCCCTTGGTGCCCACCGGGTCCTTGGCCACCTGGACCAGTACGCTCTGGCCCGGCTTCAAGAGATCGCCGATCTTCCGGGTCTCGGGGAGCTGCTCCAGCTCGTCGTACTGATCCCCGGGGAAGAACACGTCCCCGGCGTACAGAAAGGCGTTCTTTTCAAGGCCGATGTCCACGAAGGCCGCCTGCATGCCCGGCAGCACGTTCTGGACCTTGCCGAGATAGATGTTCCCCACCAATCGTTCCGTCCCCGTCTGCTCCACGTAGAGCTCCACGGGGGTGCCGTCCTCCACCACCGCCACGCGGATGGCGAATTTGTTGGCGTCTACCAAAATTTCCTTATTCATGTTTTCCTTTCCCAAGGCTGGGGAGTCCCGGCACTTCGTCGAAGTACATCTCCTCCCGCCGGCATCTGAAAGAGCCCGCTGACCCCAGAAAATCGAGCAGCACGTTGACAAACGCTTCCGTGCGCAACCCGCCACCGGCGGTCAGCTCTCCCAAAACATCCAGCGTGAAGGATCCGCCGTCCCTTCCCGTGAGCCTTGCTTCGTAGAGCTGCGGACGGATGTTCTGGGGCACCATGGCCCCGCTCTTCGTCCGCTTCTGTACCATAATTTCTTCCCGTTCCAGCAGTTGGTTGAGGGCGCTGTTCACCTCTGCCGCCATGACGGCCTTCTCGGGCCGGACCCACAGGGTGTACCGGGCGGCGGCAAGATGCCCGGTCAGGGTGCCGAGGCCCTCCGGGGCCTCCATGGCATGGGACACGGCCATGCCCTCGGGGAGCACCGCGTTCAACCGCGCCTCGAAATCCCCGGGGGCGATGTCCCCCTCCAGGCGCACGTCGAACCACTCCCGCTGGCTTTCGAACCCCGTGCTCAACGCCCCCGCGAAGGCCATGAGGGGGTGGGGGTTGAAGCCCTGGGAGTACATAAGAGGCATGTCCGCCCGGCGGAGCGCCCGCTGGAGCGTCCGCTGCATGTCGAGGTGGCTGATATACGCCGCCCGACCCGTCTCATGCAAAGCAGCGATGATCCGCATAGGCCCTCCCAAAGCATCCGTTGCAGCCCTGACGGCAGTCCTTCGTGGTGACCGCTGCCATGGCCTTCTCGTACTCCCGTTTCAAATAGTCCGACCTCACCACCACGTCCACGTGGCCCCAGGGCAAGGGCTCGTCCAACGCCCGCTGCCGGTGGGCGTACTCCTCCACCGTGAGGCCGCACTCATGGAAGGCCTCCTGCCAGGCGTCGGGCTTGAAATGCTCGCTCCAGGAATCGAAGCGGCAGCCCTTCTCGTAGGCGCGCAGCAGCACGTCCCCCAGCCGCCGGTCCCCCCGGGAGAAGGCGGCCTCCAGCACGGACAGAAAGCTGGGGTGGTAATGGAGCTCCCCGCCCCGGACGCCCTTCATGGCGCCCACCAGGAGCCGCTGCTTGCGGCGGATCTCCTCCGGGTCGTTCTGGGCGCACCACTGGAAGGCGGTGTGGGGCTTGGGCACGAAGGTGGACACGCTGACCGTGAGCCGAAGGCCCTTGCCCCGCTTCTCCTTGGGCATGGCGTAGAACAGGCGGGACACCTTCTTCGCCAGCTCCGCGATGCCCAGCACGTCCTCGTCCGTCTCCGTGGGGAGGCCGATCATGAAGTACAGCTTCACCCCGGTCCAGCCGGACTCGAAGGCGTCGGAGCAGGCCCTGAGCAGGTCCTCCTCGGTCACGTTCTTATTGATCACGTCCCGCATGCGCTGGGTCCCCGCCTCGGGGGCGAAGGTCAGGCCCGCCTTGCGGACGGACTGCATCTTCTCCAATTCCTCCTTCAGGAGGGAGTCGATGCGCAAACTGGGCAAGGCCACGGACACCCGCTTCTTCTCCATCCGATCCATGATCTCGGGGAGCAGGTCGTGGAGATGGGAATAGTCCCCGGTGGACAGGCTGAGGAGTGATATCTCGTCGTACCCGGTACAGGACACCAGCCGCTCCGCCTGCTGAAGCAGGGTCTTCTCCGACCGTTCCCGCACGGGCCGGTAGATGTACCCGGCCTGGCAGAACCGGCAGCCCCGGGTGCAGCCCCGCATGACCTCCAACGCCACCCGGTCGTGGACGATCTGCATGTGGGGCACCAGCTGGTCCCCCACGAAGGGCGCGGCGTCCAGGTCCTCCAGGATGCGGCGCGTCACCTTCTCGGGGGCCTTGTCGGTAAGGCGATGGATGGCCTTGAAGCCGTTCTCGTCGTACTCTGCCTCGTAGAAGCTGGGCACGTATACCCCGGGGATGGCGGCGAGTCGCTCCAACAGCTGCTGCTTGGTCTCCCCTGCGTCCCGCCAGGCCCTATAGGCGTTCACCAGCTCCGGCTCCGCCTCCTCCCCGTCGCCGATGACCACGGCATCGAAGAAGGGGGCGATGGGCTCCGGGTTCACGGCGCAGGGGCCGCCCGCGATGATGAGAGGCATGTCCTCCCCCCGATCCCGGCTCAGGAAGGGGATGCGGGCCAGGGAAAGCATGGTCAGGATGTTGCTGTAGCACATCTCGTACAGCAGGGAAAAGCCCACGATATCAAAGCTCTTGAGGGGGCTCCGGGTCTCCAGGGTGAACAGCTCCTCCCCCGCCTCCCTGAGGGCCTGCTCCATGTCCGTCCAGGGGGCGAAGCAGCGTTCGCACCGGACGCCGTCCATGGCGTTGAGCACGTGATAGAGGATGCGGGAGCCCAGGTGGGACATGCCGATCTCGTACACGTCGGGGAAGCAGAGGGCGAAGCGAAGGTCCGCCTGGTCCTTCACCTGCATGTTGTATTCGCCGCCGATATACCGGGCGGGCTTCTCCACCCGATCGAGGAGCCTGTTGAAACCTTCTTCCGTCATGCCTTTCCTGCCTACAGTATTGCCCAAACTACGGCGTTTTCAGGCTTATGCACATAAAAACGCAGTTTATAATGGATATACTATACCACAAAACTTTTCACCGGTCAAACAGGAAAAAGCAGCTCCCCCAGGGTGATTTTTTCGCCCCGCTCCATGAGCCCCTGGAGCAGGGCCCCCTCGTCCAGGGTGCCCAGCATCCGGTCCCCCGGACCCACCACCCGGATCAGGGTGTACCGGCCCCGGCGCAGGGCCCGCAGGGCCTCCCCGGCGGTCCGATCCGCCATGAGCGCCGCCTCCCGGACCTCCACGGGCCGCCCCGCCCGAAGGGACGCCTGCCGATCCAGCAGCCCCTCCAAGGCCCGGTCCTCCCCCCGGATGGTGCGGACGCCGGAGAGGAGCAAAAAGGCGGCGAACAGCAGGGCCGTTTCGCTGCCCACGCCCAGGATGGCCCCGTAGACCCCCAGGCTGAATAGGGCCCCGCCCAGCACCAGGCCCGTCCAGGCCGTGAGCCGCCGGGCCCGGCGGACGCCCAGGGGGCGGGAGAGCAGGGACGCCAGGGCCCGGCCCCCGTCCAGGGGTTCCGCCGGCAGCAGGTTCACCGCCGCCAGGGACAGGTTCATGCAAAAGAAGGGCTCCATGACCCCCTCCGTCCGGGGCAGGAGCCGCAGCAGGAGCAGGCTCATGGCTGCCGCCGCCATGCTGCAAAGGGGCCCCGCCAAGGCCACGGGCAGGGCGCCCCGGCTCCCGGTGCTCAAATCCATGCTGAGGGCCGCGCCGAAGGGCCACAGCTCCAACGACCGGACCCGGTAGCCAAGGCCCCGGGCGGTCAACAGATGCCCCGTCTCGTGGAGGAGCAGGGCCAACAGCCCCAGGCCCGCCCGTTCGGGTCCCTCCGTCACCACCAGGAGCAGGACGGCGGGGAGCAGCGTCCAGTGGGCCCACACCTCCATCTCGCCCAGCTCCAAGAGCCGCTTCATGCCTGCTTCTGGACCGTCAGGGACACGTAGGCGCGAGGGTCCTGGGGCGCGCCCTTCTCGGACACGGAGAGATACACCCGCCGCCCCAGGGGCACGGTGCCCAGGAGCTGGCCCGCCTGCACGGTCTGCCCGGCCCGGACGCTCACCTCCTCGAAGCCGTAGTACACCGCGTCCACATCCCCGGCGGACCGGACCCGCACGTACTTGCCCCAATCCTCGTCCTCGCCCACAGCGAAGACCTGGCCCCCGCAGCAGCAGCTGATCTGGGTGTCCAGGGCCGAGAAGCCCACCACGCTGTCCTCCCGAAGGAGGGTCACCTCGTCGGACCGCACCGGCGGGGCCCATTTGACCCGCTTCACATCGGCCTCCGCGCCGGGGGCCGTGGAGGCGGCGTCGGTCTCCACGTAGTAGATGGCCCCCAAATTCTCCGCCCGGGCGGTGGTCTCCGGCCGCTTATCCTCCTCTGCGAAGACCTGCCGCTGCCGGTCCTTGGCCGTGCCGCCCAGCTCCAGCACCAGGGCGATGAGCAGCACCCCCAGGCACAGGCTGACCTTCGCCATCATGCTGCCGGAGCGCACGGTCACCTTCTGCTCCGGCTCCTGCACCGTGAACCGGCTGCAGGGGCCCGCGTTCTGCTGCCGTTCGGTCACCTTCATTTCACTGAAATCCATTGGTCGCCTCCTGATCGCGTTTTGTTCCAAAATACGCGGGGAGACGTCAAGATATGCAAAAAGCCCGGCGGACCGGGCTTGGAAAGGCAGGTATGTTCAGTGGAAGTCGGGCACCATCCGGGCCACCAGGGCTTCGATCTTCCCGGAGCGGATGAGCTCGTTCATGGCGGAGACATCCACCCGAAGCTCGTGATCGTCCTCGCAGAAGGGGACCGCCGCCCGGACCAGGTCGTAGATCGCTTTATGGACCGGGGAGAGCTTGTCCTGGATGCCTCGAAGATCGATGCCCTGGACCGCCGCCATGAGCTCGAAGGCCAGGACGGAATAGAGGTTCTTCACGATGGTCCGGCACTTGCGGGCGGCGGTGGTGCCCATGCTCACGTGGTCCTCCTGGTTGGCGGAGGAGGGGATGCTGTCCACGCTGGCGGGATGGGCGTGGACCTTGTTTTCGGACACGATGGAGGCCGCCGAATACTGGCAGATCATGTAGCCGGAGTTGAGGCCCCCGTGAGGGGTCAGGAAGGCGGGCAGGCCGTTGGAGAGGGCGGGGTTCACCATGCGCTCCAATCGACGCTCACTGATGGAGCAAAGCTCCGCCGCCGCGATGCCCAGGAAGTCCATGACCAGGGCCACGGGCTCCCCGTGGAAGTTGCCGCCGGAGATGACGGACTCGTCCTCGGGGAAGAGGATGGGGTTGTCGGTGACGGAGTTCATCTCGATCTCCAGGACGCTCCGCACGTAGGCGATGGAATCCCGGACGGCCCCGTGGACCTGGGGGATGCAGCGGATGGCGTAGGCGTCCTGGACCCTGAGGTCACGGGAGGCCTCCGCCGTGGGGCTGTTCTCCATGAGCAGGCGGATGTTTTTGGCCACCAGGCTCTGGCCCCGCTGGGGGCGCAGGGCGTGGATGCGGGGATCGAAGGCGGAGGTGAGGGCGGTCAGGGCCTCCATGGTCATGGAAGCGGTGATGTCTGCGAGCTTCGCCCCCCGATCGAGGTCGTACCAGGCCAGGGTGCCCAGGGCGGTCATGCACTGGGTGCCGTTGATGAGGGCCAGGCCCTCCTTGGCCACCAGATGATAGGTGGGGATGCCGGCCCGTTTCATGGCCTCGGCCCCGGGGAGACGCTCCCCCGCATACCAGGCTTCGCCCCGGCCCAGGAGCACCAGGGCCATGTGGGCGAGAGGGGCGAGATCACCGGAGGCCCCCAGGGACCCCTGCCGGGGCACCACGGGGGTGACGCCCTTGTTGAGCATGGCGATGAGGCACTCGATGAGCTCCCGCCGGATGCCGGAGTTGCCCTTCACGAGAGCGTTGGCCCTGAGGAGCATCATGGCCCGGACCACCTCCTGGGCCAGCGGCGTGCCCACGGCCACGCAGTGGCTCAAGATCAGGTTCTCCTGGAGCTGGGCGCTCTGCTCGTGGCCCACGTTCACCTTGGAGAATTCCCCGAAGCCCGTGGAGATGCCGTAGACCCGGCGGTCCTCCCGCAGGATCTTTTCCACCAGGGCCCGGGCCCGGTCGATGCCCTCATAGCAGCCTTCACTAAGCTTCACGGGGGCGTTGTATCGAGCCACGCTCACCACCTTTTCGATGGTCAGGCTCTCTCCGTCCAGAACGACCGGGGCAAGGGAATGGTCCGCATCCATGGCAAGCATACCTCCAAAAACTCTGTTTTCTCTACCGTTCATACTACCATTCTCCCGGGGTCAAGTCAATTTGCCGGAGAGAATATACACTTTATATAAGGGGGCTGTTTTTTCTCTCTGCGCCTTCGGCGCAAAGGGCGCAGCCCGGCAGAGAGAGAAAAATCTTTGTCCTCGTCTTTGTCTTTGTCTTTTTCTTTGTCTTTGTCTTTTTCTTTGTCTTTGTCTTTTTCTTTGTCTTTGTCTTCTGTAGAAATCTATGGGTTTCTACAAGATATCTGCCAGATATCTGCCAGAGATCAGAGCCGGTCGAAGACGGCCATCTTCACGCCGGTGTCCTGGCAGAGGATGGTGTCCGGCTCCCTGTGGAGACGATGGAACACGTAGAAGTCCCCCGCCGCGCCGGACAGGTTGAAGAGCTGCCAGACGTAGGGCACCCACCGCCAATTTACGGGAAGCAGGAACAGGAGGAGCAGGAAGATAAGGCCCCAGAACACCACCGGGGCAGCGGCGATGATAAGGTAGTCCCCCTTGTTGAAATAGCAGTCGCTCCCGGCGTAGGCGTAGACCAGGGTGAAGCCGTACTTGGCCCTCTTGCCGGAAAACCGGCGGATGCAGATGCCGTGGACCAGCTCGTGGAGGGGGATGTAGGCGATCATGCCCACCAGCATCACCAGGGTCTGGACGGGCAGCCCCTCGAAGTGCAGCTCCAGGAAGCCATACCACAAAAGCTGGAAGAGCAGGGCAGCCAGCGCCAGCATGATGGCGATGGACAGGCCGTTGACGATCCGGAACTGCCGCTTATTGTCCTTCAGGTCGATGAGATACTTTTGCCCGTAGCCCTCGGGCAGGGTCCAGGTGGATTTCATGGGTTTCTCCTTTAGATGCGTTTGAGGATTTCCAATCCCAGGTGAAGCTTGCCCAGGTGGTGGTTGGCACTCTTGAGGCCCGAGGCCTCGTAGCCGCTTTCATCCAGCACGTCCCCGGCCTCCAAAAAGTCGTAGAGGGTGAGGCCGTAGAAGTCGCAGAGGGCCTGTACGCCAGCGAGCTCCATCTCCACGACCAGGCAGCCTTCGGCCCGGCGCTTCTGCACCAGGCCCACGGTCTCCCGAAGCATGGAGTCCGTGGTCCAGACCCGGCCCTGCACATAGGGCGCGCCCAGGGCATCGAAGATGGCGGCCAGCTTGTCCGCCGTTTTGATCGCAATGTAGTCGGCGGGCGGCGCGTAGTAATAGGAAGCGCCCTCGCCCCGGTAGGCCTCGGTTGGGACGATGTACCTGCCCCGGGTCCTCTCCCCCTCCAGGCTCCCGCAGGAGCCGAACATGAGGAACTTGGTGGCCCCGGTCTGCCAATGGACCTCGTAGCAGGTGCCGGAGGCGATGGCGGAACCGATGGGGGAAAGGTAGAAGGCGACCGTTTCTCCGTCCAGGTCGAAGCCGTAGATGGGGGTGACGCCGTTGCAGGCGCCGATGTGGCCCACCACGGCGCAGTCGAACCGGCCGAGAAGATGGTCGTGGATCTCCTTGGAAAAGAGGATCAGGCACTTGTCCAGCAGGCGCTTCTTCGGCCCGTAGAAGGCCGCAAGGTCGATCATGGGCTGGGTATGGGGGTCGTACTCGTGGATGATCATGGGGCTTCGTCCTTTCGGCGGTATGGAAGATATATACCACGAAACGGCGGACCAGGCAATACCTTCCCCTCTTTTTGGCCGGAAGGCTGGACAAACGAGAGGGGACGCGGTATACTGTAGGCAAGCGTTATCTTTACGTAAAAATAACGGGAAGGAGGTGCAGCCATGGGCAGTGAAAAAAAAGCCCGCCGGGCGTTGCTGGTGATGGGGCTGGCCCTCCTGTTCCTGTTCCTCGTCTCCTTCTCCCTGGGACGGTACGGAGTGCCGCCCCTCACGGTGGTGAAGATCCTATGGACCCGGTTCCTGGAGCTGTTCGCGGGGCGCGGGGCCCTTGACAGGACCTGGACGGAACAGATGGAGATCGCCGTGGTGAACATCCGCCTGCCGCGGATCGTCATGGCCTGCCTGGTGGGCTGCGCCCTCTCCGGGGCGGGGGCAGCCTTCCAGGGGGTGTTCCACAACCCCATGGCCTCCCCGGACATCCTGGGGGCCTCCAGCGGAGCCGCCTTCGGGGCCGCCCTGGCCATTTTGCTGGGGGCGTCCACCCGGATGATCACCGTCAGCGCCTTCTGCTTCGGCCTTCTTTCCGTGGGCCTGGTGATGCTGGTGGCCCGGCGGGCGCCGGGGGCAAGGCTCATCAACCTCATCCTGGCGGGCATCATGCTCTCCTCCCTGTTCAACGCCGGCACCTCCTACATCAAGCTGGTGGCCGATCCCAGCAACCAGCTTCCCCAGATCACCTACTGGCTCATGGGCAGCCTTTCCGGGACCCGGCTCTCCGATATCCCCCTGGCCTTCCTGCCCATGGCGGTGGGTCTGGCGCCCCTGTTCCTGCTCCGGTGGCAGCTGAACCTGCTGAGCCTGGGGGAGAGCGAAGCCCGGGCCCTGGGGGTGAACACGGGCCGGGTGCGCCTCGCCTTGCTCCTTGCCGCCACCCTGGTCACCGCCGCCAGTGTGTCCTTCTCGGGCATGATCGGCTGGGTGGGCCTGGTGGTGCCCCATCTGTGCCGGAAGGTCCTGGGGAGCGATCACCGATACCTTATGCCCGGCAGCTTCCTCTGCGGGGCCGCCTTTTTGCTGCTGGTGGACGACGTGTCAAGGAACCTGCTGCCCGTGGAGATCCCCATCGGCATCCTGACCGCCCTGGTGGGCGCGCCCTTCTTCCTTTACCTCATCATGCGGAAGGAGGAAAAGCTATGAGTTTGACCGTGGAAAACCTGAGCTTCAGCTATGGGAAGCGCCCCGTGCTCCACGAGCTGACCTTCACCGCCGAAGCCGGAGAGCTGCTGGCCATCCTGGGCCCCAACGGCGTGGGGAAGACCACCCTCTTCAAGTGCGTCATGGGCCAGGAGCGCAAATACTCGGGCCGCATCGCCGCCGACGGCGCCGATTTGGCCGCCCTCAGCCCTCGGGAACGGGCCCACCGGGTGGCCGCCATCCCCCAGGCCCATCCCCTGTCCTTCCGGTACAGCGCCTTCGATATGGTGCTCATGGGCACCAGCCACACCCTCTCCCCCTTCAACCTGCCCGGGGAGAAGGAGCGGGCCGCGGCCCGCGACGCCATGGCGCGGGTGAACATCTCCCAGCTTGCCGACCGGCCCTTCGACCATCTGTCCGGCGGGGAGCAGCAGCTGGTGTTCATCGCCCGGGCTCTCGCCCAGCAGGCGAAGATACTGCTGATGGACGAGCCCACGGCCAGTTTGGACTACGGGAACCGGCTCCACGTGCTGAGCGTCGCCCGGGACCTGGCGAAGGACGGATACACCGTCCTCCTGTCCACCCACGACCCCCAGCACGCCCTGTGGTTCGCGGATCGGGCCCTGGCCCTGCAGGAGGGGCGTATGCTGGCCCTGGGCGGGCCCAGGGAGGTGCTGACGCCCGCCCTTTTGGAGGCGCTCTACGGCCGACGGATCGCGCTGGTGGAGACGGAGCAGGGGCCCGTGCTGGTGCCTAAGGAGGCGGACTGATGTTCACCTGGACCGAAGAAAGCGCCGCCTTTTGGAACGACAGCGCCGCATATACGAACAGCTATGACCTTTTGGCCCAGAAGGCGGCGGCCTATCTCCCGCCTGGCGGCACCCTCTTCGAGGGGGGCTGCGGCCTCGGGCACCTGTCGGTGGCTTTAGCGAAGCGGGGCTACCACGTGACCGCCATGGATCTCTCCCCTCTGCCCCTTCGGTACATTCCGGGGACCTCGGGGCTCACCGTCCGGCAGGGGGACGCCTTCGCGCTGCCGCCTGAGGAGGTCTACGACGGCGGCCTGTTCTGCTTCTTCGGCGGCGTGCCGGAGACCCTGGCCTGGGCCAGGGCTCACTGCCGGGATACGCTGGTCCTGTTCAAGAAGAACTGGAGCACCCACCGCTTCACCCGGGACCCGGGCGCCGTCCGCAAGTTCACCTACCCCCTGACCTGCGCTGAATTGGAGCGCCTGGGTGTGCCCTTTACCGCCGAGACCTTCGACGCGGACATGGGCCAGCCCTTTCGAAGCCTCCCCGACGCGGTCCGGTTCTTCCGGCTCTACGACCCCGGGACGGCCGTGGCCGAGGCCCTTTCCCGGCTTACGGAAACGGGCGACCCCGTCTTCCCCTACTACCTGCCCGCCCGGCGGCCCGTGGGCATGATCGTCATCCAGGCCCGGGATATACCCCGATAAGGAGGAAAGGAACATGAAACGCATCGTTACCCTGCTGCTGGCGGCGCTGATGCTGCTGTCCACGGCCTGCGCCGCGGCCAAAGCTCCGCAGACCCCTCAAACCCGGACCTTCACCGACTCAGTGGGCCGGACTGTGGAGGTACCCTATACTCTGGACAAGGTGGCCGTCAGCGGCCCCCTGGCCCAGATCGTCCTCTTCGCCCTGTGCCCGGACCGGCTGGCAGGCATCGCCAGCAAATGGGATAAGACAGCCGAACAGTTCTTCGACATAAAGTATTATGACCTGCCCGTCCTGGGTCAGCTCTACGGCGGCAAGGGCGAGCTGAATCTGGAGACCCTCTTAACCAGCGGCGCCCAGATAGTCATCGACGTGGGCGAGCCCAAGAAGACTATCGTGGAGGATTTGGACGCCCTGCAGGAGCAGACCGGCATCCCCTTCGTCCACATCACCGCCTTGACCGCCTCCATGGGCGACGCCTACCGGAAGCTGGGCGAACTCCTGGATATGCCCGCAGAGGCCGAAGCCCTGGCCGCCTACTGCGACCGGGTCTATGCGAGGACGGTGGAGATCGCGGGCGCCGTGGAGAAGAGAAACCTGCTGTACGTCACCGGAGACCAGGGCCTGAACGTCATCGCCCAGGGGAGCTACCACGCCGAGATCATCGACCTCCTCAGCAACAACCTGGCCGTAGTGGAGAACCCCTCGTCGAAGGGCACGGGCAACGAGGTGGACATGGAGCAGATATTGCTTTGGGACCCGGAGGTGATCCTCTTCGCCCCCGAGAGCATCTATGGGGACGTAAAAAACCGCCCCGAGTGGCAGACCGTGACCGCCATTCGGAACGGTGAATACTACGAGGTGCCCTTCGGCCCCTACAACTGGATGGGCTTCCCGCCCTCCGTCCAGCGGTACCTGGGCATGCTGTGGATGAGCGAGCTTCTGTACCCGGAGGCGGCCCAGCTGGACCTGTTCGCGGCGGTGCAGGAGTATTTTAAGCTGTTCTATCACTGCGACATTACCCGGGAACAATACGACGCCCTGATGCAGAACTCTTTGGGAGCGTGAAGATGGCGGAGAAGATACACATCCTCATCTCAGGCGAACGGGGCGTGGGCAAGAGCACGCTGATCGAACGGCTGCTCCGGGCCTGCCCTCGCCCCCGGTACGGGTTCGTCACCAAGATGGTCCCGGCGGGTCCGGACGGGTTCCACCCCATCTACATCCACCCGGCCGGGCAGCCCGTGACGGAACGGGTCTACATGGAGGAGAACTGTATCGGCGTCTGCGACAGCCGGACCCACCGGCCCAACCTGGAGGTCTTCGACGGTCTGGGCGTCCGGTACGTCCGGGCGGCCCGGCCCGACGGCGTCCTCGTCATGGACGAGCTGGGGTTCTTCGAGGCCCGGGCGGAGGCCTTCACCGCCGCGGTGCTGGAGGCCCTCTCGGGGGACGTGCCCGTGATCGCCGCCGTGAAGAGTCGCAGGAACGTGCCTTTCCTGAACGCGGTCCTATCCCAGCCCCGGGCGGAAGTGTTCTATATCACGCCGGAGAACCGGGAGGCGCTGTACGAAAAGCTGCTGCCCCGGATGGAACGCCTGTAAGGAGAAATAAAAAAAGCCTCGATATCGAGGCTTTATTGTTTAAAAGGGGTCATTGGCCCGTCGTGGTCTCCTCCGGCACGATGGGCGCGGGCGTGGCGGTGGGCACAGGCTCGCCGTTGATCTCGGCCACCAGGCCGTTGAAGATGCCCTCGCACATGCGGTCGATGAATACCTCGTCGTGGAGGTTGGCATAGTCCTGCTCGTTCTCCCAGTTGCCCAGCAGGTACGCCACGCAGGGGCAGCCGCACTTGTCGGCCACGGCGTCGTCCTCCACCTGGATGCCGTTCTTCTTGTTGCTCTGCTTCTTCATGCCGGTGGCCAGGGTGTACGCGTCGATCATCTTCTGACCGAATTCCTTGTTCTTCTTGGTCACCTTCACGTAGCAGGCGGAGGTCTTGGCGTTGATATAGTTGCACTTAAGGCGGACCACATAGGTGCAGCTGGCCTCCCGGAAGATCCTGGCCCGGGTGCTATCCTCCACCTTGCCCTTGTCCTCCTCGGTCCGGCCCAGGACCACCTTGGCGCCCTGGTTCTCCAGGTACCGCTTGAGATGGTTCGCCAGGATCAGGTTGTTCTCCGCTTCCTCGGGGCGCTTGGTGTTGTCACGGCAGGGGTCGATGCCGATGATCTGGCCGTAGAGGGGCGCGGAAATGTCCTGCGCGGGATCGGCGGTCACGTAGACCGTGGGCTCCGGAGTGGGCGTGGACGCCACGGGCGTGCCCAAAGCGGGGGTCTCCTTCACCTCCGGCGTGGGCGTGGGCGTGGGCAAAAGCTCGTCCTTGGGCTCCCGGGAGGGCTCCACGGTGGGCGTGGTCATGACCTCCTCCTGGACGGTGGTGCGCATGGCTTTCACCACGCCGGGGCCGTTCTTGATGGCCCAGGATATGCCCAGATACAACCCCGCCAGCAGCGCCAGGCACACCAGGCAGAACAGGCTGAACCCGATGGGATTGCCGATGCGAAGGATCCTTCTTCTCTTTTTGATCTGTTTCATGGTCGTTCCTTTTCCTTTTGGGATGGTGCCATTGTATCATCTTGTGGGGGCTCTGTCTGTCGAAAAACAAAAGGTTAACAAAAAAGATAAAATAAAAACGAGTTTACGAGGACAGGACGGACAAATTGTGGTATAGTTTTCCTGATATGGAAGATATGCCGTCCAACCGCACATCCCTTCGATCCGTCTGCTTCACGGGCCATCGAGAGCTGCCGCCCGTCCGGTCCGCCGCCTTTCGGCAGCTGGTGGCCGACACGGAGACGGCCATCCGCCGCGCCTTCGATCGGGGCGCCCGCCGGTTCTACTGCGGCGGCGCGGAGGGATTCGACCTGCTGTGCGGGAAGCTGGTGCTGCTGGAGAAGGAACGGCATCTCGACATGCAGCTGGTGCTGCTGCTCCCCTACACGGGCTTCGGGGAGGCGTTCAGCGCCGGGGACAAGGCGGAGCTTTTGCGGCAAAAGAAGGCGGCCGAGGAGGTGCTGTACCTCTCCAACCACTACTTCTCCGGGTGCATGGCCCTTCGGAACCGGCAGCTGGTGGAGGACGCGGACCTGTGCATCGCCTACCTCAAGCGCGCCCCCAGCGGCACCGCCCAGACCGTGGGCTTCGCCCGAGAGAAGGGGATCGACGTGATCTACGTATGAAAAAAGACCGGGATCCCGGTCTTTTTTTGTGTCATTTTTTCGGTGCGGGGGGCGGCGTGGCGTGGATGTACTCCACCTCCAGCTTCACGTCGTCGATGGTCCAGTTGTCGGTGTAGGGCGCTGATCCCGGCGCAAGGCCCGTCACCACCTTGGGCGGTTCGGCCAGCTTCAGCTGCTCCCGGATGGCCTTGGTCTCCATATCGTTCTTGCTGCCCTGACGGATCTCCACCTCCGTGCCGTAGGCGCAATTGTAGAAGATCCAGCGGGCGTCGGGCACGGGCAGGCGGATGCAGCCGTGGCTGTCCTGGGAGCCCAGCTTCAGGTACTTGTCCACGTACACGCTGTTCAGGTCCTTCTGGCCGTTCCGGGCACCCCGATGGTACACCACGGAATGGAAGTAGGTCCTGGACACGATCAGCGTCCAATACTGGGCGGAGAAATCGCCGCTGGCGAAGGTGCCGAAGCGGAGGCGGCACTCCTTCAGGGGGAAGGTGCCGATCTTGGTCAGCCCGTTCTTGGCGCTGCCGGTGGAGCAGAGCATATACCGGACGGGGACGGTGTACTCCCCCTTGGCGTCCTTCTTGAAGGCCATGACCACCTGCCAGGTCACGTCCACGATCAGCTTATAGGTGTCCGGGGCCGGATAGCCCTTGGGCAGGATGGGATCGATGCCCTCCGTCTCGTAGTAGGTGTCCTCGAGCCCCCCCACCAGCTCCTCGAAGGTCATGTTCACCGTGGGGGCATAGTAGGAGAAGGGGATGGGCGACGCCGTGGGCGTAGGCGTGGGCAGGGGCGTGGCCGTGGGCGTGGGGCTGGGCTGAGGCGTCAGCGTGGGCGCGGGGGTGTTGGCCGCCACCACCAGGGTCTGCCGCTGGGGCTCCTCCGTAGGCGCGGCTGTCAGCGGGGCCTGGGTGGGCTCCGCCGTGGGGATGCTTTCCGATTGTATGGCCTGGGCCGTTTCCTTGGGTCCGCAGGCCCCCATGAGGAGGCACAGCAGGGCCAGCAGGACGGCGCTCCAGCGTTTCAGGTTCACCGTTTGACTTCCTTTGGTTAAAAATCGTGGGTATTGTACCACGGCAGAACGGCCCCCACAAGCCAAATCCTGTCAAATTCCTGCAAAATATCTATGAACTCAGGCGATTTCGGCCTTCGCCGCCTCGACAGCTTTCGTCAGCTGGTCGGCGCAGGAGGTGAAATTGGGGCCGCAGGTGTTGCCCTTGAGCAGGGCGATGACCTGGTCCGCGTCCATGCCCTCCACCAGCTTGCCGATGGCCTTCAAATTGCCGTTGCAGCCGCCGGTGAAGACCACATTGTGGAGCTTGCCCTCCACCAAGTCGAAGTTGATCTCGCTGGAACAGACGTTCTTGGTTTTGTAACGATAGTGCATGGGTTCATTTCCTTTCTGTGGATTCTGATATGGTTTCGGCTTGCGCCGGAGTCGATTCCTTCTTCTGCCCCCAGGACAATATCCACCGATGCATGGGCTTCTCCCAGAGGTACGTAAGCACCGCCGCCAACAGGAGGGACAGGCCCAGGGCCTCCGCCGTCAGGAAGATCTGCATCTTGGTCCCCGCCGCGGCCACGTCCGCCCCGCTTTGAAAGCCCAAGCTCATGCGCAAGAGCACGATCAGCCGCTGGTGATAGAGGTACAGGTTGTAGGAGATGGCCCCCAGGAACCGGGCCACCGGGTTGGAGAACAGCCAGCGGAGGGGCTTTAACGACAGGGCGGCGCTAACGAGGAACAGGGTGAAGCACAGGGACAGGCCGATCCGGTTCTCCAGCTGCCAGATCTGCTTGTCCGCCGGGTACATCTGGGCGGAGACGATCTCGTTGCGGATGAGCACCGCCCCCACAATGGCGAGGGCCGTGAAGAACACCCCCCGCAGCCGCTTATAGGGGACCTTCACGCAGTACCAGGTGAACAGGTACGCCGCCAGCATACCGTTGGCGAACACGGGCAGGAAGGTGGGCAACTGGTTCACCTGCATGTTGATGGGCTCCTGCTTCAGGGCGTACTGGTAGATGAACAGGGCCCCGAAGCCCGTCAGCGTCCCCCAGAAGAGCAGGGGGCTCTTGCGGAAGAGCTTCGTGAGCAGGGGGAACAGCACGTAGAACTGCACCTCCAGCCCCACGGTCCACAGCACCCCGTTGATGGGGGCGTAGACGTAGGTGTCCGCCCGGAACATGTGGGTGAAGGTCAGGTGGGAGATAAGGTCCCGGACCGCGTAGGACACCGTGGGGTAGTGGTTCCAATAGACCTGAAAGCCGAAAGACACCAGCACCGCCAGCAGGTAGCTTGGGTAGATGCGGGCGAAGCGCTTCTTATAGAAGGTGCAGGCGTCGTCCACCCCTTCGCCGAGAAGCATGGACCGGGCGATGGGCAGCGTCAGGCAGAAGGCGGACAGGAGCACCATCATGTCCACGAAGATGTAGCCCACCCAGCGGATGTGGCTGGGGGTCAGGTTGGTGATGCCCAAAAAGCTCAGCCAGGGCGTGGGATAGCTGGGCATGAACCAGGTCTGCTGCCAGAAGTGGAACCACAGCACCATGAGCACGGTGAGGCCCCGGATGCCGTCCACCACGTCCACGTGGCGGTAGTCCAGATCCATATCCAGGCTGAACCGGCTATGCTGTTTGGCCTGTTCCTGCTCCATGTCGCTCCTTTCCCACATATATTCCCTTAGTATACCCCATTATAGCAATATCCGCCGGGGATTGCAAGAAGGGCCGAAAGCGTGTATACTGTTGCCAAAGCAACAAAAAGGAGCCGCCTATGGACACCATCATCCTCTCCCCCGCCCTGTTGTCGGCGTCGCTGTTCGCCGGATTGGACCCCAACGACGTGGCCGGGTTTTTGAAAAGCGCCCGGTGCAAATTGGACAGCTTCCCCCGGGGGGCCATGCTGCTCTCCCAGGGGGATCGGGTCACCGCCGCGGGGGTGCTGCTCTCCGGCAAGATCAAGGCCTATCGGCTGAACCGGCAAGGGGAGGAAAACCTGCAGAGCGTGCTGAGCCCCGGCAGCATGTTCGGGGACATGCTCATGGCCACGGACAACGGCAAGAGCCCCGTCACCGTGGAGGCCTTGGAGGACGCCCGGGTGCTGTTCGTGCCCTTCGACAGCATCATGGAGGCCGCCGGCGACTTCGGCAACCGGCTTCGGATCAACCTGCTCCACGAGCTTTCCGCCCGCTACTGGGCTCTGAACCGGAAGGTCCGGTACCTCTCCGAGCGCTCGCTCCGAGGCCGGATCGCCCTGTTTTTGCTGGACGCAGCCCGGGACCAGGGCGGCCCTACCTTCACCCTCCCCATGACCCGGGAGGCCATGGCGTCCCTGTTGGGCGTGAACCGCAGCGCCCTCTCCCGGGAGCTTTCCCGCATGGAAAAAGACGGCCTCTTGGCCGTCTATCGGGGCTCCTTCCGGCTCCTGGACCGGGAGGGGCTGGAGGGATGCTTGGGTTAATCCGCCCGGGCGATGGTGTAGCCCTGCTCGGCGTTGCCGGTGAGAACGATCTCCACGGTGTCGCCGTAACAGCAGGATACCCAGTTGGTCATGCGATCCTCGTTCACCTCGTCCGTGACGGCCAACTGAAAGCGCAGGGCCTCCCTGTCTTCGATGGGGGCCCAGCCGTCCCATTCTACAGGCTCCAATTCGAAGAAAGTTTTCTGGCCTCGGGCGTAGGGGCTGCCGTCCGCGTGCACGGACGTGCCCGCGCTGTGCTCGTAGCCCTTCTCCCCGTACCAGCAGCCCAGGGCTTCGAAGCCGTTCTCCGTGTCGATGCGGACCCGAACGGTCACCCTCTCCCGCCAATAGGGGGCGCACACGGCCCGGGCCCGCAAGCCGGGAACGCCGTGACAGAGGGCCTCGAAGACCGTCCTTTTCCCATGATTGCTCAAAAAGCGCTTCGCCTCCATCCCGTATTCCGGATCGTCCACCAGCCGGGCGGCGGCGGGGGCGGCGGAGTCCCCCATGTCCCAGAAGACACCGGTGTCCACCATTTCGAGACGGCCCTGCTCGTAGGCTCGGACGTTGTAGTCCGCGATGAGGGCGTTGGTGTCCACCAGGCACAGCAGGCCGAACATGCCCACGAACAGGCCGCACAGGGCCCGGGTGATGTTCAGCTTCTTCCAATAGGCGCCGAGGAGGGCCAGCAGAAAGGCGATCACCAGCAGGATCATGCCCCAGCTCGCATACACCCGCTTGGGGGTCAGGCCGTAGGTCCGGACGTACAGGACCATCTTCGAAAAGGCCGTTGCCGCCAGAATGAGGCTACAGAGGCACAGCACCGTCAGCAGAGCCTTGCGGACGCCCTCCCCTTGTCCCTTCTTGGTGAACAGGCTGACGAACAGGTATAAAAGACCGTTGATGGCGCAAACGGCGCAGAGCTGGAAGAATCCCTCCCGGGCGTAGTCGGCGTAGGTGTAGCCCTGGGGCAGCGCACCGGTGAAGGCGGAGGTGTACAGGGGCCACTGACTGAAGAAGAACAGGCCGTACAGGAGCAGCAGGGGCAGAAGCATGGCGACGCTGACGATCAGGGGCAGGAACCGACGGCGGATGCGGAAGGCTGCCACGCTCTCACGATCCAGCACCCGGCTCATGCGATGTTCCCGGCTGCCGCAGAGGCAGCTCATGAGGAAGGCGGCCATGGCCACGGCCAGCAGGAGGTACAGGAGGCGGTCGAAGACGGCCTGGGGCAGGTTTTCGGAGAAGATGTCTTCGAGGAGCTTCGAAAAGGCCGCGTCGTACTGCAGGAGGTTCACCACGATCAGCAGGGGGATGAGCGCCAGGCCCAGCCCCAGCAAGAGCAGCAGGGCCGACTTGAGCCAGCTCCGCCTGCCGCCCGAGAAGGCGGCGGTAAAGAAGGCCCCCAGCTTCGAGAAGGGCATGAGGAGGTCCGCTTTGAAGAGCTCCGCCGCGAACATATCCCCCAGCCGGTCCTCGGCGGAGTTGCCCCCGGCGCAGTAGACCCCATAGCCCCACAGGAGCACAGCGAGCCACCGGGCGAAGAAGCGGACCGGGCCGTTGTCGGTCAAGAAGTGCGCGAGGAGGAACAGGAGCCCTACCGCCCAGACGCCCCAGGCCCGTCGGCCCGCCCGGCCCTGAAAGTGCCACGCCGTCAGGCTGTATAGGACGAGGCCGTAGACAAGGCCCAGCAGGGG
Organism: uncultured Eubacteriales bacterium; assembly: GCA_900319345.1. Classification (GTDB taxonomy): domain Bacteria; phylum Bacillota; class Clostridia; order Christensenellales; family CAG-138; genus RUG472. Next base: position 21,538 of record ONNZ01000012.1, read on the forward strand.
CCAGTCATGGATCTGGAACCGGCACACCAGGTAGCCCAGAGCCAGCAGCGCGAAGGCCAGCACCCGGTCCCGAAGGGGCACGGGGGGCTTTTGAGGTATGGGGGACTCAGGCGCAGCCATTTGCTGCACCGTCAGGTTCGTATTCAATTCTTCCATGTCAGGTTTCCTCTCTGTATTCGAGAATGTCGCCGGGGGTGCAGTGGAGCTCCCGGCAGATGGCGTCCAGGGTGGAGAAGCGGACGGCCTTGGCCTTGTTGTTCTTCAGGATGGACAGGTTGGCGATGGTGATGCCCACCCGGTCGGAGAGCTCGTTGAGGCTCATGCGACGCTTGGCCATCATCACGTCCAGGTTCACTTCGATCATGGCGCTGCCCTCCCTTCAGATGGTGAAGTCGTTCTCGGCCTTCAGGGCCACGGCTTCCTCGATCACATTCTTGACCACCCGCAGCACCAGGCCCAGGAAGCCCGCCACGAAGGCCAGGATGAGGTCGATCCCGAAGAACAGGACACCGATCACCACGAACAGCCCCGCCTCGATGAAGCAGCACCAGCTGATGGTCCGAAGGCACGACACCGCCCCGTCCGTGAACACCTGCCGCCGCCTCACCAGCAGCAGGAGTTTCACCAGGAAACCGTTAGCCACGGCTACGGGGACCAGCAGCAGGTAGTCCAGCGCCAGGACTGCGCCGACGACAGCCCGGCTCTCGGTCCTGGGGGTCATGAAGGGGAAGTACACGGCCAGGAAGATCAACCCCAAAAACCCGATCCCGCAGCAGATCAAGGACAGGGTCACGGAGGCGTTTTTGCTGATCTTGGGCATGTTTGGATCGCTCCTTTGTCTTTCGTTGGCTATACCATACCACTGTTTGCATCGTTTGTCAATCTAATTTTATTGTTTTTCGATAATTCTTTTCCGTTTATCGGAAGGCAACTTGCCTCTTGTCATCGGGCGGAAAGGATGCTATCATATATAAAATTTCGTTGTGGAAGGGAGAGACCTATGGAACTCATCACAGAAGCCCTGGAAAAGAACGCCAAATTCTTCCCCCACGAGGTGGCTTTGGTGGAGATCAACCCCGCCGCCCGCCCCGCCGCGGAGATGACCTGGCGGGAGTATACCCTGATCGAGCCCGGCCCTGAGGGCCGCTATCGCCGGGACATGACCTGGCGGGAATTCGACACCAAGGCCAACCGGTTCGCCAACCTCCTGCTCACCCGGAACGTGAAGAAGGGGGACAAGGTGGGCATTTTGCTCATGAACGGCCTCGAATGGCTGCCCATCTACTTCGGCATATTGAAGACCGGGGCCCTGGCCGTGCCCATGAACTACCGGTACACCGACGAGGAGATCGCCTACTGCGCGGACCTCGCTGAAGTGAGCGTGCTGGTGTTCGGGCCGGAGTTCACGGAGCGGGTGGCCTCCGCCCTCCCCCGGCTCCCCCGGGTGAAGACCCTCTTCTATGTGGGCGAGGACGTGCCCGCCTTCGCCGACAGCTACGACAGGCTGGTGGAGTTTTGCTCCAGCCGGGCCCCCGCCGTGGAGCTCACGGAGGACGACGACGCGGCCATCTACTTCTCCTCCGGCACCACCGGCTTTCCCAAGGCCATTTTGCACGCCCACAAGGCGCTGATGCACGCTGCCGTCTGCGAGCAGAAGCACCATCAGCAGACCCATCAGGACGTGTTCCTCTGCATCCCGCCCCTCTACCATACCGGCGCCAAGATGCACTGGTTCGGGAGCCTGCTCTCCGGCAGCCGGGCGGTGCTCCTTCGGGGCGTCCGGCCCGACTGGGTGCTCCAGACCGTCAGCGAGGAGAAGTGCACCATCGTGTGGCTGCTGGTGCCCTGGGTCCAGGACATTTTGGACGCTCTCGATTCCGGCGCGCTGAAGCTCAGCGACTACGAACTGGGCCAGTGGCGGCTCATGCACATCGGCGCCCAGCCCGTGCCCCCCTCCCTGGTGCGGCGGTGGCTGAAGGTGTTCCCCAAGCATCAGTACGACGTGAACTACGGCCTTTCCGAGTCCATCGGCCCGGGCTGTGTGCACCTTGGCATGGAGAACCTTCACAAGCTGGGGGCCATCGGCAAGGCCGGCTACGGTTGGCAGATCCGGGTGGTCAACGACAAGAACGAGGACACGGCCCCCGACGAGGTGGGCGAACTGCTGGTGAAGGGCCCCGGGGTCATGAAGTGCTACTACCGGAACCCCAAGGCCACCGAGGAATCCTTTATGGGCGAATGGCTCCGGACCGGGGACATGGCCAAGATGGATGCGGACGGGTTCGTGTACCTGGTGGATCGAAAGAAGGACGTGATCATCTCCGGCGGCGAAAACCTGTACCCGGTGCAGATCGAGGACTTCCTGCGGACCCACGGGAAGATCAAGGACGTGGCGGTCATCGGCCTCCCGGACGAGCGGCTGGGCGAGATCGCGGCGGCCATCGTTGAGGTGAAGGAGGGCGAATCCCTCTCCGAAACCGAGGTCAACGACTTCTGCCGGGCTCTGCCTCGCTACAAGCGGCCCCGGAAGCTGATCTTCGCCAAGGTGCCCCGGAACCCCACAGGCAAGATCGAAAAGCCCCTGCTGCGGGAGCGCTACGGCGCCACCCGGCTGGTGGAAGCGCAGATGAACAGTTGAGGATTATTCTTTGCCGCTTTTTCTTTTCAGTGGAATGTATGCTGTAAAGGGTGAAAAGAAGATTCACCTAATACCATGACTGCGGTTCGTTTGCGGCAACAACGGTATGCGGGCATGAGAAAGGAGTAGTCTTTTCCGCTGGCGTAAAGCCAAACCCCTTAGCAACCAAGAGTATAGCATGGAGGCATACAAAAATGAAGTCTTTATTCGAAGAAAGAGGCGGTACATATTCACAGGTCGGTAGCTATCAGATCCCCAATCTCGTCATGGACCCACAGCCGGAAGGCGACATCGGCATTTGGGGGCAGCGTCGAAAGCGGTATCTGAAGGAGCATCGGAAGGGCACCTACAATGCCATGCTGCTGCAAGGCACCCCGACTCAGAACCTGATCGACACCAATGAGGCCGCCCAGGACCTAATGGATTCCCTCGTCAAGCAGATGGCAAAAGCGGGGGGCGTCACAGAGGAACTGAAGCATCGAGATCAGCTTGGCTGGGTCGGACGCATGAACAACATCCGCAACCGGGCGGAGGAGATCGTCCGAAACGAACTAATTTACACATAACCTGTTATATCCAAGGGACGCGCATCTATTACGGTGCGCGTTTTTTGTTTTTGGCAGAAATAATATACAAAAGTTTTTTCGAATAATGGTACCGATTTTCGCCTCCTGGTTTCCTAATATATGAGGGGAGATGAAGGCGACGTCGGAAGCTGCGATTTCCAAAAAATACTAGTCCCGCAGTTTTCAAAAAAGAGGTTCCTGACAGGAACAATTGCAGGGGGCTAATGGCTTTATTATATAGATATTTTCTATTTGGATACTGCGCCCACTTTTTCCCTGTACCCAACTTGGGTACAGGTGATCAAGCTAATTTGCGGATGCTGCCGGTGCTCCATTGGAGCACCGAAAAAGGCTGTATTCATTATATAAAAACTAGGAGCACTTTGCTGTGGGACGTGTTGCCTCATGGCAGTTATCTAATGTGATCCAGTATTGCATCGCACCGCCGCAGCGGGAATGGCACAGCAAGAAAAACAAATCGGACGGTATTCTTCGGCCAGCCTTCGGGCTGGCTTTTCTTTTGCCGCGCAGAAAGGAGTAAAAACGTATCGCACCGGCTGCGGCCGGGAAGGGAACTGACAGAACACAACTATTTCAAGGAGGAACCCCTATCGACCAATGACACCCAAGGACCTATGCCGCGCTTGCGGCAGTCGGCTTCCGTGCTGGGAACCGAGACCGTTTCGCACCGCTTGTCGGGAAGTGGACCCTATCGACAACAAAAATCATAGAAATGGAGATCACAAAAATGAGCGCAACTGTATTTGTAGCGCTGCTTGTTTCGCCCACCGAACAACTGAGGAAAGGAGGACCTTCGGCCCCGCATGAAGCTGTTTACCTACACCAAGCGGATCGGGCACACGACCTACACGGTCAACGCCTATTCGAGCGATGTCGCAAAAGAATCGTTTGAAGATATAACCCTGCGGTTGATTTCTCACGGAAATCATGGTACACTACGTTTGCCGCAAACGAATCGTCAGTCCGAAAGGAGTGCGTAATATGCACGGACCGACGGAAACCAAATTGACAGCTCTTTACGAGCGCCTCTCCCGTGACGACGACCTGATCGGGGACAGCAGTTCCATCCAGACACAGAAAACCTTATTGGAAGAATACGCGCAGCAGCACGGCTTCGTTCCCTTCGCCCATTATACGGATGACGGGTTCAGCGGCGGCAGCTTTGATCGTCCATCCTGGAAGCGCATGATCTCGGACATCGAAGCCGGGAGGATCGGCACGGTGATCGTCAAGGACATGTCCCGGGTCGGCAGGGAGTATCTGCAGACCGGGTATTACACGGAGGTTTTCTTCCCCCAGAATGATGTGCGGTTTATCGCCGTTTCCAACGGCATCGACAGCGTCGACCGCGGCAGCGGCGAGATCGCCCCGTTCATCAACATCATGAACGATTTTTACCTCCGTGACTGCTCCCGGAAGATGACCCAGGCCTATCAGGTGAAGGGCAAGTCCGGCCGGCGGATCACCAACATCCCGATATATGGGTACAGAAAGGACCCGGCCGACAAAACCAAGTGGGTCGTCGACGAGGAGGCCGCCGCCGTGGTCCGGCGTATGTTCCAGCTGGCGGCCAACGGCTACGGCCCCGGTAAAATCGCCACCATCTTCCATCGGGAGAAGATCGAAGCCCCGGGCTACTATATGGCCTCCCGCGACTATAACAAGATACACAAGCCAGATGAGTCCAAGCGATACGACTGGCTGGCCAGCACCGTCGGCGCCATGCTCTCGAAGCCGGAGTATCTTGGGCACACGGTCAACTTCCGTTCCTGCAAGAAGCACTATAAGGACAAGAAGCGGACCTGGAGGGCCCGGGAGGATTGGCTGGTCTTTGAGAACACCCATGAACCGATCATAGACAGCGCCACCTGGAACACGGTACAGGAGATACGAAAGACCAAACGTAGATACAACTCATACGGCGAACCCAACATCCTGACCGGGCTGGTGTACTGCCCCGATTGTGGGAAGCCCATGTATGAGCATCGAAACTGCAGACCAGGGAAGGGTGGCCCCTGTGACGACCGGTATGAATGCTCCACCTACAACAGAATGATCAAGCGCAGCAAGCGGCTCTGCACCTCCCACAGCATCAGTCGAAAGTCGCTGACGGAGATCGTGCTGGACGCGATACGGATCGTCGCTCGCTACGCCATCGAGAACCCGAAGGAGTTTCGCCGCCGGGTCCGGGAGCAATTCTCGGTCCGGCAGCAGACGGAGATGAAGGAGCTTGGCCAACGGATGAAGCGGTTGACCCGCCGCCAGGAGGAGGTCAACACGCTGATCAGGAAGTTGTACGAATCATATGCCTTCGATCTTATCCCGGAGGAGCAGTTCACCCGGATGATGGCCGATTACACCAAGGAGCTGTCCGAAGTCAAGGCGCAGATCACCCAGGACGAGCAGGCCCTCGCCACCTACCGGGAGGACGCAGACCGGGCGGACCAGTTCCTGGAGGTCATCCACCGCTTCACCGATTTTACGGAGCTGACCGGCGATATGCTCAACGCCTATGTGGAGCGCATCTATGTCCACGGCCGGGACCGGGGCTCCGGCTATTGCCATCAGCGAATCGACATTCACTTTCGATTCATCGGGCATTTCCCGGTGCCGGTCCCGGAGCCGACGCAGGAGGAGCTGGCCGCTGAGGAGGTGCACCGGAAGAAGCTGGCCAAGCAGAAGGAGTACAGGGACCGGCACAAGGCGAAGAAGGCGGCAGCAGGTTGATTGTTGCGCGGCGGTGCTCCATTGGAGCACCGCCGCCCTTGACTTCAGGACGACTTATCCTGAAGTGAAAACAGGATAGCGGTTTGGAAGTATGGCAGGCGGGAGCGATCTCACCTGCCATTTCCACATGCTTTGGCAGTAGGGGGTGACGTCAAAGTTGACCCCAAAAACAGGCGAAAGTGACCCCTGCTGCTTTCTCGCTCGCTGGATAGGGCCCATGATCGCGGGTTTTTGACCCCTGTTTTCTATCTGTCCAGGCAACAGATGAACCGAGAGAACTGGTGCCAAAACGGTACCATCACCGATTAGTGGCACCGATCTGGCACCACCTCCATTACAATGAACAATGAATTACCGATCCCCTCCGGATCGGCAGAAAGGAGGCTATATGAACGACTTGGAACGTATCCAGGCGCAGCACCGGTTAGAGGAAGCCCAGGCACGGGACCGGGTCAAGGAACGGAAGGCACGAACCAGGCGATTGATCCAAATCGGCGCGATTGCAGAGAGCGTATTTCCCGGCATCCGAGACATGGAGCTTGAGGACGCGAAGCGGTATCTGGAACAGATCCGGGACCGTTAGGGGCTTGGAATCGGAGGAAGCGGCTGCAGCCGCTTCTTCCTTTTTTGTTTTTTCCGAAGGGCGCACTTACTCACCACTTGCCCGCAGGGCAAGCGGTGGTACCCTCCTTCGTCGGGACGCGCGCTCCTATCGGAGGAGGGCAGACAATCCCGCAAGCCGCCATTGTCTGTGCAGCGTCGGCAGCGGAGTGGTCTCCCGCATGGCTCTATTCCCCCAAAGGGGGAATAGAGTGCCGATGCTGCGGAAAACCTGCACCGCAGGTTTTCAGGGGAAACGGCTGCGACCGCTTCCGTACATCGAATCATAAGAAAGGAAAACCATCATGGCCATTTACCATTTGGAAGCCAAGATCGTCAGCCGGGGATCGGGACGGTCTGCTGTTGCCGCCGCAGCCTATATGGGCTGCGATGTAATCACCAACGAATACGACGGGATCACCCATGACTATACCCGCAAGGGCGGGTTGGTGTGGGACCACATCTTCCTCCCCTCCCAGGCCCCACCCGAGTGGACCGACCGCGGCACGCTCTGGAACGCCGTCGAGAGAGCCGAGAAAACCAAGGACAGCCGTCTTGCACGTGAACTGATCGTAGCCTTGCCCGTAGAACTACCTGCCGAGGAATGGAAAGCGATCTTAACGGAGTATATCATGGAGCATTTTATCTCGGACGGCATGTGCGCCGACGTCGCCATCCATAACACGGACGTGCACAATCCCCACGCCCATATCCTGCTGACGGTCCGCCCGTTGAACAAGGATGGCTCCTGGCAACACAAGACCGAGAAGGAATACCTGTGCGTCCGTGGGAATGAAGAAAAGGGATTCACGGCCCAGGAGTTCCTGCAATCCCAACGGGAGGGCTGGGAGAAGCAATACCCGTACAAGAAGGGCGGAAAGAAAATGTTTCTCCCGCCAAGTAAAGCTCTTGGGTTGGAGCGCCTATCCAAGCATCCAAAGAGTACGACCTACGGACGGCAGAATCCCATCTTGGCACGGTGGAACAGCGAGGAGCAGTTGGTAGTATGGCGCGGGGCCTGGGCTGAGACGGTGAACCGGCACTTGGAGAAGGCGCAGCAGCCGGAGCGGATCGCCCACCGCAGCTATGCCGATCAAGGGATTGAGCTGAAGCCGACCATCCACGAGGGCGTGACGGCGCGTGTGCTGGAAAAGAAGGGCGTCGTTTCCGACCGGTGTGAATTAAATCGGGATATCCGAAAGGACAACGCCCTGATCCGTATGCTCAAGGAGGCACTGGCCGCCGTAAAGTACGCCGTTCAGGTCTTTGCCGAAAAGCTGGAGGCGATCCACGCCAAGCTGGTTGCCACCCTGTACGGCGAGCGACAGGCGATGGCCATGCACACCTACTATTGGGACCGCTTCTGCACGGATCGGGATCGGCTGGACCGACTGGAGACGCTGCTGCCTGAACTGAAAGCGAAGACAGCGGAGCAGAAACAGGTCCACAAGGAATTGAGGACCACGGGCAAGATTCATTTCAAAAAGAGGAAGGAGCTGGGAGAGCGTGACGCTGTGCTGATCGAGGAGGTCAACGAGTTACAGCACGAGCGTTCCGCGCTTATGGCGAAGCTGGACCTGGCCGACGAACAGGAGATCCCTGCAAAACGGGCATCCCTGCCGCCGCTGGAGGAGGAAGCCGACCGGCAGTATGAGCTTGCCCTGGACTATTCTGCTCGGCATACCCAAGCGAAGCAAGAATATGACGCCGTCCTAGAGGAATCCGTGGAGCAGGGCGTCGATCAAAAGGCCCTCTGGAAGCGGCAACTATCCCTGCGGTCCAGCGGCATGTACCGCCTTCGGGATCGGCTGAAAGCGGAGTACAAGGACACCTTCAGCGACAACCGATTCCAGGCGGCAGAGACTGATATGCACCACTACACGCAGTTACGCCACTATGCTTTCTCGGACTATGCTAATGAGTTGAAACGCAAAGCGCGACAGCAGATTAGGGGCAATACAAATCGTTCCTCTCGCAACAAAAGCTACGAGTAAATCTAAAGCTAATGTCCCACTTTGGCTGGGTTCCAGAACACAAAAAGCTGAGGAAGCCAGAGCTTTCTCTAAAACCATTCTTGATATAATAATATATCTTATTCAATTGTGCCCTGATATGTTCCCTAGTAGCCGTTTGATCTGAACGGGGACCTTGACGACGATCTTTATGACTGCTGTAGGCGTATCGGCGATACAGCGCGGCTTGTGGGCATCCTCCGGCCCGAGGATGACAAAGTCCCTTGCGCGCAGCAGCACCTCCCCCGAAAGCGGCGGCTCCTCATAAAACGTGATGTCATTGGCCCCTTCGTACGGGACCTTCACCGCAAGGCCCTTTCGCGTACAAACACCAATCTTTTCCTTTCCTTCCACAAGATACTGTATGTCAAAATACCGCTCGTGAGTCTCAAAAGAAAGGGTCTTCGCGTCCATGGTCGTGTAGTGCTGAACACTTGCGCGAACTCCGCCGTCCAGGTTGATCCAGCCTTCTGGCAGTCGATCCAGATCATTCCGATCCAAAAACGCAAACGCGATCTGAAACTTGTCCGCCGTAAAATCATAGTCGTATTGCGTCCCGATCGTTCCAAATACCATCTCTTATTCTCCTTTCCGCGCGCTGCGAATGGTATCGATCCACAGCTTGCAGACGCTGGAATCGGGTTTGCGAAGAACATAGCCGAACGTAATCCAGTCGGCTCCCTTCCGAACGGCGTCCTGCGCTTCCTCCAGATCATCGCTGGTGATCCCCAAAAGGCAGTCGCTCCTCTTGGGCAGCAGCATAGGTAGCTGATCCATTTTTTCAAGGAGCCCCATTTCCCCGTACAGCGAGGTGAAGTGGCGGCTGAACAGAAACTTTGCGCCATGTTGCACCAGTTTTTCCGCAACTGTCGCAAGATCGTCCGGCCGCACTGAAAGCTCAAAGATGGGCGTGATCCCCGCGTCGCGACAGATCTGAATGTTCCGATCGATCACGACGTCCTGATATCCGACGGTCAGCATCACATGATCTGCGCCTTGCTGCGCCGCCTGCTCGATGCACAGCGCCGCGTAGGGGCACTTATAATCCGCGACCAGTGTCACATCCTTCCCCACGGCTTTGCGCAGCATGCCGATGGCTGAATGACCGTACGTATACAGCAGTGGCGTGCCCACCTCCAGCCATTCCGCGCCGTTATCCAGCGCCATAAAAGCAATTTTCTTTGCCAGATCGATGTCTTCCACATCGATCGCCGCCTGAATCCAAGGCCGTTCCATACTCCTCCTTTTGCGCAGCGTTGCGCCGATCAGTCCATAAAAGAGTTCTTATACCAGAATGCGCCTCATTAAAAATCCGCTCAATCAAGGTCTAGCAGCGCCGATCCTGGTTCCCACCGTCTGTTCGACCCTTCGAAAATGCTTCATGAACAGCAACGTCGTCATTAGATCGGAAGCAATCTCCGATATGGGCCAGCTCCACCAGATTCGATCAATATTTCCCGTTCGAAACAACAGGATCGCCGTCGGGATACGCACGAGCTGTCGGATCAGGATAAAGAGGATCGCATAGCGACTCTTACCCGTCGACTGAAAGAACGCGTTCATGATCGCGATGAAGCCGGATGGCAGATAGGTGGTCGCGATAATCGAAAAGCACGCAAAGCCCATGCGAAATGTTTCGCCCGACAGGTGAAAGAGCTGCATCAGCCTGCCGGAAAACAGCATGCAGATCGACATGCACAAAAAGCTCCACAGCGCCGATATGAGCTGCGCCTGGAAAAACACCGACTTCAGTTTCGGCGTGTCCCTCCTCCCTACATAGAAGGAAAATAGCGTCATGGTTCCGATGGAGATCGCCTGGCGCGGCAGCATCAAAAAGGTTTCGATACGGTTATAAATCCCAAAGACTGCATTGGCGGTATCGTGGTGGGCGATCAGCAGACGATGGATGAAATAATACCCCACGGCGGTCAGGATGCTCACCATGGATGCCGGGATGCCCACCGAAACGATGCTGCGGACGGTTTCCCGATCCGGCGGCACCGTTCTGAACAGCTTCGTCACCAGCTCACCTTTCGTCCGAAGCAGGAAGAAAAACGCTGACGCCGCCGCCACAAGCTGCCCCGTTAGTGTCGCGATAACAGCGCCCTGCATGCCCAAGCCCTTAAACCTGCCTGCTCCAAAGATCAGGAACGGGTCCAGCAGGAGGTTGACAGTAAGCCCCGTGATCTGACTGACCATGGAAAGCTTCGGGACCTGAATGGCCTGCAGTATCCGCTCAAACGTGATCTGCAACGCCGTCAAGACGCAAAAAGTCGCGGCCGGCAGCAGATATACGCAACCATACTCAATCACGAGTAGGTGCTCGGAGCTGGCCGCGAAATATGGTCTGACGAAAAATCGCCCGCCCACGGCGATACCTGCCGCCAGCAGCGCCTGCAGCAGCAGTCCGCTGCACACACCCTTCCTTGCCGACAGCAGCGATCGCTCCCCCATCGCTTTCGCGATTTGCACGTTCATGCCAGTGGCAATACCGATGAACAGCGTATTGAGGATCGTTTGCAGGACGGAAGCCAGCGCCAGCGCGGATAATGCTTCCTCCCCCAGTACAGAAAGGAAGAAGCTGTCGATCAGATGATACACGTTCTGCGCAAGCGACGTGATCGCGATCGGAAGGGAAAGTCGAAGGATCTCCTTTCGGACGGCGACGCGATCTATCGGCACTTTCTCCTGGAACCCATCCGACATATCACAGGTCGCAGGCGACGTCATGGGCCTCTCGTATGGCCGTGGCCACACTTCCGATCCGATGGGCGTCGCCGATCCGGACGATCCTCTTTTTACAACCGATCGACTCCTCCGTCAGCGTCATGTCCGGCTGCATGCCAAAGGCAGCCACCGCCGTATCGAAGGGGTAGTTCGTTCGCTCACCAGTAAGCGTGTTTTCCGTTGTGACAAAGCCCTCGCTGATACAGAGGACCTTCTCGTTGGGACGCATTTGGACCCCGTTTTTCTGCAGCAGGAACAGCAAAGCCCCCCGCGTCGTGGGTTCCTCCTGGATTGCGATGCTCGAGATCGCCTCGATCAGCACAATGTGCTTTCCCCGTTCGCTGAGAAAATGCGCCGTCTCCGCCCCGACCTGTCCGCCGCCTAGCACAACGACGCTTTCCCCGGTCTTCGCGCCACGCAAAACCGCATTCGCCGTCAAGACGTTTGCCCCATTGATCCCGGGGATCGGCGGAAGGATCGGTTTCGCTCCTGTCGCAATCAAAATCGTGTCGGCTTTCGTGTTGCGGATCATTTCCGGATACACCTTTTCTCCAAGATGGATCCGAACGTTGGGTAAGGGGGCGAGCTTTGCGCGATAATATTGCGCGATGTTCTGGAGCGTCTGTTTGCAAGGCGGCGCAGAGGCAATTTGGATCTGCCCGCCGCACAGTGTTTTCGACGCTTCATACAGATCGACCTGGCACCCTCTCCTGCCAAGGGTATACGCCGCCTCCAGACCCGCCGGCCCAGCGCCGACGATCAGGATCGCCTCTTTCAGCGGCAAAGGCGTCTCCCGTTCCACGGATTCCCTGCCCGCGAACGGATTGAACGCGCAGCGGATCGGAAGCTTCTTTTGGATCCGCTGCCCGATGCAGTAGTTGCAGTTCAAACAGCGGCGCAGCTCCTCTTCCCTGCCCGTCGCGACCTTGTTCACCCAATCCGGCTCTGCGATTAGTGACCGTGCGATGCCCACAAAATCGGACCATCCCTCGCGAAGATGCGCTTCCACAAGCTGCGGATCGGTGAGCCGTCCTCCGTTGATGACCGGAACGCTGACCACATTCTTCACAGCCCGCGCGAAGGCACGGTTCGCGTCCGGCTCCACATAGATCGGCGGAAACGATCGCCGTAGCGGATCTAGAAGGCCCGCAGTAACGTCAAACGCCGCTATGCCCGCTTGCTCCAGCCGCGGCAGAAAGGAGAGCGTTTCCTCCAACCCGCGGCCAGCCTCACCCATCTCATCGACTGAGAGACGCAACACCAGCGGAAAATCCTTTCCTGCTTCCCGCTGACACGCTTCGACCAGCTCAAAAACGATCCGCCAGCGGTTCTCTGCGTTTCCACCATAGGCGTCCGTCCGGTGATTGTACAGCGGCGACAAAAACTCCGCCAGCAGATAGCTGCCCAGCGCATGAATATAGAACACATCGAAGCCCGCTCGCCGTGCCCGCCAGGCGCATCTACCATACGCCGCCACAGTCCTTTGGATCTCATCCATCGTCAGAGCACGGGTCTTGGGCTGGGTCGCCGTCTCCTCTAAAGCCGATGGGCCAACGCGCTGTGCGCGCTCCCGATCCTTTTCTGGATATGGTTCTCCGTTTCCCCGCGCGCCACCGCCGATGGAGACCAGAGCTGCGATCTTGGCGCCCTCTCGATGCACCGCTTCCGTGAGGTCGCTGAGCATGGGAATGTATGCATCGCTGTCGATGCGCAAGGAACCGGCATACGGATCCAGGGGATCCACGGCGGAATTGCCTTGGATCGAATGCAACACGATCATACCGGCCCCGCCTCTGGCGCGTCGGCGATAGAACTCGATGATTTGTGGCGTGCACTCTCCGAAAACCGATGCGTAGAGTGTTTCCGTCGGATTCATAATGACGCGGTTGCGGATCGACACCGTTCCGATCCGTCCTTCCGCAAACAGATGGGGATATGCACCGGTGCTCATCGTTCCTTCTCTCCTTGCTCCCATTTCTTTGTTTTCAGCAATGCCGTCAGGGCGATGCACACCACGAACATGATGCAGCAAAGGGTCATAATTAGGTGGATGCCAGAAACGCTGTCAGCGACCCCGCCCAGAAGGGTTGGGCAGACGCAGCCACCGAAAAACACAGATACGCCCATAATGAGGCCATTTGCGGTGCCGATCAGCCGTTCAGGCAGCTCCTGGCCGGGAATGTAATAGATGAACAGGGAAACGGTGGCCGCCGCCCAGTTACCGAACATCACATAGCCAGCGACGCTGGCTTTGGATCCAGGAAAGATCGTCATCAGCAGGGGCGTGACCAAACATATGACAAAGGTCGTCAGCATCACGTTCCTGCCGGAAAAGCGATCCGCCAGCGCTGGGATCAGGATACTGATCGGAATATAGATGAGACCCATGGCGGACAGCAGCACCCCCTTCAATTCCGTTCCGATCCCGGCCACATTGGTGAGGTACAGGGGCCCGAAAATGGTCAGCGTCAGCTTTGCCGCACATTCGAACACGCCGATGAGCAAACAGAACAGAAATGTCCGATTTTTCAGCAGTTCGCCCAGCGCCGTGAAAAAGCTGCCCGCCTTCTTTCCGTCGGAAGTCTGCTTTTCAAAGGATACCTCCCTCACCGTAAACTGCATGACCAGCGTTGCCATGAGAAGCAGCAGGCCGCTCAGAATAAACGCGCCACGCCATGTGAACCGTATGGCAACAGCCGTCAGCAGGATCGGTCCGAGGGTGCTGGCGATGACCGCAGAGCCGGCCGAAACGAATCCGCTCCGTTTTCCGAAATCGTCCCTTACCAGGTTTTTTCCCAAGATGGAAACGAGCATGGAAAGCGTCGCGCCGACACAGCAGCCCCAAAGGAACCGCAGCGCCAACAGCGGCACGAACGAATTGACCAGCGCGGACAGTATGGAAAAAATACTTGCCAGGACCAAACTTGGAACGATCCATATCTTCCTTTTTCCGGTCCGGTCCGCAAGAATGCCGATCACCACAGATGAAACAGCCTTGGTGCACCATACGGCTGAATTCAAAGCGGAGTACTGCGACGCGGTGATGTGTAGCTCCTTCATAAACACATCCGCGAAAAATGTGATTCCGTCCGCTCCCAGCATCATAAAACCATAGATCAGGAAGAACAGGACGGAAAGATAGTTCACATACGCGGTAGAACACGATTTTTCCTGCATGAAGCCCTCCGTTTATTCTTGATTCAGGATCGTCCGGAGGTTATGGCATGCGACCTTATGGCCTTCTGAGTACGGTTTCAGTTCCGGCATGGTCTGTTTGCACGTTTCCGTAGCGTACTTGCAGCGCGGATGGAAGGGGCATCCTTTCGGCGGATCGATGGGGCTCGGGATCTCGTTCTCCAGGACGATCCTCTGCCGCGTTTTTTCCACTTCGTAGTCCGCAATCGGGATGGCCGACAGCAGGGCGTTCGTATATGGATGAAGCGGATTGCGATACAGCTCCTCCGAAGAGGTGACTTCAACGAGCTTGCCGAGATACATCACGCCGATGTCGTCGCTGATATGCCTCACCACCGCAAGATCATGGGCGATGAACACATACGTCAGTCCGAGCTTTTTCTGCAGATCCTCAAACAGATTGATGACCTGCGCCTGGATGGAAACGTCCAGTGCGGAAACCGGTTCGTCGCAGATGATCAGCTTCGGATTGCATGCAAGGGAGCGCGCGATCCCTACGCGTTGACGCTGTCCACCCGAAAGCTCGTGAGGATAGCGGGATCGCATGATCGGATCCAGGCCGACCAGGGTCAGCAGCTCGTCTACCTTCGCCTTGCGGTCCTTGGGAAGGACATCCTTCCGGCCGCTGGCCACGATGGCTTCCAAAATGATAGAACCGATGGACTGCCGCGGGTCCAACGACCCGTAAGGGTCCTGGAAAATGATCTGGATCTCATGCCGGAAGGGACGGATCTGCGCAGGGGTCAAATGCGTGATGTCCCTGCCCCGATACATGACCTTTCCGTCAGTCGGTTCATACATGCGAAGGATGCAACGACCGGCCGTTGTCTTTCCGCATCCGCTTTCACCGACGAGTCCGAAGGTCTTCCCCTCCTCGATCTCGAAGGAAATACCGTCAACGGCTTTCACGTGGGCTACTGTTTTCTGCAGCAGTCCCTTGCGGACGGGAAAATACATCTTCAGATCCTCTACCTTCAGGAACGGGACTTTCTTGGAATCTTCAGACATCTTCTCCATCTCCCTTCATCCGCCAGCAAGCCGACATATGTATGTTGCCGTCGATGCGCGTCAACGGCGGAATGCCCTTTTCCCTGCAAACGTCGCATGCGCAGGTGCAGCGCGGGAGAAAGGCGCACCGATCCGGCAGATCGATGAGCCGCGGCGGGACGCCGTTTATGGGCACGAGCGCTTCTGAACGGTCCCTGTCAAGGCGCGGCACCGAAGCAAGCAGTCCGATCGTATAAGGATGCTTCGGATTGTTGATGATATCGTAGGTGGTGCCAGACTCGATAATCCGACCCGCATACATAACATAGATGCGCTGTGCATAACGAGCGACAAGGCCGAGATTGTGGGTCACGATGATCAGGGACGTGTGGTTATTATGTACTACCTCGATCAGCTTCTCCATGATTTGCGCCTGCGTTGTCACGTCCAACGCCGTTGTCGGTTCGTCCGCAATGATCAGTTTGGCATCGCAGGAGATAGCCATGGCGATCATTACCCGCTGCCGCATGCCGCCGCTCATCTGGAAGGGATAATCCTTCATGCGCTGCTCCGCCTCGGGGATGCCCACCTGCTTTAGCAGGGAAACAGCAAGCTTCCATGCATCCTCTCGTTTCAGCTCCTTATGTGTGCGGATCATTTCCACCAGCTGATACCCGACAGTCAACACCGGGTTGAGGGACGTCATCGGCTCCTGAAACACCATGGAAATACCCGAGCCGCGCACGGCCATCATCTCCTTGGATTTAGGCTTATACTGCAAAAGGTCCTTCCCCTCGAACAGCACTTCGCCGCTGAGGATCCTCCCCGGGGGCGTCTGAATGAGCTGCATCACCGACATCTGCGTAACGGACTTTCCGCAGCCGCTTTCGCCAACGATGGCGACGATCTCCTCCCGGTCCACGTAATAGGAAACGTCCGAAACAGCCTTGACCTCTCCGTTGTCCGTGAAAAAAGACGTATGGAGATTCCGTACTTCCAACAGATGCTCGCTCATAGTTTACCTCTCAATCTCGGATCCAGGGCGTCTCTGAGGCCGTCACCGATAAAGTTCAGCGCGATCACGACGAGCGCGATGCAGATGCCCGGCATGATGGCAAGCAGCGGGACCTTCACCAGCGCTGAATAGCCCTCAGCCACCATGCTGCCCCAGGAAATGTCCGGAGAAACGATGCCGAGGCCGATGAAGCTCAAGCCTGCTTCTGAAAGGATAGCGCTGCCCAGATTCATGGTGAACTGGACGATGATGGTCGGGAAGCAGTTCGGCAATAGATGCTTGAACAGGATGACTGCGTTTTTTTGTCCGAGCAACGACGTCGCAACGATATAATCGTTGCCCTTCAGCGTCAGCACCATGCCCTGCACCAAGCGGATATAGGTCGGTATCATGCCGATGCCGATGGCCACGACTGTTTGCCAGATGCCATTGCCCAGAATCGCGCAAACGATCATGGAGAAGATCAATGGTGGAATGGACAGATGGGCGTCCACAAGGCGCATGATGATGGCGCCAACAAACCGCTCGTAATAGCCGGCGATCAGGCCAAGGGTGATGCCGATCATAGCGGCGAACACGCCGGAAGCCAAGCTCGCCAACAGCGAGATCCTAGTGCCGTATACGATACGGCTCATGATGTCTCTACCCAGCGAATCGGTCCCCAGCAGATGCTCGCTGGACGGCATCTTATATCGTGCCAAAAGATCCTGCTCCAGTGGGTCCTGGCAGAACAGCGGCGCAATGATTGCGATGGCAACGAAGAAGAGAATGATAAAAAACGATATTTTCGCAATCAGGCCGCGGCTTGCAAACACGCGCCAGATACGAAACTTGCTGCGGCTGGTGGATTCATTATTCTTCATTTTGCCCACCTCTCACGGATCCGCGGATCAAGGATACTAAAAACAATGTCTGCAAACAGATTGCCAAAGATTGTAACTAATGCCATGATCAGCGTGACCGCCTGGACGCAGATATAATCGCGACTCATCAGACTGTTCAAAGCGAATGCGCCAATGCCGGGAATGTTGAAGACGCTTTCGATGACGATGGTGCCGCCGACCAGCATGCGGAACATCAGGGAGATAACCGTTACCAGCGGAATCGCGGCATTCTTGATCGCGTGGCGCGTGATCACCCTGCCTTCCGACAGACCGTTGGCCCGTGCGGTACGGATATAATCCTGATTGATGACTTCCAGCATCTGCGAACGGGTCTGACGCGTGATGGTTGCCATGAAATTCAGCGCGATACAAAAGACCGGCATGATCGCTTTCTTCACGTACATTTGAAAATCTGCGCTCGGGCTTGTGTATCCCTGGATCGGAAGCCATTTGAGCTTGACAGCAAAGATGAAGATCATAAAGATGGCGATCCAGAAGGCCGGGATGCCGATGCCCGAGGTGGAAAGGACCGTGACGATCTGATCGGTCGCGCTGCCCCTCTTGACTGCGGAAACCGTCCCCGCAAAGACGCCGATGATGATCGCGATCAACAAGGCAGGCACGGTCAAAGAAAGCGTGGCCGCCACCTTGCTAGGGATCATATCTGCAACCTGTTTGTGATAATAGGTCACGGAAACACCGAAATCGCCGTTCAGGAGGTCTCTGATCCAGATGATGTACTGCTGCACCAGAGGCTTGTCTAAATTCAGTTCGGCACGCAATTCAGCGACCTTCTGAGGAGAAGCGCCTTCTCCCAGCATGACAAGGGCAGGGTCTCCCGGCAGTATTCTGATGATCAAAAAAACAAAGACCGTCACCAGAAACACGGTTACGAGTGAGACCAGTATTCGCTTGATTAAATAAGAGCCCAAGGCGATTCTCCTTTCACGTAGTGTAGAAAAGGAGGGGACTGCTATAAAGCAGGCACCATATAGCAGTCCCCATCGCTAAGCGTTGGAATACAGCGGAAACGGATTATTTATCCAGCCAAACGTGGGCAGAACCTTCACCGAACAGACCGGTATCCAGATACGTCCAATCCTTGACATAATCCTGCACGAAACAGATATCGGACAGAGAGAAGATCGGGTACCAGAGCACGTATTTATCCTGCAGCAGGACCTGCGCCTCGCGGATATGCTTCTGCTCGTCCGCGCTGGTGAAGGAGTGTACAGCGCCTTCAACGGCAGCGTCCAGATCGTCAGGATGGAGGAAGCATCCCTTGCCCAGCGCAAGAGCGGTGCTCTCAAGAACAGTCTTGGCATACATGCCCTTGAACTTGGTGGTGACGGCGGGCTCGTAGGTAGCGGTGTGGAGGATCATACCGTAATCCCAGTCGTTGATCTTGTTGACGAATGCGGCGCTCTCCAAACGGTTCAGCTTCACGTTGATGCCGATCTTGGCCAGATAGCCTTGAATGATCGTGCCGAGCTCCAACAGGTTATCGTTGTACTTGAAGGTGATCTGGGTGTCGAAGCCATTCTCATAGCCGGCTTCCTTCAACAGCTCTTTTGCCTTCTCAGGATTGTACTCAAAGCCCTTCACCTCGGGATTGTAGTAGGGGCTGCCGGGCAAGGCCCACTGATTCGTCAGCGTTGCGAAGCCGTAGTTGCACTGCTCGTTGATCGTCTCGGAATCGATGGCGTAGCAGACCGCCTGGCGGACGCGGATGTCATGGAAGGGATCGTCCTCATCCTGGCAGTTGAAGCCAACGACGTAGAGCTGCTCAGACTTGGCATAAGGCTGCCAATGGTAGCCGGCCGCCTTTAGATCGGAAGCGGGCGCAAGCTCGAAGTTTTCGCCGTAAATAACGTCGATCTCTTTGGCTTCGAACGCAGCCTGCGCAACCAGGGACTCATTGTAGATATGGACCTCGACGCCGTCAAGATATACGGGGCCGTTCCAGTAGTTCGGGTTCTTTTCATAGACGATCTTTTCGTCTTCGATCCACTCCTTGAACACAAAGGGCCCGGTGCCCACGGGATGGTTGTAGGTGTAGTCCACACCATAGGTGTCGAACGCCTGCTTGGAATACATCATACCGGCCCGGTTCGTGAGGTTGAACAGCAGCGCGATGTTCTGAGAGCTGAGCTTGAACTCAACGGTATACTTGTCCAGGCAGTTGACTTCCGCCACATTGCCAAGGTACTGCGTGCCATACTTGGAATTATCACGATAGTACTCGATGCACCACTTGATAACTTCGGCGTTGAATTCCGAACCGTCATGGAAGTAAATGCCCTCCTTCGCCTTCATCGTGAGAGTCATGTTCGTTTCGTCCATCTTGTACCAGTCCACGAGGTAGGGCTTGATCTCACCAGTCTGCTGATCATACTCCAGCAAAGACTCCATGCAGAAACTAAGGCTGCAGTTGTCTCTGAGCGCCAGACCGCCGTACCAGGAATAGTCGTTTACGTTCGCAAGCTGAGCGATCTTCAGAACGCCGCCCTCTTTCGGGGTGCCGGCGTTCGGCTGCGACTGCTCCGTCTTGGTTTCCGTCTTGGCTGCCGGGGCATTCTGATTGGATGCTGCAGCAGGCTTCTGTTCCGTGCTGGGATTCTCCGCCGCCTTCGGCGCACAGCTGATCAGCATGGCGACGACCAACAGCATCGAAACGATACAAAGCAGAGTCTTTTTCATGTTCTTCCTTTCTCCTTTATCGTTTTTTTGTGTTATTCCGGTTTCACTCTGTCCGCCGGTATGAACCCATGGTGATAGAACATCTTATAGTTGCCCTTCAGATCCAGATCGGGATCGCTCAGTATCTCCTGCTCCCGTGAAAACCATTTGTCAAAATCCATCATGGTCGCCGGCGCGATCTCCTTCGGCGCGACGCGGTTGGTATCCTTATAGCAGTTGTCCTGCCGCCGGAACACCTGCACGCCATAATCCAGCATGGACTGCATGGCGCTGGTCTGCAGATAATGAACGCCGGTGAAAACGAAACCCAGCTTGGCGATCTCCGCCAGGTTGACGTGATCGTCCGCATTCAGATCCGGGAACCACTTCCAGCCCGGGACCCGCTTGGACACGAAGTCGCACATCTCCATCTTGTCCCCGTCGTAGGGATTGATCCCGAAATGGATCAGGACCATATCCGCGCCGACGTCGATATAATGGTTGCAGCGATCGCAGGCCGCCTGAAGCCCCTCGGTGGGCTGATACTCCGTGCGGGCGACCAGGATGCAGTCGGTGCCCTTCAGGGCCATGGCCGCCGCCTTGAACCGCTCCTTGGCTTCTTTAATGTCCAGGGAGCCCTTCAGGCCGATCTCGTTCAAGTCCGTCATCAGCACGCCGCCCGCGCCTGCGGCGGCAAGCAGTTCGGCCGTCCGATACGCGTTCAGGGCTCTTCCGAATCCTTCCTCCGCGTCAACGATCATTGGCAGATTGGAATACCGGCAGATGCGCCGTGTCGCTTCCACAACGTCCGTCTGCGTCAGAAGACCCAGATCGGGCAGACCGTAGCTGTTGGCCAGCTCCGCACTGCTCAGCACCGTTGCCTTGAAGCCGCATTCCTCCACGGCTCTTGCCGAAATACAGTCATAGATCTCCGGCGCAAGGACATAGGGTTCCGTCTCAAACAGCTGCCGCATCGTACATTTCATAGACATACGCTTTTCTCCTTTACCGCACCGTCAGACAAATCGACGAAACATTTTGTAATTGCCTTTGTTAAGGATATCGCTATCCTGCAGCAGATCGCTTTCGCGCTTGTACCATTCCTTGAATCCGATGGAGTACGGATCTGGCGCGTTCAGCGGTTTTTCCGCTTTCTCATAGACGTAGCAGTTATCCTGCCGCTCGAACACGTGCATACCGTAGTCGTACATGCCCTGCATGGCGCTTGTCCGGCAATAGTGGGCGCCGACGAAATTGAATCCCAGCTTCGCCATCTCGGAAAGATTGACGCCCCTGTCGCTCTCCTGCAGATCCGGGAACCACTTCCATCCCGGCACGTGCTTGGCGATCTCTTCGCAGACCTCAGACTTGTTCGGATTCGCCGCTTTATTGATCCCAAAGTGGATCAGCGTCATTTCGGCGCCCAGATCGAGATAGCGGTTGCACCGGTCGTAGGCGAGCTGCGGGTTCTCCGGCGTGAACTCCGTTCTGGCCACCAGAATGCACTTTGTTCCCGCCAGGCCGGCTTTCGCCGCTTTGAAGCGAAGCACCGCTTCCTCGATGGGGAGCATGCCCTTGATGCCGATATCGACGAGGTCGGTGATCAAGATGCCGCCCGCGCCAGCTTCGGCCAGCCGTTCTGCCGTCAGATAGGCGTGCAGCGGACGTCCGAAACCTTCCTCTGCGTCCACGATCATCGGCAATGGGGAACAGCGGCAGATCCTGCGGGTCACATCCACGAAATCATCCAGCGTCAGGAGCCCCAGATCCGGATAGCCGTAGCTGTTGGCAAATTCCGAACTGCTCAGGACCGTCGCTTCGAACCCGCACGCTTCGACGCATTTCGCGGAAATGCAGTCATAGATCTCGGGCGCAAGCACGTACGGTCTGGACTGCAGCAATTCCGGAATCGTTTTTTGCATTGGCATATTGAGATTTCCTCCTTCAATTATTCTCCATCAAACTCTTTTAATCCCTCGATCGCATATACCCGGACCGGACAAGAATCGAGGCCTATGATCGGCAGCGGCGTATAACTGATAAAGAACGTATCGCTCTTCAGCAGCTCCAAATTTTGGAGCACCTCCAGGAACAGGCAGTTTTGCGCCATCAGGATGTCATGGAACGGCTTGACGTTCTCGTTGCTGTCCTCAATGGAAACCCCGTCGCCAAAGCCGACGCACTTTGCGCCGCGGGCGGCGAGCCACTTGGCGCTGTCCTCGCCGATGAGCAGACGGTGATCATCCGGCCCGTTCGTTGCGGGCGTGAACGGCGGCAGCTTATGGGGGCTGTCCAAAATGACGGTGTCGCCCGGCTGCATCCGCGCGCCGATGGCTTTCTCCAGATCCGCGCCGGTGATCTGATGATTCTCCGGCTGATCCAGCACGGCGTAGATGCAGCGCCCCATGAAGTTCGTCAGCGGCAGCTCCGCAACGCTGGGCCAGTCCTCGCTGTGATGGTACGGGCACTCGCAATGGGTGCCCAGGTGGCTTGTCAGATCCATGATCGTATGGAAATCAGGTATCGGGCCGCCCGTATTGAACCGCCAAAGGCGGCAACGCCGGCTTTCGGTGTTCGGATCGAGCACCTTCGTCAGATCAACGATGTGCAGACCGCCCATCGTGTACTCCTTCGGCGGAAGCTGTTCAGGAACTTGTTTCGGGTTTCCCGCGACCCAGTCATACTCTCCCATGCTGCTGTCTCCTTTATTTATTGCTTTGGCTTCTGTTCTAAAGCGTGGATCAGCCGAACAATCATCTCGTGGTATGGGACCGCGATCTTCAGCTTCTCGGCAAACGCAACGATGCTGCCGCTGATCGTATCGACCTCGGTGCGCCGGCCTTCCTTAATGTCCGCATAAATCGAAGTGTACCCGTTTTTCGCGTTGCGGCAAACGGTCTCCACGCCGACGATCGCTTCCGCCTCGTCAAATCGAGCGAGCCCTTCCGCGTTCGCGACTGCAACCGCCTCGCGGCACAGCCGCCGCATCAGCTCGTGGGCGTATTCATTCTCGACCAAATATCCAAGCGGCGCCTGTAAAACAGCGGTCAAAGCGCTCGCCGCCGTGTTGGTGAACAGCTTGGTCCAGATCTGCTTCTTTATCTCGTTGCTCGTTACGCAGTTCAAGCCGCACGCCGTAAACGTCTCAGCGATCGGCGAGAGAACCTCGCTTCCGCCGTCCAGCAGGCCGATGGAGGTCATGCCCACGCCGCCATGCTGCACATACCCGTTGCTGATCACGGAGCTGTTGTGCTGGGTGGAACCGATGATGACGTGCTTCCGATCCGCGAAACGCAGCAGCTCGGCTTCATGCCCCGCGCCGTTCTGCAGCGACATGATATAGGTATCCTTTCCGATCAGGCCGCGGTTGGCGGACAACGCCGACTCGGTATACATCGCCTTGACAAACACAAGGACAAGATCGACGGCGCCGATCATCTTTGTATCCATGACGGCGGTGGGACGATATTCCGCATCACAATCCTTTTCCCGGACACGTACCCCGTCCCTGTTGATCTTCTCCACCCGAAGGGGATCGACTTCAACCAGCCAAACTTCGTTCCGCCGTGACAGATACCCGCCGAACAGCATCCCCATCGCGCCAGCGCCCAGAACCGCAATCCTCATGTAGATCTCCTTCTATCGAGCGTCATTTCTTGTCATTTAATGCAATCGATTACATTTCGTATTATAGAGGAATCAGCTTCGGAAAGCAAGTGGTTTTCTAAAAATAATTTCGATTAATCGGCAAAACCTCTTAAATAGCGCATTATTTATGGTTTTAAAACCATTAATTATGAAAAAATGGACCTTGGCTATTAAAAGCTGGGAGGGATGGCTCTGATCATGGCTCATCCACATATGAAAAGCATTATTTTTTTGCAATCGTTTCTATATATCAGAGGCGAGAGGCAGGTTCACTTTCGCTTCAGCGGAAAGCCAGGAAGCGATCAGTCCATGCCGTGCCGGTGATCGATGAGGTCTTCCTCGGACTCGATCCTTCCCGGACCCTCATAAGGGATAACTGATCCCATTCGATCCCTTGCCGGATCCCGTCGACTGGCGGCCAACATCGTCTCGCATGGGGTGCACGCCTGTCGTTCGACCCATATTCTTTGCTTTTTTACAGATCATCTCATTCGTTTTAATGTGCAATCGATTTCTGCATATGGTGTCATCAGCAGAAAAAAACGGATCGTCAAATCCTCCGAGACCGTGTCAAAACTCATGTGATTGATGTTTTTATTTCTGACACTGATTGCAAAACCATTGACAAACCAGGCAAACGCGTCTAAAATAAACGTAATTGGGGGGAATTATGCAAGTTACGATCTATGATATCGCCAAAATGGCAAATGTTTCTGCAAGTACCGTTTCTCGCGTCGTTAACAACAAACAGAACGTCAATCCGAAGACCCGAGCCAAGATCATGAAGCTCCTTGCGGAAAACAATTACGTTCCAAACGAAGCGGCACGGGGCCTGGTCATGCAATCGTCCCACATGATCGGCATTCTGATCACCGATATTCGCACGACGCAACACACCGACGGCATCTACTATATCGAGCGGGAGCTTTCCGCCCATGGATATTCCTGCCTGATCCACAATACCGGACGTGACGAAAGCAACTGGATCAACTATATCCAGCTGTTGAGCCAGCGCAAGATCGAAGCCCTTGTGCTGATGGGCTCCATTTACCAGTCCGACGTGGTACGCGAGGCCATCTCCCTCTACCTTCCCTCGATCCCCGTGGTCATCTGCAACGGATATTTCAATGCGCCGAATGTTTACGGCCTTGTTTCCGACGAATACAACGGCGTGATCGAATGCGTTGAACTGCTGGCAAAAAAGGGACGGAAGCATCCCTCCTTCCTGATGAACCAAACGACGCCCAGCAACGAGCAAAAGAAGCTTGGTTTCGAAGCCGGCATGGCGCGCTGCTTCCCCAATGAGGAATTGATCGTGCAGGAGTGCGGCAACGGATTTACCGAGATCTATGACGCCACCATCCGCATGCTGGAGCAGTTTCCCAAGATCGACGGCATCATCTATTCCGAAGATATGCTCGCGGCGGTCGGTCTGCGCGCTCTCGCGGATCGAAATCTGCGCGTTCCTGAGGATGTGGCCGTCATCGGCATCAACAACTCCGACTATGCAAAGCTCAGCATCCCGACGCTGACCTCTCTCGACAATATGCTGTACGACGTTTCCATGACCGCCGCGCGGAACATCCTCGCCCTGCTCTCCGGGCAGAGGGTCAGCAAAAAGATGCTGATCTGCACGGAAATCGAAGAACGACAATCAACCTGAGCTTCTGATAAGCACACGCAAAAGGACTGAAAATATTTCCACGCATACATAATGATATTCAATCTCATAGCCAATCTATTCGTCTAAAACATAATAGAGTTGTCCTCTATTTGTAAAATAATATCAAAGCTATGAGCATTCATAAGCCGTGTTTTCATTTCCCAGCAGCGAAACAAAAAAGGCAGAGGAAACCGATGCTTTCTTGAGAAAACTGCTTTTTATAAAGTATACCTTGACAAGTTACGTAGTGAAAGCCAATCCCCATTTGTGTTCTTTTGGGGTGCCTTTTCTTACCAAGAAAAGGCACAAATACTTTCAATAAATATCCTCTATTCCGAAATGCTTCTGAGGGACTCTCCGTTGAGCCAGCGGAAGAGCTGCTTGGGCGTGGCGGGCAGGGCCACGGTCTGGAACTCCGTGCGGCCCGGGACCATCTTGGTGTCGTCGTCGCTGGTGGCCCAGGTGACCCGACCCAGGACCGACGCGTTGCAGGAACGGATATCCCCGTCGGGAAGCTCCGTATGTTGGATCAGGATGGACGCCTCCCGGTTGTCGGAGATCCAGCGGCCGAAGTTGGTGGTGGGCGACTTCCAGAGCCAACGGGTGCTGCCGTTTTTCTCCCCGCCCTGCTTCAGGTACCCGTTGTACACGTCCTGTGTACAGCGCATGAGCCAGATCACGTGATAGCCCGCCCGCTGGAAGTGCTCGCACACGTCGAAGAAGCTGGCCTCCATCAACAGTCCATCCTGCAGCATCATGGCGAAGTGGTTCACCAGCACATAGGCTTCGACGCTCTTCCCGTCCACGACCACCGGCACGTTCCGGCACTCCGGCGGCACCAGGCTCCGCCACTGATCCTGCCAGTCAGCCGTGGAGGATTGGACGTAGGGCTCCTTTTTCCGTTTCAAAAAATCGAACATACGCTTTTCCTTTCTCTGTCAATACCCCACAGCGAGGGCGAACAGCAGCAGTCCCGCGGTGAGCAGCAGGTTCATAAGCTGGAACTTGCCGGAATACCTGGCCCACTTCCCATAGCTGGAATCCACCAGGCCCAGGGAGATGAGCAGGCAGGGGTTGGTGGGATAGAACACGTTGCTGAACCCGTCCCCGAAGGCGAAGGCCAGGATGCAGAGCTGACTGCTGACACCGAACAGCCCGGCCAGGGGCACGATCAGCGGGATCAGCAGGAAGGCTTTGGCGGAGCCGGAGGGGATGAAGAAGTTCAGCACCAGGCAGATGAGATAGATGAACAGCACCAGCGCCCCCCGGGACATGCCGCCCGCCGCGCCCACAGCCATGTGGAGGAGGCTGTCCAGTATCTTCCCCTCCACCAGGGTGTATCGGATGGAGGCCGCCATGAGGATCATGAGCACCGACGGAGCGATGGCGATAAGGCCCGACAGGAAGGATTTCAGCAGCCCCTTCACGCCCATGCCCGCCGCCAGCACGGCAACCACGCCCGCCACCAGGAACATGATCGCCACGATGATCATGGTGAAGTCCCGAAGGGCCGGGATGAGCCCGGAGGAGATGACCACGGCGATGCCCGTCCCCAGGATCAGGGCGAACAGGAGCAGGCCCCGGTCCATGCGCTTGTCGGGCACGTGGTCCCCCGCCGCGGCGCTGGCCCCCTTTTCCGGCAGACGCTTGGCGTGGAAGCGGACGAACAGAAGAAGCAGGACATAGATGCAGGCAAAGGACAAAAGCCGCATCCAGATGCCGCTGAACATGGGGAGCCCCGCCAGGGTCTGAGCTACGCCGATGGTGAAGGGGTTGGCGACCCCCGCGGCGAATCCACAGCCCGCCGCCAGCAGGCTCATAGCTACGCCGGTGAGCACGTCCCACCCGAGACCCACGGCCAGGGCCGTCACGATGGGCACCAGGGGCACCACCTCCTCGAAGGAACCCACCAGGGAACCCATGGCCATGAAGAACAGGATCAGCACCGCCATGAGCCGATAACGGACCCCACCGAACCGATGGACCAGCTTCTGGAGCATGTAGCCCATGAGCCCGCACTCGTTGAGGGCGTTGAACACGCCGCCGATGACCAGCAAAAAGGCGATGACCGCGATCAGGGCCTCGGAGCCCTCGGCCCCCAGCACCAGGAAGGGGGACAGCAGCCATTTCCAGAAGGGCAGCCCGCCCTCCACGTGCCGGAACCCGGCCTGGGTGTCGATGATGGTGTGGCCCGCTTCGTCCACGGTCCGGGCGTATTCGCCCCCGGGGATCAGGAAGGTCAGGGCATAGGTCACCGCCATGAGCATAAAGATGATGACGATGGCCGCGATAAAGCTCCTGGCGCTGATGTTCAGGCTGTTTTTCTTCTGTTCCATGGATGTCCGCCCCCTTGTATACGCTCAGTATACCAGAGCCCGCCCCAAGGCGCAACGCAAACCTGAGGCTAAAACTAAGTGTCGTTACAAAAGCCTCCAAAAACAAATGCACCCCTTCCGGGGTGACGTTGGATGCTCTCTTTGGAGGCGCTTCTCGCTCACGCTCGGTCACGGCCCGGCTCTGACGGTCCACTGAACCGTCATTCACTACCGGGCCGCAGCGCTTTGCGCTGCCCG
>ONNZ01000063.1 GCA_900319345.1 uncultured Eubacteriales bacterium
CGACAGGCGGACCATGAACCGGTCCATCTGGGAATCGGGCAGCAGCTGGGTGCCGGAGGCCCCCACGGGGTTTTGGGTGGCGATGACAACGAAGGGATCGGGCACCGGGTGGGTGACCCCGTCCACGGTGACGGTCCGCTCCTCCATGGCCTCCAGAAGAGCGGACTGGGTGCGGCTGGTGGCCCGATTCAGCTCGTCCGCCAAAAACAGGTTGCAAAGGATGGCCCCGTCCTTATACTCCATGGCACCGGTGGCCTTGTTGTACACGGAGAAGCCCACGATATCCGAGGGGAGCACGTCCGGGGTGAACTGGACCCGGTTGTATTTCAGGGACAGGGCCTTGGAGAAGGCCAGGGCCATGGTGGTCTTGCCTACGCCCGGGATATCCTCCAGCAGGATATGGCCCCCGGCCAGGATCGCCAGCAGCGCCATGACCAGCACGCCGTCCTTGCCCACCACCGCTTTCTTCACTTCGTCCAGGATGCCTTTAGGATCGTTCATATACGCCTCCACAATAAAACTACAGCTTATATTATACCGAAAGATGTCACAGAATTGCGACCTGGAGGTTAATAACGCGTAAACCTTTTGCCGGAGGGGCATTCTTGCCCCGCCCACATATCCCCTTTATATTCTGTGCCTCCGCCTTGAAGAAGCGGTTCGAATGTGGTATGGTTAAGGCAACCTGTAAAGGAGTGTATCGAATATGCTTTCTGTTGTCTATCGCGGCAAGGGGGATTTTGCCCTGCTGGAAAAGCCCCTGCCCAAGCTCCTGGACGAAAGGGACGCCATCGTGCGGGTGACGCTGTCCTCCATCTGCTCCAGCGATCTGCACATCAAGCACGGCAGCGTGCCCCGGGCCGTCCCCGGCACCACCGTGGGCCATGAGTTCGTGGGCGTGGTGGAGCAGGTTGGCGCCGGCGTGAAGAAGCTGCAGCCCGGCATGCGGGTGGCCGCCAACGTGGAGACCTTCTGCGGGGAGTGCTTCTTCTGCAAGCGGGGATTCGTGAACAACTGCACCGACAAAAACGGAGGCTGGGCCCTGGGCTGCCGCATCGACGGGGGCCAGGCCCCCTATGTGCGGGTGCCCTTCGCGGACAACGGCCTCACCCCCATCCCCCAGGGGATCAGCGACGAAAAGGCTCTGTTCACCGGCGACATCCTGGCCACGGGCTATTGGGCCGCGGAGCTGGGTGAGATACGCCCCGCCGACACCGTGGCCGTCATCGGCGCGGGTCCCACGGGCATGTGCACCCTCATGAGCTGTAGGCTCTACAGCCCCGCCACCCTCATCGCCATCGACACCGACGAAACGCGGCTCCGCCTGGCCAAGGAAAAGGGGTTGGCGGACGTGGTGTTGAACCCCCTGACCTCGGACGTGGAGGCGGAGGTGAAAGCCCTGACGGAAGGTCGTGGCGCGGACACGGTGCTGGAGGTGGCCGGGGCCAAAACCACCTTTGAGCTGGCCTGGCGGATCGCCCGGCCCAACGCGGTGGTCTGCGTGGTGGCCCTCTATGACGAGCCCCAAATCCTGCCCCTGCCCGAAATGTACGGCAAGAATCTGATCTTCAAGACCGGCGGCGTGGACGGGAACAAGTGTGAGGAGATTTTGAAGCTCATTCAGGCCGGGCGGCTGGACCCCAGCTTCCTCATCACCCACCGCTATCCCCTTGCGGACGCCATGAAAGCCTACGACCTGTTCGAGAAAAAGGAGGACGGCGTGATCAAGGTCGCGCTGGTACCGTGATATGAAGACGTTGCTATATGTGGATTGCTGCATCCGACGGGAACAGTCCCGCACCCGCCTTTTGGCGGAGGCGTTCCTGAAGAATCTGCCGGAGGGCTGGCGGGTCGAAACCGTCACGCTGATGGACGAGCCGTTGCTGCCCCTGATGGAAGGGGGCTTTTTGCAGCGGGACGAGCTCCTCACGAGGGGAGACCTTCACCACCGCCGGTTCGACTATGCCTGGCAGTTCCAGAAGGCGGACGCCATCCTCATCGCCGCCCCCTTCTACGATCTGTCCATTCCGGCGCTGCTGAAGGTCTACATCGAAAACGTGTCCGTGGACGGCATCACCTTCCTCTGCGACGAGAAGGGTCTGCGGGGCGCCTGCCGGGCCGGAAGCATGACCTTCCTCACCAGCCGGGGCGGCTTCTACGACGGCAGCCCCGAAGAGATGGGCTCACGGTATATGGAGGCCATGTGCACCTTCTTCGGCACCGGCGTCTACCGCTGCGTCGCCGCCGACGGGGTGGATATGGACCCCGCCAAGACCCCCGC
>ONNZ01000010.1 GCA_900319345.1 uncultured Eubacteriales bacterium
CCTTTGGCGCACATGGTCCTTTCATTCGACCCTTCGCGTATGCGCTTTTCCTACGTCGAGCCGCCGGAAAGCGATTCCGATCGGCGATCCCGGGAGCGGTATGAGAAGATGGACGCCAAGCGGGAGGCTCAGCGAGAAAAGGAGCTCCGGGCCGAAGAGCAGAAAAAGCTGCAGGGCTCACTCCTGGAGGGATGGACGGACGTGGAAGAAGGTGATCTGCCATTCGTATGAGCGAAGAAAACCGTGAGCCCCATATCCTGGGCGGAAATCTGAAGGTAGGCGCTTTGGTGCGGTTTGTACCCGCTGCCTGCTATGTCGGCGAGGCCGGTTTGACGGACCACATCATGGTGGAGGTGATCGGTACGGTGACGGAGATCCACGAAACGCATCACTGGTACCGCGTGGCGTACTGCATGGGGGCAAATCCCGACTGCATCGGGTATGAATGCTTCAAATACTGAGATTAAGAGGAGGTTATCATGAGAACAACGGCAATTTTGAACCTGAAGGGCGGCGTGGCCAAGACGGTCACGTGCGTCAACATGGCGGCGATCCTCGCCGCTGACTACGGAAAGCGCGTCCTGGTGGTGGACGCGGACAGCCAGGCCAACACCACCGAGTTTTTTGGCGGGGCAGAAACTTGCGCCAGCACCATGTCGGACCTGCTGCGCAGGCTGGATGTGAACGCGGTGATCCGTACCACGGATACCGAGCGTATCTCTTTGATCGCGGCGGACGAAAGCCTCATGGACCTGGATCTTTCGGCCGTTAAGAGCAAGGAGGCGGACATGGGCTGCCTGGATCGGCTGCTGGCTGAGCACAGGGACGAGTATGACTACTGCCTCATAGACTGCCCGCCGGCGTTCAATGCGGCGGCTGCGGCGGCCCTGCTGGCAGCGGACGACGTGATCATCCCCATAAAACTGGACGCCTTTTCCCTGCGGGGCATGTCCAACCTGACGCGGCAGATCAGGAACATGCAGACGATCAATCCGAATCTCCGGATAGCGGGCCTGTTGCCCACCATGGTCTACCGGTCTGAGCAGATCAGGAAGGCGCTGGACATCCTTTGCGTGAGTGATTTTCGCATCTTTCCGAAGATCCGCAAGACCGCAAAGGTGGACGATATGACATTCGCCCAGCGGCCTCTAATCGAGAGCTCGCCGCATTCAGCGGCTTGCGTGGATTACCGGCGCTTTGTGAAAGCGTACGTCCAGGAGGGAGGTGTCGACCGTGGCTGAATTCGATCTCGCCAAGCTCATGAAGGATGTGTCCAAAGTGGACACTGGCAAGCAGCAGATCCGGTACATTCCCCTGGACTTGATCGATCCTGATCCCAATAACTTCTACAGCCTGGACGGCCTCGAGGAGCTTGCCGGCAGCATCGAAATGCTGGGCTTGCAGCAGCCGATCCTGGTGCGGCCCGTCCAGGGCGGAAGGTATATGGTGATCTCCGGCCACCGGCGCCGGGAGGCGCTGCAGCTGATCGCCGAGGGCGGCAGCAAGCAGTTCGCTGACGGCGTCCCCTGCGTCGTGGACGCGGGCGAGGCGTCCGAGGCACTGCAGGAGTTGAAGCTCATCATGGCCAACGCGGACACGCGCAAGATGTCCAGCGCCGATCAGAACAAGCAGGCCGAGCGCATCGAGGATCTGCTGCGGCAGCTGGTGGACGAGGGGTACGTTTTCCCGGGGCGGCTCCGGGACTGGGTGAGCAAGCTCTCCGGCATGAGCCGCACTAAGCTGGCCCGGCTAAAGGTGATCCGGGAGAAGCTGGCTCCGGAGCTGCTGAAGAAATACAGCAAAGGAGCCATGAATGAGACCGTGGCCTATGAGCTGGCCCAGCGCCCGGTGGAGATGCAGCGCCGGATCTGCGACGCGTTCCAGGCCAGCCGTAAGAACGGGGACATCGGATATATGATGTCTAATTATGTCAAGGAGTGCGCGGACCTGGCCAAGTCGCTGGACGCGAGGAAGTGCCCGATGGAGCCCGGAGCCCGTTGCCACCATCAGGACGGCATTCTGGAGAAGGCGTTCGACGGATCTTACAGCTACAAGCCGTGCCGGAACGGTCACTGCTGCGCCGATTGCAGCGATTACCTCCGCTGCAGGAATCGGTGCCCCCTCCTTGACGAAAAGGCCAAGAAAGAACGGGCCCGGCAGCGGGAGGCGTCCAAGGACCAGCGGGCTGCGGAAAAGGCGAAGAACGACGCCGCGGTCTATGCCATCGAGCACGTGTGGGCGCGATTCGGCCAGGCGCTGCAGCGGGCGGGCATCACGGACGGCCAGCTGCGGAAGGAGCTCAAGCCCAAGGGGAGCTACTACAACGAGTACGAGATCTACGTGGAGAAGAAGAAGGTCGAGAGGCTGCTGGACTTCACCTGCACCGAAATCAAGCCCAACGACCCGATGCCGTTCCACTACGGTTTTAAGGCTGGGGATTATCGCTGCCTGTGCAATATCGCCGACGCGCTGCACGTGAGCCTGGACTACCTTTTTCTCCGGGACGACGTGCCGGATCGGCGCGAGCAAGCTGTGTCCGAATCGGACACAACCCCAGGATGGCGCACGGGCGAGCCTCCAGAAGACGGGCGGTATCTGTGCCGGATCCGGTTCACGTCGGAGCAGGCACGGGCCAGCGAGGCCCGGTGCGAATGGAAAGAAGGAAAGTGGCACAACAGTTTCGGGGAGAAGATCGACGGGCTCTTTGAGGTGCTGAGCTGGTGGCCGATCCCTCCGGAGGTGTGGATCATGGACGAGGACCGGACGAGGAGCAAGTGAACGGAGGGCGGTCATGAG
The DNA here is from genome assembly GCA_900319345.1 of uncultured Eubacteriales bacterium. Lineage (GTDB taxonomy): Bacteria > Bacillota > Clostridia > Christensenellales > CAG-138 > RUG472. Next base: position 2,797 of record ONNZ01000010.1, read on the forward strand.
CGTAGTGGTGAAGATTGAGATGCCAAAGGATTGTCAATATTGCCCTATGGCACACTGGGATTTAAGAAACATTCTGTCGGGTTGTGATGCGGTACCTGGAAAGCGGTATCTTCAAGGTAAAGACGATGAGTTTTGGAAGGACGGCAGACCGTCATGGTGTCCCATCGTTTGCGAGATACCAGAAGAGCATGGTGATTTGGTGGATTGGGTTGAGGTTACACATGGGCTAAATACAGCGTTTACCAGGATCTTAGATGATGAGGTACTGCATGGCACGAGACGCGTGGAATACCCGGCCGCTTTGATAGAAAAACCGATAATGGTGAAAATAATCGTCCCGGCAGAAAGGATCGAAACGTGAAAATTCACAACATAAAATTGGGAATTGAGTTTTGCGATGCCGTTCTGAACGGAGAAAAGACTTTCGAGATCAGGGAAAACGACAGAGGCTATCAGAAAGGAGACCATATACGGTTCAAGCCTGTTTCTTTTTTGCCGCATCATAGTTTTCCGTATCATGCGATAGAGAAAAGAGAATACGAAATCACCTATGTGCTGAACGGCTGGGGCTTAAAAGACGGGTTTGTGGCGCTGGCCATCAAGGAAACAAAGAGGGGCGAAGCGTAAGCGTATGCTGGATCAATTCATTGATTATCTGAAGGAGCAGCTGGGGCAGCCATACGTATGGGGCGGCCAGCACACGAAGCTCACGCCGGAGAACTACGTGGAGGTCATAGAAAAGCGGGAAGCGGGCCGGGGCAAGTACCCCGACGGCACCACCTACGCCCAGGCGGCCATCGACTTCTGCCGGGCGAAGTTCGACGAAGGGACCACGGTCCTCTACGCCTACGACTGCTCGGGGCTGGGCTGCTACTGGCTTTACAACCTCATGCGCCTCTACAAGTGCGACGTGAACGCCAACACCATGATGGGCCGGTGTGAGCTTCGGGATGATTCCCCAAAGCGTGGCTGGTGGGTTTTCCGTCTGGATGGCAAACGGGCCTCGCACATCGGCTACATGATCGATGATGAATATCTGATCGAAGCCAAGGGCCGCAAATACGGGGTGGTCAGGACGAAGTTCAGGACCAAGGAATGGGCCTGCTGGGGAATCCCCAACGTGTTTGCGGAGGAGATCGAGCCTCAGCCGGAGCCCCAGCGCTTCGTGGAGGTCGTCGGCGGATCTGTGAACGTGCGGACCTCAGACAGTAAGAAAGGCAGGATCCTGTTCACGGCTCACCGGGGCGACCGATTTCCTTTCGTGGCCGTGGCGCCCTCGGGCTGGTACGAGATCGAAACGAAAAAGGGGCAGGGGTTCATCACCAATCTGCCCCGGTATACTAAGATCGTAGAAGACGGGGGAGAGGATGCATGATCTGCGGGACGACGATGCCGAAGCGAAAGCAGCGCATGTGTTGGCATTGCGAGATGCAGGCCGCGAAAAAGGCCATGGATCTGTACCCCGTCGGCAGCGACGAGCGGGAGATCTACCGGGCCAAGTACAACGACGCCGTGAAGCATTACAACGCCCTCTTCGAGGATCTATACAGAAAATGAAAGGAAAAACGGATGCTAATCAAAATCGGAAACGCGCTTGTGGATCCCAACGAGATCGCGGTGATCCAGCCGGATCGAAATGAAAGACTCTCAGAATATGACAAGTCGACGCACATCCTCATTGAGTTGAGGAACGGCGGCAGCATTTGGATAGAGGCCTCCATGGACGAGGCTGAGGCCGCGCTGATCGATGCCGGCGTGGTGACCGACCTGACGGCCAGTGAGGATACAGGCTTTCCTTCTTTGCATCTGACAGACGAAGAGACTGAAAAACTATATGAATTAGAGTCTGACGGGTACAGGTTTATGGCTCGGGACCAGGACGGCAAGCTTTATGCTTACCGGCACAAACCGGAGTATGGGGGTTTCTATTGGAATGACCCAAGCCCGAGTAATGCGACTTCTCTGCAAATTGACGATTTCTCATTTATCGACCAAGACAACCCGGAACCCACCGCGATCTGCTGTCTTTTGAACTATCCTAACCTGAATTAAGCTGTCACAGCCTTGAAAATGACGGGAGCCCAGGAGGCCACGGTCTGGCGACGAAAGGAGTTTAGACCGTGGCCAAAACCCTCAAACGTATAGACGCCGGCGGCATCCAGGTGGCCGCGCTGTACAACCGATGCACCGGGCGCGAAACGACCAGAGAGCGCCAGGCGAAGCACCAGGCCAGCAGCGAAGCCCAGCGCCGCATGAATCAGATCTATTCGTACCAGCAGCTGGAGCTGCGTTTGGCCGTCAACTTCCCGACGCCGGGAAGCGGGCTGTGGGTAACCCTGACCTATGACGACGCCCACATGCCCAAGAGCAGGAAGGAAGCACAGCTGCGCTTCAAGTATTTTCTGCAAAAGCTGCGCCATGCGCGGCGGGACGCGGGGCTGCCTGAGCCCGTGGTATTCTGGACGCCGGAGGTGCTGACCTCCGAGTCGGGCCGATGGCACCACCACGCGGTCATGGACAGCACCGGCCGGGACTATGACCTCATTCGCGCCTGCTGGATCTATGGCAGCGACATCGAGATCCGCCGCTTGGGCGTCCAGGAGCCGGGCAAGGGGATGCCTCCCTGGAACGATCCGAACGCCGACGAGCCTGGCAACTACTACAGGATGGTGGCCAGGTACATGACCAAGGAGCCGCGGGAGTGTCAGGAGTATGATACCAAGCCGGGCCTGCATGGCTGGAGCTGCACCCGCAACGCCAAGAAGCCGGAGGTGGAGACCTTCGTCGTCCCGGACGACTACGAGCTGCAGGCGCCGGAGGGCAGCACCGTCATGCTGGACGAGCGAAAGACCACTGAGTGGGCATCCTATCGGGTGCTCAAGTATCGATTCGGCGGCTCCGGCTTCGCCCCTGCACCCAGAGCCAAGCGCCGGAGGTACAGGCGGCGCTGATCCTTTTATTAAATTTTCAGCCTTGGAACCTATATTATTTTAAGGAGAAAGCTGGTGTTTTCATTGACAGAACCGCCGAAAAATGGTAAACTAATACAAACAGAGGACGGGTGGCTGACCTGTCCGATGTGCAGGCGGAACAAGCGGCTGAAGCGCATATTCCCGGACGAGGAAGCCGAGCGCGTGGGCCTGTTCTGCAGGGATTGCAAGCGAACCGTTTACGTGGGGATCCACAAGGGCCAGTGCTTTGAGAGCCGGTGCCAGCATGACGTGTAAAGCGTCGAAGCTGGCGCCGGCTTTTTTGTTTTGCCGGAGGTGAGCAGGATGGCCAGGCTGCCGTTGAGACCCTGCAAGCATGCGGGCTGCCCGGTGCTGACCAGGGATGGCTGGTGCGAAAAACACAGGCCGAAGCACCAACGGCGAAGCAGCGCCGAGTGGCACGCCTGGTACAACCTGCCGATCTGGACGGACCGACTCCGCCCGGCACAGCTCCTGCGGGAGCCGTTCTGCCGAGAATGTGCGGCCGCAGGCAGACGGACCAAGGCGACGGTGGTGGACCACGTCAAGCCTCACCGAGGGGACTGGACCCTGTTCGCCGACGAGAACAACCTGCAGAGCCTTTGCAAGCATCACCACGACCGCAAGACCGCGATGGAGCAGGCGCAGGGGAGGCGCGAAGCGCGGCCAAACTGAGGGCGATATCCTCCCGCCCCGGCGCGCAGCGCGCTCCCCTGCGCGGGGGAGCGCGGCGGCATCCGCAAGCGCACGCGCTCAAGCGCGCAGGTGCGGCCTTGGTTGCCCCCTCCCCCGGGGTCGAAAAGTTTCGACCCCGCCCCCTGGATGCCCCGCATCCTCTCTTTTGCGAGAAATTTTCCCCGATGAAGCTGGAGGAACACGATATGCCCACACCGGTGAAGAGCCTGGACAACATGAGCAAACATCTGACCAGGTCAGAGATGGAAGCTCGCGGCGCTCAGGAGTCGGCATCCATGCCGTCCCGGACGCCGAAGAAGCCGAAGCTCATCATCCAGGATAAGGCTGCCGGGAAACATTGGTCCAGGATCCTCCGGGACATGGCCGGGCTGGAGATCATCGACGTCCTGGACACGGACATGCTCGCCATCTACTGCGCGAAGCTTTCCAGGCGCGACGATCTGCAGACCAAGTACCTGCAGGTGCGTGAGCTCTACGCTGCAGAGCCGGACAACGCGAACCTGAAGATCCTAATCTCCCTGTCCGACGAGATGCAGTCTATCGAGCGCGATCTGCTGGCCTACGCCTCCAAGCTGGGCCTGACGCCGGAGAGCCGGGCGCGCCTGGCCAAGCGCATGGCCGAGCAGGAGGAATACGATCCGGACGGGGATCTGTTTGCGTGATGCCTGGCCGGGACAAGGTGCTGACGCATCCGGTGACCATGTACGCCAAGCAGGTCACCCGCGGGCGGTTGCACGACAGCTGCTGCCCCTATGAGATCGCCGCCTGTCAGCGGCACCTGGACGATCTGCAGCGGATCGGGGATCCCGACTTTCCGTATGTCTTCGACACCACGCGGGCCGACCGGATCATCCGCTGGTACGAGTTTTGCATCCAGGTCCGCGGCCCCGAGGCCGGGGAGCCCATAAGGCTCCAGGATTGGCAGATCTTTGACCTGGGCTGTGTGTATGGGTGGGTCCACCAGGAGACCGGCGCCAGGCGCTTCAACCGGACCTACAACAAGCGGGCCCGGGGCAACTTTAAGAGCACGGAGAAATCCGGGCAGACGCTGTACCACATGTGCGGGGATGCGCTCTATCCCCCGTACCAGCCGGAGCTCTTACAGTATGAGAAGAACCCGGAGGTGGAATGCGCCGCAGTGGACCGCGGGCAGGCGATGCGCGTTTTCGGCGATGCCAAAGAGATGGCCAAGGCCTCCCCGAAGATCGCCAAGCGGCTGATCATCCCGAAGGCTAACCCCGTGCGGCACAGGACCCTGGGCGGCTGGATGCGGGCGCTGTCCAAGGATACCAAGAACAAGGACTCCGGCGCTCCGACGTTCTTCGTGGTGGACGAGTATCACGCTCATCCCACCTCGATGATCTATGACATCGGCCTCAACAGCTTCGGGAAAAGGTGGCAGCCGCTGCTGGAGTGCATCACCACCGCCGGCGACGACGCCGAAAACAAGCCCTGCTTTCGGGAGGAACTTTACGCCAAACGTGTGCTGGACGGGCTGGTGCAGGACGACCGATATTTCGTTATGATCCGCGAGCTGCCGGACGGCGCGGATCCCCACGACAAGAGCAAGTGGGTCATGCCAAACCCCTGCTTGCGGACCGACAACGACTACAGCCGGCTGCTGCGCGGGGAGATCGAGAGCGAATACGTCGCCGCCTACGGAAGCAACGACGCCACGAAGATCCGGCAGTTTTTGACCCGCCGCATGAACCAGTGGCAGGCCGGCGCCGAAAACAAGTATCTTGACGAGAGCTGCCTGCGGCTGGCCCGGGAGTCCATGGTCACGCCGGACGTCTTTGCCGAGCTGACCGACGGGCTGGAATGCTGGATCGGCTTCGACCTGGGCAAGCGGATCGACCTCAGCGGCGTGGCCGCGGTGTTCCTGCTGCCGGACGGGCGCGTGGCCATCCGCATGCACGGATTTTTGCCGGAGGGCGCCGCGATCAAGCATGAGCACTCCGACCGGATCGAGTATCGCGCCTGGGCTCAACGGGGCTGGTGTACGTTGACGCCGGGCGAGGTCACCGATAACAGCTACGTGGCGGACTGGATCGAGGCCGGACAGCTGCAACACGGGTGGAAGGTCGTGGAGATCTGCTACGACGGGCACAACGCCACGGACCTGGCCATCCGCCTCTGCGAAGAGGCGAACAACGAGGATCTGTGCGTGGAGATCGCCCAGACCTGCGCGGGACAAAATCTGGCCGTGAAGGGATTCCGGGAGCTGCTGTTGCAGGGCAAGATCGTGTTATGTGAGAGCGGCCTCGCCATCTGGTGCCTGGGGAACGCCGTGGAGATCATGAACAACTACGGCGACATCAAGCTCTCAAAGAAGCACAAGGACGACACGCAGCGGATCGATCCCGTGGCGGCGGCCATGGATGCCCTGGCCCGGGCGCTGATCCGAAGGAACAACCCCACCCTGGCCGACAGGCTGGAGGCTGAAGGCTGGAGCATGTGAGATTGTGTCCGATTCGGACACAGGAGGCGAGTATGGCGGGATACACCGACGCGGGAGAGCTCAATAAGCGAATCACCTTTCAGCGCTTCGTCGGAGAGGCGGATCTCCTTGGTGATCTTGCATATCTGGACGACGACAACTGGGCGGACGAGTTTACCACCTGGGCGTCCATACGGACGATCAGCGGCCGGGAGTTTTACGCTGCGGGCCAGGAGCAGGGCGAGGTCACCCACAACGTCAAGATCCGGCATCGATCCTGGACCCATAACCCGGTGACCATGCGGGCCATTTATGACGGTCACGTGTACCGGCTTTTGACGCCGCCGCTGGAGCTGGGCGGCGACAAGCGCTATCAGCAGATCAAAGTGGCGGAGGTCTGGCCGTGAGCACGATGCGGCTTGACTTCGAGCACGGGGACCTGGTGCTGTTGTACAAAACCCTGGACCGAGTCGGCAAATCTCCTCAGAAGGCTTTATACCAGGGCACCTCTAAGGCTGCAGTTATTACAAAAAAAGCAGTCAAAGACGCAGCGCCTGACGATACCGGTGCCTTAAAACGAGGCATTGTCACAAGAACTGAGCATAGTAGGATTCGCGGAAAAAAAGTCAGGCAAACGACATTTAAGGAGGGTGCAGGGCTTGAGCGAGTTCTTGGTAAAAACAGTCATCCTGGCAAATTTGGTGGACGGCCTGGAGGAAAGGATAAGGACCGGTACTATTATCCGGCGTCGCAAGAGTTTGGATGGCTGACTGGCGACGGAAATGGCGGAATCAAGTATGTGCCGGGAAAGCACTATATGCGTCGTGGTGCTGAGGCGGCGAGTGAGCCGGCCAAAACGGCCATGATCGACACTATGACGAAGGAGCTGGATCGGATATGGCTGAGCAAATAAGCCCTGAGTTTGCGCTGGTGCAGGCGCTGGAGACCGTACCAGGGCTCCAGGACAAGACCAACGCCCTCCAGCCAAAGAAGGGCGTCAAGCCCCCGTTTGCGTTTTATGTGTCCAGCACGGACGACGAAGAGCAAGCGCTGGACGGCGGGACCGGTCTTATGCGGTACACCGCAACCGTGCACCTGGTAAGCGGTAGTTTTCGCGGGCTGCAGCTGCTGTGTGCCTGGGCAAGGTCGGCCGTCCTGGCCATGCAAGGCGCCACGTACAGCACGCCGGCAGACGAGCCCGACGACGTCCTCCGCGGCCGGATTCTGGTGGAGGACACGGGAATGCAGCAGAGCTCTCCGGACCTGTACGAGGCGGAGGTGGGATACTACCGCCGGATGTACAACGTCCGGATCGATTATCAGACAGAGGAGGTTTTTTGGGCATGACGGTTGAACTGTACGGCGAAATCGTGAGCGACGATTGGGTGTGGCTCTATGAGCTTTTTGGTATCCCCTGCTGCTGCCCGAAGCAGGTGCGGGACGCGATCAAAAAGCTGCCTGAGGGGGAAGAGCTCATCCTGGAGATCAACTCTCCGGGCGGCGACGTGTGGGCCGGGTTTGAGATCTTCGGCATGCTGCAGGCGTGCCGATCCGATACGGAAGCGCACATCATCTCGCTGGCGGCCAGCGCGGCAACCACGGTCATGTGCGGGTGTGACGTCGTTTTGGCTTCTCCGGTGGCACAGATAATGATCCACCAACCGGCGGCTTACGTGGAGGAGTATGTGAACAATGACGGCGCGCAGCACCTGAAGAACTACCTGGACTCCGTCAAGGCATCAATCCTCAATGGGTACGTCATCAAGAGCGCCGGAAAGGCCAGTCGAAAGCAGTTTGAGCAGTTGGTGGACGACTCCACCTGGATGCCGGTACAGAACGCGCTGGAGCTGGGGCTGATCGACGGGTACCTGGACCTGGATGACGACGCAGCGGCGGCGATCGCGGCGGATGGCGGGTTGCGCGTCAGCAACGCCGCAGGTATCTCTCCCGCGCCGAAGGGTCTGCTGGCCCGCTACGAGGCCGCTGTGCGCGCCGGGACGATGGACGCGGTGCCTGGTCACCCCGTGAGTATAGAGCCGTCTCCGGCCCAGAAGACGTCCGCAGAGGCTGCTCCGTTGGCCAATCAGACGGACGCGGATCTGCTCGGGGATTGGCACCTTATGGCAGCCATCGAGCTGGAGAAAGCGAGGGACGTGCAGTGAACAGACTGGAACGCGGGCTCGCGAGCCTGGGCCCCAACCGGAAACCTGCTGCCGGCGCTCCGCGGGATCCTCCCGTGGAGAACGTGGTGACGGCAGCCTCCGTCGGGTTGAGCCCTTCATACGCCGGGACGGACCAGACCTTGGCCATGAAGCTCTCCGCCGTGAGTCGCTGCATCGATATCCTGTCCGACTCCATCGGCAAGATGCCGTTCTACGTCTACGACGTGCGCACCCGTCAGCGGGTGGAGCATCCGGTGACGGAGCTGCTAAGCCTTCGCCCCAATCCGTGGCAGACGCCGTTTCAAATGCGGAAACAGGTAGAGGCTGAGCGTATCTGCCGAGGCAACGGCGTGGCCTGGATCCGCCGGGACAGGAACACGCTGCGCCCGCTGGAGATCGTCCCCATCCCCTGGGGGTACTGGACCAGTCAGCTGCTGCCCGACGATGGATCGCTTCTGTACTTCATCGAGCACCCGTTTACTCACGAGCCTATCACGTGCGGCCGCATGGACGTGATTGACGTTATGGCATTCAGCCGCAACGGCTACCGGGGCATCGGGTACCTGGAGCGCGCGGAGGAGGTGATTCGGACCGGCAGGGCGGCGCAGGAGTACAGCGCCAGCTACTACCAAAACGGCGGCCAGCCATCCGGGATCCTGCGGACCGATTCCGATCTTGGCGGTACCGTGAAGGTCAAGGCCTCCGACGGGACGGAGCGAGAGATCAGCAAAAAGGACCGCATCCGGGAGGAATGGGAGAAGCGCCACGCCGGACCGACCAACGCGCAGCGGATCGCCGTGCTGGACATGGGCCTGGACTACAAGCCCTTGAGCATATCCAACCGGGACGCGCAGTTTGTGGAGCAGAGCGACCTCAGCGTGGCGGACATCGGCCGTTTCTTCGGCGTCCCCCTCTACAAGCTCATGGCCGGAAAGCAGAGCTATTCGAGCAACGAGCAAAACGCCATTGAGTATGTGGTGGGCACGCTGCATCCAAACGCCGTGATATGGGAACAGGAGCTTTTGTACAAGCTGATGACCCCGCAGGATATCGACCGGGGGCTGCGGATCCATGGCAACCTTATGGGCGAGCTGCGGGGCGACTTCCAGAGTCGCGGGGCCTGGTATAAGGACATGCGAGAAAATGGCGTCCTGAGCGTCAACGAGATCCGGGAGCTGGAGGACATGCCGGCCGTGGATGGCGGCGATGAACACTATGCCAGCCTCAACTACGTCCCGCTTAGCGTATGGCCAAAGCTCTCCGAGGAGCGCGCCGGCTCCGGCGCTGGAAGCGAGGGATGAGAAATGCTGGTTGCTCTTTTGTTCCTTATGGGCCTTGCGGTGATCTCCGCAGGCGTCGGGATGATCTATCTCCCAGCCGGGATCATCGCCGCAGGCGTGGGCCTAATGGCCCTGTCGATCATCTTAAGCCGGGGCGGTGTCCCCGATACTCAACAGCATCCGCTCGGACCAAAACCGCTGGATAATAACAAAAAAAATACTGGAGGTATCAAATGAAGAGAAAACTCATTGCACTGGCCGCGGACCGCACCACCGCGCTGAAGGCCGCGGAGACCGCCCTGGAAGCCAACAACAGGGCTGAGTATGACAGCAACATGGCGAAGGTCGCCAACATCAACGACGAGATCAAGCGCGTGCAGGATCTCATCGCCGAGCAGGAGCGCGCGATCGACGTGCGCCAGCCCAGCGCGTCCGAGGTGCGCGACATTGCCGAGGAGCGGGCCAACGCCCTGCGCAACGGCCGCGAGGTGCGGTTCTCCGTCGCCGAGATCCGGCGCGGTCTGCGCAACTCCGACGGCGACGGCACCCTCGTGTCGGGCAGCATCGCCCAGCCCATCGGCGCTGGCGTGGAGGTCCGGGACAACCTGGGCTACACGTCCCTGGTGGACATTGTTCGCACCATGGACATGACCGGCCTGGGCGGCTGGGAGGAGCCCTACGCCACCGCCTATCAGTCCACCGATCAGGGCACGCCTGCGAGTGAGGCCGGCACCACCCGTACCAAGAGCGACCCCGGCTTCGCGATTTCTCAGATCAAGCCCTACACGGTCAGCGTGACCAGCCTGGTTGACAAGAACATCGCCCGTCTCTCTCCCTCTCTGTACCTGCAGAAAGTCCAGGATCTGGCCTTCCGGGCCCTGCGGAACAAGATCGCCGCCCTGATCCTCAAGGGTGACGCCGAAGCTACGCACGTCATGTACGGCATGCTCAACGGCACCAACAAGGACGGGGCCTCCATCGTGACCACCGTCGCCGCCACCGTCGACACCGGCTACGGCAAGATCGACGACCAGCTGCTGAATAACCTGTATTTCGGGTACGGCAACGACTACGAGGCCGGCGGAAATGCCATGCTTTTCCTGAACAAGACCGACCTGAAGGCCTGGGGCGCGCTCCGCGGCACCTACGAGAAGCGCAGGATCTTCGCCATCGATCCCCTGCCCGGGAACGCCAACCGTGGCACCATCTCCGACGGTGGCATGATCGTGCCCTACCTGCTGGATCCCAACCTGACCGCGGTGAACGGCACCGCGCAGGCGGCGGCAAGCGGCGAGGACAAGCTGTGCTGCGTGTACGGCGATCCTCTCAACTACCTGCTGGGCATCTTTGGCGACTACACCATCCGCGTGGACGAGTCCGTCAAGTCCATCGAGAGGATGTACGCCGTCCTGGGCGACGCGACCGTCGGTGGCAACGTCATCGTGAAGGACGGTTTCGTGGCGGCCAAGATCGCCAAGGCAGCGTCCTGATAAGCGGCTATGGCGACGGGTCAGGAGACCGCGCAGGCGGATGTGGCCGCAACGCTGGCCCTCCGCGCCTGCCTGGACTACATGCGGGTGGATGAGGACGAAGACGGCCGTATCGAGCATGAGTTTATACCGGCGGCCAAGGCATACTTGGCCGGTGCCGGGATCCAGGAGGCGTCATATACCGACCCTCTGGAAAAGTCTCTGTACGATCTGGCCTGGCACGCTCTGACGCTGCATTACTACGACCACCGGGACGCGGTCGGTGAGGAAGCTCCCTTCCCCACCGGCCTGCGGCCGATCATCAACCAACTGAAGCACTCCGGCGCGGGGTGCATCTGACAATGTGTCCGATTCGGACACGAAAGGAGGCAAAACATGGCAAAAAGCAGAGCCCTGGGCACCACCCTGAAGGTGAACAGCAAGGCCGTGGGCGGTCTTACGACCATCAACGGCATCGAGATCAGCGCGGAGACCGTGGATCTGACCGCCCTGGACAACGCCACAGGCTACCGAGAGAAGGAGCCGGGCTTCAAGGACGCTGGCGAGGTCACCGTCAGCGGCTACCTGGACGGCAGCGACCAGGGGCAGGATGAGATGTACACCCTGCTCAACAGTGGCGCCACCACCACCTGCAACATCGTCTTCCCGGCCAAGATCGGCAAGACGTGGACCTTCACTGCCGGTGTCAGCCGTTTCGTCACCGGCGCCGGTCTGGAGGGCGGCGTGACATTCGAGGCCACCTTGCTGGTGAGCGGGCAGCCCGTGCTGGCCGCATCGGCGAGCGAGTAATCGGAGGAATTCATGGACGACAAGAAAACGACCGAGAAGCCGATCCCTACCATCGAGCTGGGCGGCCGCGTCTGGTTCCTGAAGATCAACCATCGGGTGCTTGAGCGTTTTTCCGCCATCTCCAAGTGCAGCATGGAAGCGTTTCTCAATGTGATTGAACGCTACGACATGATGGTGCTGCTGCTTTGGCTCATGATGTGCGAGACGCGTCAGGATCTGACCAGAGGCGGGCTGACCGACTGGCTGAACGATATGCCGGTATTCGAAGCTGTGAATCTGGTGACGGATGCTGTGTCAAAGGCAATAGAGTATTCCTTCCCCGATTCCGACTCCGAGACGGATGAAACGCCGGCTGAGGATGCCGATGAGACGGAGCCCGGAAACCCTACGAACGAGGATATCTGACCGAGAGCCGCCTGCTGGCCGCACGGATCGGGATCGGCGCGGACGAGTTCGAGCGCCTGACGCCTTTTGAGCTGTCCCTGTACGCTGAGGCATACAGGGACAGACTTGAAGACGAAGCTCGCATGACCAAGGCGAGGATATACGCCCTCGCCGCCATGGTCAGGGTCATGATGAACAGCAAATTCCCGCCGCGGTACGAGTCGATCTTCCCGGAAGATGTCCCCAAAAAAGAAATGACCGATGAAGCCATGTTCGCCCAGGTACAGGCGCTGAATCGGCTTTTCGGAGGAACGGAGGCTTGATATGGCTGTTGTGAAAAACTTAATGGTGCGCGCCGGAGCGGATTTTTCGGCGATCACCACACAAGCCAACAAGGCATCGAAATCCATGCGCGGGATGCAGTCGAGCGTCTCGCGCTCCTGCGGTTTGATGAGCAAGGCCGCGAGCGGCTTGAAAAAGGTCCTGAGCGTCACTGCCCTTGTTATGGCTGCAAAAGCCATATACAATTACGGCAAGGAAGCCGCCGAGGCCTACGACACGCAGGTCCAGGGCGAGATGAAGCTGGCCACCGTCATGCGCAACACCATGGGCGCTTCCAATGCCGAGATTCAGAGCATCATGGATCTGGTCGCCGCACAACAAGAGCTTGGTATTGCAAGCGACAGCGCGCAGCTGGCTGGAGCACAGGAACTGGCCACGTATGTAAAGCAAAAAACCACCCTGGAGACGTTGATTCCGGTGATGAACGACATGGCCGTGCAGCAGTATGGCTATAACGTCACCGCGCAGGAAACCGCCAACATCGCCACGATGCTGGGAAAGGTCATGAATGGCCAGGTATCCGGCTTAAGCCGTCTCGGCTATTCCTTTGACGATGCACAGAAGGCCGTTCTTAAATACGGCACCGAAACCGAACGCGCTGCGATGCTGGCCAAGGTAGTAGGCGAGAGCGTAAACGGCATGAACGCCGCCCTGGCGTCCACGCCCACGGGCCGGATGCAGCAGCTGAAAAACACCCTGGGCGACATCAAGGAACGGTTTGGCCAGGCGGTTCGGACCATCGGGACCGTTTTCCTGCCCGATTTGAACGCTGTGGGCAGTGCCCTGGCTGGGATCGCCACCATCGCCAACAAGGTGGCGCAAACTATCGCCAATGTTTTCGGCGGTACGGCCGCCGGGAAGGAGTGGCAGTGGAGCGGTATCTCTGCGGGCATTTCCGACACGGCCGATGCCGTGGACGATCTCACCGATGCACAGTACGGTAGCGCCAGCGCCGCAAAGAAGCAGAAGGAGGCTCTGCAGACCGCCTCTTTCGACACGCTGAACATTCTGAAGGCTACGGACACCGCCGGAAGTGGTGGTGGCGGTGGCGGCGGATATGGCGGCGGATATGGCGGTGGAGGCGCCGGAAGCAGTCCGATCAACGAGACCGAGACGGCGGCAGAGGAAGCCGGCGGCACCATCGGGTGGTTACAGGAAAAGCTGGAGAAACTAAAGACCAAATGGGAGGAATTCAAGTCCGGTCTGGATCTCGACCGTCTAAAGGCTACCTGGGGCGATCTAAAGGAGGCCGTCAAAGGTTTTTGTTCTGCAATATCGGAGATATTGAAACCACTATGGGATACTATCCTCAAACCTCTGGCCACGTGGATCATCAATACAGCCCTTCCAGGCATACTGAAGGTACTTGCGGAAACTATTAACTTTATCAGTAAAGCCATTGGAACCCTGAAGGACGTTATCGGAAAGGTCAAGGAAGCCATCAAAGCTTTTGGCGAAAGCTTGAGTAACTTCGGCCAACGGATTAAGGGAGCCTTCGGTGAAGCTAAAGAGACTGTTAAAGCCGATCTACAGAACATAAGCACCTCCGCGACGGATTTAGGCCGAAGAATCAGGGACGCCTGGAACGACATCAAGGAGAGTGTCAATAGAGGAAGAGAGTCCATCAGCACAGGCCTGCAAAACCTGATCGCCGCATTTAGGGATAGCGACAAGAGTATCCTCGACAGCTTCGCAGATCTCGCCCGTAGGATCGGAACTGCATGGAGTGACATCAAGGCAAGTTTTACCAGGGGGAAGGAATCTATCGGCAACGGATTTCAGAACCTGGTTTCGTCAATCAAAACCGCGGGGCAGCATATCTTCGACGGCATGACGTGGCCATTCCAAAAGGCCTACGACTGGATCGCTGGGTTCATCGATAAGCTCAAGAAGAAGTTGAACTTTAGTTGGAGCATTCCGCGGCCGAAGCTCCCACATGTAACCTTTAAGTGGGATCGCATAAAGGTTGGGGACTGGCTCAATATTCCGATCCCGAAGTTCTCCGTCGACTGGTACGCCAAGGGCGGCGTGTTCGACCGGGCGAGCCTCATCGGCGTGGGTGAGAACGGCAAGGAGGCGGTGGTGCCTCTGGAAAAGAACACGGGTTGGATCTCCAAGGTTGCTTCGGAGTTGGCCGCACAGATGGCTGGCGGCTCCGGGCTGCTGGGCGGAGAAGCGCTGATCGAAGGCATCCATGACGCGGTGTATGAGGCCATGATGGCCGTTATGGGCATGCAGAGCCGCGGCGGAAGCCACAAGACGGTGTTCAACATCAACGGCCGGGAATTCTTCCGGGCCGTATGGGACGACTACAAGGCCGTGGCCAGAGAGCGCGGCGTTTCGCTGGTGAATACGTAAGGAGGGGCCATGCAGCAGCTGCAGTACATCGCTATAGGCGACCTGTCGTCGCCCTCCTTCACGTTCGAGGGGGACGACATCCGTTCGACCTCCGGAGACTTCAGCGTGGATCTGATAGGCGCGGAGCTCTGCACGGACGTCATGGAAATCGAAGTCGCCTATGACGACGCCGACGGCACCTTGCGGGCGCTGCCCTGGGCGACGCCGGTATACATCTACAGAGGGGCCTCGCTGGAGGGGAAGCTCTACAGCGTCAGCGTGACGCGCACCGGAAAAAAGGCTTACCTGATCCGCGTCACCAGCGCCGCCGGAATCCTGGAATACGAGACCTTTTATGGCGGCATGTATACAGGTGAGACGTTCAGGACCGTGGTCGAGCAGATCATCGGCACCAACGCCCTGCAGCCGTTTGCCGGGGTTTACAGACATCTGATCCGGGAGTATGATGCCCTGGATTACATGCTGTCAAGCGCCGGCATGGGGAAGTATCAGGATCAGGCGAAAACGCAGGAACACAAATGGGGCTGCTACCTTTCGGCGACCATGTCCAGCAAGCTCTCCGCGAAGATCAAAATAAACGGTTTTTCGAACGCGGCTTACGATCGGTACATTGCGATCTCTCTGCAGTCTCCCGGGACGACATACCTCAGCAAGCTTTTGGGCGTTTGTGCGGGTCTTGACGCTGCGGACACCGTAAGAAACCATCAATACGGGCTTTACATGTCCATGGCTCGTGCAAGCACGAGCGACTCGTTCCCTGCATTCGGGGATGTATTCTTTGCATATGGCCAGGATGTCATATATTTGGGCAGGCCGGAATCTGCGGAGGAAGCAGTGTATGAGATCGCCGTGGATCCCGGCGTTGGTCACGCGGTAATAAACGGCGTGACCTATCCGATTTGGCTTAATCCATCTCTGGCCAACGACGCATGCGCCCTGCACGTATATGGGGGCGGGGCGGAGTTGTTTGAGACAAGCGGCTCTATTTCCGCAAGGAATAGTTATCCAAATTGTGACTTTGAGACGTTTTATTATCAGATCCGGTCTCAGAGTGGGGAGCTGCAGGCTGATCAGACCGCTGTCAAAAACGTCTACACGGGGCAGGTCGGCCTTTACGACTGCGGAACGGGAAAGCTGCGGCAGCAGCTTCCTTGCGCCTCAGTATTGTCTGACGATCTGGAGCCTTATGACGTCTCGACTTATGGCGGATAGCTGCTCTTTAACAATAGATCGGATTTTCAGACGGATGTACTGTCCAGGATGGCTTTTTCGGAGGGGGTCGACACCATCCCTATATACGGGTGGATTCCGATTTGCACGAAGCGGCAGGCCCTGCAGCAGCTGCTCTTTGCCACCGGCGCGATACTGGTTAAGGATGAGGACGGCTCGATTCTGTTCACGACGCCGTCGCCGCAGACTGTAGACGATATCGACGAGAACTCCGTATATGATGAGGGGCGCGATGACCAGCCGGATCATATCAATTCCGTTGATATCACGGAGCATGCCTATACTCTCAATTCGACGGCCGAGGCGGAGGTAATCTACGAAAACGCGACCGTGGCAGCGGATGAATACTATATAGCGCCGTTTTCCGTGGCGCCGGCCCAATCTGCCATGAGTGAGTACCCATACAGCGGTTACCTCACTGTCATCCACGCGAACTGCAACGCCGCATTAGTGTCCGGAACAGGTAAGTTTATGGGACGCCCTTATCTGCACACAGAAAAAATACTGCGACGAGAAATTGCCAGCTTCCCGGACGGTCATGCAGCCAGCATACCGGACGCAACGCTGGTGACGTTGATCAACAGCGAGGGCGTGCTGGACCGTCTGGAGGCTTATTATGGCGGGGCTCACAAGACCCGCGTGGACATTGCCATGGAGGGGCAGCGCTGCGGGTTAAAATATACGCTGACCAGTGCGTTTGGCGAGGCTATTTCCGGTTTTTTGGTCCGTGCGAATAAGGTGATCACATCTGTTGTCAGGGCTGCATGCGAGTTTGTCCTGGGCTATACGCCGCCGAAGGCCGGAAACACTTATGCAAGCTACGTGATATTGACCGGCAGCGGCTCCTGGACTGTGCCGGCGTCAGTTTTCCAGGCGGACCAGCCGAGGATCCATGTGGTCCTGATCGGAGGCGGCAGAGGCGGCGACGGAGGGTACGCGGGAGAGAGCGGCGATCAGCCGGAGCCGGGCCAAGGAGCGCAGCCGGCGGAAGGCGGCGCGGCAGGCGAATCCGGCAGCGGCGGGAAGATCTTCGAAATCACCATACAAAACCCGGCCGCGTCTTATGCCTACAGCTGCGGACGGGGCGGCTCCGGAGGCGCAATCTCCGGATCGCACAGCGCAAACAACCTCGGAAGTGACGGCGGCGACACCACTTTCAGCGGCGGCGGCCAGAGCTACAGCTCGTCAAACGGCTCGGCGAGCGAAAACGGAATCGCCAACAGCATCACCGGTGAGCGCTATGCCGGGCGCCTGATCAGCTCACGGAAGCCATCCAGGTCAAACCGCGGCGGCGACGGTGGATACTTCACGGCGGAGTCCTGGGGCAGCTCGTATCATCTTGCCGGCAACGCATACGGATACGTTATGGATAATTTTTATGAGACCTGGTTTGGAGGCTACGCAGGAGCCGACGACAACCGGGAAGGCTGGATCCTCGCTCGCGGCGGCGGTGGCGGCGGAGGAGGGTACGGTCAGATCGGATCCAACGGCAGCGCGGCCTCTTATTCGGACGGCGTATACCGCAGCGGCAACGGGGGTAAGGGCGGAGACGCTACAGAAACCCCTCCCAAGGCCACGGATTACAACCCGGCGTATTATGGCTACGGCGGCCTGGGCGGCGGCGGTGGTGGCGGCGGTGGAGCTGGTGGATGGGTTACGGAGGGGGACTCCTCCATTGCCGGAACCGGCGGCGCCGGCGGTTATGGCGGTCGGGGCGGTGACGGCGGGGACGGCTGCGTCCTG
Source organism: uncultured Eubacteriales bacterium (assembly GCA_900319345.1). Taxonomy (GTDB): domain Bacteria; phylum Bacillota; class Clostridia; order Christensenellales; family CAG-138; genus RUG472. Next base: position 20,680 of record ONNZ01000010.1, read on the forward strand.
ATCTACTACTGAGGAGGTGAGCCCGTGACAAGCCTGAAAATCAACGGCACCGAGATCGCCGGCTATATCAAGGTCGACGGATTTGAATGGCAGCGCAATGACGTGGACGGCTCCGGCGCCGGCCGGGCGGTGACCGGCAAAGCGATCCGGGATCTGGTGGCAAGCAAGATCCGACTGGACTGTACCTGCCGGGAACTGACGGGCGCCGAGCGCACGACGCTGGAAGGACTGGTGTTCGCCGCCCCGTTTCTGACCGTCACTTGCGACGACTCCATTTTTCGCGGATCCGCTCGGACCATGTATTGCACCTCGATGTCCAGCGGCTTCGCCCGGCGGAAGCCGAACGGAACCGAGTACTGGAAGGACGCCAAATTCGTCCTCGTGGAGCAATAGCGTGTCCGATTCGGACACAATTAAGGAGGCACTATGTGGAAAGCAAGAGGCAATGATCTGCAGATAGACGAGGGCGACTACGGCGTCGCTCTCCCCTTCGTCGTCAAAGGGACCACGCTCACCGCTGCGGACTGCATGCGGTTCGTGTTCATGGACGGACAAAGCGGGGAGACTGTGCTCGAAAAGAGCTTCACGGATATCCAGAATAACACCGTGTTGTTTATCCTCACGCAGGAAGAAAGCGCCCAGCTCCCTGGCGGCGCGTACGTGTACGACCTGGAGTGGTATCAGGACGGCGTCTTCCAGTGCAAGCTGATACAGAACGGGATCTTTAAGGTGGTGGCGTGAATGTCGTGCAAGGTCATCGTAGAGGCCGCCCCGCAGCGGGTGGATGTGAACGCACGGGCTCCTGGCGTAACCGTGCGCCCGGAAATGCCCATCCTTAGAGAGATCATCGGGCACAGCACGTACATCCATGACCAGGATGTGCCAGCATCAACATGGACGATCAACCACAACCTGAACACGTACCCTTCCGTCACCATCGTGGATTCCGCCGGCACCTGCGTATTCGGCGCCGTCCGGTACGCGAATGCGAACACGATCGTCTGCAGCTTTTCCGGAGCGTTTTCGGGCAAAGCTTATCTCAATTAAAAGGAGGACTTTATGGCAAATCCACGTGTATTTCTCGTCCCTATTGACCTGGGCGGCCTTCAGATCCTGAATGCCTGCTTCCAGGCCCTTGCCACGGCGCCGCAGAATCCCCAGTACGGCAGATACTACCTCGATAGCACTGACGGGCTGATCAAGTACTGGGACGGCACGGCCTGGCAATCCTTCGGCGCCGTGTTCTCGGTCAACGGCCAGACCGGCGCTGTCGTCCTGACCCAGGACGACATCGGGGACGGCACCACCTACAAGCGCACCCACAACGATCTGACCAACGAGCTGGTCTCCGCCATAAGCAACGCGCTCCAGAAGACCGGCGGCACCATGTCCGGCGCCATCGCCATGGGCGGAAATAAGGTCACCGGTTTGGGCAGCGGCACGGCGGACGGCGACGCGGTGAACTACGGGCAGATGCTGACCGCCATCCGTGAGAACGCCGGCATCTACCGCGGCACGTATGCCACCAAGGCCGCGCTGGACGCTGTTGCATGGCAGACCAGCGACCCGTCGGCGCCCTTCTATGTAAGCAACAACGACTTCGCTATCGTCACAGCCGATGAAACACACTCCGGCGAGACGTGGCGGTATACGTACGTTTCCGGTACCGGATCCGGAACGGGCTGGCAGGCGCAGTACAAGATCAACGAGACCCCCTTCAGCCAGGCCCAGCTGGACGCCATCAATTCGGGCATCACTGCTGCGCTGGTGGCGAAGATCGGCACGAGCGAGACTGCCATCTCCCAGACCCGCTCGATGATCGCCGGGGTGGAGTCTTCGTCCACCGCTTCCCGTGCATATGCGGTAGGTGAATACTTCATCTTCAGCAATGTTTTGTACCGTGCCACGTCGGCCATCGCGTCCGGCGGCACCATCACGCCCGGGACGAATTGCACAGCGGTGGACCTTGCCAGCGAGCTCAACCGGCAGGCCGTAAAAGTGGCGATCGGCACCATCGGGACCAACGCGACCTCGGCGTCCGTCAGTTTCACGGGGACGGTTATAAACGCCTATGCGACGCAGGGCGGGTCTCAGGTCATCGTTGACGTCTCCATCGGCGTGTCCGCCGTCACGTTTACCGTGGCTTCCGCCCCGTCCTCCGCTGTGACCTGCACGGTCGTGTACGTCTGAGACCAATAGCATCGAGGAGGCAGCATGCTTAATCTCGCACCGATAGATCAAAGAGATGATCTCGCGACAAAGGGCTATGTTGACGACGCCGTTGGAGCCGTGAAAGCGCTGTGCGGGTTGAGCGTGAGCAGTAACCTGTCGAGCGCTGGGTGGTATAGGGTTCTGAAGCACACAGGCGCTATGCCTGACGGGTCTATCATTAAATTTTTGATAGGCCGCAACCAGGCAGGAGAGTGCCACGCTATTGACCTGAATGTTCCGTATGACTATGCCTTTGTAAATGAAGTTTCATCTGCTGGAACGAACTTAGGCATTACGAAAATTCGGGTCACTTCGGATGCGGAGAACCGTTATGTGGATGTTTATTACGCCTTATCTTCGACCTGTACGCTTCGTGTTGACTTCGTTGCGGCGGGAACCATAGACAAATCAAGGATTTCCGTTGAAACGCTGCAAGGTGTATACGATGCTCCCAGCGGGGAAACGGTTCTTGCATCATATGAATTAACAGACAACGTCCCTTTTATTGGTTCAAACGCAAACGGAACATACCGTAAATATGCGGATGGTACTCTTATTTGCACAAAAACAGTAAATTTCGGGAATATTACTGCTGGGGAATGGTCTGCATGGGGAGTTTGGTATGAATCAATAGCAGAATATGACGCAGGTAACTGGCCTTATGAATTTATAGAAGTGCCAACAATGAATGCGACACAAGTACAAACATCGGCAAATGTAGGTGTTGCAGTTGCGGAATTATGGACGGATAGAACAACATTAAAAATTGGAAAAACATACTTTTACAGACCAAACGCAAGCCCTACATATGGTGTCACATATAATTTTGTTGGAATTGGAAGATGGAAATAATGCGGAGGTTTAAATCATGACTTACATCATCGCCGTGGAAGCCTGAAAAAAGGTAATGGCTTCCCCGTATGCGAATGTTGCCTGCGGCTTCGATTGTTCCGACTTTGTTTCCTGGTGCTTAAACAAAGTCTGCAGTGGCCTGGTCCATGACCAGCTCCTGGACGGACGGATTGGAAGCAAGGGTTTCAGCTGATACGGATGCTTGGTTTGCACTTGTATCTGCGCGTTGCCACGCTGAGGCAGCTATGGAGGCTCGCGCCAAAAGGGACGTGCTGCTGCAGGCAACAGACGCGGACATGGCGCTGGATCGGCTAAACCTGATGCCCCCGACCGGCTCCACATTTTCGGCATGGCTTTCCTTTCTCCGGACCCTGGGGGAGGCGCTTAGAAGCAACACGGCCGTCTACCGTCAGGCTCTGAGAGACGTCACGGAATAGCCCGGTTTTCCTTACGAGATAGAATGGCCGGAGGCACCAAAATGACTACCCTGGAAGCACTTGAAGTACTACTCAGCGCACTGGAGGAGATGGCCAGCATTATGTACGAGCAGGCTCGGATCATCGAGGAACACAAGACTGTCGATGAGGAGACTGAACGCCAGCTTGCTGCCAGGCGGACCAATGTGAACGACCTGATTTCAAAGGGTAAAGAGGATTATACCTATGTTTATTGACGCGGATGCAATTATCAAGACTGCTGCTGTGCTGGGCGCGCTTGGCGTGCTTACGGGTGCTATCGTTGCCGTCTACAAGATCCTGGAGAGCAACAGGCGGCAGAGCGCGGAGATCAACGCGATGAAGGAAGAGCAGACTATCATCTGCTATGCCCTGCAGGGCGCACTACAGGGGCTGATCGAGCAAGGCTGTGACGGACCATGTAGGGATGCTTTGAAAATGCTCCAGAAGCACTTGAATAAAACGGCCCACAAGCCGGATCTATGAATTCAAATAAAACGAAGGGAGAAACAACATGAAGAAACAAATACTGATGATCCTGCTGGTGCTGATGGCGCTCATCATGGTGCTCGCACTCACCGCTTGTCAGAAGCCCGTGGAGATTCAGACGCAAAACCCGGATGGCACTCTCACCGTGGCCGGCGTCCTGATCGAACAGGTGGTCACCATTGTGGCCAGGGTGCTGGAAGCACTGGTGCTGGCCTACGTCGCCTGGGCTCTGGAAAAATTCGGCAAGAACAAAAAACTGCAGAATTTGAACCTGGCAAACCAGGAGCTGTGTAAGATCGTCAAGCAGACAGTGAGGGAGCTCAACCAGACTATTGTGGCGGAGCTGAAGGAGAAATCCCCGGACGGAAAGCTTACCGATATTCAGATCGCCGACCTCAATGCAAGGCTGCTCACATTGGTTAAGGCGAAAACCGACGAGGTAACAATCGCATTACTTACGGCAGCCGGCGCTGACCTTGACGCTCTGATTACTGGTCAATGTGAAGCGTATCTGGACAAGCTGAAGGAACAGCAGCAGACAGACCATCCTTAATCAATGGGGTACATTTGGGGGTACATTTTCAGTGCCATCCAAATCCCATAAAAGCAAAAAGCCTGAAATCTCTTGAGATTCCAGGTTTTTCTCGTGGTCGGGGCGACGGGATTTGAACCCACGACCTTTTGGTCCCGAACCAAACGCGCTACCAAACTGCGCTACGCCCCGAAAAAAAGGGGACTAAGGCCGACCTTAGCCCCTTTTTCATGGAGCCAAATGTCAGACTCGAACTGACGACCTGCGCATTACGAATGCGCTGCTCTACCGACTGAGCTAATTTGGCACGCTTCTTACGAAGCTTGCTTATAATAGCAAATCACAGGGGAAAAGTCAAGATGTTTCGTGCAATAAAAAGAGACCGCCGATCTCTCGGCGGTCTTGTCCGTTTTCGTTCTCAATACCCCAGCAGTAGCTGCAGGGTCTTGGTTCCGGCCTGGCCGTCCACAGTCAGGTTGTTGGCCTTCTGGAAGGCCTTCACGGCGGCCACGGTGTCCGTGCCGCAGTAGCCAGTGGCCTTGCCCTTCAGATACCCCTTCTTGATCAAGGCTTCCTGGACGGTCCTGACGATGTCCAGCTTGTCCTTCTCCTTCATGGTGTAGGCGGTGGCCTTGTCGGACATGAGCTTGTCGTAGGTGTCCTTGTCGCACTTGCCCGTCTGCTTTAGATCGTTCCGCTCCTGGAACTTGGTGACGGCCTTGGAGCACATGGCGCCGTACAGGGTGGTCACCTGGCCCTTGCCTTCAGCATCCTTCTCGGGGTAGGGCATGTAGTGGAGATCCACCAGCCGCTGCTGCACCTTCTTCACGGTCTCGCCGTCGTTGGTGCCGCCCACTTCCAACGTCTTGAAATCGCCGGTGGCAGTGGTGTCGGGGGTCTCCGCGGGGGTCGCTTCCGGTTCGTCGGTGGAGGTGACCTCTGGGGTGGCCGTGGGCACGGCTGTGGGCTTCAGGGTGGCCACGGCGGTGGCGGTGGGTTCGGCGACTGCGGCCTTAGCCTTGTTCTTGGCACAGGAGCCGGAGAAGGCCAGGATCAGGATGGCGGCGATCAGGATGATGGCTGCCGCCGCGAACAGCAGCAGCGTCATGAGCCGCACCCGATAGGTGGCCCCGCCCAGGCGCAGCTTTATGTATTTGTCCATCAAGGAAGTCTTTTCGTTTTCTTCACTCATCGTTTTTCCCTCCCTTTATGTGTTGCGTGAACGGTACAATACATATTGTATACATTTACGTATACATTCTTCAACAAAAGTATGAACAGAATATTAACAAATGCACAAAAAAGGAGGATTTTGCTAATTATTTACAATTCTTTCGGAAAAATACACCCTGTCCACGAAGGGGGAGGTATACAGCCGCAGCAGGGCCCCGTAGGAGGGAGCGAAGGTAAGCTTGTCGCCCACGCGCGCGTCGGGACAGCGGGTCAGGTCCACCAGCAGATGGTCGGAGCTGCCGCCCAGGATCTCCACGCCCTGGCCCAGGGGCCGGAGCCCATCGATGTCCACGTCCTGGCGGCCGATGGCGCAGATGCCCCGGATCATGTCGCCCTTGTCTTCAAAGTCCACCTTCTCCCCGAAGGCGTTGATGGAGCTTTCTCCCACGGGCCGGGAGGGCTTTCGCTGGACCTCCACCAGCTTCGCTTCCAAAGTGAACACGTCCTGCCGGAGCCCCACCAAGGGCCCGCCGTGGGCCGTGTCCGTACCCAGGAGGATGCTTTCGCCGATCCGGAGGTTGGTCACCCCCTCCGGCATCTTCCCGGAAAGCAGCAGGGGCAGGGAGCTGGAATTGCCGCCGGAGACGAAGGGGAGGGGCAGGGTGAACCGGCGCCGAAGGTCGTCGGCGATGTCCACCAGGACACCCAGGTTGTCGGGGGAGGGGACGATGCCGCCGAAGCAGGTCAGGTTGGTGCCCACGCCGTACAGCTCCAGGGCGCTCTCCCGCACCACGGCCTCCGCCGCAGCAAGGATGCCCTCGCTGTTCTCGAAGTAGATGCCCTCCCTGAGGTCGCCCAAGTCGATCATCAGCACCACTTTATGTTTCTTTCCCTGCTCCTTGGCGGCCTTGCCCAGGGCCCGGATGGTGTCCACTTCGCTCTGCAGGCTCACGTCCGCCGTGCGCACGATCTCATCCGCCTCCTCAGGGCAGCCGATCCGCAGCATCATCCGGGGCAGTCCCTGGGACAGACGAGCCATGTTTAGCAGCCGGGAATCCGCAAAGAGGGCCACGCCCTCCTCACGGGCGGCCTCGGTGAGGACCGGGTCGGAAAGGGTGCACTTGGTCACGTAGGCCACCGATATGCCCTTCTTTCGACACCAGCCGGTGACCGTCCGCACGTTCTGCCGGAACTTGTTCACGTCCACGGTCAGCCTTGGATAGCTCATAGGCCCATGCTCCTTTTCATCAGCGTCAGCGCCTCCTTTGGGTACGCCTTGGACATGACGCCCAGGGAGGCCATGATATAGTCATCGTCGAACAGGAGCCGCGCTTCCCCCGGCTTGGGGTAGAGCATGGTCCCGCTGGTGTTCATGTCCGCCATCTGCCGCAGCAGCGCCTGCCGATGGGGGAGCCGGGTCAGGGCGCCGCCGGTGCCCACCACATACTTCACCTGACTAAGGTCTTTGCCCTCCGTCAGGGTCTTGCGCCCCTCGGGCAGGAAGATGTACCGGTAGTGGCCGGCGTGCCGCTGGAGGGCGGTCCTGCCCGCCTCCAGGCACAGCCGCTCGGTGAGCTTCGTCTGGTCCTCCGTGGCGGGGATGGGGGCGTACCGGGCCATGACCCCTTCCGTGTCGATGCCCAGCTCCCGGTCCAATTCCTCGGGCCCGATGGCGTCCACCAGGTGCCGGGCGTTCACATACAGGCCCAGGTCCCCCTCCACGGTCCGCTTATTGAAGGGCTCCGGCCGGGTGGCCATGGCGGCGATCTCGGGGCTGCCCTCGCTGACGGAGTGCACGTCCGTGGTGGCGCCGCCGATGTCCAGCACCACCAGGTCCCCGATCTCGTCGTACAGGAGCCGGGCCGCCTCCATCACCGCGCCGGGGGTGGGGAGGATGGGGCCCGTGACCATGTCCCGGATGCCCTCCATGCCGGGGGCGCGGACGATGTGCTGCTCGAAAATCTTCTGGATCATCCGCCGGCAGGGCTCGATGTTCAGCTCGTCCAGCCGGGGGTATACGTTCTCGGTGAGAAAGACGGGGATGCCCGCCGATTGGAAGATGGCTTTGACCGTGTTCTGGTTCTGCACGTTCCCGGCGTAGAGCACGGGCACGTCACGCATGCCCAGGGCGGCGATCTGCTCGCTGTTATAGAGGGCGGTCTCCCGTTCGCCGTAGTCCGTGCCGCCGGCGATCAGGATAAGGTTCGGATGCAGGGCCTTCAGGTCCAGGAGGTCGTACCGGCTCATCTTGCCGCCGGTGACTTGCCGAATGACGCCGCCGGCGCCCAGGGCCGCCGCCTCCGCCGCCCGGACGGTCATGTCGTAGACCAGGCCGTGGACGCTCATACGGAGCCCTCCCGCCGCGCTGGAGGTGGCCAGCATCTTGTCATAGGTCACCTTGCTTCCCAGGCGGGTCTCCAGGTCCTCCAACGCCCGGGATAGGCCCACCCGCACGTCCCCCTCCAACACTGTGGTGGGGGCCATGCCCTGGCCCAAGTACCGGGGCTCGTCTCCCAGCAAAAAGGCGTTCATCAGGGTGGTGGTGGAGCCGATCTCGGCGATCAATACGTCCGCGTGCATGGTCTTCTCCCGGTGGAAATGATTTTAGTTTGCCCCTTTTCTTGCAAGAAAAGGGGCGCAAAAGAACTTTAAGAATGAAACGGTGTACCGGAACGAAAAGGGTAAATCTTCTTAAGTTTCTCTTTTTCGTGCACCTTTTTCTCTTTGTCTAAAGAGAAAAAGGTGCAGAATAAAAGGTCCTCAGATGATCCCCTTCGCCTCCAGCTCCCGGCGGCGCTTCACCAGGAATGTGGCGTCGTGGACGCCGTGGGTGCCCCGGCCGAAGCCCTCGTCGGCGCCGGCCTCACGGGCCAGCTCCGGCGTCACCTGGGTGCCGCCCGCGATGAACATGACCCGATCCCGGATGCCCGCCTCCACCATGAGCTGGTGGATGAGGGCGATGTTCTTGTAGTGGATGTCGTCGTGACTGATGATGGTGGATGCGAGGATAGCGTCCGCGTTCAGCTCGATGGCGGCGTTCACCAGCTTTTCCGGGGTCACGGAGGTGCCCAGGTAATGGACCACGATCCCGTACTTCTCGATGCCGCCGTGCTTGATGTCGATGATCTCCCGAAGGCCCACCGAGTGCTCGTCGTCGCCCACTGTGGCGGCCACCACGGTCATGGGCCGGCGCTCGATGTCCGCCCGGATCTCGTCGTCGCTCATGATGTCCGGCTCCTTGGGGATGACCAAAGAGTCCACGTCCAGGCTGAAGTCCACCTTGCCCTTGATCTCGATGCGGGTGCCCTCCGTGGGGTGCATGATCTCCCGGGAGATGACCTCCACGTCCTGGAGCCCCATGCGGCGGCCCACCTCCAAAGCGGCGGCCTCGGCCAGCTTCTTCTCGCAGGGGAAGAACATGGTCGTCATGACCACACCGTCCCCCAGCCACTCCATCTCGGGCTTGATCTTTTTGGCGCCGGGCCGCCGAAGCTCCTCGGTCTCGGCCATGCGCACGTTCACGTTGTCCTCCTCATCGAGCTCGTCGATGAAGACGATCTTGTCCGGGTCCTCCAGGGTGCAGCCGCCGATAAGGGCGGAGGGGTTCTTGGGATCACCGCCGTACTGCTCCACGTTGTTCCGGCCGTAATGGGCGGTGACGGGGGCCATGTAGTCGGGGGCCCGCTCTATGATGGTGCCCACGCCCACGCCTGCGTCGATCCGCCGGGCGATGCCGTCCCCGTTCCGCTCGGGGTACATGCCCGAATCCACGAACATGCCCTCCTCCACGGCGTGGAAGTACCCGCCCTGGGTGAGCATCTCCTCCATGAAGAGGACCGCTCGCTCCTTCAGCTCCCGGGCCTTCTCCCGAAGGTACCCGTCCTGCTTCAGCTCCACCATGTCCATGAGACCGTCCATGCCCACCAGGGCCTGCTTGGCCGTGTCGCAGGCCTCGATGTTGTAGATGTGCCAGGGCACGTTTCGCCCCTCGTCGGGGGTGATGGTGGACTGAATGTCCGCGCTGGTGAGCTTGGAGATCAGCATGTTCAGCACGTGGGTGACGGTAGCCTCCCGGGTGCTGGACTCGATATACTTGGTGTTCATCTGGGCCCGCATCCGATACCCCGTAAAGAGGTCCCGGAGCGCCACCGCGTAGGGCAGGTCCATATGCACGCAGGGGGCCGGGGTGGCCGTGGGCGGCACGGTGGACAGGCAGATGTTTTCCTTGGGGATGCCCGCCTTGTAGGAGAACAGGGCGTTGATGGCGTGCTGGACCATGAGCTCCGGCATGACCTTCCAGGCGTCCCGTGCGGTGGCGTTGGCGTTGTGGGCGCCGTCGATCTGGGCCATGTCCGCCCAGGCGATGAGCTTCTTGGACTCACAGGCGTCCACGAAGGACCGGAGCATGTTGATGTTCCGGTAGATCACGTTGTACTGGGGGTCCTGGTGGCAGCCGTTCACGCCCTCCTCGGCCAGCATGACCGCCACGTCGGGCCCCGCCACGCCGGACACGTAGGAGTGGTAGTTGATGGGCCGGCCCACCTCGTCCTCGATCATGTCCAAAGCCTTGCGCTGGGCCCGGACCTGCTTCCTCGAGATGGGCACGCCGCCCATGCCCTGGGGGGTGCCTTCGATGAGCCCGTCGAAGTGGCTCTGGCCCGCGGTGCGTATGACCATGATATGGTCCGCTCCGTGATGGGCCGCCATGCGCATGCGCCGGATGTCGTCCTCGAACCGGCCGGAGGCGATCTCCGTGGTGATGGACTGGACCGGCTGGGGGTCCACGTCGTCCATGAACCGGGCGGGGGGCAGGGGCACGCCCCGCTTCAAGGGCGTGGAGCAGTCCTGATAGGTGAACTTGCCCATGGTGAGCCCTGGCTCCGGGGTCCGCCAGGTCCAGCCACGGCGGCGGGGCCGATAGTCCTTCAGGTCCTTCAATATCTCCCGAACGTCGATGTTGTCGTTGGGGTCCAGCCAGTAGTTGCTCATAGGGCACCTCCTTCGAAGAGGGCCGCGGCCTCGTCCCACAGCTCCCCATTGGCCAGCTTCACGCCGGTCTCCCGCAGGGGCAGGCCCTTTGTATGGCTCAGCCTATACACCACGTTCCCGGCGCCATGCTGCAGCAGGTTACGCTCCATGCAGCCGTTCACGATGGCCTTTACCTCCAGGGAGGAGAAGCCCATGCGCAAAAGCACGCTCCGCTCGATGGCGGGGCTGGTGTACTCCCGGCCCATGTCCAGCAGGGGGTCCACCAGCTGCTCGCACAGGGCCCAGAACCGGTCGTAGAGCTCCTGATCGGTCAGGTCCTTCAAGTGGGCTCGCCGGACCTCGAAATCGTCTTCTCTCTTCATAAAACTCCTTTATTGCAGGGTCGCTTTCACAAAATCCACGGTGCTGCGGGTCTCCTCGGCCAGGAACGCCAGCTCCGCCTCGGACAACGCCCGATCGAGGCCCTTCACGGCCCGGCGGATGAACTTGCGCCGAAGCTCGTCCATATCGAGGTCTCGAGCTTTCAGCAAGCTCGGGTCTGCGGGGAACACGATGTTCTTCCCGGCGATCTCCTCGTCCGGGTCCCCGAACTTCAGCTCGATGCCGTTACTGCGGGCGAAGCTGAGCTGGGGGTTGATGCCCTTGCCTGCGCCGGTGTACTCGGTTTCCTGGGCCACGATGATCTGATCCTCATCCATCTCCTGGGCCAGGGCGAAGGCCGCAGTCAGGCTGGTGTTGCCCGCGGGCCCCTTCTCCATGCCCTCCAGGGTGGCCACAGCTTCGGTGATGTAGAACACCTCGCCCTCCTTGACGGTGACGAACCGGTCCATGTACCGGAGGGGCCGGGCCGCGGACCGGGGCACGTCGCTGTGGTCCGGGTTGGTGGCGTAGGGCACGCCGAAGCCCGTGTGGGCGGTGGTGAAGCTCTTGCGGTTGAAGGCCGTGTCGGAGGCCATGTGCAGGCCCGACAGGTCCACCGCCGCGCCGATGACCTTGGCAGGGCAGCCCGCTTTGAGAAGACCACGGGCCGTGCCGGTCAGATTCCCGCCGCCCGCGTTGGCGCAGACCACCGCGTCGGGATGACGGCCATACTTCTCCATAAACTGATGGCCCAGCTCCCAGCCCAAGGTCTCGATGCCGCTGACGCCGAAGGCGGAGTAGAGGGAGGCGTTGAAAAAGCCGGTTTCCTCCAAAAGCAGCAGCACCTGGTAGAAGAGCTCGGGGCCCACGGACAGCTGAAGCACCTCCGCGCCTAAAGCCTCGCACTTGCGGGCCTTCTCGATGATCTCCGGCTGGCCCTTGGCGTGGCTGTCGTAGCACTCCTGGACGATGATGCACTTCAGGCCCTGCATGGCGGCCTGGGAGGCCACCGCCGCGCCGTAGTTGCCGCTGGTGGCGGCGATGACGCCCTTGTAGCCCAGCTTCTTGGCGTGATACACGCTGGCCGCCGCCCGGCGCTCCTTGAAGGAACCGGCGGGGTTGCTGGCCTCGTCCTTGATAAAGATGCGGGCACCCTTGCCGGGAGCCGCCAGCTTTCGGGCCAGGGCCGTCAGGTTGTGGAGCTCGAACACGGGGGTGTTGCCCACGTTCACGCTCCGCTGGATGCGGATATGGTCCTCCAGGGAGTAGCCGCAGTCGGTCATCATGGCCTCGTAATCGAAGATGATGCCCTCCCGCTCGTACCGGCGGTAGTCCACGCCCATGGCATCCTTGATGATCTCGTTCTTGCGCCCCATGACGGCGGAATAGCTAAGATCCTTCATTTATTCCGCCTCCTTTCCAAAGAGGGCCGTGCGCAGCCGCACGTCCATCTCCAAAACCTCCGGCACGAAGTTGCCGAAGTTCACGTCGAACTGGGGGTTCACCTCTATGAGGGCCCCATGCTCCTCCCGGCCGGAAACGGTCCTGATCCGGACCTGGTCGCCCAGCTCGCCGTCCTCCAGCAGATGCCCCTTCACCCACATCTCGAAGGGCACCTTCTTGGTGTCCTCAGGCAGGTTGGCGGTCCGCTCTTCGGCGGGCAGGATCACCCGATGGATACGCACCCAATCTCCTTGCTTAGCCATCCTCATTCCTCCTCAAAGGCGATCTTGGCGAAGTTCCCCATGACGCACCGGGGCACGGGCATGGTGAGCATGGTGTGGAGGCCCGGCTTAGCCGCCACCACGAAGGGCAGCATGTTCACCGTCATGCCGATGGTGCCGATGCCGCCGTCCACCTCGGGGGTGTTGGCCATGTGCACCGCGGGGGAACCCTCCAGGACGATATAGTCTCCCGTCTGGACGCCGCCCAGCTGGGGCTCGATCTGCTGGGGATGGATCATGTCGATCTTCACCTGGCCGTCCACATACCCTTGGCCGGTCATGTTGACCCCGGCCACGTCCCCGGCCTTGGCGAACCCGTGGGGGGCCTGCCGGTCCACGTCGGTGACGATGGGGGACATCTGCTGCTCGAACCTGTCCACCTTCCAGCCCACGGCCTCGGCGATCATGCCCACGGACTGGGCGAAGCCCACGTGTCCGGCCATGGTGCCGTCTTCCACGCGCTTGTTGAACTCGTCCACCGTAAGGCCGATGCCCTGCTCCTCCATGACCAGCTTGCCGAAGGGGGAGAGGGAGTTGACCCGCTTGCAGGTCACCTTGTCGAGGTGGGTCATGCAGCCGGAGAGGCACACGGCCAGCAGGTCCATCATGAGGCCCGGGTTGATGCCGGTGCCCAGGATGGACACGTTGTTGGTCTTGGCGAGGATGTCCATGGCTTCGGAAAGCTCCGGATCCTGGGCCATGGGGTAGCTCATCTCCTCAGCGGTGGTGATCACGTTCACGCCCCGCTCCACCACATAGCATACCTTGGGGTACACCTTCTTGGTGAAAGAATCCGTGGCGATGACGCAGATGTCGCACTTCTCTTTGTCGATCAGGGTGGAGATGTCATCGGTGATGAAGGCATCGGGCCGGTCGCCCTGCTCCACGCCCAGCAGCTCATAGATGCTCTTGCCGATCTTTCGGGGGTCGATGTCGCAGGCGCCGATGACGGTGACGCCTTCCTTCTCCAGCAGCACCTTGGCGATGCCGCTGGCCATGGCCCCAAAGCCCCACAGGGCTACGTTCACGTTCCGCATTTTGTATCTCCTTTTAGATGTTGCCCAGGGTGGCCACCAGCACGGCCTTGATGGTGTGGAGCCGGTTCTCGGCCTCGTCGAAGACCTTGCTGTTCTCGGACAGGAACACGTCGTCCGTGACCTCCCGGATGTCGTAGCCCAGCTTCATCTGCTCGCTGGCCATGGTGGTGTTGAAGTCGTGGAAGGAGGGGAGGCAGTGGAGGAAGATGCACTTGGGGTTCCCCGTGCGCTCCATGAGCTCCTTGGTGACCTTGAAGGGGGTCAGCAGCTTCACCCGCTGGGGGATCAGCGCTTCCTCGCCCATGGAGGCCCAGATGTCGGTGTACAGGGCGTCAGCCCCCTCCACGATGGCGGGATCGTCGCTGATCTCGATGACGGCGCCGCTCTCCTTGGCGGCCTCTTCACAGCGGGCCAGCACCTCGGGGGCGGGGTAGAGCTCCTTGGGGCCGTAGCCGCAGTAGTGGATGCCCAGCTTGGAGCAGATGTACATGAGGCAGTAGGCCACGTTGTTCCGGGTGTCGCCGCAGAACACCAGCTTGCACTGGTTCAGGGGCTTGTCCGTGTTCTCCTCCAGGGTGAGGATGTCGGCGAGAGCCTGGGTGGGATGGTCCACGTCGGTGAGGCCGTTATACACGGGCACGCCGGAATACTTCCTCAGATCCTCCACCACCTTCTGGTCGAAGCCGCGATATTCGATGCCGTCGAACATCCGGCCCAGGACCTTGGCGGTGTCGGCCAGGGACTCCTTCTTGCCCATCTGGGAGGACTTGGAATCCAGGAACGTGACCCCGGCGCCCTCGTCCATGGCCGCCACCTCGAAGGCGCAGCGGGTGCGGGTGGAGGTCTTCTCAAAGAGCAGGACGATGTTCTTGCCGGTGAGGGTATCGCCCTTGACGCCGGCCTTCTTCTTGACCTTGAGCTTTTTAGCCAGGTCCAGCATATACCGGATCTCCTCGGGGGTGAAGTCCATGATGGTCAGGAAGGAACGGCCTTTCAGATCGACTGACATGTTTTGATTTCTCCTTTTTATTCAATATTCATATTTGCCAAAGGTATGCAACACATCATACCATCTTTTTGCTTCGCTGACAAGGGTATGATGAATGGGCTGTGACCAAAAAATGACGAAAAACTGGACATTTTATTGATAAAGGATGAACAATCGGATTTTTTTGAAATAGATTATAAACAAACATCGAAAACACTGAAAAAATTAAAACGGTATGGTAGGATGCAACCAAAAAGCGAGAGGAGGGACCTGCCGTGATCCGCTGGAAAAGAGCCTTGGCGCTCTTTCTTTTCCTGCTCCTTTTGCTGCCTCCCTGCGCCGCTTTTGCCGACGGGGAGAAGGACGACGCGCCCCCAGCCCAGGAGGACGCTTTGACCGCCAGAGCCGCCGATCAGGAGGCGGAGGGAAAATCGGCACGGGTGAACGTCGCCGCTGAAGAAGGCCTCCGTCAGCAGATCCAGGCCACCTATACAGCGGCCAAGAAGCGGGCACGGCGCAAGTCCTTCAAGGGATATTGCGGGGCCTATGTGGCCAACCAGCTGATGGTCCTGGGCATCAACACGTCCTATCTTAGCGCCAACGGGAACAACACCTTCGAACTCTATCGGGATATGGAGATCACCTCCGGAGGCTATTACATATCGGCGTACAGAGCCAGAGAATACACCCTGGAGGAAGCGCTGCAGGCCATCCTGCGGAAGGAGCCTGCCGCCACCAACATTTTGGTGGGGTTCCAGAAAGGCGTCAGTTCGGCCGCGAAGAAGTACGGCCATGTGCTCTTCATCCATGGCATCCGAAACGGGAAGGTGTTCTATTCCGACAGCTGTTCTCGGACCGTGGACGATGTGAAATATAAGGAAGGGGAGCCCATCGTATGCTCCCTGGAATCCTTTGTAAACCTTTATGCCAAGTACAAGCTGGACGGCGTGATCCACTTTAGGCAGGCGAAGAAGCCGCCTCAGGAACCCCTCATAGAGGCGACGGCCTCCACCAGCTCCGAGAATCTGGTCAGCGAGGGCTGATCCTCCGGCAGAGCGCCGAAGCCCCAGCAGGCAAAGAGAAACGGGATGCCAGCTGCCCGGGCGGCGGCCAGGTCCTTGGCGGTGTCGCCCACATAGACCGCCCGCCGGATACCGTTCCTTGCAAGGAGCAGAGAGATGTTTTCCCCCTTGTCGAGGCCCGTCCGACCCGCGGTCTCGTGATCGTCGAACAGGGACGAAAGCCCGTGGGCATGGAAAAAGGCTTGGGCGTACTCCTCCGTGCAGTTGCTGACGAGACCGATGAAATAGCGCTGGTGGAGAAGCCGAAGCGTCTCCCGCACCTGGGGATATAGCCGGGCGCCCCGCTCAAAGAGATAGGGCGACTCCGCGTCCAGGCATCGGTCCGTCAGGGCGTATCGCTCCCTCGGCGGCAAGTCGGGGAACTGCGTGTCGCCGATCTCCCGGGGCGTCAGGCCCATGAGCCTTGAAAGCTCCTCCGCCGTGATGCTGCGGCCCAGGGGCGATAGCACCCGGTTCCAGCACAGCAGCACCTCCCGGGAGGAATCCCACAGCGTCCCGTCCAGATCGAACAAAATGGCCTCTTTCTTTCCCTTCATTTCCCGCGACTCCCTTTTGTTTGCCAGTATTGTACCCGGTATGGATCGGTTTGTCCAGATTGCAGCCGGGAGGGAATTGTGATATACTACAAATACTTATGGAAAAGATCGAGTATGAACTCATACGCTCCCGCCGGCGGACCCTGGCCGTGGAGGTGGACGCTGCGGGCCGGGTCCTGGTCCGGGCTCCCCGCCTGATGCCCAAATGGCGCATCGAAATCTTCGTCAAGGAGCGGACGGACTGGATCCAGCGGGCCCGGCAGCGGCAGGCCCGCCGGCAGCAGAACCTGCCCGAGATCCGGGAGGAGGACAAGCCTCTCTACGTGAAGCAGGCCAAGGCCATCCTGCCCCCGAAGATCGACTATTACGCCCGGCGCATGGGCGTGGTCCCCACGGGCCTTACGATCACCTCCGCCAAGACCCGCTTCGGCAGCTGCTCCGGGAAGAACCGTTTGTCCTTCTCCTGGCGGCTCATGGCCTATCCCGAGGCGGCCATCGACTACGTGGTGGTCCACGAGCTCGCCCACATACGGTACAAGGACCACAGCCGAGCGTTCTACGGGTTCATCGAAAGCGTGTTGCCCGATTATCGGGACAGGATCAAACTTCTCAAGGGAATGCAGGAGACATAGGATGAAGAAGGTGTATTTCGCCGGGTCCATTCGAGGAGGACGGCAGGACGCGGCCCTGTACGGGGAGATGATCGCGTATCTCGAAAAGAAAGGCTGCCGGGTGCTGACGGAGCACGTGGGGCTCGAATCCCTCCAGACGGAGGGGGAGCAGACCATGACCGAGGAGGAGATCTTTCAGCGGGACATGGCCTGGCTCATGGAAAGCGATCTCGTGGTGGCGGAGTGCACCACCCCGTCCCACGGCGTGGGCTACGAGCTGGGCCGGGCCCGGGAAATGGCAAAGCCCGTCCACATCTTCTACGATCTTTCCCGGGGGCGGCTCTCCGCCATGCTGGCGGGGGACAGCCGCTTCATACTGCACCCCTATACGGATACAAAGGAGATATTCGAAGCCCTGGACTGGATCGCTCGCGGATAGAGGAGAGAGAACGAACGTTGAAGCGGACGCTGAAAAACGGCATAGCGACCCTGTTCCTGCTGCTGTTGCTGGCGGGTGGCTGCATGACGCCCCCGTCTCAAACGGCCCAGCAGCGGGTGCCCTCGCCTACGTCCGCCCTGTCGGAGCAACAGCCCGACCCCCAGAGGAAGGACGAGACCGGTGAGGGGGTGGCGCTGCTGTTCACCGAGGTCCGGTCCTCCGGGGATCGGGAGGGCGCGTATGACAGCTGCCCGTCCCAGGATTGGTTCGAGCTCTACAACGCCGGCGCCAAAGCCGTGAGCCTGGGGAACCTGTACATCACCAACGACCCCGAGAAGCCCGATCAGCATCGCCTGCCCAAGGCCACCCTGAAGCCGGGCCAGTATATAGCTATCTGCTGCTGCGACAAAGAGAGCCATCCCTCCGTGTCCATGGGCATCGCCCGCCGGGGGGAGACGTTGTACATCTTTACCGGCAGCCGTCAGGAGGTCTGCCGGATCGACGTGCCGCCCCTGGAGGCGGACGTGAGCTGGGGCCTTTCTGACGGCGCTTGGGGCTACTGCACGGAGCCCACCCCCGGCCGAGCCAACGGCAGTGTGTACGCCTCCCTGGACCCGGTGGAGGTGGAATCCCTGGGGGTGAGCGTGTCGGAACTGCTGATCTCGGGCAAGTACGCGGCTGTGACCCCCGACGGGAAATACTGCGATTTCGTGGAGCTCCACAACGACACGGACGGCCCCGTCTCCCTGAAAAACTGGTATCTTTCCGACAGCGCGGACAACGTGGACAAATGGCCCTTCCCGGATGTGACGGTGGAGCCTGACGGGTATCTGCTGGTGCTGCTGGGCGGGGACGGATCCCCCCGGCCGGACGGGCTCCTGCAGGCTGATTTCTCCGTGAACCGGCGGGAGAAGGTAGTCCTTTACGACGCCAAAGCCCTGGCCTATTCCGTGTTCTCCCTGCCGGAGAAGGTGCGGTCCGACGTGTCCATGGGCCCTCAAGGAGAATACTATCTTTGTCCCACGCCGGGCCAGGCCAACGGCCCTGCTGCCTACACCGCCGCCGACGGGGGTTGCTACGACTATACCGGCGTATTCATCAGCGAGGTCTGCGCCTACGGGGGGGCGGGCAGCAACGATTGGATAGAGCTGTACAACGCCACCGCTGAACCTGTCTCCCTGGCGGGCTGGCAGCTGGGAAAGGACCGGGAGGGGGAGAAGGTCATCGATCTCTCCGGCACCCTGGCTCCGGGCGGATACGCTGTGTTCGAGACCACCTCCCACGAGGTGCGCCGTCGGGACGGCGTGGGCACCTTCGGCCTGTCCCTGGCGGGGCAGACCCTGTACCTGCTGGATGAAACGGGCCGTCTGCGGGACGAGTTCGCTACAGGCGTATTGGAGCCGGAAGGCAGCTCCGGCCGCATCGAGGGCAACGGCGCCATCGCCCGGGCCTTCTTCACCAAGCCTACCAAGGGCGCCCGCAACAGCGACCAGTACGCCCTGGGCTACGCCAAGGCCCCCGTGTTTTCCGAGACCGGTCTCTATCAGACGAGCCCCTTCGACCTGGTGTTGACCTCCGGCGAGGGCGCCGTCATTCATTACACCACCAACGGCAGTGAGCCCACGGCTTCCTCCCCGGTGTACGACGGGCCCATCTACATCCAGAAGAACACGGTCGTCCGGGCCTTCGCCCAGCAGGACGGGCTCCTGGACAGCGAGATCGTTACCTATACCTTCCTCTTCACGGAGCCCCACCAGCTGCCGGTGGTCTGTATCTCCCTGCGGCCCAAGGACCTGGAGGCGCTGGCCTCCGCCCGGTCCAAGGTGTCCGCCAGCAAGGAGCAGCGCAAGGGGTACTTCAGCTACTACGAGGGCGGCAAGCTTTCCACCCAGTTCCCGGCGGACTTCAAGACCAAGGGCGCGGGCACCCTGGGCTACGAGCAGCTGTCGCTGACCATCCACCTGAGGGGGAAGTACGGCCAGGGCAGCGTGACCTATCCCTTCTTTAGCGAGTACGGCTGGCGGGAGTACACCTCCCTGTGCATCCGCAACTCCGGCCAGGACAATTCCTCCGCCCGCATCCGGGACTCCTTCGCCGCCCGGCTCTGCTTCGGTTTGAACATCGACGTGGCGGTCACCCGGCCCGTGGCGGTGTACATCAACGGGAAATACTACGGCCTCTACGATCTCAACGAGGACCAGAACGACGATTATCTCGAAAGCCACTTCGGCATCGACAAGAAGAAGGTGGAGATCATCCGCTACAACTCCCGGCTGGTCAAACCGGGTCATCAACTACGCTAAGAACAAGAACCTGGCGAAGGACGCGGTGTACGAATCCTTCATCCAGTGGGTGGACCCGGACTACTTCATCGACTATCTGGTGTGCTCCATCTATCTGAGCAACGGGGATATGGCCAATCAGAAGTACTGGCATACCACGGACAACGCCATCCGCTGGCGGGCCATCTTCTACGACTTCGACTACGCCATGGGTTTCAACGACGGCTCCGTGAGGCGGAACCTGATGAAGAACTTCTTCAGTATGGACGGGACCCCCACCGCCAGCGACACCCTGTATACCTACATCCCGGCGGCGCTGGTGCAGAACAAGGCCTGGCGGGAGAGGTTCATCGAACGGTACGTGGAGCTGACGGTGACCACCTTCGCCCCGGAGCGGGCCACGCGGATCCTTCGGGAGCTGCAGGACGAGATGGCCTCCGAGATGCCTCGGCATATCGCCCGCTGGAAGCGGCCCGCCTCCATGGCGAAGTGGGAAAGCGACGTGAACCATATCCAGAAATGGATGGAGGAGCGGCCGGCCTACGCCCTGGAGAACCTGCGCAAATATTTCGGCCTCAAGCAGAGCTATATCGACGAACTGGTGGCTAAGTACACCCCGGCTGAATAAAGACAAAACGAAAAACGGACGCGATCCTTCGCGTCCGTTTTGTGTTTTTGGATGGCATCACGCCCAGATGAACCATATGAGAAGGTAGCCCGTGATCACCGCGGCCAGGGTGAAGGGCATGCCGAACTTCATGAAGGTCCCGGCCTTCACCTCGTACCCCTCCCGGCGGAGGATGCCGATGCCCGCGATGTTGGCGGAGGCGCCGATGGGGGTCAGGTTCCCGCCCAGGGTGGCGCCGCAGAGAAGGCCGTAGTAGAAGAGCTTGGGGCTGATGGCCATGCCCCCCGCGGAGGACAGGTCCGCCGCCAGCACCGCCACCACGGGCAGCATGGTGGTGGTGTAGGGGATGTTGTCGATGAAGGCGGACAGGAGCACCGACACCCACACGATCACACTGTAGACCAGGAACAGGTCCCACCGGGTGCCGCCGCCGTTGAGTTTGGCGATGGTCTGGCCCAGGAGGTCGATGACCCCGGCCCGGGAAATGCCGCCGATGACCACGAACAGGCCCATCAGCAGGACGATGGTGTAGTAGTCGATCTCCTTTAGGGCCCCCTTCACGGTGGCGGCGTCCTTGTTCTTGACCAGGTCCCGGATGAGGCCGATCACGAAGAAGCCCACGCAGATGAGACCGTTGGTGATGTCCGGCTTATAGAGTTGGCCGGGCTGAGCGCCGCTCTCGTAGGGGATGAAGGACACGGCGATGAGGCAGACCAACGTGCCGAGGAGCAGCCAGGTGGGGAACAGGTCCTCCACCTTGGTCCTTTCGTGCATGTTCACCGGGTCGTTCTCGTGCCGGAACATGAACAGGAGCACCAGCGCGCTCATGAGGGCGCCCAGCTCCACCACGAAGAACATGCCCATCCTGCCCTCGTCCACGAAGAAGTCCAAAAAGTCCAGGTTAGCAGCCTTAGCGAGGAGAATGCTGGTGGTGTCGCCCACCAGGGTGGCCGCGCCCTGCAGGTTGCTGGAAACGGCGATGCAGATGATGGGGGCCACGGGGGAGATGTGGAGCTTCCGGCACATGGCGAGGGCCACCGGCGCGATCATCAGCACGGTCGCCACGTTGTCCACGAAGGCGGAGATGAACCCGGCGAACAGGGACAGGGACAGGACCGCCCACTTGACGCTGGGGGTCTTGTCTACCAGCACGTCCGCCATGAGCTGGGGCATCTTGGACTCGATGAACAGATACACCGTGCCCATGGTGCCCACGATCATCATGATCACGTTCCAGTCGATCTCCTTCAGGGCCTCCAGGGGCGAATAGGCGTAGCCGGGGAACAGGCCCGTGGAGCCCACGATCACGAAGATCAGGGCGGAGATGACGGCGGCGTGGGGCCGGATCTTTTGAAAAGCCATCATCACCACGTAGGTAACGGCGAAGAGGATGAGGGCAAACAGGGTGATAGTCTCCATACAGGGACTCCTTTGCATTTTCTGCTGCCTATACCTTACCATATTTCACGGGCGCTTTCCAGCCCCCGGATACAGAAAATCGCGCAAAAAAAGAGGGGAAGCAAGGCTCTCTCCGGGGGAAAAGTCTATCGTAGATAGACTGAGCTTATTTATAGGCGCTGCCCGAGTATGAAAAAAGCCGCCCCGAAGGGCGGCGCGGAAAGGGTCAGGCTGCCTTCTTCCGGCGGAATAATAGAAGCACCACGGCCAGCGTAACGAGGGCCACGCCGCCCACCACAGCGGCGATGACGCCCCGATTGGAGACTGTGGGGAGCTCTTCAGGGGCCTCGTAGCCCGAGGGCACGGCCGCCTTCTTCTCGCCGGACAGCTGGTCGTTGGCAGGGTCGTCCAGGCAGAACCACTTGTTGCGGATGCCGTAGACATAGGAAACGTACCCCCACTGCCGGCCCTGCTCGTCGGTATAGAGCTGCTCCGCCGTCAGGTCCAGATTGCCCATCTGCAGGGGATTTGGTGCGCCTGGGTATTCATACAGGTACACGCTTTTGCATTCCATCGTCATGGTGTTCGTCGGGGCCGTGATCTTATCGGCGTGCTCCTTTCGGAAGGCGATGTGGTCGTACTGCACCTTGGTATACCCCAGGGGCGCCCAGGCCCCATGCCGTTCCGAGAAACCCCAGACGAACCCCTGCTTGTCCGTGTAGGTCCACTGACAGTAGAACGCGGCTCCGTTTTGCAGGGTCTCGGCTACGGTGCCGCCGGGGGCGGTGTAGAGGTTCAGCGAGCCGTCGGGACCGTCAGCCAGGTACGTACGGCCCTCCCGATGCTGACACTCCTCCTTATGGGTGCGATAGAAGCTGTTGTCCGGCTCCACGATCACGTCGGCGAAGGCCAGGGACGGCAGCAGCAACACCAGAGCGAACACCATGGCAAGGATTCTTTTCATGGATGGATACCTCCTTAGATCAGTTGATTCACTATAAGGCCCAGGGAAAAGGACAGGGCGTTGGCGATCAGGGAGAAGCGGAACGGCCGCTCATATAGGCCGCTGTACCGGTACAGGAGCCCTTCCACCGCCACGGCCCCCAGCTCCAGAGCCGCCACCAGGGGCCAGCCCCCCTGTAGGAAGCTATGGAGCAGCACCACCGGCGGGTTGGTGATCAGGTTCGCCAATGCGCAGAGGAGCAGGGCTTTGCCTCGCCTGCCCGTGACCAGGGCAAAGGCGCATTCGATGATCTCCGTGAGTCCCAGGGACAGGAGCAGGGAGAGGAGCAGTTCATCCATGGACGGCATCCTTTCGAAGACCCGCCCACAGCAGTCCCAGGCTCAGCAGCACCAGTCCCGCCCAGGCATAACCGGGCAAGGCGGGGGCAAGGCCACCAAACCGGGGCAGCATCCCCACGAACAGGGCGCAGGTCAAGAGCCCGAAGGCGGTCCCCTTGGCTCCGGGCAGGAGCCGAGCTGCCTCTAAAAGGGTCAGGGGCATGGTCATGTTGAACAGAAACAGGGAGAACAGCGTCCCATACCCCCGAGGCAGGAGCAGCAGCGCCGCCGCCGTACCCAGGGACAGGACCGCCGTTTGCCGAAGCCCCAAGCGGTCCCCCAGAAGGCCTCCCACAGCCTTGCCGAAGGCGAGGCACAGCACGGGCACCAGGCCGGGTAGGTCTGCAAGCCCCGTGGAGAAGGCGCCGCCGCTCAGGAGGGAGCGCAGGGCCACCACCAGGAACAGGCAAATCAGGGGCAGCCCGTCCCCCTTCGGCAGGGATATGGACAGAGGCGCGTTCGAGGATATCAGCGTATTTTTCCCGATCAGCAGGCCTGCGCCCGTCAGGATCAGGAGCAGGGGCATGGCCCAGCTGCAGCGAAGGAGCAGAGGCGCGCCCACCGTGCCCAGATACAATCCAACGGCCCCAGGGGACACGAACACGCCCAGGGGCGCGGCTCTGTCGCTATCGTTCAGCACTTCAAGACCGCCGCCCACGTGGAACATGCCGTTGCCCAAACCGCAGACGAGGGCGGCCAGCAGGGGGAAGCCCGTCAGCGGGAAGCTCATGGCCACCAGACCGCAGCCGACGGCGGCAAAGGGCAAGTTCCGGCCCAGCCTGTCCGCCAAAAGGCCAAGGGGCAGCTGCAGAGCGAAAGCGCAGGCGTTGTAGAGGACCATGTACAGCCACCAGTGGGCGCTCCGGTCCAGCCGCCCGAAGAAGAGGGCGGCGCAGGCCATATCCACGCAGAGATGGGCGACGGACAAAACGGTCAGCTTCTTCACGGCGCACCCCTCCTTTCGTATATAATACCGGCTTCGGCAAGAAATGGTTGCAAATCGATTTTGGGGATTGTACAATGGTCGTAAGGCCTGTGCCTGCATTATATCAGAACGAAGCGAGGTCAGCAATTCATGAATCAGAAGTACAGCAACTCTATCGGCGTTCTCGTCCCGGAAGTGATGCTCCCGCCCCAGGGCACGGATATGAAGAAGTGGGCCGTGGTGGCCTGCGACCAGTTCACCTCCCAGAAGGAGTATTGGGAGGAGGCTCGTCGGATCATCGGCGACGCGCCCTCCACGCTGGATCTGATCCTGCCGGAAGCGTACCTTGGGAGCCCCGACGAGCCCGAGCGCATCGCCGCCATCAAGGCCAACATGAAGGAATACCTGAAGAAGGGCATTCTCCAAAAGCAGCCCGAGGGCTTCGTGCTCATCGAGCGCACCGCCAACGGCAACACCCGCCACGGCCTGGTCATGGCCCTGGATCTGGAAGAATACGACTACTCCAAGGGCTCCGGCACCCTGATCCGGGCCACCGAGGGCACCATCGTCTCCCGCATTCCGCCCCGGCTGAAGATCCGGGAGGGCGCGGCGGTGGAGCTGCCCCACATCCTGGTGCTGATCGACGACCCGGAGAGGACCGTCATCGAGCCCCTGGTGCAGAAGGCGGCGGAGCTTCCCTGCCTCTACGATACGGACCTGATGCTGGGCGGCGGCCACATCTCCGGTCGGCTGGTGGCGGGGGAGAAGGACGTGGAAAACGTGCTCGCTGCCCTCACCAAGCTGGCCGACAAGGAGGCCTTCCAGAAGAAATACGGCAATCATCCCGTGCTCCTCTTCGCCATGGGCGACGGCAACCACAGCCTGGCCACCGCCAAGGCCAACTGGGAGAAGATCAAGGCCACCCTGCCGGAGGCGGAGCGGGCCGATCATCCCGCCCGGTACGCCCTCATCGAGCTCAACAACGTCCATGACGAGGGCATCGTCTTCGAGCCCATCCATCGGGTGGTCTTCGGCGTCAACGGCAAGCTCCTCATCGACGCCCTGACCAAGAAGCTGGCCGAACAGAACGAGGGCGTCCAGGTGCTCCCCATCGCCAGCGAGGCCGTGGGCGGCGAGAAACACATCATCCCCTTCTTCTATGAGGGGGTGGAGGGCACCTTCGTGGTCAGCGGTCCGGCGGCCCAGCTGGCCGTGGGCACCCTGCAGAACGCCATCGACGCCGTGCTGAAGGAGCTGGGCGGCGAGGTGGACTACATCCACGGGGACGACGTGGTGAAGGACCTGGCGAAGAAGCCCAACGCCGTGGGCTTCCTGCTCCCCACCATGCAGAAGGGCGAGCTGTTCTCCACCGTGGTCTACGACGGCGCCCTGCCCCGCAAGACCTTCTCCATGGGCGAGGCCGCCGAGAAGCGGTACTACCTGGAAGCCCGGCTGCTGGAGAAATAAAGCAAAAAAGAATCCCATAAAATGGCGAAAGGAACGGAGTGATCCGTTCCTTTCGCGTTGGGAGAGAGGGTTTTGGGATAGGAAACTTTCCATCTATGGTCAGTCTATCTCGAAAACCTTAAATCAACCTTAAATAATATATGATTTTCTTTCAGCGTTTTGCCGTCAGCATGCCCCGCAGGTCGTAGATGGCGTGGCGGGGGCACTTCACGGCGCACATGCCGCAGGAGAGGCACAGGCTTTCGTCGATAGAGGATAGATCGTCCGTCACCTTCGCCGCACCGGAGGGGCACACCTTTTCGCAGATGCCGCAGCCGATGCAGGACACCTGGCAGGCGGTCCGGGCCACCTTGCCCGGGTCCCGGTTGGAGCACTTGACAACGATGGGGCAGTTCGGGTCGTGGAGTTTTATAATCTCCTGGGGGCAGGCGTCCGTGCAGGCCCCGCAGCCCAGGCACAGGCTCTCGTCCACCTCCGCCACGCCGCAGTCGTTGAGGACGATGGCGTCGGCGGGGCAGACGGACACGCAGGCTGCGCAGCCGATGCAGCCGTAGCCGCAGCTGTCGTTCCGGCAGCCGCCGTTGCAGGCCACCAATGCAATCCGCTTCACCATTATCGGGCCCTCCTTTCGTAGGGCGTGTCGTCCAAAGGCAACTTGGTACGCCGCTGCCCGTCCAGCTGATAGTAGGCCTCCGCGATGGCCGGGGCCGTGGGGATGGAGGTGATCTCCCCGATGCCGATGGCCCCGCAGGCCACATCGAGACCCGGTTTATCTACCACGATGGCTTTGATCTCGGGTATCTCGTGGGCCCGAAACAGACCCAGCTTGCCGAACTTGTCGATGGGCTTGCAGTTGTCGTCAATGGGGTACTGCTCCCGGAGGGCGTAGCCCATGCTCATGACCACGCCGCCCTCGATCTGCCCCTCGCAGGATTTGGGGTTCACGGCCTTGCCCACGTCGTGGACCGCCACCATGAACTCGATCTTGCCGGTCTTTCGATCCAGCACACACATCTGGGTGGCGTAGCCGTAGGCCACGTGGGATACGGGGTGGGGCACGTCGGCCCCCAGCTTGTCGGTCTTGGCGAGATACTCCCCGTAGAATACTTCACCGTTCAGCTCCTGCAGCGTCCGGGTCTTCAGGGCCTCCGTCAGCTTTTCGCAGGCCCGGCGGCAGGCTTCGCCGGTGATAAGCGTTTGGCGGGAACCGGAGGAGTCGCCGGAGTCCGGAGCGATCCAGGTGTTGGAGCGCTCGTAGACGATGTCGTCTCGATGAAGGGGGGTGTTGGTCACCACCATCTGGACGAGGACGGTCCCAAGACCCTGGCCGATGCAGGAGGCGCCGGCGTAGATATGGACCTTGGCGTCCGCCTCCACGATGAGCTTGCACCGGCCCCAGTCCGGGAGCCCCACGCCCACGCCGGAGTTCTTCATGGCGGAGGCCAGGCCCACCGGCTTCCCGGCGGCCACGGCGGCGTCGTAGTAGGGCTTGATGGCCTCCAACGTCTCCACGAGACCCGTCTCAGGCCCCACGATCTGGCCGTTGGGCAGCTCCTGCCCGGGGCGGATGGCGTTCCTGTAGCGGATCTCCCAGGGGGAGATGCCGATCTTTTCCGCCATTTCATTGAGCAACGATTCGATGGCGAAGCAGGTCTGGGTCACGCCGAAGCCCCGGAAGGCCCCGGCGGGGGGATTGTTGGTGTAGTAGGCCGTGCCCTCGATCTCGAAGTTCTGGTAGTTGTAGGGGCCGGAGGCGTGGGTACAGGCCCGCTCCAGCACAGGGCCACCCAGGGAGGCGAAGGCGCCAGTGTCGGAGTAGACGGAGGCCTTCACGCCCTGGATGATGCCGTTTTCGTCGCAGCCGATGGTAAAATCCATCCAGAAGGGGTGGCGCTTGGGGTGGATGAGGAGGCTCTCCGCCCGGCTCAGCTTCACCTTTACGGCCCGGCCGGTCAGGTAGGTGATGAGGGCCGCGTGATGCTGGACCGTCATGTCCTCCTTGCCGCCGAAGCCGCCGCCCACCAGCTGGTTCTGGACCCGGACCTTGTCGCTGCCCAACAGGATCTTGCACTCGTGGAGGGTGGTGTGGGAGGACTGGTCCGTGGAGAGGACGCGCACGTACCCGTCCTCGTCCATATACGCCACGGCGCACTCGGGCTCCAGGAAGGCGTGCTCCGTCCAGGGGGTCTCAAAGTGCTTGGAGATCACGTATTTCGATTTGGCGATGGCCCCCGTGGCGTCGCCCCGGCTCACGTGCTTGTAGGCCTGGACGTTGTTTTCCTCCTCGTCGAAGACCCGAGGGGCGTCGGGGGCCTTGGCCTCCTCAGGACCGTGGACGGCGGGTAAGGGCTCGTAGGTCACCTTCACCAGCTTCTTGGCCTTCTCCAATGTCTCCTGATCCTCCGCCACCACCAGGGCGATGGGGTCCCCCAGCCAGTGGGTCAGGCCCCCCACGGGGATGAGGGAGTATTGGTCGTGCTTGATATGGCCCACCTTGTTCTCCCCGGGGATGTCCTGGGCGGTGAGCACCGCCACCACCCCGTGCAGGGCCTTAGCCTTGCTAATGTCGATTTCCAGGACCCGGGCCCGGGGGTACTGGCTCCGGACCGCGGAGCCGTAGGTCATGCCGGGCAAATACCAGTCGTCCGGGTACTTGCCGTAGCCCAGCACCTTTTCCTCCACGTCCAGCCGGTGGACGCTGCTGCCCAGCTTCCAATCGGTCTCGGAGGGCTCCGGGATCACGCCCGCCTTCTTCAGCTTCGCCGCCAGCTCTATGGCTTTGACGATCTTCACGTAGCCTGTGCAGCGGCAGTAGTTGTTGCGGATGGCGTAGCGCATCTGCTCCTCCGTGGGGTCCTCCACCTTGTCGAGGAGGGCCTTGGTGCAGAGGACCATGCCCGGGATGCAGAAGCCGCATTGAACGGCCCCGGCCTCCCCGTAGGCGTAGGTGTAGAGCTTCTTCTCAAAGTCGGAAAGCCCCTCCACGGTGAGCACGTGCTTGCCCTCCAGACTGTCCGTTTTCGGCACGCAGGCCCGGCAGGTCTCCCCGTCGATGATCACGGTGCAGGCCCCGCAGGCTCCCTCGGAACAGCCGTCCTTCACGGAGGTGAGCTGGAGCTCGTCCCGCAAAAACCGCAGCAGGGTCTGGTTCTTCTTAGCCGTGACCGCCTGTCCGTTCACAAAGAATGTAGCCATAGTCCTCCTTTAGACCAGCAGGTAGGGGTAGTCCTTCAGCACTGTCAGGATCAGCACCTCAATGTCCTTGTCGAGATCGTTCTCCTTGGCGAGGTCGTATTTCTTCTCCGCCCCGTTCAGCCGGACCTTCACCTGCTTCCGCTTCAGGCTGGTCACGCAGAAGCCCTGGTTGGTGCTGTCCGCGAAGTCCTTCTCGTTTTCGAACAGGGTGAACTTGTCCTTGTAGGGCCGGGAGGCGTAGGGGCAGAAGGAGGCGCAGTTGCCGCACTCGTTGCAGAGGTAGTCGAGGTGCAGAATCTGGGGCTCCTTTTTGCCCGGCACCCGGATGGCGGCGTTAGCCCGGTTGGGGCACACGGACACGCAGTTTTCGCAGAGCTCGTTGCAGTGCATGCACACGTCCTCCGGGTCGCCCTCAAGCTTCACCAGGCTCTTGCGCTCCACGAGCTTCCCTTCGCTCACCTCGGCGCCCTTGGGCAGGGCGTAGGACCGGGCCTCGCCCACGATGGCCTCCGTGGCCGCCAAGGCGTCCGCCATGGCCTCCACCACGGTAGCAGGGCCCCGCCGGGCGTCGCCCAGGACGAAGATCTTCCCATTCCGCAGCACGGGCCGCCCCTTCTCGTTGAGACCGGCGCCGTAGGAGAGGAGCAGGTCGGTGTCCACCTTCTCGCCCAGGGAGGCGATGAGGTTGGAGCAGGGGAGGGAGACCTCCTCGCCCGTGTCCACCGGGCTCCGGCGGCCGGAGGCGTCCGGCTCGCCCAGGACCATACGATGGCAGAGCAGGCTCTCCCCGTCGGCCTTCACGGGAGCCAGCAGCTCCTTGAACTGCACGCCCTCCTTCAGAGCGAGGAGCATCTCCTCCTCATCGGCGGGCATGTACTTCTTGGTGCGGCGGTAGACGATGGACACGTCCTTCACACCGGGCACCCGCAGGGCCGCCCGGGCGCAGTCCATGGCCGTGTTGCCCGCGCCGATGATGATCACGTGTTCGCCCAGCTCCACCGGGTCATTCCGCTTCAAGGCCTTTAAGAAATCGATGGCGTTGTATTCCTTCCCGCCGATGTCCAGCCGGGAGGCCTTCTCCGCGCCCACGGCCAGCAGGATGTAGTCATACTCCTTCTCGAGCTCGCTCAATGCGGGGGCGGGAGCGCCCAGCACGAAGGTGGCTCCCAGGGAGGAGATCAGCTTCACGTCCCGGTCGATAGCCGCCGCCGGGATGCGGAAGGCGGGGATCACGTGGCGGACGGTTCCGCCCAGCTCCTTCTCCTTCTCGAACACGGTGACCTTAGCCCCGGCCCGGGTGAGATAGAAGGCCGCCGCCATGCCCGCGGGGCCGCCGCCGATGACGGCCACCTTGGCCTTCGTCAGATGCTCCTTCTTCACGCCCCGAGCCATGAGAGCGCCGAAGCCCTTCCGGGCGGCGGTGAGCTTCGCCTTGCGGATGTTCACGCTCTCGTCGTAGAAGTTCCGGGTGCAGCGGCTCATGCAGGGATGGGCGCAGATGGTGCCCGTGATGAAGGGCAGGGCGTTCTTTTCCGTAATGAGCTTCAATGATTCAGGATACTTGCCCTTCTCGTTCAGGGCCAGGTAGCCGGGGATGTCCTGATGGATGGGGCAGCCGCCCTGGCAGGGGGCCGTGAAGCAGCTCAATAGGGGCACCTGCTCCTGGCTCTTGCGGCTGGTCAGGGGCTTGATGGGCTTGCGGTGGTGCACGTCCTGGGCCGCCTTGTCGGAGAGGGCCCGGACCGCGGCGGGGTTCACGCCCGTGAAGGGCTTGTAGGCGCAGCGGGAGACCTCGTCGGCCAGCTCCCTGAACCGGTCGTAGCCGCCGGGCTTCAGGATGGTGGTGGCCACGGTGATGGGCCAGATGCCCGCCCTAAAGAGGGCCTTCAGGTTGAAGGCGTCCGCGCCGCCGGAGAAGGACAGCCGAAGCTTCCCGTCGAACTCCTCCGCCATGCGGGCGGCCATCTCGATGGTCAACAGGTACAGGGACTTGCCGCTCATGTACATCTCCTCGCTGGGGAGCTCGCCCGCCTTCACGTCCACGGGGCAGGTGTTGCTGAGCTTCAGGCCGAAGGAGACGCCGTTGTCCGCCGCCAGCTTGATAAGCCGGTGGAACATGGGCACCGCGTCCTTGTACTGCAGATCCTCCCTGAAGTGGTGATCGTCGAAGGACACGTAGTCGAACCCGGCTTCATTGAGGCGCTTCCGGGCGAAGTCGTAGCCCAAAATGGTGGGGTTGCACTTCACCAGGGTGTGGAGCTTCTTTTCGGTGATGAGGTAGCTGGCGATACTCTCGATCTCCTGGGGCGGGCAGCCGTGGAGGGTGGATATGGTGACGCTGGTACAGATATGGGGGTCGATGCCGTCGATGTATTCGGCAAGCTCCGGCAACTGCTTTTTGGCTTCTTTGATAGCTTTCTGGAACGCTTCCGTCCGGGAGGCGTCCTTCATGCCCTCGATGAAGGCGTCGATCTTCTCCGTCTTGATCCCGGCCAGGTCGTAGCCCACGCTCATGTTGAACATGAACCCGTTGGGGTCCCCGAGATGCCAGAGCTTAGAGATGATCTTGATGATGACGTAGGCGTTCACGTACTCCGTAAAGGCCTGGGGCACGGTGAGCTCCGTGGACCATTCGCAGTTGTAGCCCTCGTCGTCCGCCTTGATGCAGGGCCGGCTGATGCACCGGGCCAAATCCTCGCCGTCCATCTTCTGCACCGTCTTCAGCTCGAAGAACCGGGCCCCGGTGAAGTACCCGGCCACGATGTTCTCCGAAAGCTGGGTGTTGGGCCCGGCGGCGGGGCCGAAGGGGGTCTCGATCCGCCCGCCGAACAGGGGCAGCCCCGGCCGCTCCGCCTCGTACTTGGCGTGGACGCCGAAGACGGTGCCCTCCTGGGTGTACTCCGTCAGCACCCGGTAGAGGAGCTTGTCAAAGGGAATGGGATTCATCCGTTCGCTCATAGGTCATATCCTCCTGAAACTTTATCCGTTGTAGCTGTCGAGGGCCTTCCAGAGCTTCACGCTCTCCTCCATGGTGTGGGCGTTGATCGCTTCCTCGTCGATGCCCACCAGCTTCCGATCCTGCATGAGGATGCGGCCCGCGCACATGGTGAACTCGCACTGGCGGCCCGTCATACCGAAGATCATATGGCCGTCGATGTTGTCCCCGGAGAAGGGGGAGAAGGGCTTGTAGTCCATGACGATCACGTCGGCAGCGTAGCCCTCCTTGAGCTTCCCCAGCCGATCGGGGAAGTACTTCGAAGCGATCTTCGCGTTGTTCTCAAAGAGCATCTTGGTCACCTCGCCCCAGGCCACGTTGGGCATGCAGGCGTTGTGCCGCTGGATGATGAGGCTCACCTTCAACGCTTCCAGCATGTCGAAGGTGTAGCTGTCGGTGCCCATGCCCACCAGGATGTCCTTGGCCATCATCTGGCGGATGGGGGAGCAGCCCACGGCGTTGCCCATGTTAGATTCCGCGTTGTTGCAGACCATGGTCTTGGTGTCCCGGATGATGTCCATCTCGCCGCTGTTCACGTGGATGCAGTGGCCCAGCATGGTCTTTTCGCCCAAAATGCCGTTGTTCAGCAGCCGGTTCACGGACCGGGTGCCGTAGTTCAGGGCGGAGTCGTACACGTCGTTGAGCCCTTCGGACACGTGGATGTGGTAGCCGGTCCGGCCGTTATTGGCTTTCTGCATCTTCTCGAAGGTTTTGTCCGAGATGGTGAACAGGGCGTGGCCGCCGAACATGGCGGCGATCATGGGATCGGGGTCCTTTTCACAATGGGTGATGAAGTTGGCGTTCTCCTCGATGGCCTCGTCGCACTTCTTCTCCCCGTCCCGCTCGGACACCTCGTAACAGAGGCAGGCCCGGACGCCCAGCTCTTTAGCCACCTTCTCGATCTCGAAGAGGGAGCCGGAGATGGCCTTGTAGCTGGCGTGGTGGTCGAAGATGGTGGTGCAGCCGGTCTTGATGCCGTCGATGATGGTGGTGTAGGCGCTGGCTCGGGTGCCCTCGAGGGTCAGGTTACGATCGATGGCCCACCACATGCCGTCCAAGATCTCGTAGAAGTTGGTGGGGTTGAAGCCCTTGATGGAAAGGCCCCTTGCGAGGGCGCTGTAGATATGGGAATGGACGTTGATAAACGCGGGCATGATGACGCCGCCCTTGGCGTCCACCCGCTTGGCGTCGGGATACGCTTTTTCCAGCTCGACCCGGGGCCCCACGGCCTTGATATACCGCCCGTCCACCAGCACGGCCCCGTCCGCAAGATAGGGACGCTCTGGGTCCCTGGTGATCACTTTTCCGTTGGTGATGAGAATCATGACTGTCCTCCTTCAAGAATGGATTTTAAAAACAGCGCGGGCCAAACACAAGGTCTGACAGCCCGCGCGCGAAGCACTCCCTTACAGCCGAAGATATATACTTTTCCACCCATAGTGTACCACGCCTCCCGGGCAAAAATCAAGGCTTGGGCCAGAAATCAAAAAATGATTTGGCAACCTAACATTTTTTTGCATATTCGCATTGCAATTCCCCACAGGTGTGATATACTGCCAATGTACCCAAGTATAGGTAGGAGGTTGCGTATGGATTACACGAAGATCAAAGAAGCGGCCCAAGCGTATCTGCCGGCC
Organism: uncultured Eubacteriales bacterium; assembly: GCA_900319345.1. Classification (GTDB taxonomy): domain Bacteria; phylum Bacillota; class Clostridia; order Christensenellales; family CAG-138; genus RUG472. Next base: position 54,026 of record ONNZ01000010.1, read on the forward strand.
ATGACCAAGTTTCTCCGGGACCTGATCGCCATCCCCAGCGAGAGCTGCGAGGAGGAGGGCGTGGTGAAGCGCACCATCGCCGAGATGGAAGCCCTGGGCTTCGACAAGGCCGAGATCGACCCTGAAGGCAACGCCCTTGGCTGGATGGGCACCGGTGAGAAGATCATCGCCTTCGACGGCCATATCGACACCGTGGGCATCGGCAACATCGCCAACTGGGAGCACGATCCCTACGAGGGCTACGAGACCGACGACATTATCTACGGTCGCGGCGGCTCCGATCAGGAGGGCGGCGTGGTCTCCGCCGTGTACGGCGCCAAGATCATGAAGGACCTCGATTTGATCCCCGAGGGTTACAAGATCCTGGTGGTCGCCTCCGTCCAGGAGGAGGACTGCGACGGCCTCTGCTGGCAGTACATCCATAAGGAAGACGGCATCACCCCCGAGTTCGTGGTCTCCACCGAGCCCACCGACGGCGGCATCTATCGCGGCCACCGGGGCCGCATGGAGATCCGGGTGGACGTCCGCGGCGTCTCCTGCCACGGCTCCGCCCCCGAGCGCGGCGACAACGCCATCTACAAGATGGCCGACATCCTGCAGGACGTTCGCGCCCTCAACGAGAACGCCGCCACCGACGCGGACGAGATCAAGGGCCTTGTAAAGATGCTGGACCCCAAGTACAATCCCGAGCACTATGAGGACGCCCGCTTCCTGGGCCGGGGCACCATCACCGCCTCCCAGATCTTCTACACCTCGCCCTCCCGCTGCGCCGTGGCCGACTCCTGCGCCGTGTCCCTGGACCGCCGCATGACCGCCGGCGAGACCTGGGATTCCTGCCTGGACGAGATCAGGAACCTGCCCGCCTGTAAGAAGTACGCCAAGGACGTGCAGGTCTCCATGTACATGTACGATCGGCCCGCTTGGACCGGCCTCAAGTACGAGACCGAGTGCTATTTCCCCACCTGGATCAACAAGGAGACCGCCCCCCACGTGCAGGCTCTCGCCGACGCCCACAAGGCCCTCTTCGGCGAGGAGCGCATCGGCAGCCCCACGGCCATGGACAAGCGCCGTCGGCCCCTTATCGACAAGTGGACCTTCTCCACCAACGGCGTGTCCATCCAGGGCCGCTACGGCATCCCCTGCGTAGGCTTCGGCCCAGGTGCCGAGTCCCAGGCCCACGCCCCCAACGAGATTACCTGGAAGCAGGACTTGGTCACCTGCGCCGCCCTCTACGCGGCCGTGCCCATGAACTACCATCCCGAGAACAGCACCGGCGACGTGACCGTCTACCGGGCCGGGAAGACCGACACCAAGTTCGCCAACGACTAAGCTTACCACCAACACTATTTTATCAGGAGGCAACATGAGCAACGTCAAAAAGTACACCGACAAACTGGATCAGCTGAAGTTCGACAACATGTACAACGGCGACTTTTTCCTGACCTGGGAAAAGACGGACGACGAGATCGCGGCCGTGTTCACCGTGGCCGACGCCCTCCGGCATCTGCGTGAAAACAACATCTCCACCAAGATCTTCGACTCAGGCCTGGGCATCTCCCTGTTCCGCGACAATTCCACCCGCACCCGCTTCTCCTTCGCCTCCGCCTGCAACCTGCTGGGCATCGAGGTCCAGGATCTGGACGAGGGCAAGAGCCAGATCGCCCATGGCGAGACCGTCCGGGAGACCGCCAACATGATCTCCTTCATGGCGGACGTGATCGGCATCCGGGACGACATGTACATCGGCAAGGGCAACACCTACATGCATAACGTGGTGAACGCCGTCACCGAGGGCAACAAGGCGGGCGTGCTGGAGCAGAAGCCCACGCTGGTCAACCTCCAGTGCGACATCGACCATCCCACCCAGTGCATGGCGGACATGCTCCACTGCATCCACACCCTGGGCGGCAGCGACGATCTCGGCGAAGCGATCCAAAACCTGAAGGGCAAGAAGGTGGCCATGACCTGGGCCTACAGCCCCTCCTACGGCAAGCCCCTGTCCGTGCCCCAGGGCGTGGCAGGCCTGTTCACCCGGTTTGGCATGGACGTGACCTTGGCCTATCCCGAGGGCTACGAGATCATGGACGACGTGGTGAAGGTGGCGGAGGAGAACTGTAAGAAGTCCGGCGCCAAGTTCACCATTACCCACGACATGAAGGAAGCCTTCAAGGACGCCGACATTGTCTACCCCAAGTCCTGGGCCCCCTACAAGGCCATGGAGGAGCGCACCGAGCTCTATGGGAAGGGCGACCTGGAGGGCATCAAGGCTCTCGAAAAGCGGCTCCTCGCTCAGAATGCGGAACACAAGGACTGGGAATGCACCGAGGAGATGATGAAGCTCACGAAGGACGGCAAGGCCCTGTACCTCCACTGCCTGCCCGCGGACATCACGGACGTCTCCTGCGAGGCCGGCGAGGTGGCCGCCTCCGTCTTCGACCGGTATCGCGATCCCCTCTACAAGCAGGCCTCCTTCAAGCCCTACATCATCGCCGCCATGATCTTCCTCGCCAAGGTGAAGGACCCCGCGGCTAAGCTCCTGGAGCTCGAGAAGAACAACGTGAAGCGCTGGAATGCGTAATATATTTCTGAAAGGAATACGAACATGATCGATCTTACCATCCATCCGGAAGCCCTGGAACGGAACGTCGAAGTGGCCCGCAAGAACCACATCATCCTGCCCACCTTCGAGCAGATGAAGCACCCCGAGCTGATCCCCGATAAGGTGAAGGAAGCTCTGAAGAACGTGGGTCTCTGGGACGTGAACCCCCTGAACTTGTTCCGCATCACCTGGCACAACGAGCCCGTCATGAACGGCGGCCAGTTCGGCGGCGTCAACTACATCGAGCTGCCCAGCTCCCTGACCGGCGTCAAGGCCCGCATCTTCTGCCTCATCGGCAAGTGGTTCCCCACGGGCTGCCACAAGGTGGGCGCGTCCTACGGCTGTTTGGTGCCCCGCCTGGTCACCGGCCAGTTCGACGCCACCTACAACAAGGCCGTCTGGCCCTCCACCGGCAACTACTGCCGGGGCGGCGCCTTCAACAGCAAGCTCCTCGCGTGCGAGAGCGTAGCCATCCTGCCCGCCGAGATGAGCAAGGAACGGTTCGACTGGCTCAGCAAGATCGCCGGCGAGGTCATCGCCACCCCCGGTTGCGAGAGCAACGTGAAGGAGATCTTCGACAAGACCTGGGAGCTGCGCCGCACCCGGGACGACGTGGTCATCTTCAACCAGTTCGAGGAGATGGGCAACTGCATCTGGCACTACCAGGTCACCGGCAACGCCATCGCCGAGGTCTTTGAAACGATCAAGGGCGAGGGCGACCGTCTGGCGGGCGCCTGCTTCACCAGTGGTTCCGCCGGCACCATGAGCGCGGGCGACCTGCTGAAGGAGAAGTACCCCCACCTGAAGCTGGCCGTGGGCGAGGCGCTCCAGTGCCCGACCCTCCTCGAGAACGGGTTCGGCGGCCACCGCATCGAGGGCATCGGCGACAAGCACGTGCCCTGGATCCACAACGTGAAGAACACCGACATGGTCATCGACATCGACGACGACGACTCCCAGAACCTGCTGCGCCTCTTCAACAGTGAGGAGGGCAAGAAGTACCTGGTGGAGAAGGCCGGCGTCCCCGCCGAGACCGTGGAGCAGCTGTCCCTCATGGGCATCTCCGGCATCGCCAACATGCTCTGCTGCATCAAGATGGCCAAGTACTACGAGCTCACCGAGCACGACATCGTGGCCACCGTCTGCACCGACTCCGCCATCATGTACGAGAGCCGCATCAAGGAGCTGGACGAGCAGCAGGGCGCCTACTCCGAGCTGGCCGCTGCCTACGACTTCGCCAAGCACCTGCAGGGCGTCCGCACCGACGCCATGCTGGAGCTCTCCTACCAGGATCGTAAGCGCATCCACAACCTGAAGTATTACACCTGGGTGGAGCAGCAGGGCAAGACCTACGAGGAGATCAATCAGCAGTGGTACGACGAGCATTACTGGACCGACATGCACGAGCAGGCGGCCGATCTCGATAAGCTCATCAACGCCTTCAACGAGAAGACCGGCGTCCTGGCCGAGCTGTAAGGGCCATGAAGCGGGTATTAGGCTATCGCTGCACCCTCTGCGGGCAGGAGTTCCCCTTCGAGCCGGAGCGGTACACCTGCCCCCACTGCGGGGAAAAGGGCATCCTGGACATCGTCTACGACTATGGCGAGGTCAAGAAGGTCCTGACCCGGGAGACTTTGGCAGCCAACCGGGACAACAGCATGTGGCGGTATCGGGCCCTCATGCCCGTGGCGGACACCACGGACGTGAGCCGGTTCCTCCGCATCGGCTGGTCGCCCCTCTATGAGTCCAGGAAGCTCCGGGACGAGCTGGGCTTGAAGGCCCTCTACATCAAGGACGACGGCATCAACCCCACGGCCTCCCTGAAGGATCGTGCCTCCGGCGTAGCCGTCGCCAAGGCCATCGAGCTGGGCTACGACACCATCTCCTGTTCCTCCACCGGCAACGCGGCCTCCTCCTGCGCGGGGAGCGCCGCCCGGATGGGCCTCAAGGCGGTCATCTTCGTGCCCAAGCGGGCCCCCCAGGGGAAGGTGGCTCAGCTCATGATCTTCGGCGCCCGCCTGGTGGTGGTGGACGGGGACTATGAGCAGACCTTCGAGCTCTCCCGTGCGGCCATCGAGAAGTACGGCTGGTACAACCGGAACGCAGGCATCAACCCCGTCATGAGCGAGGGGAAGAAGACCGTGGCCATGGAGATCGCCGAGCAGCTTAACTTTCAGGTCACCGACTGGGTGGCCTGCTCCGTGGGCGACGGCTGCACCATCGGCGGCGTGTACACCGGCTTCAAGGACCTCTACGAGCTGGGCATCATCGACCGGATTCCCCGCATCCTGGGCGTCCAGTCCACGGGCTGCTGCCCCTTCGTCAACGCGGACAAGGTGCCCGGCCACGAGCTGGTGCCCACCCCCGAGGAGACGTTGGCCGACTCCATCTCCGTGGGCGTGCCCCGGAACCCGAAGAAGGCCCAGCGGGCGGTCTACGCCTCCGACGGCCGCTGGATCGCCGTCAGCGACGACGACATCCTGAACGCCATGCGGCTCCTTGGTCGGAACGAGGGCGTGTTCTCCGAGCCCGCCGGGGCCACCGCCACCGCGGGCGTGAAGGCCGCTATGGAGCAGGGGATCATCCGTTCCCATGAGACCGTCACCGTCATCAGCACGGGCAGCGGCCTCAAGGACACGGCCAACGCCCTGAAGGCAGCCGGAAAACCATATATTTGTGCGCCATCACTGGACGCGCTGGAAAAAAGTGGTATACTCAAGTAAGAAATCAATACAGGAGGTTCATTCATGAAATACGGTCGTGTGTATAACTTTTCTGCCGGTCCCGCCATCATGCCGGAGCCTGTTCTGGAGGAGATCCGGGACGAGATGATGAACTACCGCGGCAGCGGCATGTGCGTCATGGAGATGTCCCATCGGTCCAAGGTCTTTCAGCAGATCATCGACGAGGCTGAGGCGGACCTTCGCACCCTCATGGGCATCCCCGACAACTACAAGGTCCTCTTCATCCAGGGCGGAGCCACCCTCCAGTTCGCCATGATCCCCATGAACCTGATGAAGAACGGCAAGGCCGTCTACATCGAGACCGGCGCCTGGTCCAAGAAGGCCATCGCCGAGGCGAAGAAGTACGGTGAGGTGATCGTGGCCGCGTCCAGCAAGGACAGGAACTACGCCTACATCCCCGACTGCTCCGATCTCGACATCCCCGAGGATGCGGATTACGTCTACATCTGCGAGAACGAGACCATCCACGGCACCACCTGGCACAAGCTCCCCAACACCAAGGGCCACATTCTGGTGTCCGACCAGAGCTCCATGTTCCTGTCCCGCCCCTGCAACGTGGCTGATTACGGCCTCATCTACGGCGGCGTCCAGAAGAACATCGGTCCCGCGGGCCTCGCTATCGTCATCATCCGCGAGGACCTGATCCGGGAGGACATCGATCCCAAGACCCCCATCTACATGCGCTACGACACCCACTCGAACAACGGCAGCATGTACAACACCCCCAACTGCTGGGCCATCTACGTCTGCGGCAAGGTCTTCAAGTACCTGCTGAAGAACGGCGGTCTCGAGCATATGGCGGCGGTCAACGAAGCTAAGGCCAAGGTCATGTACGACTTCCTGGATGCGTCCAAGATGTTCCAGGGCACCGTGGACAAGAAGGATCGTTCCCTCATGAACATCCCCTTCGTCACCGGCGACAAGGACAAGGACGCTGCGGTCGTGGCGGCCACCAAGGCGGCCGGGTTCGACAACCTGAAGGGCCACAAGAGCGTGGGCGGCCTTCGGGCGTCCGTGTACAACGCCATGCCCATCGAGGGCGTGGAGGCCCTGGTGGAGTTCCTGAAGAAGTACGAAGCGGAGAACGCGTAAGGAGGATATTTCGGAATGATCAAGATTCTTGCGTCTGACGGTATGGAAAAGGGCGCGGTGGCCGCGCTGGAAGCCAAGGGTTGCCAGGTGGATCAGCAGTTCTACGATCCCGAAGCCCTGAAGGAAGCCGTAAAGAACTACGACGTGCTGGTGGTCCGGTCCGCCACCAAGGTCCGCGCCCCCCACATCGACGCGGCCAAGGAAGCGGGCAAGCTGAAGCTGGTCATCCGCGGCGGCGTGGGCGTGGACAATATCGACGTGAAGTACGCCGAGGCTAACGGCATCACCGTCCGCAACACCCCCCGTGCCAGCTCCCAGTCCGTGGCAGAGCTCGCCATGGGCCACATGTTCGCCTGCGCCCGGTTCCTGTCCATCGCCGGTCACACCATGCGGGAGGACAAGTGGGAGAAGAAAGCCTACGCCAAGGGCATCGAGCTCCAGGGCAAGACCCTGGGCATCATCGGCTTCGGCCGCATCGGCCAGCACCTGGGCGTCATGGCCAAGGCCATCGGCATGAAGGTCGTGGCTTTCGATATCTTCCACATCCCCGGCATCGAGGAGCAGCTGGGCATCAACTATGTGGAGATGGACGAGCTTTTGGCTGAGTCCGACTTCATCAGCGTCCATGCCCCCGCGGTGGACGGCGGCGCCATCATCAACGCCGACACCATCGCCAAGATGAAGGATGGCGTGTGCATCATCAACACCAGCCGCGGCGCCAATCTCGACGAGGACGCCCTGCTGGCCGCCCTGGAGTCCGGCAAGGTCCGGGCCGCGGGCCTCGACGTATACGCCTCCGAGCCCGCCCAGAACAAGGCCCTCTACAGCCACCCCATGGTGTCCTGCACGCCCCACATCGGCGCCTCCACGGTGGAAGCCCAGAAGCGCATCGGCCAGGAGATCGTGGACATCATCACCAAGCAGTTCGAGCTGTAAGCTGAATCGAAGAAACAACAACGGAGAAGCTCAAGATACCTTCTTGAGCTTCTCTTTTTCTATGGAGACAGCAAAAAAGCAGACGCGTTTTCGCATCTGCTTCACGAAATGCCGACGTATCGGGGCTACTGCTCCCGCAAGTATCGTTTCATCGCAGCCCGTCTACATAAATCTCCTTCGACACGGAGTACCATCTCAATTCGATCCCCTTGCCTTCCTTGGCCCAGGCGCCGTCATAGGACATGCCGCATTTTTGCATGACCTTGCCGGAATTCGGGTTGTCCGGATGATGGCATGCCTTGACGCGCTGGACGCCTACCTGTTCGAAGAAAAACGCCATGAGGGCTCGCACGGCCTCCGCCACCAGCCCCTGTCCCCACCAGGGCTGACCGATGCAGTACCCGATCTCCACGGAACAGGTTCCTTCGTCGATCTTCACGCCGCTGATGCTGCCGATGGGCTGCCCCAGAGACTTGAGCTCGATAGCCCATTGATAGAAGGTGGGGTCGCCGTATCGATCGATCCAGCTCTTGACCACCATTTGGGTGACGGACAGGTCCTGGTGGGTGGGCCAGGTCAGGTATCGGGTCACCATCGGGTCGCTGGCCCAATTTTGAAACATGGGAGCAGCATCCTCCGGGACGAAGGGCCGAAGGATAAGCCGGTCCGTTTCCAAGCGCGTTGTACCGAGATGGTTCATCGTGATTTCCTCCCTGTGTTTGAGAACAAGTATACAGGAAGCCTTACCCATTGGCAACCGATTTTTCAACCGTCGTTGCCCGCAGGAACAGGGCCGTCAGCAGGGAGAAGAGCAGGCACACGCCTCCCATCAGCCAGTATATGGGCGTAAGGGCGCTGGAGGTGCCGTAAATCGCCAAAGCGCCGGAAAAAAGACTGCCGACGGTCAGGGCAGAGATGCCGAAGTGCCATAGGAGCAGGGAAGCGTCCGGGGGCATCCTTTTTCCTTTTCTGGCAAGGAGCAGGGCAGGGAGGACGCCGCCCAAAAGGGGAAAGGCAAAGCCGTACAGCATGCCGTAGGCATAGACGCCGTGACTGAACGCCTCATACACCGCGCCGAACAGGGCGCAAAGGATGGTGACCAGCAGATATCGGAACGCCATTTTGGTATAGGCGCTTTGGATGGTTTCAAATGGTGATGCAGACAATGTCGCTCACGCTCCTTTCCGTGATCCTTTTTCCGTTCGTGGTGGGATTGTTGACGACCTTGCCTTGAAAGACCATGGTGGAGGAGCCGCCGCCGTCCAGATTGTAGGCGGTCTCGGCGCCCAGATCCTGGAGCACCTGGGCCAGCTCCAGCAGCGACAGGCCTTCGCTTTCATTGGTCCGGCCATCGGACACCACGAAGAGGTAATGAAGATCGTCCACGATGCCGATGGCGGTGCGAGGGTTGCTGGCCTTCGCCCGGCCGACCTCGTCCCCAGCGTCCACGGCGATCTCACCGTCGATCAGCAGCGCCGGGCCGAAGGATAGCACGTTCCAAGCGCCGTCGTTCAGCAGGTCCTGGGCGCTGATCTGGGACTCATTGATGATCGCGAAGCTGCCGTCCTGATAGATCACCAGGTCTTCAGAATTCCTGTTGGCCTTGCTGCGATAGAGCACGCCGTTCCGGATCACATAGCCAGATTCCCGAGCGCCGTAGTAGTCCCCGTTGACGGCCAGGATGGCGTTGGCGTTCGCGGCGATGCTGCTGGTCTTTGCGGTCACGTTGCGCCCATAGACGCTTTTAGCAAAGGCGGTCTGCAGGTATTCGGGGGAGGACAGAATCACGTCTGCCACGTAGATAGTGGAATCATAGGCGCGGATCTCCTGGATGGTAATGGAGATGTTCCCATCGGAATAGGAATCCTCAGTGGAGATCACTTCAGCTGTGGCGGATGGCGCAGCGGTGGCCTCCAGGGTTGCTTCTGGCGTCTCCGCCTGGACGGGGGAGACGGAAACGGCGGTGGCCTCCAGGGTTGCCTCTGGCGTCGTGACGACCTCGGCGGCCTGTGTTGCGGCCTGCTCCTCCACCACGGCATACGAACGTTCCAGCACGAAGGTGTCCAGGGCGGCATAGACGGTGAAACCGAACAGAAGCAGGGCCCATAGCAGGACGATTGTCCTTTTGCTTTTTCTCATAGGCTGTCGCTCCCCTCCATCTTCTCACAGATCAATATCTCCAAATTCCCGTTGCGGCAGCGAAGCTCGTCCATGAACGCCTGGGAGGCGGCCAGGTCCTTGAGCTCGATGTCATAGGAGAGCTTATAGAGGCTCCCCATATTGGTGGTTCGGGTCTTGATCAACCGATGGTTGTTCGTGTATTTGGCGAACAGATCGTCGAAGGCTCCCGTGAACTGCAGGGTCTCCGGGACGGTGATGTGCAGCTCGAAGGCGTTCTTCTGGCCGAAACTCAGGTGGGAGAGGACCAGGATCACCGCGCTCACGAGGATGGTGAACAGCAGCGCGATGACCACATACCCGGCGGCGCAGGCAAGCCCGGCTGTCATCACCAGGAAGATGGCGGAGATGTCCTTGGCCTTCCCGGCTACGGACCGGAACCGGACCAGGGAGAAGGCACCGGCCACGGCGATACCCGTGCCCACGCTGCCGTTGACCATCAGGATCACCGTGCACACCACCATAGGGAGGACCACCAGGGAGATCAAAAACCCTTTGCTGGCCTCGCCCGTTTTGGCCGTCATCAGGGAAGCCACGAGCCCGCACAGGCCAGCCGCCGCGAGACAGGCCAGGAACATGCTGATGGAGAAGCCTCCCGACAAAATGGAATCAAAGATTGCTGACATATTTCAGTCCCCCTTTTAAAATGGTTTCGGTTGATGTTGCGGTCGTTACGAGCGAGCGAGTATAGGCTGTGCCGTACTTGGAGAAGGAGCTGGGCGTGATGGACAGCTCATTGAGCGACCTTGCAAAGGAAAGCGGCATGGCGCCTAAACTCTTGACCTCCATCAACTCCAGACCCATGGGGAGCAGCGAATCTCCCGCCGAACCATGCTCCAGCAGTAGGTCTGCTTGACGGGCTCGCGCCGCCGAATCGAAGGTGACGCGAAAGCTGGAATCGTCCGCCCAGGTGTACGCCTCCCGTTCGTAGGAGATCAGCATGGCGGGCTTGGGCCAACGATAGAACCGCATGGCGTAGTCGATCTCCCGCCATATCTGCCCCTCCTCCGGCAGGATACCGCCGTTTAGGTACAGCTTTGCAGCGGAAAGGAGCAGGCTGACCCGGCGCTTGTAAACCACGCCCTGGTATTTTTTCTTCAGCTCCAGGTATACGGTCGAATCTGCCTTGGGGGTGCCGTAGCTCCTAAGCCGCAGCTTCTCCTTATAGGCGCCCGCGTCGATGGAGCTGCGGATGATCCGATGATCCGGCGTGTCCAGATACAGGCTGCAGATGGTGCTCTTTCCATATTCATCCAGCAGCAGCTCGCCTTTCATCCGCTGCAGCAATCGCTTCTTGGTGACCTCGTCCAGCAGATATTTGCGTTCGATCCTCTTAAAAATGTAGGCGGTTTCCATACAAGATCATCTCCTCGTTTTGTTAGGCCAACTATATAGGGCAAAGTTTAAGTTAACCTAAAAGGCTGGTGTCGATTCCTGTAAACAATGTAAACAGAATGTGAAACGCCGACTGCATCCATGGCTCGTAAAAAGACAGGATATGAACTTTTACAAAAAGAATAACAGATGGAATTAACCTAGTATCACAAGGTTTACAAAGGAAGATTGCCGTGTTATACTATCGGAAGAAACGATAAAAGAGGGTAGGAAGATGGAAAAAGAAACGGTAAAGTTGACGAAGCTCAGCAAATGCGCAGGCTGCGGGGCCAAGGTGGGGGCCGGGGTGCTGGCTCAACTGCTGCAGGATATAAAGGTCCATTCCGATCCGAACCTGCTGGTGGGCTTCGACCACAGCGACGACGCTTCGGTCTATAAGATTTCAGATGAACTTGCCCTGGTCCAGACCGTGGATTTCTTCCCGCCCATCGCCGACGATCCCTATCTGTTCGGGCAGATCGCCGCCACCAACGCCCTCTCCGACGTGTACGCCATGGGCGGGGAACCCAAGCTCTGTCTCAACATCATGGCGGTCCCGGAGAAGATGCCCATGGACGCGGTCCACGACATCCTGCGGGGCGGGTACGATAAGGTCTATGAAGCAGGGGCGCTGATCACCGGGGGCCACAGCATCCACGACGACGAGCCAAAATACGGCCTGGCGGTCACCGGCTTCGTGCATCCGGACCGGGTGCTGACCAACTCAGGGGCGAAACCCGGGGACGTACTTTTTCTTACCAAGCCTTTGGGCATCGGTATCCTCAGCACCGCGGCCAAGGCGGACATGGTCAGCGAGGAGGGGCAGCGGCGGATGTTCGAGCTCATGACCACCCTGAACCGTTCCGCCCGGGACGTGATGGTGAAGTATGACGTCCACGCCTGTACGGATGTGACGGGCTTCGGCCTCATGGGCCATTGCTTCGAGATGATGGAGGGCAGCGACACCCAGGCCGTCATATACACCGAGGCCCTCGATCTTATCCCGGAGGCCAGGGAGTTGGCGAAATATGGCCTGATCCCCGCTGGCGCCTACCGCAATCGTACCTTTGCGGAGAAAGCGGTGGAGCTCACCGGGATCGAGCTCTGCGTCCAGGACATGCTCTTCGACCCCCAGACCTCCGGCGGGCTGCTGATCGCCTGCGCCTCGGTGGATGCTGACAGGATGTATGAGGAATTGAAAAAGACCGTCCCCAGCGCGCAGCGCATCGGAACGGTCCAAAAATACGAGGGCGGCAAACGCATCTTCCTGCGCTGATCAGGCCAGGGCGCGGATGGCGGCAACGGCCGCGTCCACATCCGCTTCGGTGTTGGCATATCCCAGGGAGAAGCGGACCGTGCCCTTGGGGAAAGTGCCCAGGCTCCTGTGGGCTGAGGGGGCGCAGTGGAGGCCGCAGCGGATCAGGATGCCGAAGCGCTGCTCCAGCTCGAAGGAAACGGCGGCGTTGTCCCGATCCAGGAAGTCCAGGGAGAGGACGCCCACCCGGTTTTCCATGCCGGTGGGGCCGCACAGGCGCACCCGGGGGATGCCCTGTATGCCCTCCAAAAAACGCTTCGTCAGCTCGACTTCGTGGGCTCGAAGGGCGTCGATGCCCCGTTCTGAAATATAAGTCATGGCCGCTTCCCAGCCGTAGATGCCGGGCAGATTCATGGTGCCGGATTCGAACCGGTCCGGCAGATATTCGGGCAAATACTCGCTGTCGGAAACGCTGCCCGTGCCCCCGGCGATAAGTGGGGTCAGGTTTCTCGCCATGTCCTCCGTCAGCAGCAGAGCGCCGATGCCGGAAGGCCCCAGCAGGCCCTTGTGGCCCGGGACGGACAGGGCGCTGAGCTGGAATCGACCGAAGTCCAGGGGAAAGTGCCCCGCGGTCTGGGCCCCGTCCAGGGCAAAGGGGATGCCGTACTGGGCGGCGATAGCGCCGACGGCTTCCGCGTCCTGGACCGAACCGGACACATTGGAGCCGTGGTTAATCAGGATCAGTTTGGTGTTGGGGCGGACGAGCCTATCGATGTCGTCGGAGTCGATGAACCCTTCTCTATCTGCAGGGAGCCGATCGAAGCTGACGTCAGGCATCTGCAGCAGCGGCCGCATGACGGCGTTGTGCTCCATGCTGCTGACGATCACATGGTCCCCCGGGTGGAGATATCCTTTGAGGAGGAAGTTCAGACCATAGGTGTTGCCCGGGGTCAGGATCACATGGGTGGCCTTCTCCGGGAAATGGAAGAAGCGCTTGAGCTGTTCTCGGAGGGACAGGGTGACCAGCTCCGCCTCCTGAGCGTTCTGGTAGACGGAACGATTGAGAGGCGCGCCCACCTCGTTGAGATAGCGTACCATGGCCTTTGCCACCGCTTCCGGCTTCGGGAAGGAGGTGGCGGCGTTGTCAAGATAGATCGTGTTCATGGGTACAGGATAGCACAGCCCAGAGGAAAAGTCACATAGATTTTTCCCATGGCATCAGGAAGGAGAGAAAATGCTCGATATCAGCATCCGACAGCTGGAGGTCTTCGTGGCCACGGCGGAATACTGCAGCTTCACCAAGGCGGCGGAGGACCTGCATCTGACCCAATCCACCGTCAGCATGCACATCCGCACCCTGGAGGAGGTGCTGGGCGCCTGCCTCATCGAGCGGGGCGCCCGCAAGAAGGTGATCCTGACGGAGGAGGGGAAGCGGGTCTATTCCATGGCCAAGGACATCCTTTCCCGGGTGGACGCCCTGCAGGAGCGTCGAACGGACGGGGGAGAGGAGCTGCTGCGTATCGGCACATCCACCGTGCCCGCCCAGTATCTGCTGCCCAAGCTTCTGTCAGGGTTTTTGAAAAAACACAGCCGCGTCAAATATATCCTGCGGCGGGGCGACAGCGAGCACATCCTGGAATGCATCCAAAAGGGCGAGGTGCGCATCGGCCTCACGGGATACAGGAACGGCGACAGGTCGCTGATCTTTCAGGAGATCGCCCGGGATCATCTGGTGCTGATCACGGAGAACAGCGAAGCATACCGGGCCATGCAGGCGGCGGGGAAGACGGGGAAGGACCTGTTGGACCTGCCCATGATCGCCCGGGAGGAAAGCTCCGGCACCCAGCACGCCGCCGACGCCTTTTTGCAGAAGCTGGGCGTGACGGAGCCCAACATCGTGGCCCGGATGGACAATCCGGAGAGCATCAAGATGAGCGTGGCGGAGGGCATGGGCGTGTCCCTCATCTCCGATCTGGCCGTCTCCGCCGAGGTCAGGGCGGGCAAGCTCCTGGCCTTCCCGTTTTCGCCCCAGGCGGAGGAGCGAAAGCTCTACGTGGTCTGGCCCAGGGACGCGCTGCTGACCACAGGGGAACTACAGTTCATCCAGCACGTCAAGAGCCAGACGAGCGCTATTCTTTTATCGGAATAACCGATGTTTTGAACGGTTCCATCTGTATTTCCCATTCGATTTTTGCCGACAAAATCCCTATAATGAAAGGGAACGAACCGAAAAGATTTGGTCTTGGGAGGTAATCATGAAAAAAGTCAATTGGATGGTCGTTCTGTCCGGCGTGGCGGTGGGTATCGCCGCCCTGGCCCTGAGTGCGCTGGGGAACCCAGCGAACATGGGCTTCTGCATCGCCTGCTTCGAGCGGGATATCGCCGGTACGCTGGGGCTCCATTCCGCCGCGGTGGTCCAGTACATGCGGCCGGAGATCATCGGCCTCGTCCTGGGCGCCATGATCATGGCCCTGGTGAAGGGTGAGTTCCGCGCCAAGGGCGGCTCCTCGCCCGCGACCCGGTTCCTGCTGGGCGCCCTCGTCATGATCGGGGCTCTGGTGTTCCTGGGCTGCCCCCTTCGTATGATGCTCCGTTTGGGCGGCGGCGACTTGAACGCGCTGGTGGCCCTGCTGGGGTTCGCCCTGGGCATCTTCGTAGGGACCCTGTTCCTGAAGCGGGGCTTTTCCCTGAAGCGCAGCTATACCCTGGGCACGGCGGAGGGGGCGGTGCTACCCGTGCTGCTGATCGTCGCCGGCGTCGCGTTTTTGCTGTTCCCGGCCCTGTTCAAGGTCAGCGAAAAGGGGCCCGGCTCCATGCATGCACCGTTTATCGTCGCCCTGCTGATCGCCATGGCGGTGGGCGCCTTCGCCCAGCGTTCGCGGCTCTGCATGGTGGGCGGCCTGCGTGACGCCATGATGTTCAAGGACTTCAAGCTCCTCTATGGGTTCGTTGCCATCCTGATCGTCACCATCGTCGGGAAGCTGGCCCTGGGCGGTCTGAAGATGGGCAACCTGACGCCGTTCAAGCTGGGCTTTGCCGAGCAGCCCGTGGCCCACAGCGCTCACGTGTGGAACTTCCTGGGCATGGCCCTGGCAGGCTGGGGTTCCGTGCTCCTGGGCGGCTGCCCCCTACGTCAGCTGATCCTGGCCGGCGAGGGCAACGGCGATTCCGCGGTGGCGGTGTTCGGCATGATCGCCGGGGCGGCCATCTCCCACAACTTCGGCTTGGCCGGGGCAGCCGGAAAGCCTGCCGCGGAGGCGGTCTCTCTGAACGCCAAGGTTGTGATCCTGTGCGGCTTCGTGATCCTGCTGATCATCTCCCTGATGAACCTGCCCAAAGAAAAGAAAGCCTGAAGACGAGAATAGGAGGGTAATGCTATGGTAGACGCGCGTGGATATTCCTGCCCCATTCCGGTGGTCATGGTGCAACGGGCTGTCAAAGCCGAGAATCCCGATACGCTGACGGTGCTGGTGGACGAGCAGGTGTGCGTGGAGAACGTGACCCGCTTCGCTAAGGCGTCCGGGTACTCGGTCACGGTCACTCGGGACGGGGACGACTATCGGATGGAACTGAAGAAATGAGGGAGTACGTAGCCACCTTTCACACCCATCTGTCCGCGCTGTTGACCGACAGGAACCTGAAAGCTGCCGGGGTGCCATCCCGCATGATGCCCGTGCTTAGGAAGCTCAGCTCCTCCTGCGGCACTTGCGTGGTCTATTCGGCGGCCGATCCGTGCCTGGAGCAGATGGACGAGGACGTGGAGGGGGTCTACGAGATCACGGGAGACGAAACGTATCGTCTCTTGTATGAAAACGAATAAACGATCTGAAAACAAAAGTGACGGAGCCCATCGAGGCCCCGTCGCTTTTCTGTTTTCGCAGTTTACAGTTCGTGTTCCTGGATGATGGCGGAGATCTCCCTGGCGATGGTCTTCAGTTCGTGATTGCTGCGGCCGCTCATCTGGTCCACCAGCTCCAGGAGTTTCCGGGCCACAGCCTTCAGGGACTCGTACAGTGGGTTCGTCTTGACCTGCTTCAGCTTCTCGATCCGCTTGCCCTCAGCGGCGAAGGACACCTTTGCGGCGGCCAGATCGTATTCTGCGCCGGAGAAGGGGGCGATCACTTCGGTGCCGGGGAAAGTGTCCCTGAGTAGCTGCGCGAAGGTCTCGCAGGCTGTTTCGTCCCCATGGTTCACGAAGACGGTGCCGGGACAGGCGTCGAATCCTTTGACCCAGTTGAGAAGCCCCTGCTGATCCGCGTGGCCGCTGGTGCCGTGGAGGGAGAAGATCTCGGCATTGACGGCGATGCTCTCCCCGAAGAGCTTCACCTGCTTGGCCCCGTGGAGCAGGGAATGGCCCAGGGTGCCCACCGTTTGATACCCTACGAACAGGATCAGATTCTTTTCGTCCCATAGGTTGTGCTTCAGATGGTGCCGAATGCGGCCCGCGTCGCACATGCCGCTGGCGGAGATGATGACCTTGGGCCGCGGGTCGTTGTTGATGGCGATGGAGTCCTCCGTGGTCACCGAGAGCTCCAGCCCATCGAACCAGACGGGGTTTTCGCCCCGGTGGAGGATCTCCAACGCCTCCTCGTCCAGATAGGATTCATCCACGTCCCGGAAGATGGCGGTGGCCTCCTGAGCCAGGGGGCTGTCCAGGAACACCGGCGCGTCGTCATGACCGTGCAGTAGGCCGCGGGCTTTGATCTCCCGCAAGGCGTACAGCAGTTCCTGGGTCCGGCCTACGGCAAAGGCGGGGATTACCACGTTCCCGCCCCGATCCAGTGTCCGCTGTAGGAAGGCGGCAAAATCCGAAACCACGTCGATGCCCTCGGTGGACTCATGGAGCCGATCCCCGTAGGTGGATTCTATGACCAGATAATCCGCATCGGATACGTTTTGCGGGTCCCGGATGATGGGCTGATCCGTGTTCCCCACGTCCCCGCTGAAGACGATCTTCTTAGCAGTTTCACCCTCCCGCATCCATATCTCGATGCAGGCCGAGCCCAGCAGGTGCCCGATGTCGGTGAACCGGATCTCGATCGAGTCGTCCACAGGGATGGTCTCCCCGTAGCGGCAGGGGCGGAAGAGGGGCATGAGCCCGTGGACGTCCTCCGCGGTGTAGAGGGGCTCCACGACCTCGTCTCCGGAACGGGTGGCCTTGCGATTCCGCCATTCGACCTCCGATTCCTGGATGTGGGCGGAGTCCAGCAGCATGATGTTGCAAAGGCTGCAGGTGGCGGACGTGGCGTAGACGGGGCCGCGAAATCCGTCCTTATAGAGCTTGGGCAGCATGCCGGTATGGTCGATATGGGCGTGGGTGACGAATACGGCGCTGATCTCTTCCGGGGCCACGGGCAGGGGCACGTTCTCAA
The DNA here is from genome assembly GCA_900319345.1 of uncultured Eubacteriales bacterium. Classification (GTDB taxonomy): domain Bacteria; phylum Bacillota; class Clostridia; order Christensenellales; family CAG-138; genus RUG472. The sequence continues at coordinate 71,576 of ONNZ01000010.1, forward strand.
ACATATCCACGCCCTGTTCCATGCCCTTGTCCACCAGGTAATACTTGCCTCCGTTCTCCAGGAGGGTACAGCTGCCGGTCACTTCATGGGCTGCTCCGATAAACGTGATCTTCATTTTGCTTTCCTCCGCATCGGCAAATCATTTCTCGTTCTTGATCTTCAGCAACTGGATGATGGCGTGGATGGCGGCATCCACGATAAGGATACTGCCCACAACGATGGAATACCACCGGATGATCCATTGAGGAGCGACCAAAATGAACAAACCGCAGATGGAAAAGACGATGGCTTCGATGAGATGGAACCAGAAGAACGGACTATACTTCCGATCCTCCTTCAGCTTGGATGCGGTGAAGTACGCGTAAAACAGCAGGATGCCGCCGAAAAGCGCGGAGCTGAGCACGAACAGCGCCTGATCCTTGACGAGGATCAACAGGAAGATGACCAGCAGGGCGATGCACAGCATGATGCGCATTCGTTCCGCCTGCATGTTCCAATGGTTCTTCATCAGACGGCGGACGGTGAACGTCGTTTCGGCAGCGAACACCAGGAACAGGAGGATCGCCAAAAAGATATCGAAGACCCTGACGGGAAGCAGCAAAAGCAGCAAGCCTATCAGCCCGATGGCGGCATCCAAAAGATACGGCTGATGAGCGATCTCCTTCTTGACTTTCTTGGTGACCTTGTTGGCGGCTTTCAATTCCTCCTGGATGGCCGCTTCCGGCAGCTTTTTCAAAGTGTCCTTGGTGGCTTGGTCCCCGTCGAGGACCGACACGATGACGTTCTCGATGGAGGCAGGCCACTTTTCCAAAACATCGGACAGCGTCAGGGAGCCGTCCTCCTCCAGCGCACCGAATATGCCTTCGGTGAAGGTTTTCCGTTCTTCGGGGGATACGTTCTCCATCCATCGGTCGAACACCACGCCCATAGATACGCTTTGGGGATCGTAGGCATCAGCTAAGGCAAGGTCGCCCGCATCGATGCCCCAGGAGAAGATGGAGTGCTGCATGCCTGCCTTCTGGGTGCTCTTGACGATGCGGCAATCGTCGATCTTTGGCTCGAAGATCTTGCCGATCACGCAGAATTCAGGCCGGATGGTGGTGGAGATGGGGTTGATGGATTCGATCAGCTTAGGGTCCAGCACCTCCTTGCAGAACCCGGGCCCGTCGTTGATGAACAGATGCTTCAGCTGGGACCTCTTCTTTTTCGGCAGCAGCGCGGCGGCGTAGAGCACTTCGTTGGCGCCCTTGCTGTGCCCGCCCACGTAGTAGGACCGGCCGGGGCGAATGTGCTTATCCAGATACTCCAAACTGCGCTCCTGGGCTTTGGTCTGGGTGAAGCTGATCATAAAATCCTCTTTCCACCCGGCGATGGAGCTGTCCGTGCCGCGAAAAGCGATGTATCTCGTGAATCTATCCAGATGGAATGTGATTGCAGAGAACTGGATGGGTATCTCGGGATAGAATTCGTCCACGTAGTTGCTGACATAGAGATCCCCGAAGCGCTTGGATTCCGCCGCATACCGAACGAAGTCCGGCATGGTCTCGTCCTTTTCGGTGGTCATCATCTGCACGGGTTCCCCGTGAAGGCTTTCGAAGCATTCGCGCAGGGTATGCTTCTTGTTCCGCTTCCAATCCATATCGGGAAACTTCCAGTAGGACAGCCCGCAGAAGACCAGATTGTCCACCTCGTTGAAGGGGACTATATCAAAGGGAAGGTCTGCATACCAACGAACGTAATCTATGATGCGATCCATAGTATCTCCTTATTTTGAAAAGGCAGCCCCATGGCTGCCGGCGGTCCGAACCCTCAGGACTTTTCCTTCTGCGCGAAAGCTTTGATCCGCTCGAAGGTGGCGTCGCTGATGTAGTGCTCCACCTTGCAGGCGTCCTCCAAAGCGGTCTTCTCGTCCACGCCGATGCTGATGAAGAATTGGGACAGGGTGTTGTGACGCTCGTAGATCTTTTCGGCCACGGCCCGGCCGGAATCAGTGAGGGTCAGATATCCTGTGGGATCCATCAGCAGATATCCGGCGTTCTTCAAAAGGCCCACCGCTCGGGAAACGCTGGGCTTGCTGAAGCCCATGTGCTCCGCCACGTCCAGGGAACGCACATGTTCCAGCTTTTGGGAAAGGATGAGGATGGTTTCCAAATACATCTCTCCGGATTCCTGCAAGCGCATCCGATCGCCTCCTCTCATCTATTGTTATAGTATCATATATCCGTTTTTTTGCAAGTCTCCAGCCCAAATCTTTCAAAACGATCATACCGTGGGTCTTTCGTTTAGATGCTGTCGATAGGTGTGTCGGCGCCTCTTTTGCGACAGGTAGCTCCATCAGGCGAAAAAAGTTCACCGTTTAAGAACGTGGAACAGGTTGCTATAGTGGGGTTGCTACTTTAAAGAATGCGAGGTGTTTCATGAGGAGCAAAGACTGTCGTCACTATTCAAGAAGGGAACTGATCGAGATCATCTACGAGCTGGAACGAAGGGAGGAACGGCTGGAGCGGAAGCTGGAGAAGACCAGGGCTAAACTGAAGGAACGGACGGAGCGGATGGCACGGGCAGGGACACTGGCGGAGGTCGCGGCGGTGATCGCGGGGCTGTTCGAAGCGGCGGACGAGACGGCGGCCATGTACCTGTCCGGCGTTCAGGCTCAGGCGGAAAGCTTCCGGGAGGTGGATGTGGAGGAAAAGGCGTCATGATCTTCGAGACACAGCGGGGACAGGCCATCCCGACCCTGTTTCAAGTGAGGGAGGAGCGAAAGAAGCTGGACCGCCGGAGCGACCGCAGACACGGTTTCTGCGCCTTCCTGCTCTCCTTCCTGCTGACGATCACGGCTGGCCTTATGATCATGCTCCTGTTCCTTCCGGTGCTGGAGGTGTCGGGCAGCAGCATGGAGCCCACCTTGCAGGACGGCGACATCCTGGTCCTGTACAAGCCCCATGTGATCAAAACCGGAGAGCTCTGCGGCATGTACGCCAAGGACAGGCTGATACTCAAGCGCGTCATCGCCCTGTCGGGGGACGTGGTGGATATGGACGAGACCGGAAACGTGTATGTGAATGGGATGCAGTTGCAGGAACCGTACGTGTCCCAAAAGGCGACAGGCACCTGCGACCTGTCCTTTCCCTTCACCGTGCCGGAGGACAGCCTCTTCGTGATGGGGGACCATCGAGAGACCAGCATCGACAGCCGCTGCAGCCTGATCGGATGCATCAAGACCAACCAGGTCATGGGGCAGGTGGTGGCCAGGATATGGCCCCCCAAAAGCATCGGCTGGATGGAGTGATCGAATACATTCTTTGAGATAGCGGGGACCGTTGCGATCCGATGAAGGGAGCGCGAGGGCCCCGCATTTTTTACGCATTGTTCACGTATGGGCGGTTGATTGACCTTTTTCCCGGTTGTAAACTGTATTTGTAGAATTTTGTACACGGGAGACCACCATGAAGAAGCTGTGGAGAAACCGACCCATCCTCATCGCTCTGCTGGCGGCAGCGCTCTTTTTGGTGCTGGCGGCGCTGACGGTGGGCCGTCGGTCCGCCTCCCGGGCAGAGGATATGTTCTCCGGCGCCGTTCTCCCCGTGCAGGAAGCGGTCAGCGACATCACGGACCGGGTCACCGATTTCTTCACCCGCGTTTTCTTTCCCAGCAGCATCCAGCAGGAAAACCAGCGGCTGACAAAGCTCGTCTCCGCATATGAGCGGCGGCTCATCCTCTACGAGGCCATGGAGCAGGAGAACGCCCGCCTGGCGGAGCTTTTGGACTATGCCTCCGCCAACAGCAATTTCTATTTCATGACCGCGCCTGTTTCCGCCCGGAACCTGGATCCCTATGTGGATACCATCACCGTCCGCGGCGGCTCCAGGAGCGGCATCACGGAGCAGATGGCGGCGGTGACCGCCCAGGGCATCGTGGGCAGGATCATCGAGGTGGGCGCCACCTATTCCAAGATCCGCACCATGCAGAACGAGGATATGCGCATATCCGTCATGGTGGAGCGCACCCGGGAAGAGGGGATGCTGGGAGGACTGGTCATCGAAAACGGACAGCTGGTGGGCATGAAGCTCTACTATCTGCCCAAGGACGCGGACATACAGGTGGGGGACACCATCGTGACCTCCGGCCTTGGCGGCATCTTCCCCAAGGGGCTGTATGTGGGCAAGGTCATCTTCCTCACCGACGAGGACAACGGCGAATACGATGCCTGCGTCACCAGCGACGTGGATTTCGAGCACCTGGAGGAGGTGCTCATCATCCTGGGGAAGGAGGGCTGATATGGCGCTGAAAAAGCATGCGGCCCTGATCCTTTCCTTTGTGGCAGCTCTGTTCCTCGATACGGCCGTCCTGCCCAAATGGAATCTGTTCAGCATGGTCCCCTTCGTGATGCTGGCGTGTATGTTGGCGGCGGAGCAGGTGTTTTCCATTCAGACCGCCATCCTGATCGGGGCCTTGGGCGGGCTCATGGAGGACCTGCTCTGCGAAAACATGATCGGCCTTACGCCGGCGCTGTGCCTTTTGGCGGCGGTCGCCTATGAAAAACTGCCCAAGGACGGCGATACCAAGCCCATCATCCTGGGCCTGTACTGTGGGGCCCTTGCATTCATGGTAGAATTGCTCCGGGCGCTCGCCGCATGGGTCATTGGCATGCGGTTCGCCTTTTGGACGGAGATGCTCTATGGTGCGCTGCCCCGTGCGCTGCTCACCGGCCTGTGGGCCCTGGCGGGCATGGCGCTGTTCAAACCGCTGCTGAAAAGGCAGGTGGATGCTGCATGACTCGGCAACCGGTCTGGAAACTGAATATACGGCTCCTCCTGATCGCGCTGCTGCTCCTCGCCATGGGCGGCTATCTTTGCTGGGGCCTTATGAAGCTGTCCGTGGAGGAGACGGAAAGCTATCAGGCGGCGGTGCGGGCCACCAGCATCGTCAACACCTATCAATCCGGCACCCGCGGCACCATCACCGATCGCTACGGCAACGTGTTGGCCTACGACGAGACCACCTATAACGTAAAATTTTATCGGGACCCGGACAAGACATCCCCCGTGGAGTCCGCCCGCTATACCCATTCCCTCATGGATGCCATCCGCATCATCGAAGCGGGCGGCGGCACCATCGAAGAACACTTCTATATCAAACTCAACAACGACGGCACCTATCGCTACGACTTCGGCGTGTCCAGCGAAGCGGCCATCGCCTCTCGGAAGAAGAATTTTGTAGACGCATGCCGCTTCTCCGACCCGGATATCACGCCGGAGAGAGCCTACCTCATCCTGCGGGAGAGCTGGCAGATACCGGACGACATGCCCTACGACGAGGCGAAGAAGATCATGTCCATCCGCCAGGACGCGGTGCTCAACAGCTGGCACGCCTATGAGGGCGTGGTCATCGCCTACGACGTGAGCCTCTCCGTAGTGACGGAGCTGGACATGCTCCAAAGCGAGCTCATCGGCGTCCAGACGGAGATGTCCGGCCGCCGCATCTACCCCTACAAAGAGACGGCCTGCCATCTGATCGGCTACATGTCCAAGCAGGTGACCACCGATATGACCAACCTGGGCTATAGCTTCGACAGCTTCGCCCCCTTCGTGGACGGGGAGGCAACCGACAATCTCCTGCAGCTGGGCTATTCGTACTCCGATCTCATAGGCGTGGCGGGGCTGGAAAAGAGCTGCGAGGCGTATCTCACCAGCCACCTTATCTCACGGCAGGGCACCACCACCATCGAAAAGACCAAGACCGGCTCCATCGTGGACGTGCTGGGGAAGACCGTACCCCAGGGCGGGTTAACGGTCAGGACATCCCTGGATATCGAGCTGCAGCAGGTGGTGGAACAGGCCCTGGTGCACAACATCGAGGAAACCTATTACGCCCAGGAAAGAAAGATCAGCAAGGAGTACAAGCGCTATTCTAAGCTGCGGGACGACCTGGACGCCATCGCCAAAGCCCAGACTGGGGCCATCGTGGTCATAGGCGCGCAGACGGGGGAGGTGCTGGCCATGGCCTCCTATCCCACCTACGATCCCAACCTGTTCACCGACGGCGTGGATTCCCAGGAGCTGGAGCTCCTGTTTGGAGACGACTCCAACCAGCCCACCCTGAATCGAGCCATCGCCATCCGCACGGCGCCCGGTTCGGTCTTCAAGATGGCCACGGGCTTTGCCGGGCTCATGGAAGGGGCCATCACCACCACCAGCACCATATCCGACCGTTCTCCCTATTACTACTTCGTGGACGATCCCACCACCAAGGTCACGGCCAACGCGCCTTCCTGCTGGACCACCACGCCCTGGAAACACAGCAATCTGACGCTGAGCCGGGCGCTGGCCGTGAGCTGCAACTATTTCTTCTTCACCGTGGCGGATCGGGTCGGCATCAAGAAGCTGGCCTATTGGGCCGGCCAGCTGGGTCTCGAAGGGACCACGGGGCTGGAACTTCCCGGTGAACTGGCGGTCCAGGTGGGCGGGCAAGCGGCCCGCTACGACAACACCAAGACCCTGTCCCAGCAGTCCTCCTCCATACCTCGGCTCATCTACAACGAGATCTACGCCTTGCTCAAGCGCATCGTCAAGGAAGTGGGCCGAGACGTGAGCGACGAGACCCTGGCCTCCTGCGCCACCCGCCTTTTGAAACTGCAGGACGGGGAGCAGCGGGAGCGAGGCGACGACATCCGCCGCATCCTCAACGAGGAACTGAATATTCCCATGGGCATCAGCCTGCTGCACACCGACTGGATCGTCACCATTTCCACCTGGCTGGAGGAGCTTCGCTGGAAGCCCACCTATACCATCCAAAGCGGCATCGGCCAGGGCGTCTCCCTTCTGACGCCCATCTCCGTGGCCCGATACGTGTCCACGGTGGTCACCCGGGGCGACGTGCACAAGGCCACCCTGCTGAACGCCATCTATTATCCAGACGGCACCCTGTATGAGAAGTGCAAGCCGGAGATCGTGCGCCATGTGGAAGCGCCGGACGAATACTGGGACGCGCTCCTCACCGGTATGGCCGGCGTGGTGTCCCCCGAGGACGGCGGCACGGCGTCCAGCGTGTTCTCCAAAACCTTCTCCGACACCTACCTCAAGCAGATCGTGGGCAAGACCGGCACGGCCCAGACCTCGGCAAACAACAACGTGGATATCGAGAACACCAGCTGGTTCGTGGCGGTCACCCCGCGGGAGGACCCGCAGATCGTCGTGGTGGTGCTGATCCCCAACGGCCTCTCCGGCAGCGCCAGCCATGTGGCGGTGGAGGATATCGTGTCCTGGTGGTACGAAAACCGGGCCGAGTCCTTGCACCTGTCCGCCGATTCGACGGAGACGGCTGTGGATCCGGAGCTGGAAGCGCTGCTGCAGCCGGACGAGGAGATGCCGGAAGAGGCGACGCCGGAAGAGCCGGAAGAGGCGACCGAAGCGGAAGCGCCCCTCGGCTTCTGATCACTTGTAACAGAAAAAAGAACATTATTTAACATTTTTCCCCTTGTTCTTGCGCGTCTGCCGAGAAAAGGGTAAAGTGTAGGCGCATGGACACCTTCAAAGCGATATTGAATCAAATACTGCTTTTCTTCGACGACGTTGGAGAAAGGATACGCAGGCTTCCCGGCAAGGGACGCCGCCGGCTTTTTCTGCTGGCGACGGTCTTTTTGCTGCTGGTGGTGCTGCTGATGATCCTCTGCGTCTCCAGCTGCCGGTCCACCGGCGAGGCGGCTACGGCGGAAGCCGTCAGGACCCGGGTCCGCGGCACGATGGTTGCTGATCAAACGGACGAACCCTGGGGTGGAGAGGAAGTTCACCTTTCCTCCGACGTGCATCCTGTGACCAGTCCATCCGGACCAGAGGTCACCTGGCCGCCGGAGGCCGATCCCACGGACGAGCCCACGCCGTCCGCGGTCGAGCCCACCGATGCGGAGCCGACCCCTGTTCCTGCAGGGGCCGATGCGCCGGACGATACGCCGGAGCCCGAGGCTACGCCCAAGTATGCCACGCTGAAGAAGCATGATAAGAGCGAGGCGGTGACCACCCTTCAGTATCGGCTGATGGAGCTGGGATATCTGGATATCGACGAGCCCACCAACTACTTTGGCTCCAGCACGGAGTCGGCGCTGATCCTCTTCCAGCGGCAGCACGATCTCAAGCAGGACGGCATCGCCGGCAACGAGACCCAGACCATCCTGTACAGCGACACCGCGGAACGGTATTGTTTGAAGGAGGGGGCCGAGGGCCAGGACGTGAAAGCCCTGCAGGAGCAGCTGGTGGAGCTGGGATACCTGTCCGAGAAGGAAGTGGACCGGGTATACGGCCCCGTCACCATCGCCGCCGTGGAAGCCTTCCAGAAGCGGAACAACCTGCATGCGGACGGCCTCGCCGGAGAGAAGACGCTGGAGCTGCTGTATTCCGACAGTGCCAAGATCTCCAAGGAACTGCAGAAGCAGCAGGAAGCGGAGGCCGCCGCCAAGAAGAAGACGGAGGAGGAGGCTGCCAAGAAGAAGGCGGAGGAGGAAGCTGCCAAGAGCAAGCCGACCCCTACGAAAAAAGGCACCTCCAGTACCAGCAATTCTTCCAAAAAGAAGACGCCGACGCCTAAGCCGAAGCCCACGCCTACGCCCACGCCCAAGCGGGATCTGCGCATCGACAAGTTCATCGCCGCCGCCAACAGCAAGATCGGCTGCGAATACGTCCTGGGCGCCAAGGGACCCAATAAATTCGATTGTTCCGGTCTGGTCTATTACTGCCTGAGGCAGGCGGGGGTAGAGGGGACCCGACTCAACGCCGCCGGATATTCGCAGAAGAGCGGCTGGAAGAGGATCGACAGCATCAACAGCCTGAAGAAGGGCGATATCCTGTTCTTCCGGTCCGACACCAACAGCTCCGTGAACCATACGGGCATCTACGTAGGCGGCGACACCATGATCGACGCCTCCTCCGGCAACGGCAAGGTGGTCAAGCGGGCCCTGTCCGCCTACTGGAAACGCAACTTCGTCTGCGCCCGCCGCCCCTGGAGAGACTGACCCGCGTGTAACGACAACGCCCGCCGAGAAGGCGGGCGCTTTCATATGGCTTTATATTCTCACAGCTTCGACGCGATACGGGCTGCGGTCTTCACGTTGTTGAACACCAGCTGGATGTTGGAGGCGAGGCTGCTGCCGCCGGTGATCTCCTTGATCCGGGCCAGCAGGAAGGGGGTGATCTCCTTGCCGACCACGCCCTTTTCGTCAGCTTCGGCCAGGGCCTTGTCGATGGCGCCGTTGATATAGTCCGGGTCCATAGACCATTCCGCCGGGATGGGCACGGTCACCAGCATGCCGCCGTCGTACCCGAGATCCTCCGCAGCGTGGATGGCGTCCGCCACCTCCTTGGGATCGTCCGCCCGCCAGGTGAGGGGGATGCCACTTTGGGCGGTATAGAAGGCGGGCAGCTCGTCGGTGCCGAATCCGATGACGGGCACGCCCTTGGTCTCCAGATACTCCATGGTCCGGGGCAGGTCCAAGATGGCCTTGGCGCCGGCGCAGACCACGCACACGGGGGTCTTGCCAAGTTCGTCCAAATCGGCGCTCACGTCCATGGTGTCCTGGCCATTGCGGTGTACGCCGCCGATGCCGCCGGTAGCGAAGACCTTGATCCCGGCCATATGGGCGATGATCATGGTGGCGGCCACGGTGGTGGCGCCGTCCATGCCCTTGGCAATCAGCATGGGAAGGTCCCTGCGGCTGGCCTTGGTCACCTTTTTGCCCTCCCGGCCAAGGTAGTCGATCTCCTCCGCTGTCAGCCCCGCGCAGAGCTTGCCGCCGATGATGGCGCAGGTGGCGGGCACGGCCCCGTTCTCGCGGCATATCCGCTCGCAGGCATAGGCTGTCTCCACGTTCTGGGGATAGGGCATGCCGTGGGAGATGATGGTGCTTTCCAGGGCTACGATGGGCTTCCCGGCCGCCAGCGCATCGGCCACCTCAGGGCTGAGCTTCAGGTATTTGTTCAATTCCATAGAATCTCCTTTCGGTCCAGGGACCGTTTTTTACATTTTCTGCTTTATATTATAGCATTTGTATGCTACAATACACAAGAAGAATTACACGGATCGAGAGGAAAGAGCATGAAACGAGCGAGCGGTCTGTTGCTGCACATCACCAGTTTGCCGTCCCCCTACGGCGTGGGCACCCTGGGCAAGGCAGCCTATGATTTCGTGGACTATCTGCATCGTGCGCGGCAAAGGTATTGGCAGATACTGCCCCTGACGCCCACCGGCTATGGGGATTCGCCCTATCAAAGCGCGTCCACCTTCGCCGGGAACCCCTACCTGGTGGACCTGGACCTGCTGAAGGAACAGGGCCTTTTGACCGAGGCGGATATCGGCACGGATTGGGGCGACGATCCCCGGAAGGTGGACTTCGGTCTCCTGTATGATCGCCGCCGCAAGGTGCTCCAGAAGGCCTTCGCCCGGTTCGATCGGGCCAAGATGGCAGACTACGTGGAGCAAAACAGCTGGTATCTCAAGGATTGGACATTGTTCTGTGCCCTGAAGGATCGGTTCGAGGGCAAGTGCTGGGTGGACTGGCCCGAGGATATCCGGGACCATGAGCCGGAGGCCGTGGCCCGGTATGCTGAGGAGCTCCGGGACCTGATCGACTACCACGCCTTCGTCCAGTATTGCTTCGACACCCAGTGGCAGGCCCTCCGGACCTATGCCCACGAACAGGGCGTGTACTTCATCGGCGATATCCCCATCTACGTCCCCTACGACAGCGCGGACGTGTGGTCCCATCGACAGCTGTTCCAGCTGAACGAGGCGGGGGTCCCGAACATGATCGCGGGCGTGCCCCCCGATTATTTCTCCGAAACGGGCCAGCTGTGGGGCAACCCGGTCTACGACTGGGACGCCAACGAAAAGGAAAACTTCGCCTGGTGGCGCAGCCGGTTGAAGGGCGCGGCCAGCCGTTGCGACGTGCTGCGGATCGACCACTTCCGGGGCCTCGAAAGCTTCTGGGGCGTGGCCTACGGCGCCAAGGATGCCCGTGAGGGAAAGTGGTATCCCGGCCCCGGCATGAATCTCATCAACGCTTTTCGTGAGGAGGGCATGGGGGACAGCATCATCGCCGAGGACCTGGGCTTTTTGACCCCCGAGGTGAAGAAGCTCCTCAACGACTCCGGCTGCCCCGGCATGCGAGTCATGCAGTTCGGCTTCGAGCCCCTGGGCGATTCCCGGGAGCTGCCCCACAACTACGTGAAAAACTGCGTGGCCTACCTGGGCACCCACGACAACGACACCATCATGGGCTGGTTCAAGGCCTGTGATCCCAAGTACGCCGCCTTCGCCGTGGACTATCTGGGCCTCAACCAGCAGGAGGGCTTCCCCTTCGGCTTCATCCGGGGCCTCATGACCTCCGTGGCGGATCTCGTCGTGATCCAGCTCCAGGACATGCTGGGCCTGGGCTCCGAGCATCGCATGAACCTGCCCGCCACCACGGGCTGGTGGGGCTGGCGGGCCCTGCCCACAGACTTCGACCCGGCCACAGCCGACAGGCTCGCCTATTACACCCGCATGTCCGGCCGGGCGCCCGTGCCGAAGAAACGATGATTTAAAAACATACAGAAAACGCCTCCGTGCAAAACCACGGAGGCGTTCGCTTATTTGTTGAAAATTGCAGTGCGCCACTGGGGCGGGGGACCGTCGTCGGCGTAGTACTCGGTCAGGGAAGCGATCTTTCCCTTGTAGAGGGTGTAGATAGAGACGGCATGGCAGCTGTACTTGCCGTCGGCGGAGGATATGCGGACCTCCGTCACCGCGCCCATGGGCGTGGTCGTCACGTTCAGCAGCTCGCCCGTCCATGACCCAGGGTATTCGCAGTTGGAGATCAGGAATTCCTCCACCGTGAACACTTCCTCGGTGCAGGGCCATATGATCCGTGCGTCGGGCCAGAACCAGCCGCGAAGGGCCTCCCTGTCCTGACCGATGCAGTCCCGCCAATACTGGACAAAGTCCATCACTTGCACCACTCGTAGGTGAGCTTGCCCAGGATCTCCGTGCCCCTGTCGATCTGGTCCAGGGACGGCATGGAGAAATTCATGCGGAAGGCGTTGCTGGGCACCTTGGGGTCCATGACGAAGGCTACGCCGGGCACGCAGGCTACCTTGCGGGCGATACCCTCCTGAACGAAGGGCCAGGCGTCCATGCCCTCGGGCAGGAAGGCGGTGACGAACAGGCCTCCTTGGGGCCGGTTGAAGGTGATGGCGGGAGAGAAGTGCTTCTCCATATCGTCCAACATCCGCTTGCACTTCACGGCGTAGAGGCGGCGGATGTCCTGAAGGTGTCCGTCAAAATCATGCTCCGCCATATATCGATAGCAGATCTCCTGGGTCAGGGTGGCGGTGTGCACATCGCCGGTCTGCTTGGCCACCACCAGCCGCTTCATAAGCGTGCTCTCCGCCACGACAAAGCCCACCCGCAGGGCGGGAGCCATGGTCTTGGAAAAGCTGCCCGCGTAGATGACCCGGCCGTCGGTATCCATGCTCTTGAGGGGCGGCAAAAATTCACCTTCGTAGCGCAGCTCGCCGTAGGGATCGTCCTCCAGAATCATGAGGTCGTACCGCTGGGCCAGGGCATAGATCTGTTTCCGCTTCTCCAGGGAGGTGGTGAAGCCCGTGGGGTTCTGGAAATTGGGGATGATGTAGATGAGCTTGGCTTTGGGACTGTTCTGGATCTTCTTCTCCAGGTCCTCGATGTTCATGCCGTCCGGCTCCATCTTTACGCCCACCAGCTTGGCACCGTAGGCTCGGAAGGTGTTGAGCACGCCCACGAAGGAAAGCTCCTCGCAGAGGACGGAATCGTCCTCGTTCAGCAGCACCTTGGCCGTCAAATCCGCCGCCTGTTGGCCGCCGGAGACGGTGATGAGCTCGTCGGTGGCCTTGGGGAAGCCGTGCTTTTTGCCCAGATACTGCTTCAAGGTCTCCCGCAGCGGGGGGAATCCCTCGGTGAATCCGTACTGCAGCATGGATGCGCCCCGATGGAGCAGGGCGTCGTTGGCGATGGCGGCCATCTCCTCCATGGGGAAGGTGTCGGGGGAGGGATTGCCCCCGGCGAAGCTGATCATGTCGGGTGCAGCCGTCATCTTGAACAACTCACGGATGATGGACCCGGAAACGCCGCTCATGCGGTCAGACTCGATAAAGGACATACCAAAAACCTCCTGAAAGATACTTGATATTTTCTTGCCTAAACCGTAGGCACCATGCGCAGCAAAACGTTGCCCCGATAGAAGAAGCCGCCCAGCAAAGAGCCGTCGATGAACTTCGACAGCCTGGGCACCACCACCAGCATGAGGGGCAACAGCATGAACAGGACGGAAACCAGGAATACGCCGTGCAGCAATCCGATGCCGCAGGCCAGGGGCACGTCGAATTGTTTGAGCCGAGGCAGCCCGGCGGCCCCGAAATCGATGAGCCGCAGCAAGAACCCCAACAGGAGCCGGAAGATCAAAAACAGCAGCAGGAGCGAGAGGATGTTCAGAACCGTATCCACGATGGTCTGGTTGAAGTAGTCGCCCAACGAGTAGATGCCGCGGTCCTCGTAGACCTGCTTTTTGACGTTGCCTGTGATAGCGCTGTCGAAGGGAGAGGGCATGTCCGCGTTCTTTACGACGACGGCCAGCTCCTTCTCTCCGATCTGGGAGACGGACACGTGGACCAGCTCCACGCTGGTCTCGTTGATATACTCATACCCCTCGAAGTAGTAGAGCATCATTTCATACAGGCTCTGCCGCTTCTGCACGACGCCCGACAGGGTGGTGCAGAGGAGCAGCGCCATGGCGAAGGAAAGGATGGATACGCCCAGGTTGATGGCGGAGTAGATCACGCCCCGATAATAGCCCGCCAGCAGCGCGATGGCCAGGATCAACAGGATCACCAAATCGACCATAGCCCCTCCTTACGACTCCCGTCTCGTGAAGTAGCAGTCGTCCCCGCTGACCAGCAGGAAGGAGGAATCGTTCAGCTTCAAAGCGGCGTCCGCGGGGTACTCCAGCTCGATATCGGCGGAGGGGGAGTTTTTGCCGGAATAGGTATAGCTGATCATGCGGGTCCTGGTCACGATGCGGATGCCGTTGCTCTGCAAAAAGGCGTTCACGATGTTCTCGCCCACATATACGGTCAGCATGGTGGTGTTGGGGGCGTCCGATTCCGCCAGGGCCAGGGTGTACAGGATATGTTCATTGCTTGATCCACGAGGCTTCAGGAGGAAGCGGACCGTGCCGCTGCTGACAGCCACGTCCATGACCTCCTTGCCGTAGATGCCTACCCGATACCGCTCTCGGCTGCTGTCCAGGTTGTAGCGGACGATGTCCTCCGTGCCGATGAGAAAGACGGAGTTCTCCGTGAAATAGACCCGTTCGATGCTCTGTTCGTAGAAGGAGGGGTAATAGCTCATGGCCCCGCCGTTGTTGTAGTCGTAGAGACGGACGGTGGTCACCGGCAGGGACGCCTGGGTGTTCACACAGATGACCCACAGGAGCTCCCGTTCATAGCCCGTTTCGAAGCCGAAGTTGATCACCTTGCTCTCCGAAAAGTCGATGGGGTTGCCCACGGCTTCCGCGGAGGCGTTGAAGACGACGATGGAGTCGAGACCGTTCACATCGTTGGTCCTGAGGGCGGCGCAATGGCTGCCCCCGCAAGCCACGCCCCGGATGGTGCCGTTCAGCGTCAGGGTCTTGAAGTTGCGCAGCTGGAGGTTGGACCCGGCGTACACCGCCGTGATGGTGGAGGAGACCCCGAACCCGTCGATGGCCGTGGGCAGATTGGTCACGATGCTCTTCTTGGTGTCGGAGGTGTTCACCTGGATAAGGTCGGTGGCGGAGGCGTACGTAAGATAGCCGCCGGACACGTCGTAGTCCATGTTGGCTTCGATGCCCAATTTTTCATAGGTAAGGGATGCGTCCCGCTGCCGGAACATGAGATAGAATACGGCAAAAACGCCGCCAAAGAGGACGATGGCGACCAAGGCGAACAATATAAGGCGCAAGAAGTTGATCCTTGGCTTTGTCTTTGCTTCATTCATACATCATACTGTACCACCGTTCAGGTCGAAAGGTCAAGAAAACATATGGAATGTTTCAATTTATTTACGCCTGCCGCATGAATTAGGGCGTCCCTGTGAATTTCTTTGGAAGGACGTCGGTACACCATAGAATTTTCCTTGCATTTGGGGATGGGCTGTGGTAGAATGACACGCTATGGTAATATGCACCGCCTATGCGAGCAAAGAGAGAAGGAGAAGAATAATGTCAGTTCTTGAAATGAAGGAGGGCAACATCGCCCGGCTCACCATCAACGTCGAAAAGGACGCCTTCATGAAGGCGTTGAACGATGCCTATCATAAAACCGCCAGTCGGTATCCCGTGCCCGGCTTCCGCAAGGGCAAGGCCCCCCGCAAGGTCATCGAAGCCAACTATGGCGCCATGGTCTTTTACGATGAAGCGTTCGACCTGTGCTGGGCGGAGCCCTACGACGCCGCCGTGGCTGAGCACAAGCTCATCCCCGTGGATCGTCCCTCCGTGGTGGATATCCCCGTCATGAGCGAGGCCGAGGGCGTCACCTATGTGGCCGAAGTGCAGCTTAAGCCCGAGGTGACCCTGGGCCAGTACAAGGGTATAGCCGTGAAGAAGCTGGCGTATACTGTGACGGACGAAGAAGTGGACAACGCCCTCAAGATGGAGCAGACCAAGCAGGTCCGCTATGAGGACGTGGATCGGCCCGTGGAGAACGGGGATCGGATCATCCTCGATTACTGCGGCAAGGTGGACGGCGTGGCCTTCGACGGCGGCACCGCCCAGGACCAGCCCCTGGAGATCGGCTCCCACACCTTTATCCCCGGCTTCGAGGAGCAGCTGGTTGGCGTGAAGCCCGGCGAGGAGAAGGACATCAACGTGACCTTCCCCGAGGAGTATCACGCGGAGAACCTGAAGGGCAAGGCCGCCGTCTTTACCTGCCGGGTGAAGACCGTCCAGAAGAAGGAACTGCCCGAGATCGACGACGAGTTCATCAAGGACATCTCCGAGCAGGACACCGTGGCCGAGTGGAAGGAGAACAAGAAGCAGGAGCTGCTGAAGGCCCGCGAGACCGCGGCCAAGAACGCCCGGGAGAACGAGCTGCTGGAGAAGGCCGCCGAGAACGCCCAGGTGGATATCCCCGACTGCATGGTGGATCGGGAGGTCCAGTACATGATGCAGAACATGGCCTATCAGCTGGCGGCTTCCGGCCTGAAGCTGGAGGACTACTTCAAGTACATGGGCACCGACAAGGAGAAGATGGAGGCCATGTACCGGCCCGACGCAAAGCAGCGGGTGAAGGTGGAGCTGGTCATCGAAGCCATCAAGAAGGCGGAGAACATCGTCGCCACCCCGGAGGAGATCGAGAACGCCGTGGGCCAGTACGCCGAGCAGAACGGCCTCACCAAGGAGAAGCTGATGGAGACCCTGACCGATTCGGACAAGGAGTACTTTGCGGATCGGGCCTGCGCCGACAAGATCGTGGACCTGCTGGTGAGCACCGCCGTCGAGACCGACGAGGAGCCCGCCCCGGAGGCGAAGGCCGAATAATTACAGGAGGAACGGTCAATATTTCCTCCAGGAAGGAGACAAACATGAACCTGATCCCCTATGTTGTGGAGCAAACCAATCGCGGCGAGCGTTCCTATGACATCTATTCCCGCCTGCTGAAGGATCGGATCATCTTCCTCGGCCTGAAGGATCGGATCATCTTCCTCGGCGGCGAGGTGGACGACGATGTGGCCAACAGCATCATCGCCCAGATGCTCTTTTTGGAAGCCGACGATCCCGACAAGGATATCTATCTCTATATCAACAGCCCCGGCGGCTCCGTGAGCGCGGGCCTGGCCATCTACGACACCATGCAGTATCTTCGCTGCGAGGTGTGCACCATCTGCGTGGGTCTGGCGGCCAGCATGGGCGCGTTCCTGCTGGCGGCAGGCGCCAAAGGCAAGCGCAAGGCTTTGGAGAACGCGGAGATCATGATCCACCAGCCCTCCGGTGGCGCCCAGGGCAAGGCCACCGACATCTCCATCGTGGCCGAGCAGATCATCAAGATCAAGCGCCGCTTGAACGAGATCCTGGCCAAGCGCACCGGTCAGTCCGTGGAGAAGGTGGAGCACGATACGGAGCTGGACAACTACATGGATGCCAACGAGGCCAAGGCTTACGGCATCATCGACGAGGTCATCGCGCCCCGTCGGTAACGAGAAAGGAAACGAAGGTACGAAATGAGCAAATACGGTTACAACGGCACAAAGGATAAGGACAGCTTCGACAAGGTGCGGTGCAGCTTTTGCGGCAAGCCCCGCAGCGAGGTGAAGAAGCTGATCGCCGGTCCCAACGTGTACATCTGCAACGAGTGTGTGGAGCTGTGCCGGGAGATCGTGGAGGAGGACATGGCCAGCGAGCGCGCTGCCAATGCCGCCCCTGTCGTAGCGACGGATATACCTAAGCCTCGGGAGATCGTGGAATCCCTCGATCAGTACGTCATCGGTCAGGAGGCCGCTAAGCGGGCCTTGGCCGTGGCCGTCTACAACCACTACAAGCGCATCCGCTCCGGCCAGGCCATGGAAGAGGACGGGGTGGAGCTTCAAAAGAGCAACATCGTCATGCTGGGGCCCACGGGCAGCGGCAAGACTCTGCTCGCTCAGACCCTGGCTAAGATACTGGACGTTCCCTTCGCTGTGGCCGACGCCACCTCCCTCACGGAGGCGGGCTATGTAGGCGACGACGTGGAGAACATCCTCCTGAAGCTCATCCAGGCTGCGGATTACGACATTCCCCGGGCCCAGTGCGGCATCATCTACATCGACGAGATCGACAAGATCGCCCGCAAAGGCGAGAACGTGTCCATCACCCGGGACGTGTCCGGCGAGGGGGTCCAGCAGGCGCTGCTGAAGATCCTGGAGGGCACGGTCGCCAACGTGCCGCCTCAGGGCGGCCGCAAGCACCCCCAGCAGGAGTGCCTCCAGATCGACACCACCAACATCCTCTTCATCTGCGGCGGGGCCTTCACGGGCATCGACAAGATCATCGAGCGCCGCACGGGCCAGAAGATGCTGGGCTTCGGCGCGGCCATCAAGTCCAAGGAGGAGAAGGACATCGGCCAGGTGCTGAAGGATATCCTGCCCGAGGACCTGCTGAAGTTCGGCCTGATCCCCGAGTTCGTAGGCCGGGTCCCCGTCATCGTGACGCTGGACAGCCTGGACGAGGACGCCCTCATGCACATCCTCACCGAGCCCAAGAACGCCCTGGCGAAGCAGTATTCCCGCCTGTTCGAGATGGACGGAGTGGAGCTGATCCTCACGGAGGACGCCCTACGGGCGGTGGCCAAGGAAGCCATCGAGCGCAAGACCGGCGCCCGGGGCCTTCGGGCCATCATGGAGGACGTGATGCTAGACGTGATGTTCGACATCCCCTCGGAGGAGAACATCAAGGCCTGCGAGATCGACGGCGACGTGATCCGCAAGCTCAAGAAGCCCACCATCATCCGCAAGGACGCCATCCGTCTCGATGCGCCCAAAGCCCCTCGCGCCCATCGTAAGGCCGTGGAGCCCAAGGCAGCGCCCAAGGCGGAATAACAGCCACTAACCAAGAAGCGGCAGCGATGCCGCTTTTCTTTTTGTGCAGGATGTGGTAAAATACTGTATCATTGATTGGGAGGACCACCATGCGCAAGGACGGCAGACAGGAAAACGAATTGAGACCCATCACCATGATCCGGGATTTCACCGACACCAAGGGCGGTTCCGTGCTCATCAGCTGGGGCAACACTCGGGTGCTGTGCACGGCCCTTTTGGAGGAGGGCACTATGCCCTTCTTGAAGGGGACGGGGAAGGGCTGGCTCACGGCAGAGTACGCCATGCTCCCCTCCAGCACCGGCAACCGAAAGAAGCGGGATTATCTCAAGCAGGACGGCCGGTCCACAGAGATCCAACGACTCATCGGCCGGAGCCTCCGGGCCGGGGTGGACCTTGACAAGCTGGGGGAGCGGGTCATCTATGTGGACTGCGACGTGCTGCAGGCTGACGGCGGCACCCGCACCGCCTCCATCACCGGGGCCTATGTGGCCGTGGCGCTGGGCGTGCAGAAGTGGCTGAAGGAAGGTCGATTGGAGCAGGACCCCATGCTCCACCGCATCGCCGCCGTGTCCGTGGGCATCGTCAACGACAGGCCCATGCTGGATCTGTGCTATGGGGAGGACTCCGCCGCCCAGGTGGACATGAACCTGGTCATGAACGAGGCGGGCGAGTTCATCGAGGTCCAGGGCACGGGGGAGGGCCGCGCCTTCTCTCGGGCAGAACTGGAAGAACTGCTGTCCCTGGCCGAGGGCGGCATCCGCACCCTCATGGACAAGCAGCGGGAAACGGAGCAGGCCCAGTAATTCGTTTACACAGGAAAAGAGCCGGATTGTCCGGCTCTTTTTGTGTGCAAATCTTTGGCGTTACAGCGCCCTGATGGCATCCACCGTCTTTTCCAGGTGCATGCCGCGGGAGCCCTTGACCAGGATGGCGTCCCCTGTTTTCAACAGATCGGGAAGGCTTTTAAGCATATCCGCCTGGGTCTCGAAACCAAGACCGTTCGTCTGCGCCATGGCGGCATGGAACAAAGGCCCGACGCCCACGATCACGTCGATCCCCATTTCAGCCGCCTCCTGGGCGACCCGCTCGTGAAGGTCCGCCGCCTGTTCGCCCAGCTCCAGCATGTCGGCCAGGATGCACACCTTTCGCCCGGCTGCCCGGGAAAGGACCTGAAGGGACGCCTTCATGGAGGTGGGGTTGGCGTTATAGACGTCGTTGAGCAGCGTGAACCGAGGCAGCTTTTCCACAGCCATGCGGCCAGAAATGGGCGCGAAGGCGGCAAGCCCCTGCTGTATCTTTTCGGGGGGCACATGGAGCGCAAGGCCCACAGCCACGGCGGACAGGGCGTTCAGGATCATATGGTGCCCCGGCACCTGCAGCTGGATGGGCAGGCGGCCGCCGTCCCAGCAGGCGGTGAAGCTGGCACCGAACAGATCGTCCTCCCGGGCGTCCTCTGCCCATAGGTCATTCTGCTTTCCAAAGCCGAAGGTGAAGGTGTCGGGAATTCGGCAGAGATATTCGTCGTCCCCGTTGACGATGATCCTGCCACCGGGACGCATGTGGGGCAGCATCTCCGTCTTCCCTCGGAAAATGCCCTCTCGGGAACCGAAGAACTCGATATGCGCTTCGCCGATGTTGGTGATAAGGCACATGGTGGGCTCGCTCATGGCGGCCAGGGCATCGATCTCGCCGAAATGGTTGGTACCCATCTCCACCACGGCGCATTGATGCTCCGGCATGAGGCCGAAGAGGACCTGGGGCACGCCGGTCTGATTGTTCAGGTTCCCTGTGGTGCTGTGGGTGTTGTATGCGGCGGACAGGACGGCGCTGACCATGCCCCGGGTGGTGGTCTTTCCGGCGCTGCCGGTGATGCCCACCAGGGGGATGTCGAATTGGCACCGATAGGCGTGGGCCAGGGCTTGGAAGGCCTTGACGCTGTTTTGTACGCGGATGTGGGGATAGGGGGTATCGACCTCGGACAGGGTCAGCTTCGCACCCTTTCCAATGGCCTGGGGGATGAACCGGTGCCCGTCGAACACGTCGCCCTTCACCGGCACGTACAGAGCCCCTGACCGCATGGTCCGGGTGTCGATGGACACGCTGTCGAAGCTGTTGCTTAGCAGCGTTTCCGGGCCATAAAACTTGCCGCCGGTAATCTCGACGGCTTTTTGGATGGAGAAGGGGATCATCTGTATTTCTCCAGGGACAGGGCCACGATCTTTTCACATAGGGTGATGTAGTCAAGACCGATCACGGCGGCTTCCTGGGGCAGCAGGGAGGTGGGCGTCATGCCCGGTAGGGTATTCGCCTCCAGGCAGTAGGCGTCCTCGTCCTCCGTGAGCAGGAAGTCCATCCGTGCGTACACGGACAGCTTCAGCGCTTTGAACACCCGCTCCGCCAGCCGCTGGACCTTTTCGGTGGCCGAGGGGCTGATGGGAGCGGGCGTGACCTCCAGGGCGGCGCCGGCCTGATACTTGTTCTTGTAGTCGTAAAACCCTTCCTTGGGGATGATTTCGATAACGGGCAGAGCCTTGCCGTCCAGCACGCCGCAGGACAGCTCCCGTCCCTTGATGAACTCCTCCACCAAGATCTGGTCCTCCTGCTGGAACGCCAGCTCGATGGCCTGCTTCAACTCCGCCCTGGTCCGGGCGATGGAGATGCCGATGGAGGAGCCGCCGCTGTTGGGCTTAGCCACGGCGGGCAGGGGCAGCTCGTCAAGGGAGAAGATCTCTCCACGGTGCAGCAGCCGACCTTTGGGCGTTAAAATGCCCTTCCGGTCAAAGATCTCCTTAGCGGCATGCTTATCCATGCTGAGCCGACACCCTTCGGGCCCGCTGCCCGTGTAGCGGAGGCCGTGTTCGTCAAAGACCTTTTGCACGGACCCGTTTTCGCCGTCCGC
>ONNZ01000042.1 GCA_900319345.1 uncultured Eubacteriales bacterium
GCCGACATCCGTCCCGCGGCTGTGGAGCAGGCCAAGTCCCTGGGCGCCAAGCCCGTGGAGCTGGACGTTCCCGCTGAGGAAGCCATCGCCCCGGGCGGCTATGCCCAGAAGCTCCCCGAAGCTACCCTCCTCCGTGAGCGGGAAGCCATCGCGGCGGTCCTGCCCAACATGGACGTGGTGTTCTGCTCCGCGCTGATCCCCGGCAAGCTTGCTCCCGTGGTCATCACCGACGAGATGGTCAAGACCATGAAGGAAGGCTCCGTCATCGTGGATATCGCCATCGACCAGGGCGGCAACTGCGCCATCACTCCTCCGGGCACCCGCGAGATCAAGCATGGCGTGGTCCTGGAAGGCATCAAGAACATCCCCGGCATGCTGGCCTCCAGCTCCACCTGGATGTTCGCTCAGAACATCTACAACCTGACCAAGTTCCTCACCCATGACGGCAAGATCGAGCTTGATATGAACGATCAGATCGTCAAGTCCATCCTGGTCACCATGGACGGCAAGATCGTCCATGAGGGCGCTCTCGAGGCCATGGGCCTGAAATAAGGAGGTATCCCTTGCATCCGCTGATCCTTGTGGGCATCTTCATCGTCTCCAGCGTGCTGGGGTACGTGCTCATCAAAAACGTGCCGAGTCTTCTGCATACGCCCCTCATGTCCGGCATGAACGCCCTTTCCGGCGTCACCGTGCTGGGGGCCATGATCGCCGTGGCTACCGCTGCCTTCACGGGCAGCAAGGTGCTGGCGGTGATCGCCATCGCCCTGGCCATGCTGAACGTGGCAGGCGGCTTCCTGGTGACCCACCGGATGCTGCTGATGTTCGGCCATAAGAAGGAGAAGGAGGAGAAGGAAGCATGATCGATTCCGTCTACTACGTTCTCTGTATCGTCCTGGCCGGGTTGGTGTTGCTGGGCATCTCCATGATGAGCAAGGTGAAGTCCGCCCTGTGGGGCAACCTGCTCTCCTGCACCTGCATGGCGGCCGCCATCGTGCTGACCATCATCCGCTACGACTTCTCTGGCAAGTGGCTCTGGCTCTTTGTGGGCCTGGTGCCCGCGGCCATCGCTGGGGCGATCCTTGCTAAGAAGGTGAAGATGATCGAAATGCCCCAGACCGTGGCCATGCTCAACGGCTTCGGCGGCGCTGCCTCCGCTTTAGTGGCGGCGGTCACCCTGACCGATGGAAAGGCCATCGCCGCCTTCGAAGCGGCCACGGCGGGCATTGCCCTGGTCATCGGAATGGTGACACTCCTTGGCAGCATCCTGGCAGCCGGAAAGCTGGCCAAATGGTTCAACCAGCGTCCCGTGATCCTGAAGGGCCATAAGACCTGGGTGCTGCTCGCCGGCATCCTGGCCGTCCTCTGCATCCTGCCGCTGGTCCTCTGCCAGGGGAACAACGGGCAGCTGATCCTGTTCACCCTGCTGTGCGCGGTCCTGGCCGGTGCTTTCGGCTGGCTGTTCGTGCTGCGAGTGGGCGGCGCTGACATGCCCATCACCATCAGCCTACTGAACTCCCTGTCCGGCGTGGCGGGCGGCATCGCGGGCATGGCCATCGGCGAACCTTTGCTGGTCGCCGTGGGCGGCATCGTGGGTGCCTCCGGCCTGATCCTCACCGAGGTCATGTGCCGGGCCATGAACCGGAAGCTCTCCGCCATCCTGACGGGCGCTACCACCGTTTCCGCCGCGCCTAAGGCTGCGGAGCCTGTGGTCGAGGAGAGGGAGGAGCCTGCCGAGGAGGCTGCACCCATGAAGGAAGCTCCCGTGGTGGATAAGGAAGCCGAGGAAAAGAAGGTGTTCGAAGCCTTCAAAACCGCCAAAAACGTGATCATCGTGCCGGGCTACGGCATGGCTCTGTCCCAGGCCCAGTATGCCGTCCGGGAGTTGAAGGACGCTTTGGAGGCCCATGGGGCCACGGTGCGTTTCGCCATCCATCCGGTGGCGGGCCGTATGCCGGGGCATATGAACGTGCTCCTCTGCGAAGTGGATATCCCCTATGAAGACCTGTTCCAGATGGAGGATATCAACGACGACTTCAAGGCCGCCGACGTGACGCTGGTCATCGGCGCCAACGACGTCATGAACCCCGCCGCCAACACCGCTGAGGGCACTCCCATCTACGGCATGCCGGTGCTGAACGTGGGCGACTGCAAAAACGTGATCATCTGTAACTTCGACCTGAATCCTGGCTATGCCGGTGTGCCTAACCCGCTGTATGAGCGCACGGAAGGCGTGGCGCTGCTGATCGGCGACGCCAAGGAGAGCCTAAATAAGCTGAAGGAAATGCTCTGATCGAAATCGAAGCAAGAGGGGATCGTCTTCCATGGCGGTCCTCTTTTTTTCTTCCGTTTGGGAAAAGAATGTGCTATACTATATAAAAAGTATGGGGGAAGGGTGTATGCGAAAGCTTTGGATCGATACTGATACGGCGTCCGACGACGCGGTGGCGCTGCTGATGGCGCTTAGGGAACCCTCGGTTAAGGTGCTGGGCATCAGCGTGGTCATGGGGAACGTGAGCCTGGAACGGGCAATCCGGAACGCCCTCATCAGCGTGGAGCGGGCGGGGACCTATACGCCGCCCGTATACGCCGGAGCCAGCAAGCCCCTGTATCGCAACACAGATTTTGCCGTGGTCTGCCATGGGGTGGACGGCCTTTCCGACAGGGGCTACGCCGATCCGATCCTGAAGCCGGAGCTTGGAAACGCCGTGGACGCCATGCTTGCCTGCGCCAAGGCAAATCCCGGTCAGGTGGAGCTGGTCACCCTTGGCCCTCTCACCAACGTGGCCATCGCCGCCTTCAAGGATCCGTCGGCCTTCCGCTGCTTCAAATCCGTCACCATCATGGGCGGCGCCCTGCGGATGCCGGGGAATTGGAGCCCGGTCTCTGAGTTCAATATCATCGTGGACCCGGAGGCGGCCGAGACGGTGTTCCATGCAGGCGTGCCGGTGATCCTGGCCCCCTTTGAGATTTGCACGGGGGAAAGCCTGTTCCTGCAGGCAGATCGGGACAGGATGGCAGCGGTCTCGGAGGCCGGCGCCTTCGCGGTGGACTGCAACACGGTCCTGATCGAATACGGCAAGCGCCTGGGGCTCAACGGCCTGTGCCTCGCGGATCCGGCGGCCATGGCGGTGGTCCTGTGGCCGGAGATCGTCCAGGAGCAGCAGGAAACGTACATGTGCGTGGAGACGGCAGGGAAGTACACCACCGGCATGGTCATATACGACTACATCGACCATCTGCACCGTCCCCGCAACGGGATCGTGATACAACGCATCGACGGACCTGCGTTCAAGGAGAAAACCATTCGTTGCCTGGCAAAATAAAGAACAGCTACACTTCCAAACAGGAGGACAGAGACTATGAAAAAGACCATCATCACCATCAGCCGAGAATTCGGCAGCGGCGGAAGGACCATCGGACATCAGGTGGCCGATCGTCTGGGATACCCGTACTACGACAAGGAGCTCATCAAGAATGTGGCGGAAAAGACCGGCTTCGATCCCAACTATGTGGAGGAGTACGGTGAGTATTCCCCCGGCAAGAGCCTGCTGTCCCTTCTGTCCTCCTACACGGGCACCCACGGCACCATGGGCGGTATGAGCGTGTACGATTTTTTGTACGTCATGCAGCGTAAGGCCATTCTGGAGGTGGCAGAGCAGGGGCCCTGCGTCATCGTAGGCCGATGCGCCGACTATATCCTGAAGGATCGGGAGGACGCCCTCCACGTGTTCATCCATGCGGACGAAGCCTTCAAGGCGGAGCGCATCGTGCGCCTGTACGGTGAAAGCGAGAAGAAACCGGAGGAGCGGCTCAAGGAGAAGGACACCAAGCGCGCTGTCAACTACAAGCATTTCACCGACAGGACCTGGGGCGACTGCTGCAACTACGATCTGTCGCTGAACAGCGGTAAGCTGGGGATCGACCGCTGTGTAGATCTTATCGTGCAGCTTGCCAACGAAACCTAAACATTGCACCGGTCCGGAGTCTTACGGGCCGGTTTTCTATTTAGGAAATCAAACGGTTTCCAGTTGAAAATATGAACGTAGTATGATAAAATACATTTTAGTTGTGGAAACACAAAATCAACAGGGAGGAAAACTATGAACAAGAAAGTATTTGCTTGTCTGCTGGCTGTCGTGATGCTTCTGGGCCTGATTATGGTGCCCGCTGCCGTCAAGGCCGAAGGGGAGGAGCCCGAGAAAGAGATCGTGATCCTCTACACCAACGACGTGCATTGCGGCGTCACCGATGGCATTGGCTATGTGGGCGTCGCCCGTGTGAAGGCCGCCCTTGAAGCTGCCGGCAAGGAAGTCATCCTGGTGGACAACGGCGACGCTGTCCAGGGTGACGTCATCGGTACCCTCAGCAAGGGCGAAGCCATCGTGGAGCTCATGAACGATGTGGGCTACGACGTGGCCACCATCGGCAACCATGAGTTCGATTACGGCATGGACCAGTTCAAGAAGAACGTGAGTCTTGCCAAGTTCCAGTATGTCTGCTGCAACTTCCTTGATGATAAGGGCGCCGCTGTTTTGAAGCCCTACACCATCATAGAGAAGGCCGGCAAGAAGATTGCCTTCGTGGGCATCGATACGCCGGAGGCTTTCACCAAATCCACGCCCAAGTACTTCCAGGATGGAGAAGGCAACTTCATCTATTCCTTCTGCGAAGGCAACAATGGTCAGGATCTTTACAACAAGGTTCAGGAAACCGTGGACGCCGCCCGCGCCGAAGGCGCCGATTACGTGATCGCTCTGGCCCACCTGGGTATCGACTATCAGAGTGAGCCTTGGACTGCATCTAAAGTCATTGAGAACACCACCGGTATCGATGTTATGCTGGATGGTCACTCTCACACCGATTTCAAGCGTGATATCGGGCAGGACTCCATTCTTGTCAAGAATAAGGACGGCAACGAGGTCATCCACACCTCCACCGGCACCAAGCTGGCCAACGTTGGTATCCTGACGATCGCTGGCGATAAGATCACGGCAAAGCTCGTCGATACAAGCGCCATGAAGTTCATGGATCAGGCTGGTCTTCTCGCGGAGGACAACGACATTGGCGAAGTCGTGAAGGCTGCCCTGGCCAAGAACGAAGAACTGGTGAACACCGTTGTTGCCCACACCGATGTGGACCTCGTCATCAAGGACCCCGTATCCGGCGAGCGTATCGTCCGTATCATGGAGACCAACCTGGGCGATCTGTGCGCCGACGCCTATCGCGCCATGGGTGAGACCGATATCGCCTTCGTCAACGGCGGCGGCATCCGTGACACCATCCCCGCTGGCGACGTGACCTATGGCCAGATCATCAAGGTTCATCCCTTCCAAAACGCTCTGTGCACGGTGGAAGCCACCGGCCAGGAGATCCTGGATGCCCTGGAGATGTCCGTGTCCAGTCTGCCCGGCGAGTCCGGCGGATTCCTGCATGTGTCCGGCCTCAAGTTCACCGTGGATATGAACGTTGACTCCACCGTGGTCAAGGACGAGAAGAAGATGTTCGTGGAAGTGGCTGGCGATCGCCGCATCAAGGACGTGGAGGTCCTCCAGGAGGACGGCACCTACGCGCCCATCGATCCTGCCAAGACCTACACGCTGGCCTGCCATAACTACCTGCTGAAGGAAGAAGGCGATGGATATACCATGTTCTCTGACAACAAGTTCCTGTCTGAGAACGTGATGCTGGACAACCAGGTGCTCATCAACTATATCGTGGAAAAGCTGGGCGGCAGCGTGGGGGCCGATTACGTGGATCCCTACGGCCAGGGCCGTATCACCTTCATCCAGAAGGGCGAATAAAGCCAATCTTTCTCTGATCTAAATCGAGGCGGCGGTGCAAATCCGCCGCCTTTTCTCGTCAAGCATTGACAGAACAGGAGGAAGATGGTAGTATAGCATGCCTATTGACTGAAAAGACAGGAGAAAGAAAAATGCCTGCTTGCTTTACATCTGAATCTGTCACCGGGGGACACCCGGACAAACTCTGTGACAAGACCGCCGACGCGATCCTGGACGCCATCCTGCGGCAGGACCCGGCGGCCCGCGTGGCCTGCGAGGTGACCGCCAATACGGACCATATGCACATCATGGGGGAGATCACCAGCACCGCCCGGGTGGACTATGAAGCCATCGCCCGCCGGGTGATCCGGGACACCGGATACACGGAGCCCGGTCGCGGCTTCGACTGCGATACCGCCGTCATCGACGTAGCGCTGAACCATCAGTCCCCGGATATCGCCATGGGCGTGGACAATGCGGATCCGCTGGAGATCGGCGCAGGAGACCAGGGCATGATGTTCGGTTACGCCTGCCGGGAGACGGAATACTATATGCCCTTGCCCATTGAGCTCTCCCATCGCCTCACCCGTCAGCTGGAGACCATACGCAAGGATGGAACGCTGCCCTTCCTGCTCCCCGATGGAAAGGCCCAGGTGACGGTGGAGTATAGGGACAACGTGCCCAGCCGCATCCTGGCCGTTGTCCTGTCCTCCCAGCATAAGGAGAGCATCGACATCGAGACCCTGCGGGAAGTCCTCAAGGAGCAGGTGATCCTGCCCGCCTTGCCCAAGCACATGCTGGGGGATTGGACGAAGTTCTTCATCAATCCCACCGGTCGGTTTGTGGTGGGCGGCCCTGCGGGAGACACGGGCCTAACCGGCCGTAAGATCATCGTGGACACCTACGGCGGCTACGCCCGCCACGGCGGCGGCGCCTTCTCCGGGAAGGACCCCACCAAGGTAGACCGCACGGGGGCCTACATGGCCCGGTATCTGGCGAAGAATATCGTGGCTGGCGGTTATATGGACCGCTGCGAAGTCCAACTCTCCTACGCTATCGGCGTATCCCAGCCTACCAGCATCCGCATCGAGGACTTCGGCACCGCCCATATCAACGACGTGGGCGCCTTGAAGGACCACATCATGGAGACAGTGGACCTGAGGCCCATGGCCATCATCAACCGGTTCGGCCTGCGCCGCCCCATCTATTCCAAGCTGGCAGCCTACGGCCACTTCGGCGAGAACGCCAAGGACATGCCCTGGGAGCGCTTGGACCTTTCTCTATAAACCACATCCAAGCAATATAAAAGGAGCCGTCGAAAAACGGCTCCTTTTGGTTTTCAGTTCGTATTAGCCCACCAATTTCTCCAGGGCGGCGATCTTCACGCAGACGCAGAAGATCTCCATAGCTTTCTTCAGGTCCTCCAGGGGCGGATAGGAGGGCGCGATGCGCAGGTTGCTGTCCTGAGGATCCTTGCCGTAGGGATAGGTGGCGCCGGCGTTGGTCATCACGAGACCGGCTTCCTTGGCCAGGGTGAAGATCCGCTTGGCGGTGCCGGGCATGGCATAGAAGCTGACGAAGTAACCGCCCTTGGGACGACGCCAGGTAGCGATCTCCAGGGGAGCGATCTCCTTGTCGAGGGCGTCCAGCACGGCGGTGAACTTGGGCCCCAGCACGGCGGCGTGCTTCTTCATGAGCTCCAGGGTATTGGCCTTGTTCTTCAGGTACTTCACATGGCGGAGCTGGTTCACCTTGTCGTAGCTGATGATCTGGGCGGTCAGGATCTTCTTGATGTGCTCCACGTTGGCCACGCTGGAAGCCATGCAGGAGATGCCCGCGCCGGGATAGGTGACCTTGCTGGTGGAGGCGAACTCATAGAACATATCCTCCGTGCCGGCAGCCGCCGCCAGGGACAGGATGTCGGGGAAGGGCACGTAGTCGCCGATGACCTCATGGATGCAGTAGGCGTTGTCCCACATGATGGTGAAGTCGGGGGCGGCGGGCTTGAGATGGACGAACCGGTCGATGGTCTCGGGGGAATAGATGATGCCGTCGGGGTTGGAATACTTGGGAACGCACCAGATGCCCTTTACATCGGGATCCTTCACAGCGTTCTCGACCACGTCCATATCGGGGCCGAACTCGGTCATGGGCACGTAGATGAGCTCCATGCCGAAGGTGCTGCTGACGGTGAAGTGCCGGTCGTAGCCGGGGGCAGGGCAGAGGAACTTGACCTTGTCGAGCTTGGCCCAGGGGGCGGGAGAATGGAGCAGGCCGTGGGTGTAGGCCTTGCTGATCAGGTCGAACATCAGTTGCAGCGAGGCGCTGCCGCCCACGATGACCTTCTCGGGCACGGTGTCCAGGATGTCGGCAAAGAGGGCCCGGGCGCTGGGGATGCCCAGCAGCTCACCGTAGTTGCGCACGTCCAGCTTGCCGTCATAGCAGTCTTCAGGCTTGGAAAGGACCGTCAGCATGTCACTGATGATGTCCAGCTGCGCCGAAGAGGGCTTGCCGCGAGCCATGTTCAGGCTCAGTCCCTTGGCCTTGATCTCTGCATACTTCTCCTGCAGCGCCTTCAGTTCGGCAAGCTGCTCGTCCTTGGTCAAAGATGCGTAGGGTTTCATGATTTCCTCCTTACATAATAATGATTGTGGATAAAGTGGATACTGTGGGTAACCGGTTTTACAGGGTGACGGTGGTGCCCGCTGTGCCGTTCAGGGCATCCACGGCCTTCTCCAGGGAGGTGATGATGCACTTGCGCTGGGGCTTGCTCATGGCAAACTTCATGGCAGCCTCCACCTTGGGCAGCATGGAGCCGGGGGCGAACTGGCCTTCGGCGATATACTTCTTGGCGTCCGTTACATTGAGGAGCGAAAGGTCCTTCTGATCGGGCTTCTTGTAGTTGATGGAAACGTTCTCCACGGCGGTGAGGATCACCAGGGCGTCAGCATCCAGGTCCTCTGCCAATTTTTCGCTGGCCAGGTCCTTGTCGATGACGGCAGCCGTGCCAGTCAGCGTACCGTCTTCGTTCTTAATGACGGGAATGCCACCGCCGCCCACAGTGACCACCACGAACCCGGCGGATTCAAGAGCTATCACCGCGTCCAGCTCCACGATCTCCACGGGCAGGGGGGATGCTACCACCCGGCGATAGCCCCGGCCGGCGTCCTCCTTCATGGTATAGCCCTTCTCCGCGGCAATCTTCTCCGCTTCCTCCTGGGAATAGAAGGGCCCGATGGGCTTGCTGGGGTTCTGGAACTTGGGATCGTTCTTATCCACCACCACCTGGGTCACCAGGGTGACCACCTGCTTGTCGATGCCCCGCTGCCGCAGGACCTTGGAAAGGCCCTGCTGGATGTGGTAGCCGATATACCCCTGGCTCATGGCGCCGCATACGTCGAAGGGCATGGCGGGGGTCACGTTGGCGGCCGATTCGTTCTGCAGCACGATGCGGCCCACCTGGGGGCCGTTGCCATGGGCTATGACCACGTCATATCCGGCTTCGATGATGTCGGCGATGTAGGCCGAAGTCTTTTCCACCACTTCCAGCTGGGATTCAGCCGTTGCCGGCTTTCCTGCTTCCTGGAGCGCGTTGCCGCCCAGGGCGATCACTATCCTCTTCATATGGTTCCTTTCTGACTTGCAAGTTTTATTTCATTACCTGTTCACATTATAGTGCAGGAGGGGGATGCATGTCAACTTTGAAAGGTTGATAGTTGGCGGATTCTGTGATAGAATGCTATCGATAGATCAAGGAGGGCGGCATGAAGGACCCGAATTTCGATATTGCCTTTTCCATAGGACGATTCCACATCTACTGGTACGCCATTCTGCTGGCGGCCGGCATCGCCGCGGCCATGATGATCACCGATCGTCGTATCAAGGGGCGCGACTTTCCCAAGGACATCGCTTTGGATCTCTGTATCCTGGGCGTGCCCTTCGGCATCGTGGGCGCCCGGCTGTTCGCCTGTCTTACCGGTCAGGTGGCTTGGGCTGATTTCTTCGATCTGACTTGCTCCGGGCTGTCTTTCTTTGGGGGGATCATCTTTGCCGCGCTAGCAATTTTGGTGTATTTGAAGCTTCGGAAGGTCCAGCTGGGAGAGATGATGGACGCCGCCGCGCCCGGCATATTTGCGGGCATCGGCATCTCCGTATGGGGTGATTTTTTCAATCGCGCCCATTATGGGCCTCTGGTGGAGAAATCCGTTCACAAATGGTTCCCTTTGGCTACCTTCGGAGACGATCTCAAGATACATTACGCCGCTTTTTTCTACGAGTTCCTGCTCTGCGTCC
>ONNZ01000023.1 GCA_900319345.1 uncultured Eubacteriales bacterium
CGTTGGAGATGGTGGTCCTCAACGGGGACGTGGACGCCGCAGGCAACATCACCGTCACAAGGGAGACCCTGGAACAGTGCATCTCCAAGAAGTCGCTGCTGTACGACAAGAACGGCGAGGAACACTATAACCTGATCTCCGCCCTCCACAAGTCCATGCGCAACTCCGATCCCGACGCGGCTGTCTACTGGCTGGCCCGCATGCTGGAAGCCGGCGAGGACCCGCTGTACATCGCCCGGCGGGTGACCCGCTTCGCCAGCGAGGACGTGGGCCTGGCGGATCCCCACGCCATCGAGATCGCCGTGGCCGCCTACCAGGCCTGTCATTTCATCGGCATGCCGGAATGCAGCGTGCATCTGACGGAGGCGGTGGTGTATATGTCCATGGCTCCCAAGTCCAACGCCATGGACGTGGCATACCTGGAAGCGAAGCAGGATGCGCTCAAACAGCTGGACGAGCCGGTGCCTTTGAACATCCGCAATGCGCCTACGGGGCTCATGAAGGACCTGGGGTACGGCAAGGGGTATCAGTATGCCCACGATTATGAATCCAAGCTCACCAGTATGCAGTGTCTTCCCGACTCACTTTTAGGGCGAGAATATTTCCGGCCTACGGAGCAGGGGTTGGAGGCAAAGTATAAGAAGCGTCTCGAAGAGATCAAGGCCTGGAAGAAGGAGCACTGATCTTCTCCCCATCCATACAGAAAAGCAGGAAGCCTTTCGACTTCCTGCTTTTTGATTGTGCCTGTGGCTTACTTGTAGAGGCCGCGGTTGGTGTAGGTGGTGTGCAGCAGCTCGTGGGCCTTATGGCTGCAGGGCTCGCCCAGGTAGTCCTTGTACAGCTTCTGGACTTCCGGATTCTCGTGGGACTTACGCAGCGGCATGTTGGCGTCCTCGCCATAGAGGCCGGCCGCGCGGATGGCCCGCACGTCGTGGAAGTTCTTGAAGTTGCTGGGCACGATGGGCTGACCGCCGCCGTTGACGCAGCCGCCGGGGCAGGCCATGACTTCGATGAAGTGATAGTCCTTCTCGCCCCGCTTGACCATGTCGAGGAGCTTGCTGGCGTTCTCCAGGCCGGAGGTGACCGCCACCCGGACCTTGAGGCCGTTCAGGTCGTACTCGGCTTCCTTGATGGCTTCGACGCCGCGGACGGCTTCGAACTCCACCTTCTCCAGGGTCTTGCCGGTGACCACTTCGTACACGGTACGGAGGGCCGCTTCCATGACGCCGCCGGTGGCGCCGAAGATGTGGCCGGCGCCGGAGGCTTCGCCCAGCAGATCGTCCGCAACTTCGTCGGGCAGCTTGTCGAAGATGATGCCGGCCTTCTTGATCATGCGGGCCAGCTCACGGGTGGTCAGGGACACGTCCACATCGGGCAGGCCGTTGTGGCCCAGCTCAGGACGGTTGCACTCGAACTTCTTGGCCGTGCAGGGCATGACGGACACGCAGAAGATGTCCTTGGGATCGATGCCCGCATGCTCGGCATAGTAGCTCTTCACCAGCGCGCCATACATGCCCTGGGGGGACTTGCAGGTGGACAGGTTGGGGATGAACTCGGGATAGTAGTGCTCGCAGAACTTGATCCAGCCGGGGCTGCAGGAAGTGATCTGGGGCAGGGGCCCGCCGTTCTGGATGCGCTGGATGAGCTCGGTGCCTTCCTCCATGATGGTCACGTCGGCGGCGTTGTCCACATCGAACACCTTGTCGAAGCCCAGACGGCGGCAGGCCGCGATGAGCTTGCCTTCCACGTTGGTGCCCATGGGGATGCCGAAGCACTCGCCGATCTGGACACGGACGGAGGGCGCGGGGGCGATGACCACATGCTTGGTGGGATCGGACAGAGCCTTCCAGACCTTGTCGGTGTCGTCCCGCTCGGTGAGGGCGCCGGTGGGGCACACCTGGATGCACTGACCGCAGTTCACGCAGCTGGTATCCGCCAGAGGCATCTCGAAGGGGCTGGACACGTGGGTCTTGTAGCCGCGCATGCTGGCGCCGATGACGTGGGCGTGCTGGACGTTTTTGCAGACCGCGATGCAGCGACGGCACAGGATGCACTTGCTGTTGTCGCGAATGAGGTGGATGGCGGACTCATCGAGATCCGGCTGCATGGGCTCGGCGGGACGGAACTTGTCGGGGTCGGCGCCGTATTCCTGGGCCAGGGTCTGCAGTTCGCAGTTGGTGGAACGGACGCAGCCAAGGCAGTCCATCCGGTGATTGGAGAGCATTAGCTCCAAGGTCATCTTGCGGGAAGCGCGCAGGGCGGGGGTGTTGGTCTGGACCTCCATCCCCTCGGCCACCTGCTGGAGGCAGGCCACGGGGTTGGAGCGGGCGCCCTTCACCTCGACCACGCACATACGGCAAGCGCCGATGGCGTTGATGTCCTTCAGGTAGCAGAGGGTGGGGATATGGACGCCAGCCTTCTCCGCCGCCATCAGTACAGTGTAATCAGAAGGGACCTCGACTTCGATCCCGTTGATCTTGACATGAACAGTATTCATTGGGTTCCTCCTTATTTCTTGCTGATGGCACCGAAGCGGCAGGTATCCATACAGGTACCGCACTTGATGCACTTGGCCTGATCGATGACGTGGGGCTGCTTCACGGTGCCGGTGATGGCGTTGACGGGGCACTTGCGGGCGCAAGCCGTGCAGCCGCGGCACTTATCGGGATCGATCTCGTAGCGCAGGAGCTTCTTGCACACGCCGGCGGGGCAGCGCTTGTCGACCACGTGGGCCACATACTCGTCGCGGAAGAACTTCAGCGTGGAGAGCACGGGGTTGGGCGCGGTCTGACCCAGGGCGCAGAGGGCGTTGGCCTGGATGTACTTGCAGAGCTCCTCCATCTTGTCCAGGTCCTCCAGCGTGCCGTTGCCGCTGGTGATCTTGTCCAGCATCTCCAGCAAGCGGCGGGTGCCGATACGGCAGGGGACGCACTTGCCGCAGCTCTCGTCCACGGTGAAGTCCAGATAGAACCGGGCCACGTCCACCATGCAGGTGGAGTCGTCGAGGACGATCATACCGCCGGAACCCATCATGGCGCCGATGCTCTTGAGGTTCTCGTAGTCGATGGGCAGATCCAGGAACTTGGCCGGGATGCAGCCGCCGGAAGGACCGCCGGTCTGAACGGCCTTGAACTCTCTCCCGTTGGGGATGCCGCCGCCGATATCGTAGATGATCTGGCGGAGGGTGGTGCCCAGAGGAACTTCCACAAGACCGGTGTTGTTGATCTTGCCGCCCAGCGCGAACACCTTGGTGCCCTTGCTGCCCTCGGTGCCCATGGAAGCGAACCACTCGGCGCCCTTGAGGATGATCTGGGGGATGTTGGCCAGGGTCTCCACGTTGTTGATGATGGTGGGCTGACCAAAGAGGCCCTTGTTGGCGGGGAACGGCGGCTTGGTCTTGGGCTCGCCGCGGTTGCCCTCGATGGAGGTCAACAGAGCGGTCTCTTCGCCGCACACGAAGGCGCCGGCGCCCAGACGCACGTCGATGTCGAAATCAAAGCCAGTGCCGAAGATGTCCTTGCCCAGCAGGCCGTACTCACGGGCCTGACGGATGGCGATCTGCAGACGATGCACGGCGATGGGGTACTCGGCACGGACGTAGATGTAGCCCTGATTGGCGTTGATGGCATAGCCCGCGATGCACATGGCTTCCAGGATGGCGTGGGGATCACCTTCCAACACGGAACGATCCATGAACGCGCCGGGGTCGCCCTCGTCGGCGTTGCAGACCACGTACTTGTTGGGGGTCTGGTTGACCGCCGCGAACTTCCACTTGAGGCCGGTGGGGAAGCCGGCGCCGCCACGGCCGCGGAGGCCGGACTTGGTGACTACGTCGATGACCTGCTCACGGGTCATCTCGGTGAGGACCTTGCCCAGAGCGGAATAGCCGTCCATGGCGATGTACTCTTCGATGTCCTCCGGGTTGATGACGCCGCAGTTGCGCAGCGCCACACGGAGCTGAGGCTTATAGAACTCGATATCCTTCAGCGTGGGGACCTCGACCTTCTCGCCGCCTTCGGTGTCACGGTGCACCAGGCGCTCCACGATACGGCCCTTCAAAAGGTGCTCGGAAGCGATCTCAGGCACATCGGAGACCTTCACGCGGGAGTAGAAGGTGCCATCGGGGTAGACGATCATGACGGGGCCCATCTCGCAAAGGCCGAAGCAGCCGGTGCGCACGACCTTGACTTCATCCTGAAGGCCCAGCTTGACGATCTCCTGCTCCATGGCTTCGGCGATCTTGGGGCTGTCAGAAGAGGTACAGCCCGTACCGCCACAGATCATTACATGCGTACGAATCATTCTCAATATCCTCCGTTTTTATTCTGCGGCACCGATGGTGTATTCCGTGATGGGTTTCCCGCCAAGGATGTGCTCCTTGACGATCCGGGGGACCATGGCCGGCTTGACCTTCACATAGGTGACCCGCTCCTTGCCGCCCTCGAAGACCTCCACGATGGGCTCGAGCCGGCACATGCCGATGCAGCCGGTCTGGGTCACGGTGGCGTTGTCGGCATGCTGCTTGCGGACTTCCTCCACAAAGGCGTTGAGTACGGGCCGGGCGCCGGCGGCGATGCCGCAGGTGGCCATGCCAACGACGATCCGGATATCGCCGTTGTTCTCGCGGATAGCGACCCTATCCTTCATTTTGTTCCGAATCGCTGCAAGTTCCTCAAGACTTTTCATAGTTGTTTTCCTTTCCTAAGTTTTTGGTTATGTAGTAAGCTTTCGCCTAAAAACCGTATTGTTCGTTCAAGCTTTCTCTGGCCCATTCCAGGACCTCGAAGCTGTTCAAGGGTATCTCGTCTCCCAGGGCTTCCCTCATCTCCCGGGTGTCCAAGTGGACCATTTCCCCGTTAGGCAGCTCGTGCTCAAAGAGGAAATCCACGTCAGGACAGCCCTGTATGAGACTGATCAAAGTGGATACCACGTCCCCCAGGGGGGTGAAATCCATGTGATTCTTGTAGAAGAAAGCGGAAATGACCGTGCCATGGTCCTCCGGGCTCATGTCCCTGGTCCGGGACGTGATGGTCAGCTCTCCGCCGGTCTGCTCCGCCGCCAGCTTGAACAGGGGGATGCCCATGCCCACCTTCCGGGTCTTGCGGGTGGTGGAAAAGGGGTCCATCACCGTGGCCAGGAATTCCGGCGACATGCCTCTGCCGTCATCCTTGATGGTGATGCGCAGCGTCTCGTCCGTTTCCGTCAGCAAGATCTCGATGAGAGACGCTTCGGCGGAGATGGAATTCTGCACGATATCCAGAATGTTCAGCGACAGTTCCTTCATGCTTTCTTCTCCAGCATGGCAAAGAGAGCTTCCCGAACGGCCTCCTCCCCCGCCTCCGGACTTACGTCCAGATGCACGCAGAAGCTGCCATCGCTGATCTCCCAGAGCCGATGGGCGTCTGAGGAGACCAGGATCTTCCGTCCTCCCGCCAAATCGCGCTTGTCCTCGTCATGGACTTCGGCCAGGGTGAACACCGGTTCCTCCGGGAAGAAGCCCAGCACCGCCAGGAGCCCGTTGGCCTCCCGGTCGATATGGGCCGGGTAGCAGACCCCGCCCATGGATCGGACCAGCTTCGCCCCCTCCTCGATGGTCAGAGAGGTGGCTGCCGGCAGGAACCAGGGATCGTTGCCGATGGGCACGTCCTGCTCGCCCATGATGATCTGCTCGCCGAATATCGCCGGTTTGTTCTTCACCTTCATGCGCTTCTCTTCCACCAGCTTGTCGAAGGCCAGGGCTGTGTCCAGCTTGGGGAACAGACAGACCATGTGGACGTCCTCCGCCGTGGTCAGCTCTATACCCGGCACGGGCACGATGCCGTATTCCCGACAGGCGGCGAAGAAGGCGGGACAGTTCTTTGCCGTGTTGTGATCCGTCAGCGCCATGATCCTGAGCCCATTGAGATATCCCATCCCCGCGATGTTGCAGGGGGTCATATCGTCCTCCGCGCAGGGAGACAGGCAGGAGTGGATGTGCAGATCGACGGCAAAAGCGTTCATGAGAGCAGGGAGGCTACCTTGGCGCACAGCTCGAAGACGGACAAGGGGGAACGGTAGAAGTTGAGATCGTTGTCCACCGCCGCCTCCAGGGCCGCATCGTCCGGGGTCACGTCCTCCGCGAAGATGACCATGGCCGCGTCCGTGAGGGAGCAGACTGCCGGTACGTTGCGGTTGGACATGATGGTGATCCAGCAGTCCCCGCTCTGCGCCCGACCCATGACCCAGCTCAGCAGATCGCCGGCATAGCCGCCGGTGACCGGCCGATCCTCGGCCTCGTGCAGGGGAACGAGCCCCAGCGTATCCCTGATCTCAAATACGGTCATGACTTCTTCTCCATTTCTTCGCTCATGAGTTTCTTCAGCTGTTCCCGCATATGGACGATGCACTCGTCGATGTTCGCCTCGCCCTTCACCACGTCCTCCGCGAAGGCGCGGCAGGTAGGCGCGCCGCAGGACCCGCAGTCTAAAGCCGGCAGGCTCTCATGGATGTTCTCGATGTCCGCCATCATGCGGATGGACTCGAACCGGCTCACGTTCAAAGCGGATACGTTGGCGAAGGTGGCCGGCTTCACGGTCAAGATATCCTCCGGCACGTCCACGTCACCGTTTTGCCGAGGCACATGGTTGAGGCTCACGGGCA
Source organism: uncultured Eubacteriales bacterium (assembly GCA_900319345.1). Classification (GTDB taxonomy): domain Bacteria; phylum Bacillota; class Clostridia; order Christensenellales; family CAG-138; genus RUG472. The sequence continues at coordinate 6,640 of ONNZ01000023.1, forward strand.
TATACCGGCGCAGGGTCTGCAAGCGGACCTGGGCGATATAGGGGTTCTCCACCGTCAGCACACCGCCCACGCAGCCGCCGCTGCAGGCGTCCAGCTCAGCAAATTCCACGCTGGGGAAGTTGCCCATCTCGATGCTGTCCAGCACACGGATCACGTTTTCGATGCCGTCGGCCGCCAGGTATCTGTCGTTCATCAGCGCGGAACCCTCGCCGCCGGAAGACGCCCAGCCCAAGCCGATCATGCCGGTCTCGCTGGTGATCTTGGGCGATTCCTTGGGTTTCATGGCGTTGAGGAGCTTGAAATACACCTCGCTGATGGCTACCACGTAGTCCACGCAGGGGGTCTCGTCCTCCTTGTCCCCGTTCTTGACCCAGCTGAACTTGGCCGGGCAGGGGCTGATGAATACCGTCTTGATATCCTCTTCCTTCAGCTCCGGATGCTTCTTCATGGCCTCTTCCTTGGCCATCCGGCCGGCGAGCTCTATGGGTGGCATCAGCGGCACGATATGGTCGATGAGGGACGGGAAGCGAATGGTGATGAGACGCACCACCACCGGGCATGCGGAGCTGATGGCCGGACGAGGGATGTCCGTGCGCTTCATATAGCGCCGGGTGTACTCCGTGATGATCTCCGCGCAGCGGGAAACCTCGAACACGTCGTTGAACCCCATATCCAGGAGCCCCTGCAGCACGTAATCCACGTCCGTCACGTTGATGAACTGGCCGAAGAGCGAAGGCGCCGGAAGCGCGATCAGATACTTGGAACGGTCCAGATCCTCCAGACTGTCGCAGATGGCCCGCTTGGCCTTGTAGGGGCAGACGCGGATACATTCGCCGCAGTCGATACATTGGAGGGCGTTGATGGCGGCATGTCCGTCACGGATGCGGATGGCTTCCGTAGGGCAACGCCTCAAACAATGGGTGCAGCCCTTGCATTTATCCAGATCCAGTGAAACGGAGTGCCTGTAATCCATGCTTTCCTCTTTCTTAGCGATTACCTGTTTTCAAAGCCAAGTTCGATGGTCGTCCCCTGGCCCACAACGCTGTCGATGCCGAAGGTGTCGGAGTATCGCTTCATGTTGGGCAAGCCCATGCCGGCGCCGAATCCCAATGCGCGGATGTTGTCCGGCGCGGTGGAATACCCTTCCTGCATGGCCTGCTCCACGTCCTTGATGCCGGGGCCGGTGTCCTTCAGCACGATCCGAATGGTCTTGTCGTCCACATAGATGTCGGCGTCGCCGCCGTTGGCGTGGATGACCATGTTGATCTCGCCCTCGTACATGGCGATGGAGACCCGCCGGATGGTTTCGGGAGAGCAGCCCAGCTGCCGAAGAAGGCGCTTCACCTTGACGGAGGCTTCTCCTGCGGAGGTGAAGTTCCCGCCGTCTACGTCATAATGCACATGCAACGGTTCTGCGCTCATGGGATCACCTGTGCAGGCCAGCCTCGTACAGCCTCCCGCTGGCCTCATACATGGTGAGGGCGGTGGCCAATACGGCGATATGGCTCAGTTTCGCGAGCGCCACCACTTCCTCCGCAGGCTCCTTGCCCCGGACGAAAAGGATGCAGCTCATGTCCAGCATCAGCGCGGTACGCACGGCCTGGGGATTGTTGAGCCCCGTGAGAAGAAGCGCCTGATCCTGCGCGTAGGCAAGGACGTCGCTCATCATGTCGCTGCTGAACGCGGAATCGATATCCTCGTCCAGCATCTCCTCTCCCGTATATACCTTTGCACCGACCAAGCGGGCGACTTCTTCTAATCTCATAGCAGTGTTACTCTGCGCGGACCTTATCGATGATACCCTTCACATCGGCGGGGACCAGACGGCCATACACCTGATCGTCGATCATCATGACCGGCGCGAGGCCGCAGCAGCCCAGGCAGCGAGCCGCTTCCAGGGTGAACATGCCGTCAGGCGTGGTGTGGCCGGCCGTGACGCCCAGGAGCTTCACCAGCTCGTCCAGGATGTCCTGGGAGCCTTTCACATAGCATGCGGTACCAAGGCATACACGGATAAGATGCTTTCCTTTGGGCTCCAGACTGAACCAGGCGTAGAAGGTGGAAACACCATAGACCTGTTCGAGGGAGCAGCCCAGCCCCTCTGCGATCATCGTCTGCACCTCTATGGGCAGATACCCATAGATATCCTGCGCTTGCTGCATCACGGGCATCAGCGCGCCGGGCTTACCCTTGTGATCCGCAATGACCTTTTCGAGCGCAGCTTTCTGCTCGGCCGTGCCAGTGAATGGGATCGTGGTCTTCGTACTAGTCATACACATCCTCCTTATTCGTATTGTTTCGGACTTTCCTACAACAGAAACAACAGCCTTGTATGAAAAGGCATGCTGTTACGTTCGTATTCTACCACACATAATTTGTCTTGCCAATAGATTAGCATTTGCTAACTGACGCATTTGAATAGGAAATTCTACATAGATTTCAAAATAAAATATGAAAATGGGCGGATTTGGGTCTTTAAAAATGTCAAAAGGTGGAGTATACTATGCTTGTACAAAAATATACAAGGAAGGTTGGATGCATATGGCCAAACGCAAAAAGCTCATCATCACCCGAGAGGGCTATCTGTTCTTAGCCGCTATAGGGGTTTTGCTTCTGGCGCTCATCATCATCGCCGTCGCTACAAAAGGGTTCGGCGCATGCAATACGGAGAAGAAAGTGGAGAGCAACATCCCCTCTGCTTCCGAATACCATCCCGCCCCCACGGCGACGCCCAATCCCACGCCGGAAGAGCAGGAACCCGCCAATGTGGAGACCCCTGCGCCGGATACGCCTGACCCGAACGCGACCAGTTCGCCTGCCCCCACCGTGCCTCTCTCTGACGATCCCAACGCCCTGACGGAGCCCACGGCCGAGATGATCGCCGGCGCGGCGGAAGCCAAGCTCACCAAGAGCGGCGTGAACATGCGGCAGGGTCCCAGCACCAACACCACGATCATCGCCACCGGGCTCAAGGCCGGCACCAAGCTGACCGTGTATGCGGAGGACGGCGAATTCTATTTCCTGCAGGTGGTGGAGACGAAGAAGTATGGCTATATCGCCAAGAAGTTTGTGAAGCTCCTCTCCGCCCTGGGCGAGACCTCTACCGGCAACGATCAGCCGGAGGGCACCGTCCGCGGCACCATCTCCTCCAGCAACCTGGCTCTGCGGGAAGGCCCTGGCGTGACCAACAAATCCCTTGGACAGTATTATGAAGGAAAGCTGGTCTACATTTTCTATCAGGAGGGCGACTACTACTACGTGCAGGTGGCCGGCACTGACGTGAAGGGTTACATGTTCGCTCAATACGTCAAGGTGGAGGAAGGCAAGACCGTGCCCGCCAAGGATTCCTGATCCATCAGCCAAAAAAGGAACAGACCTCCTTTTCTGCAAGGAGGTCTGTTTTTTATTCTTCCACTTCGTCTCTGCCCGTCGGAACATTCTTTTCCGTGACGGGCCCCTCAAACAGGGGATGGTCGTATCGAAGCCGCATCCGGTCCCACAGGCCATATTTCTCCGTGTTGGCGATGGCATGGATCATCTTCTCCTCCACGTCCGGGACGAGGGTGGACAGGTACCGGATCAGCTCCTTGGCCTCTTCCCGCTTGGTGTGCCCTGCCGCCGGACAGTTGGCCTTCTGCACGGGCAATTCCCGCTGCCGTGCCACAGAAAGGGCATGCTTTTCCGGCAGGAACACCAGGGGACGAATCACCGTTATGTCAGAACGAGAAAGGTAGGTCACCGGCGCGAAGGTATTCACTCGGCCTTCATACAGCAAGCTCATGAAGAACGTTTCGATCACGTCCTCCCTGTTGTGGCCGAGAGCCACCTTGTTGCAGCCTCTGTCCCGGGCGGCGTTGTTGAGGGCGCCACGGCGAAGCTTTGCGCACAGGGCGCAGGGGCTTTTCTCCTGACGGATGTTGAAGACCACGTCCCCGATGTCGGTCTTTATGAGAGAATAGTCCATGCCGATGCGCTCCGCAAAGGCGACGACGGCGGACCAGTCCTGCTCTACGATGCCCAGATCCAGGCTGACGGCGCACACGTCGAACTGCGTCCGGGAGAAGCGCTGGTACAGCTTCAACGCCTCCATCAGCAGCAGGGAATCCTTGCCTCCCGAGACGCCGATGCACACCTTGTCGCCGTCTTCGAACAGATGATACCGCTCGTCCGCCCGCCGTATGCTGCCCAATACCCGTTTCATCGCAATCGCCTTTCTTTTTTGAATTCATAAAGTATACACGTTCCGGGTCCGGCTGTAAAGAAAAACCGCAGGATGTTATGAAATTGTCAATTTTTCGCTTATGCCTGCATTTTCTGTCGGAACATGGTATACTATGGAATCGAATGAAGGGGAAAGGAGTCGAGGGGATGAAAGCTTTTTGGCAAAAGCACGGGCTGATCCTTGCCCTCTGCCTGTTGCTGGCGATCATGGCCCCTTGCGCCGCCTTCCTGCTCCGCTATGGCCGCTCGAAAGCGGAAGCTGTGGAGCCCACCCCCGTCCCCGTCCAAGCCATCCAGAGCCGCGCCTACATCTCCAAGTTCCACGAGACGCCGGTCCCCACCCTGCCTTCCCCATACCTCTGCACCCCCGTCCCTACCCCCGTGCCCGAAACTGCGCCCACCCCCGCTCCTACGGCCGCCGGCCTCTTGGGCGGGAAATACGCCTGGCGGTTCTCCAGCGAAGAGGTTTTGACCGATCACACCTATTCCGATCCTTCCGTTTCCATCTCCTGGGATATGTATCGGGACGAGGTCAACTACGACAGGCCCGTGACATTCTATATCGCCGACGTGCTGGTGCAGGACGTGTCCTCCTTCAGGACCGCCTTTGCTAAGAGCAGCTACAGCCTCGGCGGTACCAAAGCCATGGAGGATATCGCAAAATTCAACAACTGTATCGTGGCCATATCCGGCGATTTCGCCCGCTGGCATGAGAACGGTCTCATCGTTCGCAACGGCGAGGTGTTCCGGGATCTGAAGTTCACCTCGGACCTGTGCGTGCTGTATGCGGACGGGACCATGGAGACCTACGAGCCCGGGACCATCTCCAACCAGGAGATCCTGGACAGAGGGGTCTGGCAGAGCTGGCATTTCGGTCCGGAGCTGCTGGATCACCAGGGGCGTCCGAAGACCAAGTTCAACACCGGCGTATGGGGCCGGAACCCCCGCTCCGTCATCGGCTACTATGAACCGGGACACTACTGCCTGGTGCTGGTAGACGGGCGGCAGGGCAAGTATTCCGCCGGTCTCAACATGCAGGAGCTGAGCGAACTTATGTACGCTCTCGGCTGCGTGCGGGCCTACAATCTGGACGGCGGCGCCACCGCGCACATGACCTGGCGCAGCGAAGTCATCAACTCCCCCAGCAAGGACCGCAAGGTCCACGACGTGATCTGCGTCTGCTTCCCTTCGAAGGCATAGTCGGACGACCCGCAACACTGTAATTTGGAGGCACGTGCATGGTTTTAGCCATTCTGATCCTATCCGCCCTCTCCCTGATCGCCCTGGTGGTGCTGATCATCCTGGTGCTGCAACAGCGGACGGCTGACCGATACGAGGACATTTTGGACAAGCTGTCCGATCAACGGCGGGAGCTGAACGACGCGGTCCACTCCGCCCTCAGCGGCTTCGGCCAGCTCATGGACAACGGGCAGCGCAGCTTCGCCCGGCAGCAGAACGACAATCAGCAGAGCTTCCAGCAGAGCGTGGAGCTGCGGCTGGACGCCTTTGAAAAAGCTAACCTGGAACGGCTGGGCTCCTTTGAGAAGACCAACACGGAACGGCTGGACGGCATCCGCTCCACCATGGAGAAGCGGCTCTCCTCCCTCCAGGAGGACAACAACAAGCGCCTCGATCAGATGCAGCAGGTAGTGGACGAAAAGCTCCAGTCCACCTTGGAGAACCGGATCAGCAAGAGCTTTGAGATGGTTTCCAAGCAGCTGGAGGCTGTGTACAAAGGGCTGGGCGAGATGCAGCAGGTGGCGGCCGGCGTCACCGACCTCAAAAAGGTGCTGTCCAACGTGAAGACCCGGGGCATCCTGGGCGAGATACAGCCTGGAGGAGATCCTCTCCCCCGATCAGTACGACACCAACGTGGCCACCCGGCCCGGCAGCGACGAGCGAGTGGAATACGCGGTGAAGCTCCCCGGCTCCGGCGACGCGCCCGTGTATCTGCCCATCGACGCCAAGTTCCCCGGCGATACCTACGCATCGCTCATGGACGCCTACGACGCCGGCGACCCCGGCGCCATCGCCGCTGCGGCCACGGCCCTCACCACCCGGCTCAAACAGGAGGCCAAGGACGTGTCCACCAAGTATATCGCGCCGCCGACCACCACGGACTTCGCCATCCTCTTCCTGCCCTTCGAAGGGCTCTATGCGGAGGCGGTGAACCGGGGCATGGTGGAGGAATTGCAGAAGCGGTATAAGGTGAACCTGGCCGGGCCCTCCACCATGGCCGCCCTCCTGAACAGCCTGCAGATGGGATTCCGCACCCTGGCCATCGAAAAACGGTCCAGCGAGGTATGGGAGATCCTTCGCTCCGTCCGCACCGAGTTCGACAAGTTCGGCGACGTGCTGGAGGCCTCCCAGAAGCATCTGCAACAGGTGTCCGGGGATCTGGACCAGCTGGTGGGCGTCAGAACGAGGCAGATACAGAACAAGCTCAAAAACGTGGAAAAACTGGAGGACGGGCAGTGAGCCCGTCCTCTTTTCTTTGCTGTATCGAATTCATGCCCAGGGCATCTTCAGGATAAAGGACTCGCTCTTTTCATCCATCTCGTAGCGCTTTTCCTTGTGGGTGGGATCGTCCAGCCAGTCGTAATCGTGGAGGTAGGGGGAATAGTTCACGCAGCGGATCTCCTGGGCCGCCTCGTCGAACTGCATGAGGCGCAGATAGCCGCCGCCGCCCTCCTTCCCTGCGGCCTGATAGTTCATCATGATCTCATAGACCGTGCGTTCCTTCACCCCGTCTCCGTCGTCGTCGAAGGCGTCCTCCAGGGTATAGAGGCCGTACCGATGGCCGCACAGGACCAGATATACGTTGGGACACTTGGCCACCACCTGCTCCCGCAGCTGTTGGCCCGCTTCGGACAGGGTCCCCTCCGTGGTGATGAAGTCGTGGAGGCACAGGACGCCCACCCGATCTGGGTACTTTTGGAAGCTCTTCACCATGAACTGGATGGCCTTCTTGTCGGGGGCATGGCTCATGTACACAAAGATATAGTTGCGCCCGCAGATGGTGACCAGGTCGTAGTGGCCCCGGTTGTTCTCGAAGCTCTCCCCATAGCAGGCCTGCTGGCCGTACTGCTTTTCGCCGAAGTATTGGCCGTAGTGCTTATAGCCGCCTTTTGCGGGGTCCATATCGTGATTGCCCGCCAGGACGCCGGTGGGTATGCCGTCCAGCAGGTCCATGGCCGCCCGGGCTACCTTCCAGTTCTCCTCACTGTCGTTCCTGTGGACCAGGTCGCCCGTATGGACCACATAGATGAGGTGCATCTCCTCCGCCTTGTCCCGCAGAAAGCCGGTCATGGCCGGATATATGTCCGGGGACAGCCCGTTGGCGGAGTAGTTGGCGTAGTGCTGGGTGTCGGACAGCCAGGCCACGGTCTCCACTCCCTCAGCCACCGCATATCGCTCCGCGGCGGGCGTCAAAGAGGGGACATCGATCGGCTCCGGCGTAGGCGCCTCCGTAGCCTGGGGAACAAAAATATCCTCGTCTGACGGATAGGGCCAGGGGGTATCCTGGGGCGCCGGGGCCGGCGACGGAGTGATGGCGGCGATCTCGACGCGGATGCTTTCCGTAGGCGCAGGCGTGGCCTCCGTATCCTTGGCCTTGCCCCGACAGCCGGACAGGATCATGAGAAACGATATGAAGATGATCAGGCCTTTTTTCATGGCACCATGATACCACAACCGCCCGCGTTTTCCAATCCTCGTTCACGGGATGTTAACATAGAAAATGCGTTTGTGTTGCAGTTTGCACATACTCCTGCCCCATTTGTCCCCTATACTGTAGCCATCCCGAGAGGAAAGGAGGAATGCTCACCGCATACACTGAACGGCCATGCATGTATCGATTGGGCTCCTGCCTTGCCCCCGGTGTGAGTACGTACTGCCGGAAAACAGGCAGCCTACCAGTTCTCCGCCAGACTCCCAGCCCATGAGGAGCAGCAGGCGGCCATAATAGCGAACGCGCCGGTTCCCCCTCCTTGCTTTCCGGCGCGTTCTTTGGTATTATTCACACATGAAACTCTATCTGCTCTCCTGCAAAAACATACAGACCCATGCGGAGCGCATCCTGCCCCTGCTTCCGGAGCAGCGGCGGCTTGCCTATGATCGTTCCCGCTCCGGGCTGACGCTGGGGGCCGGATTGCTGTTATCCTCCCTTCTCGGCGTACATACGGATGCCGATCTGTCTATGGGAGCCTATGGCAAGCCGTTTTTGACCTGCGGCACGCCGGAGTTCAGCCTGTCCCACAGCGGGGAGCACGTCCTTTTGGGCGTCAGCGACCGGCCCATCGGCGTGGATATGGAGCGCAGGGACAGGCAGGTGCCCGAAGCCGTCCGATGCCGGATATGCCTGCCCGGGGAAAGGGAGTTGGACCCTCTGCAGGTCTTCACCCGAAAGGAGTGCGCCATGAAGCTGACCGGGCAGGGGTTCAGCCTGCCCCTGGGGGATATCGACACGACCAGGGACTACCGCTGGCAAGAAAAAGACCACCGCTTTTTCACGGTGGAAAAGGAAGGATATTTGATCTCGGTGCTGTCCGCTGAAAAGGCTCTGCCGGAGATTCAGCTGTTGACGCCGGAAGAGCTGCTGTAGTTTTGTTTCACGAAGCGCTTCATCCGCGCCGCCGCATCCAGCAGAGCGAAAACATCTTTCGTATACGCCAACCGCACGTACCCGGGGCAGCAGAAGGCGCTGCCGGGGGTCAGGGCCACGCCCTCCTGGTCCAGCAGCTTCCGGCAGAACGATATGTCGTCGTCCATTTTGGACACGTCCAGCCACAGATAGAACGCGCCAGCGTTCTTTTTTATTTTCAAGCCTCCGATATCGGCGAGGGCCTGGCAAAGCCTGTCCCTTCGGTGGCGGAAGACATCCTTCGTGGCGGCTTCGTAACCGTCGTCCATGGTCAGCACCGCCAGGGCCGCCCGCTCCGACAGGGAGCATGGGCAGCCAAGGGCATGGCTCAGGTATGCGCCCATGGCCTTTGCCACGGGTGCAAGGGCCACGGCGTACCCCAGGCGCAGGCCCGCCATGGCGTAGGTCTTGGAGGCGGCGTTGACCAGGATCAGCCGGTCCCGTATCTCGGGAAACCGATATAGACTGACGAACTGGCCCTCATACACGAAGGAGCTGTAAACCTCGTCTGCGATGAGATACAGGTCATGGGCCGCGCACACGTCCACGATCTTGCGAAGCGCCTCCGCGTCATATACCGCCCCCGTAGGATTGACCGGATGGTTCAGCAGCAGCGCCTTGGTCCTGTCCGTGATATGCTCCTCGACGGCCTCCCCGGTGACGATGAAATCATGAGTTGGGTCCCCCGGCACCATAACGGGGGTTGCTCCGGCCAGGCGGACCATCTCGGGGTAGCTGGTGTAGCAGGGCGCGGGCAAGATCACCTCGTCCCCCGGCCCGCAGAGGCAGGCCACGGCGGCGTTCAGCAGGGGTTTCGCGCCGGCTGAGATCAACACCTCCCCCTCGTTCCAGCCCATGCGCCGGCGCACCGCCGCCTTCACGTCGGCTGAACCGGTGGCGGGGATATAGCCGGTGCGATCCGCCTCCAACGCCGCCACGACAGCCCTCTTCCCCGGGTCCGGCATGGGCAGGTCCACCTGACCGGCGGTCAGGTTGACGATGTCCTTTCCGGCTGCGGCCAAGGCCCGTGCCTGCTGATCGAGGCCCATGGTCACGGAGGGCTGCACCTGCCTATACAATGGCTTCATCGCTTCTTCTCCCATCTGTCGATCAATAGATTGGCGGTCACGTCCCCGGCTACGTTCAAAGAGGTGTAGGCCATATCCAAAAGGCGGTATATCCCTGCGTACATGCCCAGGAACAGCACCGCATTTTCTACGCCCAGCATACCGAGATAGGTGGCTCCCAGCACGATGCCCCCGCCGGGGATGCCCGGTGCAGCCATGTTCAGCAGCAGGGCAAACAGCAGCATGGTGAACAGGGTCCCCAGGGAAACCGGCTGCCCCGTCATCTGCATGACGAACAAGCCAAGCAAACTGAAGGACACTGCCCCGCCGCACATGTGCACGGTGCAGCCCAGGGGCACCACGATGCCGGTGATCTCGTCCGACACGCCAAACCCCTCCCGGCAGGTCCGCATGGTCTCGGGCAGGGTGGCCGCCGAGGAGCAGGTGGACAGGGCTGTCAGGAACAGGCGGCCGGTCCGGCTGAAATACTGTCCCGGCTTCACGCCGCAGAAAGTCCACAGGGGCAGGATCATGACTGCCGCCAGCGCCAGCAGACACCCACCGTAGGCCCAGGCCACGTAGACGCCGGAGGTCCTCAATACCTCGAAACCAAAGGTGCCCGTGCAGGCGGCCATCAGGGAAAGGACCCCCAGGGGTGTGGTCAACATGACGCAGGACAGCAGTTTCATGAAAAAGCGTTCCAGCTTCGCCGCGCCTTTTTGGAGTCTCTCCAGCTTGCACCAGCCCACGATCAGCCCTGCTGCAAGGGCAGCAATAAGGCAGGGGAAATACAGGGCATTGACGGTTATTTTACCACCCGGCGAAAAGATGTTTTGGAGCACGCTCCCCAAGGTGACGGAAGCCTTCTCCCCCGCCCAGGCGGTCTCTCCCATGAACCGGAACCCCTTCCCTGGGGAAAGGACGGTATAGGGGATGGCGCAGAGCAGGAACGTGGCGGAGAACATCGCCACGAACAGAACGAGGGCCCGCACCAGCACGCCCGCCGCGGTCTTGCCGCCCTTCCCCACCGCGGAGAAGACGGACAGGATCAGTGCCGGCAGGGCCAGATACTTCAAGGCCGTGACGTATGCGGTGCCGACGAAGGCGATCCTCTGGGCCCAGTCAGGCCGGATCAAGCCCAGCGCGGCTCCGGCAACGAAGCAGAGCAGCGTAGCCCATGACACGATCCTATCCCTGACCTTCATTCCTTCGACCCCCGGGAGCAACTTTATTGTATTGTACTCCCGAATAAGCTTCGGTTCAAGCTAAATATACTTTTTCAGCCGTTCCAGGGCCCCCTTTTCCAGCCGGGACACCTGGGCCTGGGAGATGCCGATCTCCCGGCTCACCTCCATCTGGGTCTTCATCTGAAAATACCGCAGCTTCACGATCCGCTGCTCCCGTTCGTTCAGATGGCGGATGCCCTCCTCCAGGGCGATGCTGTCCAGCCATCGCCCCTCCCCCGATGCCTCGTCCCGGATCTGGTCGATCACATACAGGGCGTCCCCATCCTCGTGAAATACGGGCTCGAACAGGGACACCGGGTCCACCACCGCGTCCAGGGCGTAGACCACCTCCGCCTCGGACATATCCATCTCCTTGGCGATCTCCCCCACCGTAGGCTCCCGGTTCAGTTCGTCGGTGAGCCGCTTCTTCACCTGCATAGCCTTGCCCGCCACGTCCCGCAGGGACCGGGACACTCTAAGCGCCGTATAGTCCCGCAAAAACCGCCGGATCTCCCCGACGATCATGGGCACCGCGTAGGTGGAAAAGCGGACGTTTTGGGATATGTCGAAGTTGTCGATGGCCTTCATGAGGCCGATGCAGCCCACCTGGAACAGATCGTCTGCCTGCTCCGAACGGTTGGAAAACCGCTGTATCACCGAGAGCACCAGCCGCAGATTCCCCGTCACCAGCTTCTCCCGCGCCGATACGTCCCCCGCCTTCGCCTGTTCCAGCAGCCGGCGCATTTCGCTCTGGCTCAACGTGGGCAGCGTGGACGTGTCCACGCCGCAGATCACTACCTTGTTCAATCACGATTCCTCTCTTCATGCGTATCCCCTCCCCTGCACAGGATGGCCCGAAAGGGGCACCTTCAATCATGCAGTTGCACGATGGGAGAAACCTGTGCTATACTCTGTGTCGATGAAGCACGAAAAGAGCGAAATGCGTCGAAAGCGCATCATATTCGAATCCATTCGGACGGCTGTCGCCACGCTGGTGCTGTTAGCCGTCAGCCTTTTGACCTTCGCCTGGTTCCACCACGCCCGGCCCAAGGAGCGCATGAGCGCCGGTCTCGTCACCGCCACGCCCACCCCTGCCCTCGTGACCCAGGCGGAGGCAAAGCCGGACCTTCCGGCCATGCCCGATCCGTCCGCCGTTACCGATGCCCCGGTTGCCACGCCGGAGCCTACGCCGGTGTACGTCCCCTGGATCGAGAAGTTCGCCGATCAGTTCACCGATATGGTCATCTCCGACGAGCAGGGCTACTCCAGCCCGGACCTGGCCATCCATATCACTAAGGTCCAGTACGGCAAGGCGAAGACCGCCATGTACTATCTGGCGGATATCTATCTTGTGGACGTGTTTCAGTTCGAATCGGTCCTGGCCAAGGACCGGTTCGGCAGCGGCCTTCGGGAGAGCGTGAAGGACATGGGCAAGCGCAGCGGCGCCCTTTTAGCCATTACCGGGGACACCTATGGGAACCAGGACGCGGGCATCGTGATCCGAAACGGCATCGTCCATCGGCAGGAAAAAAGTACCTTCGACGTCTGCGTCCTCTATTACGACGGGACCATGCGGACCTTCTCCCCGGACGCCTTCTCTTTGGAGCAGGCCATCGCCGACGGGGCCTACCAAGCCTGGAGCTTCGGGCCCCTACTGCTGGACGAACAGGGCCAGCCTATCCCGGACGCGCAGCTGAACACCAGCAAGAACATCCGCCGGGCCAACCCCCGGGCCGGCATCGGGTACTATGAGCCGGGCCACTACTGCTTCGTGGTGGTGGACGGCCGGACCGACGACGCCTCCGGCCTCACGTTGGAGCAGTTCTCCCAGCTGTTCGCCGACCTTGGGTGCAAGGCCGCCTACAACATGGACGGCGGTCGGTCCGCGGAGATGTACTATAACGGCAGCGTGCTCAACGACCCCTATAAGGGGGGCCGTTCCGTCAGCGACTGTCTGATCATTCGAGAGACCTTTGGAAAGGAGCCGTAAATGCGACTGTTGGTTAAGGTATTGCAGGCCGTCCTGATCGTCCTGGCCCTAATGATGATGATCTTCCTGGTGCTGGACGGGTTCAATCCCACCATGAACTTCCTCAGAAACCGCATCACCAAGGGGCTTTTGTGGGCGTTCTCCCTGCTGGCGCTGGCGGACGGGCTCCTGGTCATGGGATCCGTGATCACCGGCCGTTTCCGTACGGGCAAGAAGAAGCATAAACACCCCGCCCACGGCGAAGAATAACCCCTATGCTCTCCCTGCTCTTCTCCATCCTCATGGGCGCCGTCATCGGCTACGGGACCAACACCCTTGCCGTGGCCATGCTCTTTCGCCCGTTCAAGCCCATTTATATAGGCAAATGGAAGCTGCCCTTCACTCCCGGCCTCATCCCCAAGGAGCAGGCCCGCATCGCGGACAGCCTGGGGGAGCTCATCGAAAAGGAGCTGTTTTCTCCCGAAGTCGTGTCCGAAGCCCTGGACACCCCCGAAGCGAAGGCGTCTATCAGCGCATGGCTCGATCGCCTCTTCGATGCGGCCGCTGCCACGGAGAAGACGCCCCGGGAGCTGCTGATCGAGACATTCAGCGCAGAATCCTACGTACAAAAAAGAGAAGAGCTTTCCACCCTTCTCTGTACCTATCTGGTCAAAAAAGCCTCCCAGGCGAAGCTGGGGGAATCCTTTGCTCGGCAGCTGTCCCATCGGACCGACGAAAAGCTCCCCTTCCTGCGGAGCGGGAGCCTGGAGGACGTATATGTGAACACCCTGGGCAAGCTCATCGACCGGGAGCTGGAAAAGAGCCTGCCGGGGATCGTGGAGCAATACGTGTACAGGGAGGCCGGTTCCTTCCTGGGGACGCCTTTGTCCACCACGGTAAAAAAGCACCAGCAGGAGCTGCCCAAGCTGAAGGAAAGCCTGCTGGACCTGATCCACGCGGCCATCGTGGGGGCGCTGCCCCAGCTGCTGAGCTCCGGAGAGATCAAGCGGCTGGTGGTCACGCGGATCGACGCCCTGGAGCCCAGGGAGCTGGACAAGCTCCTGAAGGGGCTCATGAAAAAGGAGCTCGCCGCCATCGAATGGCTGGGCGCGCTCCTGGGCGGCATCCTGGGTACCGTTACCTATTTTGCCGGAAGGCTGTTCTGATCGTCCACATACCGTTTGACGGCGCTGCCCCAAATGTGCATGGTCCATTTTTGCGGCATGAGCTTGCTCCACAGGTGCTCATATTTCACGAAGAGCGAGCACACGGACATATCTTTTCCCTTTTTCGCATCCTTCAGCGCTTTCACGGCCACCCTTTCGGGGGATACCATGCCTGGGAATCTCATTCGCCTGCCTGCATGCTCCTTTTTGAGCATCTGGGTGTCTATCCAGCCGGGGCAAACCGCCATACAGGTGATCCCCTTCTCCCGCCACTCATAATTCAGACTCCTCGAATAAGAGCGCAGATATGCTTTCGTAGCGGAGTACAAGGCGATGTAGGGATTGGGCTGGAAGGAGGAAGCGGAGGAAATGTTCAGTATCCTGGCTCCTTCCCTCATGTACGGCAAGGCGTATTGGCAGATTAGCGTCGGCGCCTTGCAGTTTATTTCGATCGTGTTTGAAATCTCGTCGCCGGAAAAGGCCTCTATCCGGCCCATCCTGGCCATGCCTGCATTGTTGATGAGGAACCGAACGTCCGGCCGACGCTCCTCCAAAAGAGGCGCCAGCTTCTTCACTTCAATCTCATCGCTCAAGTCGCACAGCACGGGAAACACCTTCTTTCCAAAGGTGCTGCAAATCTCCTCCAGCTTTTTCTGATTTCTGGCGACGGCCCATATCTCGTCGATATCTTCCCGGAGCAATTCGCGCAGGAACGCCTGTCCCAGCCCTCCGGTGGCGCCGGTCAAGATCGCTATGCGATTCATCAATTTGTTTCCGTCACATGCTGCAGAAGGACCGCCGTGGTCAAGGCGCCTACGCCGCCCTTGAAGGGGCACAGGTTCTCCACGATGGGAGCGATCTCCTCCTCTACGGCATCGCCGCCCACGTTGATGAGCGTCTGGCCGGGACGAACGCAGTCCTTGCCCACCAGCCCCTCCCGGCCGGTGGCGCAGACAAGGATGTCCGCCTGGCGGCAGAGGCCGGGCAGATCCTCCGTCTTGCTATGGCAGATGGCCACCGTGGCGTTCCGGTCGAGCAGGAGCATGGCGAGGGGCCGCCCCACCGTCAGGGACCTGCCCAGGATCACCACATGCTTGCCCGAAACGGGCACTTCATAAAAGTCCAGCAGCCGCACGCAGGCCTCCGCCGTGCAAGGGGTGGTGCGGGGGTACGCCTTAAGTCCGCCCTTATACAGGGTGGAAAAGCTGCTTGGGCCGGTCCCGTCCACGTCCAGCTCAGGGAGGATCGGGATGGGTGTCTTGGTCTTGCTGAGCACGATCATGCCGCCCAGGGGCTGTGTCGGCAATGCCGTCCCCTCAGACAGGGGACGAGCGTAGACCGGGATGCCGTGGGCCTCCCCCGCCCGCTGGATGCTCCTCAAATACCAGCCCGCAGGCTTGTCCTCGGGATCGTATAGGGCGAACAGACCGGGGACTTCGGCCATAGACCGGACCCGCTCGTCGATCTTCGAATACAGCTGTTCCGCAGGCTGTTTTCCGGTGAGCAGCATCAGTTTCCCTCCTCCAGGAGGCAGACCTCCTTGAAGTAGGGCAGCTCCTCGATCATGTGGCAGAAGTCGTGCCATTCGGTAAGCTTATGGTCCTTCCTGGACCAGTACATATGGAGCAGCACCTCGTAGTTAAGCTGGACCGTGGCCCGCATGCAGTAGCCCTCGGGCAGCAGCTCGATGAGCGCCCGCCAATACTTCTTCTCCTTGGTGGCGTTGAAGTCAAGCCGCAGCTGCTCGCAGACCCCGATGACGGCGTTCAGGGCCTCCTGGGCATAGGGGACCTCGTCGATGCCGTCATGGGCGAAATCCGCCGTGGTGAAGGTCTTGGAATGGATCTTGTGCATCTTGGAGCAGGAGTTGCGAACCGTGCCCACCTTGTAGGTGTCGAACTCGAACCACCAGGGCTGCATGGCCGTGATGTCCATGCTGACGTTGATCATCCTGAGATACTTCCTATGGTCGCTGCCGGCCTTCCTGAGCCGCTTCATGAGGTCGAGGTCGTTGGGCCCGATCTTAGCGATCTCCTCCCCGTTTTCATAGGTGATGGTGCTGTCGCTCTTCTTCCAGCTGTTCAAGGGATTGCGCATGCCCCTGAGGGCGGCGGCGAAGCCCGAAACGCAAATGTTTTCGATCTGGATCATGTTTGTTCCCCTCCTGTATGATAAACGTATTAAACCAGTTTCTTTCGAAGCTCCTGGGCTGACAGGGGCGAAAGCAGCCCCAGCGGCACGTCCAGCACGGTGAAGCAGCCGGTCTGTCCCTGCTCATGAAGCCGGCAGCAGGCCCGGCCGAAGGCGGCCATGATGGCGCCGGTGAACATGGGGTTGGAGTCCAGCTCCAGCTTGAACTCCATCAAGGAGGCATACTGCCGCGCCTCCCCCAGCTTACCGCTGCGGATCACGAAGCCGCCGTGGGGCATGGCCGCATGCTCCGCCGCCATCTCCTCCGCGGAGATGAAGTGGACCGTGGTGTCGTACTCGTCGAAATAGTTGGGCATGGTGATGATCTCTCGGGCCACCCGCTGGGGATCGGCCCCCTCCTTCAGCACCACGTACACCTCCCGGGTGTGCTTCTCCCGGGCGGTGAAGCCGCTCTCCCCCTTGCGGACGGCGCTCATGGTCTTTTGCACGGGGATGGTATACTGCCGGGCGTCGGCCACCCCCTCCACGCGCCGGACCGCGTCGGAATGGCCCTGGCTCACGCCGGGGCCCCAGAAGGTGTCCCCCGTGCCGTCCGGCAGGATGGAGGTGCCCAAAAGGCGCATCAGGGAGAACAGGCCCGGGTCCCAGCCGGTGCTGATGACGGCCGCGGTCTTCCCCGCCTTGGCCGCCGCGTCCACGTTGGCGAAGTGCTCCGGGATGCGGGCGTGGGTGTCGAAGGTGTCCACCACGCAGTACCGCTGGGCCAGCTCCGGGGTCTGGACGGGCAGGTCCGTGGCGCTGCCGCCGCACAGCAGCAACACGTCCACGTCCGCCTCCTGTTCCATAAGAAAAGAAACGGGAAACACCGGCGTTTCCGCCCGCAGCGGATGAACGGATGCGGGATCTCGCCTGGTGAATATGCCCGTCAAAACCATATCCTCGCTCTGTAGGACGGCGGATTCAGCGCCCCGTCCCACATTGCCGTAGCCAACGATGCCAACTCGGATCATGCCTGTACCTCATATTACCTTGGTATAGGAACAGTATATTATCCTTTCGCGGCAAAGTCAATCGTTAGTCCCCCATCCCTCCGCCAGGATCGGCATGACGAAGGGGGCCTGGGCCGTGACGCGGCCGTCCCCATCCAGGGAGATGGGCGCGCCCAGATAGGTGGGCTCCGGCCGAACGGCGGCGAAGATCACGTCCTTCACCCGAGCCAGGGCTTCCCTGGCCTCGAAATACCGTATCCGCTGATAGGGTTCCCTATCCGCCTCCACCCCGTAGGTCTCCATATCCATGGTGTCAGCTAAATACACCGCCCGGGACAGATGGTACCGCTGGGTGACCACCACACAGCTCTGGGCCCCGAAGATGGTCGCCGCCCGGTACATGGTCTCATAGGTGGAGAAGCCCGCGTGATCCAAAAAGATATCCTTCTCCGGCACGCCCTGCTCCATGGCGTAAGCCTTCATGGCGGTGACCTCGTCGTAGTCCACCTTGCCGTGATCCCCGGAGAGCAGGAGCCGGTCGGAAACGCCCGCCCGATAGAGATCGATCCCCGTGTCCAGCCGATCCCTCAGCACGGTGCAGGGGGTCCCGTCCTCGTAGACCCTGGCGCCGAGGACGATGATGCAGTCCACCTTCTTATCGGACAGCGCGTTGGGCCAAACGATCTTCGACGATGCCGTGTTGATCACCCTTACATTGGCAAGGACGCAGAAAGCGACTACCACCAGGCATATACAGCCGCAGATCCGTATCATCCGTTTCATCATTTCCCTCACTCCTTTCGATGACGAAAGCGTACCATCCATATGCGGACAAATTGCGTCAT
Source organism: uncultured Eubacteriales bacterium (assembly GCA_900319345.1). Taxonomy (GTDB): domain Bacteria; phylum Bacillota; class Clostridia; order Christensenellales; family CAG-138; genus RUG472. The sequence goes on from ONNZ01000023.1 coordinate 24,916, forward strand.
AGATTCGTACAAGTCGCGGAATGAGTATGAACAAAAAGAAAACCGCCCGGCGGCGGTTCAGGGTATGAGGCGTTGCATGTCGGGGGGTAAAGGCGAAAGGCATTCGATCCTCTTCCCCGTCAGCGGATGGAGAAACACCAGGCGATGGGAATGGAGGGCCGGTCGGTCGATGGCCTCCGACCGGGTCCCGTAGAGCCAGTCCCCCATCAGAGGATAGCCCAGATGGGCCATATGGACCCGCAGCTGATGGGTGCGCCCGGTCTTGGGCAAGAGGTGCAGAAGGGTCCGGCCACTGGTCGTAGAGAGGGTCTCATACTGCGTCAGGCTTCTCGCCCCGTCCGGTCGGACTTCGTGCCGATAGGAGGAGCCGTCCACGAGGCCGATGGGCGCGTCTATGACGCCGGAGGGCGGTGCCACGATCCCCTCCGCCACCGCCAGATACTCTCGGCAGAAGGCGTCCGTATGGAGGCGGCGCTTCATGAGCTCGTGCACGTAGCCGCTTTTGGCCACCAGCATCAGCCCCGTGGTGCCCTTGTCCAGCCGGCTCACGAAATGGGGATAGTCCCCCACCGAAAGATAGGCAAGCAGCCCCTGTTCCAGGCTGGGCTCCGCCGGGTCCTTGGTGGGGTGCACCGGCAGGTTGGCGGGTTTATCCACCACCAGCAGGTCCTCGTCCTCATAGACGATGGAGAGCGCCATGGGAACGGGTTCCAAGTGCCTGGGCGGCTCCCGATCCCCCACGTCCGCCGATACCATATCGCCCGCCTTGAGCACATAGGTAGAATAGACCCTCTGCCCGTTGACGCAGATGCCGTCCTCCCGGCGCTTCAACCGGGAAAGGAGCCCGCGGGAGACCTGCAGGCGGCCCATCAGGACCGTCTCCACCCGCTTGCCCGCGTCCTGTTCCGTTGCTCGATAGGTCAGGCTCCGCATGCGTCCAGGGCCGCCAACAGCTCCTCGATCAGGGGCAGCTTCTTTTCCTCCGCCATGAAGGACGCCCGGACGCTGTTGATGTTGCAGCGGATGACGTCCTGCAACGAGAGGCCCATATGTTCTATACAGCGGTCGTACTCCTTGTCGAGGTCGATGTCGGAGAGGATCATGTTGTCCGTGTTGATGGTGCAGTTCAGCCCCATGTCCAGGAGTTTCTTCAAAGGATGGGCCTCATAGGAGGGACGGGTGCTGCACTGGATGTTGCTGGTGGGGCATACCTCCAGCGTGACCCCGTCCCGGATGGCGCGGGCGCAGAGGCGCCTGTCCTCGAAGATGTGGTGGCCGTGACCGATGCGCTTCGCGCCGAAATCGAGCGCCGCCTCCACGGTTTCCGGGCCCTGGCTGTCCCCGGCATGACAGGTGAAGGGGACGCCCAGCTCCCAGGCGAGCTCGAACACCGGCGCGAAACCGGACAGGGGCGTCAATCCCTCGGCGCCGGCCAAATCTATGGCCACCACGCCCTCCTGCAGTGCCCGAGCCGCCTCCTGGACCGTCTGCAGATTCTGCTCCATGTTGACGCGATAGTCGCCGATGCACATGGCGCACAGGATCACGCCGATATCGATGGCGGGGTACTCCACCACGCCCCGCTTCACGCCTGCGAGGACCGCTTCCACGGCGTCCCGCTGAGTCAGCTCCTTTCTAAGATGCAGCTGGGGGGCAAAGCGTATCTCCGCGTACCGAAGCCCCTGCCCGGCCAATAGCCGCACCAGCTCGTAGGCCGTGCGCTCCAACGCCGCCTTGTCCTGCAAAATCTGCAGCGGCATCTCAAACCGCTTCAGGTACTCGTTCACGCTCCGGCAATCCGCCGTCACCACGATGAACTCCCGGAACGCCTCCAGGGTGTCCGCCGGCAGGGCGATGCCCCTTTCCGCCGCCATCTCCCATGCGCTTTCAGGCAGCATAGACCCGTCCAGATGCAGGTGCAGATCGACTTTGGGAAACCTGTATTTGCTCATTGGCTTTTCTCCTCACCTTGTATTTTTTATATTTTACCATATCCCGTTCCATCTTGCCACGGCTTTTTCCCGCCTTGACACAGAAAGGCGAATAGGTATAGTATACTGTTGAAAGAGATCACTTTCTCCATACTTACAGAAAGGACGAACACCATGCATTGCATCCATTGCGGCGCGCTTCTCCCGGAAGGCGCCAAGTTCTGCACCTCCTGCGGACTTCCCGTACAGGCCGCTCCCGCAGCGCCCGAACAGCCTGTGGTCGAAGAGCCGGTGGAAACGCCCGTTCAGGAGACCGTGGAGGCACCTCAAGCGCCTGTGAACGCTTCCGAAGGGTACAAGGCCGCCAACGCGCAGCTGCCTCCCTCCTACTCCAATCCCAACTATTCCTCTCAGGCTAAGCCCAGCGCTGCCCCCGCGCCGTCCACCACCAACGGTCTGGCCATCGCCGGGTTCATCTGCTCGCTGATCTTCATACCCGTGGGCATCGGCGTCCTGGCGGCCATCGCCGGCCTCATCCTGAGCATCATGGGCATGAGCAGCGCCAAGAAGCTGCCGGAGAACAAGGGCCACGGTTTGGCCTTGGCCGGCACCATCATCAGCGGTATCCGTATCGCGCTCATCCTCATCGGCATCATCGCCCTTTTGGCGCTGATGGTCCGCGGCGTCGGACACGTGGGCCACGAGCTTATCTCCAACTGGTCGGAGTACGTGCCCTACAGCTATTGAAAAACCTGCGTATCAAAAAAGCCCTTATGGGGCTTTTTTGCTTTCTTCGATCTTATTTTCTGTATCCGACAGCATCTGTTCTCTGAGCGCCGTCAGGTAGGGCGAAAAGGCCGCCTGCTCGAAGCCGTAGGACTTGTTCAGATCATACTCAAGGGGTATCCAGGTGGAGATAGGCGCCTCGTTGTGCTGCAGGATCGCCTCCATCTTATCCAAAGCCTTGTAGATCTTGGCTTCCTGGGTCTCCAAGGCCTCCATCTCCCCATAGAGATCCAGCATGCGGCTCGAATACGGTTCCGGCAGGGAGCGCACCCAGTCCTCCAAAAGCTGCCCCTCTTTCTTCTCGTCCGTATTGGTTTTCATGAACGTGGGGATATCCCCCGTGAAGCATTCCCCCAGGTCGTGGATCAGGCACATCTCCATGACCTTGTTCATGTCCGCCTCCGGGAACTCGTCCCGCAGGAAGAACGCCATCAGGGTGATGCGCCAGCTGTGCTCCGCCACGCTCTCCCGCCGTCCGCCGGAGGAATAGCTGTGCCGCACGGCGTCCTTCAGCCGTTCGGCCAGGTGCATCACATCTAAAAACGTCTGGACCTCCATCTCCTTCTCCTTTACACCCTATCCAGGAACGCGGCGCCGATGGTACCCGCGTCGTTCCCCAACGTGGCCCGCCGGATGGGCGGTACACCGATCAGGTCCGACGCGAACACGTACCGCGGCAGCAGCGCGTTCAGCTTATCCATCAGATACTCCCGCTGATTGGAGAGCCCACCGCCGATCAGCACCACGTCCGGGCGGAACGCGGTGACCAGGGAACCGATGGCGTTGGCGAGATACCGGCAGTAGTGCTCCACCACTTCCACCGCAGCCCTGTCCCCCATCTTGGAGCACTCGAAGGCGGTGCGGCCGTCCACCAGCCCCGCCTCCTTAGCGTATCCGTGCATGGCGGAGGACGGGTCAGCTTCCATGGCCCGTAGGGTCTGCTTCACCAGGGAGGTGACGGAGCAGTAGGCCTCGATGCAGCCTTTCATGCCGCACCCACAGACGGCGCCGTCCATCTGCAGGGCCATGTGCCCCAGCTCAGCGCCCAGGCCCTGGCCGCCCACGAAGAGCTTTCCGTCGGCCACGATGCCGCCGCCCACGCCGGTGCCCAGCGTCAGCATGACCACGTTGTCGTAGCCCTTGGCCGCGCCGGCCAGGGTCTCGCCCACCACGGCGCAGTTGGCGTCGTTGCCCACGTACACGGGCACGGGCAGGAGCTTTTGTATGGCGTCCCGGAAAGGCACATTTTGCCAGCCGCTGAGATTCGGGGCCGACACCACCACGCCGGTCTTGGGATTCAGCAACCCGGGGATGCCGATGCCCACCGAGGCAAGGTCATTTACCTGGAGCCCGGCCTCCTGGGCCGCTAGTTCAGCCGCATGGGCGATATGCTGCACCGACGTGTCGAATCCGGCGTCCCCGCCTGTGGGCACGCTCACCTTATGCACTATGGTGCAGGATTCGTCCACCACGCCGGCCTTGATAAAAGTTCCTCCCACATCCACGCCTAAACGAAGCATCTTGTTTCCTCCTTCATGGTTCCCTATCTTCCAAAGCTTCGATCACGTTCGTGGCTCGAAGCATCCGTTCCCGCAACAGATCAAAAGCTTTGTCTGCTGAAGTCCCCAGCAGGTAGCTGCCCAGGCACGCCCCGTGATACGGCTCCACGCCCTGGCTCAAGAGGCCCGTGATGATCCCGGTCAGCACGTCCCCGCTGCCGCCCTTGCCCAGGCCGGCGTTCCCTTCCGCCACGATGCAGGTGCGCTTGCCGTCAGAGACCACCGTGGCGGCCCCTTTCAGCAGCACCGTGCACCCCCATATGCCCGCATAACGCCGGGCGAGGCTGACGGGATCGTCCAGCACTTCCTCCGCGGAGAGGCCCGTCAAACGACTCATCTCCCCCGGGTGGGGAGTCAGGACGACCCCTTCATGCAGCAGGGGATACAGCTCAGGGTGCCTGGAAAGGCAGTTCAGCCCGTCCGCATCCACCACGGCGGGCAATCCCGAGCGCAAGACCGCCTCCAATAGGGGCGATACGTCTCCCCGCCCGACGCCGCAGCCAAGGCCCACAGCCTGCTTGCCCGCCAGGGCTTGGATAGCAACGGGGCAGCGTGCCCCGTCCCAATCCGTCCCCACGGGGATGCCGATGGCTTCCGGAAGGCGGACCAGCGCCGTCCTCACCACATCGGGACAGGCCACGAACAGGATGCCGCACCCCGCCGCAAGGCAGGCTCGAGCGCTCAACAGGGCGGCCCCCACGTATTGAGGAGAGCCCACGCACAGCAGCGCCTTGCCCGAGTCCCCCTTGTGGGCGGTCCGTTTCCGCGGCGGCAGAAGGCGCTTGGCGTCGGCCACCTCAAAGCGGTACAGGTCGTCGACGGTCTCCGTCTCCCCGCCAACAGGCCGTATCCCGCCGCAATGATCGAGGCCGTCATGGAGGAAAAGGCCCGGCAGGTACCCCGCTGGCGATACGGTGATCCTGGCTTGGACGGCCAGAGCATCAGCCCTGCCCGTATCCGGGTCCAGCCCCGCCGGAACGGCTGCGCTGAGCACGGGGCAGCCGGATATGGCTATGGCTTCGATCCATGCCCTCCGCTTCGCCGGCAGCGTTCCGCTACCGGTCGGCTCGAACAAACAATCGCAGATCAGGGAGCCAGTCAGGTCCGGCAGCTCGTCCTTCACGATCTCGCACACGTCCGCCCGCTTCCCTGACGATCCGAGACGTTCGGCTGCCTGCTTAGCCAGCGGTCCAAAAGGCCCCGCGCACAGGAACAAAGTTCGATCGAGGCCGTGCTGCCCCATCATCTCCCCGGCGGCCTTAGCGAACGCAATAGCAGCCTGCCGGAGCTCGTCGTAGGAAAGGGACAGCAGGGCGCTCTCATATTCTCTTGCGGACAGTATCCGCCTCAATCCTCTTCCTCCGCCGCCTCCCGAATGGCGGCCAGGCTGGCCTCCGCAGAGAACCCGCGGCTCGTCAGACGGCGCAGCACCCTTTCCCGGCGGACCGGCTCCTCCAGAGCGCTCATCTGCCGCCAAAACTTCTTCGCCACCTCCAAGGCGTTGTCCGCCTCCGTCTCCTTCGGCAGCTCGTCCAGGACGGTCCGGACGGTCTCCTCCGGCAGCTTGTGGGCCCTCAAATCCAGATACAGCTTTTGCCGACTCACGGGCTTGGTCGCCAGGCGAGAACGGACGAACTCTCTTGCGTACGCCTCGTCGTCCAGCAGGTTCAGCTCCTTGAGCCTCGCCACCGTGGCCAGGATATCGCCTTCCCCATACTGCAGCTCGTCCAGCTTGTCCTCCACCTCCCGCACGGTGCGCATGCGAGCCGTAAGGAAGGACAGGGCTGCGTCCATGGGGCTCCTGTCGGCAGGTTTTGAAGGTGTGCTTTTCCGTTTCATGGCAATAGCATACCATATTCTGAGGCGATTGGATAGTCAAACGTCACAAATTTGTAACTTTGTTGTAAAGCATGGGTAAAAAGTATGGCAATCCCTTGGAAAACCGATACAATGATAGCATGTCAAAAGGAGGGCTCTATGAGCAAATTTAGCGGAAAACAGAAGTATTGGGTTCTCGGTGCCTGTGCCGGCGTATTGGTCTTGGCAGGCGGTCTTTGCGCCATCCTGCTGAACGGGAACGGTGCGCAGCTTGCCGAATCCATACCGAACAGCGCCGTGGCGACGCCCTCCGCCGCCGCTTCTCTGCCTGAAGCCAATATCGTCGTAGGTACGCCGGAGGTGGACTTGGTCGCCGAACGACAGAAGCAGGAGATCGAAGCCATCGTCATTCGCAGCAGCATGCTGCCTGGCACCATCATCTACGGCGTGGACGTAAGCGGCATGTCCCGGGAACAGGCCCAGGCTGCCGTGCAGGAAAAGCTGGACCGGGAGCCGCTGGTCGTGAATCTGCTGATCTCCGACGGGACCACCGTATACCCCGCTTCGGGGGTAGACATCCAGGCCCCCGCCACACCTCCTGTGGAGGAAGAGGACGACGACGCCGTGGATCCCGATATGAAGGCCGCCGAGATCGCCGAGGAACAGGAGGAAGAGGCCCAGCAGGAAGCTGTGGAAAGCACCCCCGTCGGTATCCGCCTGAAGATAGATGTGGAAGGGGCCGTGGACGCCGCCTTCTCCCTCATGCGGGACAAGACTGTTCCCTACGAGGTCTTTATGTCCCAGGTAAACCAGATCGCCGCGGGCCAGGAGGTGGGCCCCACCCCTGAATACGATCTGGATTCCGTGACCCAATTCGTGGAGTATCTGGCCGGTCTGTTGGACAAGCCTGCCGTGAATGCCACCATCGGCATGGACAACAATCAGATCGTGTATCTGGATGAGATCGACGGACAGGGCATCGATCGCGACGCGCTCATCGAAACCATCCTGAACGCCGATCCGTTCTCCGGGGATACGATCACCATCCCCATGCACAAGCTGGAGCCCACCGTCACCAAGGAGATGCTGCAGAGCAAATACGTCAAGCGGGGACAGGGCTACACCACCAGCTTCTCCGGCAGCACCAAGAACCGGAAATACAACATCCGCTTCGGCGCCGACAAGATCAACGGCACCATCCTGAAGCCCGGCGAGATCTTCTCGGCCAACGAAACGCTGGGCAAGCGCACCCGCGCCAACGGCTGGAAGAACGCAGGGGCCTATGAAGCCGGCGAAGTTGTCGAACAGCCTGGCGGCGGCGTGTGCCAGCTTTCCTCCACCCTGTACAACGCCGTTTTGTATGCCGATCTGGAGATCGTAGAGCGGCGCAATCACAGCATGCCCGTCCACTATGTGGACCGGGGCCGAGACGCCACCATCAACTCCGTGGGCAACATCATCGACTTCAAGTTCAAAAACAATACCTCCAGCGATATCATCATCATCGCCTATACCGAAGGGAACAATCTTCACATGGAGATCTACGGCGTCCCCTTTGAGACCGACGAATACGACGAGATCAAGATCAGGACCAAGCAGGTGAGCAGCCAGTCCATCAAGACGGTCTATGAATATCTCGACAATATGCCCACATCCTATAAAAAGACCATCTCCAAGGGTAGCAAAGGCTATACCGTCAAGACGTTCAAGGACTACTATCTCGGCGGCACATTGGTGAAGACGGAGGAACTGCAGCCCATCTCCAAATATACCATGTTCCCCAAGAAGGTCGAGGTGGGCACCATCGAGGAAAGCTCCTCCGACAGCGAAACGGAAGGCTGACGCCATAGGCACGATCCTGCCCCTCTCCCCACCGGAGAGGGGTTTTTTGCCAGCAAATCCTTCTCCATTGTGAAAAACCTGCAAAACCATGGCAAAAAGCCCCGGTTTTGAATTGACATGACGGCCCGAAAAAGCGTATGCTAAGCAAGTAGATTTATATCTCTCGCCTGGATCGGCAGTATGTATCGAAAGGAGGTCTGTGAAATGGAGCTTGAACAGATGGACAACGCTCTGAAAGCCAGCTGGCAGAGTGTGGCGCAGAACATGAATATGGTCCGCCTGCTGCTGATCACCCGTCAGCCCAGCGAAAGCACGCAGGCCCTCCTCTCCCGCTCCGAAGCCATGATGAAGGAGCTCATGCAGGTGAAGGGCCTGACCACGGACACCTATGCCCTGGGGTATCTTCGTCCCGGGAACGACATGACGGTGTGCCGGGTGGAGGTGAAGCCGGAAGCCATGCCCGAGGTGCTCATGCGGCTCACCGCGTTGAACGGCGTATTGCTCTCCCTCATCGTCCATCAGCTGACGATCGAAGCAGATTAACGAATAGCCATCTTTTATCTGGAGGTGCCAAATGGCGGCGCTTTGTGTGCGATGCAAAAAAAACCAAGCTGTCCTCTTCGTCTCCCGCATGGAAAACGGGGAGATGAAGAGCGAGGGCTATTGTCTCAAATGCGCGAAGGAGCTGGGCATGAAGCCCATCGACGACGTGCTCAACAACCTTGGTTTGCGGGAGGAAGACCTGGACGCCATCTGTGAGCAGGCCAACGAGCTGCTGGGCGGCGAGCTCATGAACGTGGACCAGGACAACAGCAATATCGGCGAGACCGGCACGGAGAACATCCTGCGCCGGCTCTATGGGAACCTGTTCCCCCACAGCTTGCAGCGGAGCGAGAACCAGTCCCAGGAGCAGACGCGGCCCAACGGTCCCAACCGGCAGCCCCGTCAGAACGGCAAGGAACCGGAAAAGAAGTTTCTGAACGCCTTTTGCATCGATCTTACGTCCAAGGCCAAGGCCGGTCAGCTGGACGGACTCATCGGCCGGGAGACGGAGATGCAGCGTACTATGCAGATCCTGAACCGGCGTCTCAAGAACAACCCCTGCCTCATCGGCGAACCGGGCGTGGGCAAGACCGCCATCGTGGAGGGGCTGGCCCAGCGGATCGCCCGGGGGAACGCCCCCTACAAGCTCCTCAACAAGGAGATATGGCAGCTGGACATGACCGCTCTCGTGGCCGGGACCCAGTACCGGGGCCAAATGGAGGGCCGCATGAAGGGCCTTTTGGACGAGATCAAGGGGCTGGGTAACATCATCCTGTTCATCGACGAGGTCCACTCCATCGTGGGCGCCGGCGATGCGGAGGGCGGTATGAACGCCGCCAACATCCTGAAGCCCGCCCTGAGCCGGGGCGACATCCAGGTCATCGGCGCCACCACCTTCACGGAGTATAGAAAGCACATCGAGAAGGATTCCGCCCTGGAGCGCCGCTTCCAGCCCGTGACCGTGGAGGAGCCCTCCATCGAGGATTCCATCGCCATCGCCACCGGCGTCGCTCACTACTATGAGGCCTACCACTCCGTCATCATCCCCAAGGCCATGGCCCGGCAGGCCGTGCTCCTGTCCGAACGGTACATCACCGATCGGTATCTCCCCGACAAGGCCATCGACCTTTTGGACGAGGCGGCGGCGGACCTGAATTTGAACAGCCCTGTCTGCCGAGAGATGGAAAGTCTCAACGAACAGCTCAACCGGCTCAAGGCGGAAGCGGCCCAGCTCCTGCTGGGAGATCTTTCCCCGGAGACGGAGGAGCGGCTCTCCGCCGTGAAGGAAAGCACGGACATGTTGGAGGCGAAGCGCAAGGCCCTGATCGACGGAGGGCTTCCGGAGCTCACCGTGGACAACCTGGCCCGGATCATCGAGCTCTGGACCAAGATCCCCGCGGGCAAGATCAAGGAGCAGGAGTTCTCCCGGCTCATCCACCTGGCGGACCGGCTCAAGGCCCGCATCGTGGGCCAAGATCAGGCGGTGGACGCCGTCTGTTCCGCCATCCGACGCCGCCGGGCAGGCATCTCCGACTCCCGCCGCCCCATCTCCTTCCTGTTCACCGGGCCCACGGGCGTGGGCAAGACGGAGCTGGTGAAGCAGCTCTCCCGGGAGCTGTTCGACGGGCCGGAGGCCCTGGTGCGGCTCGACATGAGCGAATTCATGGAGAAGCACGCCGTGTCCCGGATCATCGGGTCCCCTCCGGGGTACGTGGGCTATGACGAGGCCGGGCAGCTCACCGAGACCGTGCGCCGCCGTCCCTACTGCGTGATCCTCTTCGACGAGATCGAAAAGGCCCATCCGGATGTGATGAACATCCTGCTGCAGATATTGGACGACGGTCACATCACCGACGCCCACGGCCGGAAGGTGAACTTCGCCAACGCCGTCCTCATCATGACCAGCAACGCCGGGTCCGACGAGAAGGGCGCCGGGTCCATGGGTTTCGACCGGTCCAGCAACGAGCAGGCCAAGGACAAGGCC
>ONNZ01000048.1 GCA_900319345.1 uncultured Eubacteriales bacterium
GAATCCTGAGGGGGATAACTATGCTGGAACCTATCAGGGCCACTTTCTCTATGGCATGGCCCCCACGACCGCCAGTGTGACACGGGGCGCTCTGGTGGGTACGAACCCCAAGGAGAAGACGGACATCGAGTTCTCCATGCGGGCCTGGTTCCCCAATCTGGGTGAACGGCTGAAGGAGAGCCACCACGCGGACGTGGCCCGGGAGTATTTCCTGGTGACCGTCCCTGCCAGCAGCTGGGACAGCGTGATGCAGAATCCCATCCTGCGCTTTGAAACGGAGGAGGGGCCGGTGGACGTGGATATGGAAAAAGAGCTGCCCACGGTCGGGACCGTGCGGAACATCGAAAGGCCCCAGCCGACTCCCATTGCGGAGGCCCAGGGCGTGGAGTATTGGCTGTCCCAAAACCAGCCCCTGATCCGGGACTTCACTGACGACTGGTACGGGGAGGCGGCCGTAGAGCAGTACGCCGAGGCCGTCCGCCGGGCCCTGTTGGTCAGCGGAGAGCATATCCAGGACGAGCTGTGGATCTGCGGCGTATCCAGCGATGCAGAGCATACGGACGGCACGCCGCCGGATTCAGCCTACGTGCTGGCCCTGAACGTGGGCGACGGGGAGCCGTCCCCGGAGCTGTTCTACTATGAGAATGGCCGCATCCTCTGGATGACCCAGGGCGCGGACACGGAGCGGATCAACGCGGTCTATCACCACGGGAACACCATCGCCTTCGGCAAGTCCCCGGCCTTTGACAATCGGCCCCTCGCCATGACCGTGGGCAAGCTCACGCTGGAGAGCGGGGACGACGAGGTGGTGTCGGTCCTGTCCCTTTCTCAGATCCAGCAGCGCATCACGGGCGGTCCCTACTATTATTCGGCCCGGGAATGCTACCTTTGGAAGGATGGGGAGGAGCATGAAATCAAGAAGCTGACCGTCACCGCGGAGGTCGACGGCAAAAGCAGGACGTTCTCCCTGAACAAGGTCAACGTTCTCACACCCCAGGCCGTACCCGCCATGGCCGTGAAGAGCGAAGATACGGTCTATCCCGGCCGGGTGACCCATATGATCCACAGCCTCAACGAGGACGGCGTGGCCGCGGAGGGGACGCCCCTGGAAGAAACCATGTCAAACGGGCTCCTGTTCAAGACGACCTACACGTGGCAGCGGCCCTTGAACATCCTCACCGCTTCGGACCAGGTGAGCGTGGATGCGGTGGACGTCTATCTGGTGAGCGATGGAAACGGTGATACACAGGCGACGGGACAGCTGGATGGGGCCGATCTTGGCTTGTCGGATGTCGACGATCTGTCTCCCGGGGTATACTACCTCTGCTTCCGCACCACCGTCCTGGGCCCCTATTCGGAAAAGGTCGGGCGGTACACCTACCAAACGGATTACACCATCTACAAGGTGGACTTGAAATGAATGAAAAAGCCCTGCCATATCATGACAGGGCTTTCGCTTTGTTCACGATTTGTTGATATCTTATCCGCTTTTTCGTTGCACATATCCTGTACAATAGGTACATGAAATTGACGAAAGGCGGAATCCTTTGTTGAAGATACGTACGATCATCGTTTGTCTCCTGTGCGCCCTGCTGTTGATCGGGTGCGGCAAGGGCGACGCCGCCCAGGAGGTGGAGCCGGCCCCGTCCCAAATCACTGTGGGGCAGGCCAGCCAGCCTGCAGCTACCCCCCAGGAGCGGCAGAAGGTGGTCATCGCGGCCGCCACGAAAAGCGCCACGGAGCCTCCCGTGACCAAGGCCCCCACGCCGGAGCCTACCCCCGTCCCCACGCCGGAGCCCACGGCCACCCCCGTGCCCAAACTGGGGGTGCTGGACGGAAAGTTCGCGGACAAGTTCGTCTCCGGCGCGCCGGTGCTTACGGAGAACAGCTACCAGACCGATACGCTGGCCATCTTCATCACCCACGTGATCGACGACTCCAAGACCGTCACCAATCATGTGTACAACTACTACATGGCGGATGTGTATTTCCAGAACATGGAGGACTTTCGAAGCGCCCCGGCCAAGACCTGGGAGAAGAAATGGGATTCCGGCCAGGACTGGCTGGCGAACATAGCCAAGAGCCAGAACGCCATCTTCGCCGTGTCGGGAGATTTCACCCTGACCCGCAAGAGCGGCCTCGCCATCCGCAACGGGGAGCTGCTCCAGAAGGAGAACGACGACAAGCGGGACGTGGGCGTGATCTATCGGGACGGACATATGGAGACCTACTTCGCCAAAAACGTACCGGTGGAGGAGATCTTGAACGACCCCAACGTGTGGCAGGTGCTGGGCTTCGGGCCGGCGCTGCTGGACGAGAACGGGCAGCCCAAGACCGCGTTCAACGATCCCAACGGCGTAGAGCCGGCCAACATCCGCAATGCGGTGGGCTACTTCGAGCCGGGCCACTACTGCTTCATCTACGTGCCCCCCTATAAGGTGCGGCAGGATCGGACCTGCCTCGAGATGGAGGGCCTGTCCAAGCTCATGTACGAACTGGGCTGCGTCCGGGCCTACAACCTGGACGGCGGCGGCACGGCGGACATGTATTTCAACGGTAAGCTGGTCAGCGAAAGGGGCATGGGGCAGACCCGGCGGAACCACGACATCTACTATATCCCCAAGGCGCAATAATCGGACAAGAGACGTTTCCAGCCGGAGCATCAGGCCCCGGCTTTTTCTTTTCGGCGTCAATTTGGCAAAAAAACAAAAAACAAAAAGGAAAAAGGCAAAAACCGGCGTATATGAATTATCAGTGAACTCTTTTGGAGGCGGGTATGGCAGAGGATTCCGTACGGTCCCGGTGGGAAGCCTGGGAGGAGCAGACGCTCTCTCCCTATGCCACCCTGTCCAAAAACACCAAGGGGAGGGCCCGGGAGATCGAGCCCTGCGAGATCCGCACCTGCTTCATGCGGGATCGGGACAGGATACTGCACTGCAAGGCCTTCCGCCGGCTGAAGCACAAGACCCAGGTGTTCCTGGCGCCTCTCGGCGATCACTATCGAACAAGGCTCACCCACACCCTGGAGGTGTCCCAGATCGCCCGGACCATCGCCCGGGCCATGGGGCTCAACGAGGACTTGACCGAGGCCATCGCCTTGGGCCACGATCTCGGCCACACCCCCTTCGGTCACACCGGCGAAGGCGTCCTCAACAGGCTGGTCCCCGGCGGGTTCAGCCACAACCAGGAGAGTCTGCGGGTGGTGGACAAGCTGGAGAACGACGGCCAGGGGCTGAATCTGACCTTCGAGGTCCGGGACGGCATCGTGAACCACCCCAAGAAGTGCCATCCCGCCACCATGGAGGGGAAGGTGGTGTCCCTGTCCGATCGGATCGCCTACGTGAATCACGACATCGACGACGCGGTCCGGGCCGGGGTCCTGCGGGCCGAGGATATCCCCGAAAGCTGCCGCAAGCGCTTCGGAAACACCCACAGCGAGCGGATCAACAGCATGATCCTGGACGTGCTCCAGGAGAGCATGGGAAAGCCCAAGGTGGCCTTCACGGCGGAGGCGGCGGGAGAGTTCGACCTGCTGCGGAACTTCATGTACGAGAACGTGTATTTCAACCCCATCGCCAAGCGGGAGGACGAGAAAGCCCGGGGGGTGGTGGAGGCCCTGTACACCTACTACTTAGAGCATATCGAGCTGCTGCCCAAGGAGTTTTTGCTCCATCTCGAGGAGGACGGGGCCCAGCGCATCGCGGCGGACTACATCGCCTGCATGACGGACACCTACGCCATCCACGAGTATCAGCGGCTGTTCGTACCGGCGGCCTGGAATTAGACCGCCCATAGATTTCGGAGGCATCGGATTGGCATTTCCGCAGGAATGGATGGACGAGCTTCTGTCCAAGAACGAGATAACGGAGGTGGTCTCCTCCTATGTGACGCTGAAGCCCAAGGGCCGCAAGCTCTGGGCCTGCTGTCCGCTCCATGGAGAGAAGACCCCGTCCTTTTCCGTGTCCCCCGATAAACAGCTGTTCTACTGCTTCGGCTGCCATGCCGGCGGCACCGTCATCCAGTTCATTATGGATATGGAGCATCTCACTTTCATCGAAGCGGTGAAGCTCCTGGCGGAGCGGGCCCACATGGAGCTGCCCGAGGAGAAGAACGACAAGGAGCTCATCCGTTTGCGGGCCTATCGGGAACGGCTCTACGCCGCCAACAAGGCCGCCGCCCGGTTCTACTGCGAGCAGCTGCTGGGGCCGGCGGGCCAGCCCGGCAGGGACTACGCCCAGAAGCGGGGCCTCGTGAAGGACATCATCCTGCGCTTCGGTATCGGGTACGCCCCGGAGGGATGGGACAACCTGATGAAGCACCTGGAAGGCCAGGGCTTCTCGGAGAAGGAGCTGCTGGACGCGGGCCTGCTGGTGAAGAACCCAACCTCCGGCCGGGTGTACGACGCCTATCGCAACCGGCTCATCTACCCCATCCAGGGCATCGGCGGCCAGGTGCTGGGTTTCGGGGGCCGGGTGCTGGACGACAGCAAGCCCAAGTATATCAACACCGGCGACACGCCCATCTACAACAAGCGGAAGAACCTGTACGGCCTGTTTCTGCAGAAGGGATCGAAGCTCACCGACCTCATCATGGTCGAGGGGTATATGGACGTGATCGGCCTCTATAAGGCCGGGGTCACCAACGCCGTGGCCAGCCTGGGCACGGCCCTGACGGAGCAGCAGGCCCGCCTCCTCAAGCGCTATGTGGACACGGTCTACATCGCCTACGACGGGGACGCCGCCGGGCAGAATGCCACCATACGGGGATTGGAGATACTGTCCCACGAGGGGCTCTCCGTGCGGGTCATCGTGTTCCCGGACTATCTCGATCCGGACGAGTACGTCCAGATCTACGGCAAGGCCGGGTTCGACGCCCTGAAGAATAACGCCTATTCCCTGAACGCCTTCAAGATCGAGGCCATGGCCAGGGAATACGACCTTTCCAACGAGAACGGCCGGGAGCAGTTCGCCGTGAAGGCCTGCGCCTTCGTGGGGACCCTCCAGCCCGTAGAGCAGGAGCGATACTACAAGCTCGTCGCCCAGAAGACGGGCTACGAGATCGAATCCCTGCGGGAGCAGGGCAAGCGAGGCGAGGGGTACACCGAAAAGCCTCTGCGCTTCTCCCGGGGGACCTTCCGCCGCCGCAGCGTTCAGGACGAGGACCAGAAGGAGCTGCTGATTAGGACCATGCTCACCTGCGCCGTGAAGGACAGGGGGGCCTGCGCCCTGTTGAAGGCGGAGAAGGCGGGGGAGACGCTGCCGGAGCCCTACGGGACCCTGTTCGCCGCCC
Organism: uncultured Eubacteriales bacterium; assembly: GCA_900319345.1. Classification (GTDB taxonomy): domain Bacteria; phylum Bacillota; class Clostridia; order Christensenellales; family CAG-138; genus RUG472. The sequence goes on from ONNZ01000048.1 coordinate 5,290, forward strand.
TCGATCAGCCGGGCTTCTCTCTGGCCGCCTATGTGGGGGCCCAGGAGCGCCAGGACGCGGAAAAGCTCACCGCGCTGATACGGGACGAGCAGAACATGGTGGAGCCGGAAAAAACGGCACTGGATTGCTTAAAACGGCTGCGGCAGCTGGAGCAGGAGGACAGGCTCGGCGACCTGCAGCACCAATTGAAACGAACGGACCTGAGCGAGGGGGAGCGCGCCGCGCTTCTCAAGGAGATCACAGACCTGATACGGGCCAAAAAATAAGGAGACGAATATGAGCGAAACCAACAAGAAACCCACCCCCACCAAGGACCCCAAGCAGCGGATCAACGAGCTGCTGGAAGCGGGCAAGCAGAAAGGCGTTCTGAGCTACAAGGAGATCATGGACGCGCTCCAGGAGCTGGAGCTGGACCAGGAGGCCGTGGAGAAGCTCTACGAGGCCATCGAGGAGCAGAACATCGACGTGGTGGAGGAGGTTGAGGTCCCCGAGGACATCAACGAGGAGATCGCCGAGGTGGAGACTATACTCTCCGTCACCGAGGGCATCAACATCGACGACCCCGTCCGCATGTACCTGAAGGAGATCGGCAAGGTCCCCCTGCTGACCCCCCAGGAGGAGGTGGAGATCGCCACCCGCATGGCCAACGGCGACGAGGAGGCCAAGCACCAGCTGGCCGAGGCAAACCTGCGTCTGGTGGTGTCCATCGCGAAGCGTTACGTGGGCCGGGGCATGCTGTTCCTGGACCTCATCCAGGAGGGCAACCTGGGCCTCATCAAGGCGGTGGAGAAGTTCGACTACCGCAAGGGCTACAAGTTCTCCACCTACGCCACCTGGTGGATCCGGCAGGCCATCACCCGCGCCATCGCGGACCAGGCCCGGACCATCCGCATCCCCGTCCACATGGTGGAGACCATCAACAAGCTCATCCGCGTCAACCGGCAGCTGGTCCAGGAGTACGGCCGTGACCCCCGTCCCGACGAGATCGCCAAGGAGATGGGCATCTCCGAGGAGAAGGTCCGGGAGATCCTGAAGATCGCCCAGGAGCCTGTGTCCCTGGAGACCCCCATCGGCGAGGAGGACGACTCCCATCTGGGCGACTTCATCCCCGACGACGACGCCCCCGCCCCCGCGGAAGCCGTGGCCAGCACCCTTTTGAAGGAGCAGCTCATGGAGGTTTTGGGCAGCCTCACCCCCCGGGAGGCCCGCGTCCTCCGGCTCCGCTACGGCCTGGACGACGGCAAGGCCCGCACCCTTGAGGAGGTGGGCCGGGAGTTCAACGTGACCCGGGAGCGAATCCGGCAGATCGAGGCCAAGGCCCTCCGCAAACTCCGCCATCCCTCCCGCAGCAAGAAGCTGAAGGACTTCCTGGAATAAGCAAAAATCAAAACGAACCCCCGGAACGCCCGGGGGTTCGTTTCATGCTATGGGGTTTACGCCTTCTTCGCCGCCTTCATGGCATGGAGGAGGAAGAACAGGACCATCAACGCTTCGCCGATCATGCCGATGAGGAAGATGAGGTCGATGTTCCCCGTGGCGGGGCCAAGGGCGGAGAAGGCGAACATAAGGAGACCGCTGAGGAACAGGAAGGGCCCTTTCCTCTTGATCATGAGCCAGATGCCTACCAGAAGGAGGGGGATCACCATGGCCACGGACAGGGTGGAAAGGTAGCTGTCGGCCCACTTGGGCGTGGCGTCGGAGCCGGTGCAGCGCAGGAAGCCCGCAAAGTCCACCACGTTCAGCTTGGTCATTAGGCCAGCCACGGCGCCAAGGGCCATGAGCAGGGCGGCCACGCCCCAGAACACCTTAAGGGCTGTCCCCTTGAGCCCCAGGGCATAGACGGAGATCATGAGGAGCAAGGGCATGCACAGGCCGTGGAAGAGATACCGGCCCATGGATAGCGCCTTCAAGAGCCCCTCCGGCAGAAAGCGGCCCAGCAGGATCACCGCCCCGTCGAACAGGAGCCCCGCCGTCACCAGCGCCATGCACAGGACCATGGGCGCCTTCGCCCGCTTATGCTCCTTTAGGAGACACACCAGCACCGCCGCCTCGATAAGCAGCAGCACGCCCACCACCAGGGGCCCGTTCCCGATCAGAAAATTGCGCATATTTCTCTCTCCTTGCAGTTCATTCTTTAACGCGATTGTATCGAAAGAAAGGAGCACTGTCAAGGCGGGGAAGATTCGGAGCGACGGGATTTGCGGCCCATGCCCAACAAAAAGGCCACACCATAGCCTTTTTAAGTTGGGCTTCAAATCCCATCGCCCCCTTAGTGATAAGAAAAAGGACCATCCGGAAGGATGATCCTTTTTCTTGGTCGGGGCGACGGGATTTTACCCTTGCCGCTAAAAAAGCCGCACTGCGGCTTTTTCTTAACGCGGCTTCAAATCCCGTCTTTTCCAAAAAAGCAATTTCCAAAAAAGCAATAAAGGAGACCATCCGTTGGATGGTCTCTTTTATTGGTCGGGGCGACGGGATTTGAACCCACGACCTTTTGGTCCCGAAGCAGAGAGATCTTCCGTTCGAAAAAACGCAGGAAATACGGGCTTTTTCGGACTTTTCCTTGATTCTTCGAATCTTTTGGTGTTGCATGACGTACCCGGATGACACGGAAAAACGCCATGCAGAACCGTCAAAAAAGGACACATCAGTGCCTCCTATGGGGTACAAATGGGGTACGCTATTCCTCCCCATCAGCGGCGTCGAAGGCCGCCCAGATGTCCGCGGCGAGGGCGTCGGGATCCGCCTTCTGCAGGCTGGTATAGATCTGCAGCGTAATCTCAGGATCCGCGTGGCCGGCCAGGTACTGGACGCGCTTTAGATCCATCTTCGAGAGCACCAGGCGGGTGACGTAGGTGTGACGCAGGATGTGGGGCGTGGGCATGAAGTCCAGGGTGACGGCCACCTTGTGCTTCGGGATCCTCTCACCCAAGCCGCGGCCGGAGGCAGTGCTGCGGGTCCTGATCGTGTCCCACCGGCGGCGGAGGGTGCTCAGGCTCACCGGATGCCCGTCGCCTGAGCTGTACACGTACCAGCCGGCCGTCTTTCGGCTGTCCTGGACGGGGAGGCTGCTTCTCAGGGTCCTGAGGTAGTCCACCAGCTGGGGCGGGATCGGGATGTCCCGAAAGGCCGCCGTGCTCTTCAGGTCGTCGGTGACCTCGGGGTGTATCTTGTCCGGCCAACGGCAGGCCCGGCGCACCTCGACGAAGGGCGCGGGACCGTCCAGATGGACGCAGCGCCATTGCAGCCCGCAGATCTCCCCGCGCCTCATGCCCGTGTACAGGCCCAACATTACAAAGGGCTCCACCTTTAGTCCCTGCACGGCAGCCAGGAGTTGGCCCTGCTGGGCCTCTGTGAGGGCCTGTTTTGGCTTTGACGGTCTGCCTCCTGCCTTAGCTTAAGGGACGGGTCCTTGGGGATCACGTCAGCGTCTGCGGCGGCTGAGAATATCTGTTTGAGGATCTGCACGGTGTCCTCCTGGGCCCGATGGCTCAGGTGGCCCCGGGTGGCCAGGACGTCCTTCAGATCGTCGAGGGTGACCTCCCGGAGGAGCTTCCTGCCGATCACCGGGCAGATCACCTTGTTGATCTGCGACTGGTACAGCCTCTGCCGGTCTTGGCTGAGGTGCGGCGCCCGGCGGGCGTAGAAGCCGGCGCAGTACTCATAGGTATACATCTCCTGAGGATTGACACTGCCGGACAGCTCCGCCTTGCGCTGGATCACCTTCTCGTTGAGCTCCGTGACCGTGCGCCCGTAGACATCCTCCGTCTTGCCGTCCGGACGGGTGATCCTCTTGCGATAGTACTGCCCATCCCGGCCATACTGTTTCTTTGCTTTCCTGGGCATAGCTATTTATTCATCTGCGAGATAGCGCAGGCCTTTCGCTTCTCCCATTCCTCCGGCTGGCAGAGCTTACCCGGGGTACCAGGCAGCACGGCCAGGGCGGCGTCGCAAACGCGGACGACATCTTTCCAGCGGTGCTGCTTCTTATAGATCACGGCCAGACGCATGTAGGCGTGCGGAATAGTGCCCTTTTCCTCCAGGACATCCTCATAGTACCCTATGGCTTTCTCCACGTTCCCAGCGGTCTCAGCCTGCATCCCGAACTGATTAAGGTGATAGACCTTTTCCTCGAGCTGTTCCTGTTCATACAACCGTTTCTCTTCAGCAGCTCTACGCGGGATTTCACTTTGGCAAAGTTCAAAAAGCCTCAACGTGGCGGTGGCGTCGCTTTCGGCGCGGTGCTGCTGTTTGCCCTGGATCAGCTTTAAGGCATCTATCAAAGTTGCCAGCTTGTAATTCTGCAGCCCGGGATATGCTAAGCGGGCAAGCGGAACCGTGTCGATATACCTCATGTCAATGTTTGCGCCGATCGTTTCAAAAGCCGCCGCAATGAACTTTACATCGAATGGCGCATTATGGGCCACAATAGGCAGATCCCGGACAAAATTTAGGAGTTTCGGAGCTACCTTTTTGATCTGAGGAGCATTCATGACGTCAATGTTCCGAATGCCAGTGAGCTGCGTCACATACTCAGGGATGCGGTTGCGCGGGAAGACAAGAGTTTTGAAGGCTTCAAACTTTCCGCCAATGCAGCGGATCGCCGCCACCTCAATTATCTCGTCCGTTTCTGGGTGCAGGCCGGTCGTCTCCACGTCCACGACCACGTAGTCCCCTACCTGCAGGGATTCTTCTAAGCTCATGGCTTGATAAGATACTACGGACGCCCCGTTCCATCTATCAGAAACTGTTTGGAGGGCATCGACGCTTTGTGCCCCCTGATTGGATGACTTTCCTGTCCGTGGCTTTCTCAGGGCACGGATAATAAAGAAAAGCGCAACGCCTAAGACAGCGACATAGGGGATGCTGTATTGGCCATTTTCCTGAAACAAAGCCGTGAAAAAGATGAAAGTCAATCCCCCAACAACAATCGCTGCGATCCATAAAAGGATTTTTTTTAGTGTTGCCACAGGTGCCCCTCCCCTGTGTCCGAAATGGACACAATCAAAACACTATGCGGTAGTGTCCGCCTTCGCGGACGATTCTTCTTGCTTGAACGGCGCCAAGGCCACGTTTACCATCTCGATGGCACGGGTATCTGCCCGGCGCAGCGCCAGGATGATATTTTCTTCTTCAGGTGTTATCTGCAACCCGCCAACAGGACTGCGCCCCAGAAGGTAGTCGGCAGTACATTCAAAAATATCACATAGCCGCAAAATTGTATCTACAGCGAGACCCCGTTCGCCCGTTTCATACCGGGCTATCGTCTGACGATTTGTGTTCATTTTTTTAGCAAGGTCTTCTTGCCGCCATCCGTTTTCAAGCCGTAGTTCTTTTATGCGATTCACAAATCCTCACCACCTGCTTTATTGAGTAAAAATTGTACAATACTTTCCGGTACGGGTTAAGCTTCTGCACCAAATTGGAGCAATATTTTGTTAAACCTATTGACAAAGCACCGGAGCGGTGCTATTTTAATATACGAGCACCGAAATGGTGCGCGACGAAGGCCTTCCAAGGCCAATACACCCTCCTGATCCGGGCGCCTATAGGCTTTTCATCCTTTCGCCGGGAGGCGCCCGGTCATCCATCACGAGAGCAAGGAGCTGCAAACATGAAGGAAGACATGAATCCCCGCGAGGGGATGCCGGAGCTGGGTACCAGGGAGGCGGCCTTCAAGGCCTGCGTGAGCATGATCGCGCACCTTTGCGGCCACCCGGTGGAGACCGTCCAATACTGGCTGGATCTCTATTACCAGGTGCGCCTGGCCTGGGCGGTGGAAGAGGACCGGATCCGGCGGGAAGACCGGCGGGTCGAGCACGGGCTACAGGTGATGCGGGAGTCGATCCGGACCGACGCAGGCGCGGATCAGGACTCCTCCGTGAAGGATCACGCTCCTGTTATGGCGCAGGCCGCGGAGGCCAGCGCGGCGGTGGCCATTACATTGAAGCGGGCGGCGGAGACAGCGGGTGAGCTGAGGGGTTTCGAGCCAATAGCTCCAAACAGGGGCGGCGCGCCTCGCGGCAACGCCAACGCCTCCGACGCCGCGAAATTCAAGCGGGAGACCTTTGAACGGCTCACGCGGATGCGGGAGGGCGGGATCACCATCGACCAGATCGTGAGCGCGTCCCGCGGGAACCTGACGGACGACGTGGTCCTGAACATCCTGCAGGCCAGGAAGATGTCGATATCGTACTATCGCAAGTTGGCCGTAGCGCTGGACAGAATCGAATCATGAGGGAAGGAGGATATCACGAGAACATGAACAGATCCACACAGGGCCTGGTGGGCCTGGCGCCACGCCGGAAGGCCACGGGCTACACCCAGGAGACTTTCTCCCTGGCGCTCGGGGTCAATAGGTCGCTTCTCGCTGCATGGGAAGTCGGCCGGGTCTGGCCCTCGGCACGGTGGCTGCCGGAGATGGCCGAGCTGCTGGGCTGCCCTATCGGGGCGCTTTTCGTCCCGCCGGAGGACACATCCATTATAACAACTGAGGAGGAGGATAACCATGCAGGACGAGTACAGGAATCTTTACTATAACGCCAGGCGGACTGCCGGTCTCACGCAGGAGCGATGGGCGGAGGCGCTGGGTATCAGCGTGGAAAGCGTGCGGCTCTACGAGAACGGCACGAACATGCCCAGCGACGAGATCGCACTTAGGATGGCCGAGGTTGCCGGACAGCAGATTATCTGCTATTGGCACCTGCTGCAAAAGAGCAAGGCTGCTGCCTGTTTGCTGCCTCAACTGGATAAAAAGGGGCTGCCGGAGTCCGTACTCAACCTGCTGGTCAAACTTAAAGACTTTTTACACGACGGCATGCAGGACCTGACGCGGATCGCCGCCGACGGGCGCGTGGATCAGGAGGAGCGCATGGCCTACAACCACGCCATGCAGCAGCTCCGGGAGCTGTTGGCGGCAGGGATGTGTGTGGAATACGCGGAGGAGGACATCGGATGAGCTACATCACGAGAAAACAGGCGGCAGAGCGCCTTTCCGTTTCCGTGCGTGTCCTGGACGGGCTGATCGCCCGTGGACAGCTGCCGGCCTACAAGATCGGGAGTAAGCTGGTGCGGATCAGCGAGGCGGACATCGAGAAGTATATGAAGCGGCAGATCATCGCCCCGGCGTCGCTGAAGACCGTTCCGGCGGATCGGCCGTGCCGCTATGTGCCCGGCATGAAGGTGGTGTGATGAGATGAATGGACAAAAAAAGTGCGGGCGCTCCGCTGCATTCAGAGCGCCCGCTGTGGTAACCGTTAGGTCATCACGAGAACAGAAGTATAATACCAGTTTTTCGAGCAGCTGTCAAGGAGGAGATAGATCATGGGCGTGATTCGGGTTGAGCACAATGCCAACTATACGACGATGTCAAACTACCACCTCCGGGACGAGAGGCTGAGCCTCCGGGCCATCGGCCTCATGAGCAAAATGCTTTCGCTGCCGGAAGACTGGGACTACACCGTGAAGGGGCTGGCCGCCATCGTGAAAGAGGGCCGGGACGCCGTGCGGAAGGCGCTCATGGAACTGGAGGCCGCCGGCTACCTGGTACGGGAGCAGGGGCGGAGCGCCGGCGGCAACTTCGCCGCCAACGACTACACCCTGTACGAGGAGCCGCAAGCTTTACCGTCTTCACCGTTGACTGAAAAACCGTCAACGGTAAAACCGACGTCGGTGAATCCGCCACAACTAAAAGACTTAATAAACAAAGAAACTAAAGAACTAAGACATGCGCCGGCGGCAAAAACGAAATGGGAGCCGGAGATGTTCGAGCGCTTCTGGAAGGCATATCCCAAACAAGGACAAAAGGACAAGGTGAGAGCCCGGAGGGAATGGGACCGTTTGAAACCAGACCGCAAACTCATGATGAGCATGAGTGCTGCGCTTGCCCGAGACAAATCCTCGGACACTTGGCAGCGCGGCATCGGTATCCCATACGCCTGCCGGTGGATCTCCAATCGTCGGTGGGAGGACGAGCCGGACACCGATCTGGACCAGATGGAGTATGAGCCGCCCGAGCGGAGACTGGCAGGCGACAGATGCTGAACGAGCAGGAGAAACCGGCCAACAGCGCCGAAGCGAGCGTGATCGGCTCCATGCTGATCGAGCCCGGCTGCGTCCCGGAGCTGATGCAGGAGCTGACGGCGGAGGACTTCACCGACGGCACCCTTCGGCTGTACTTCGAGACCATCCGGAGAAACTTCCTCCAGCGGATCCCCTTGGACATCGTCACCGTGGTGAGCTCCCTGGGCGTGGGCGAGGAGGCGCAAAACCGTCACGCGGCCAAGATGGTGGACCTCATGACCATGACGCCCACCGCCGCAAACTGCCTATACTACGCCCGGATCATCCGGGATCGACGACAGCTGCGGCAGATCCAGGCGGCATGTGCGGCCGCTGCCCAGGGGAAGACGCTGGAGGACGCCCGGGAGCTGCTGACCAAGGCTGCAGGGCTCCTGGTGCAGAAGCAGGCCGACCGGGATAAGGGCTACGGGGATCTGATCGCCGAGCTTGTGAGCCGGCAGGATAAGACCGAGCCCGACTATCTGGACTGGGGGATCCCGGCCCTCAACGAAAAGCTCCACGCCGGTCCCGGGCGCTTCATCATCCTGGGCGCCGACTCAAGCGTGGGAAAAACCGCCTTGGCGCTGCAGTTTGCCCTGCAGATCTCCAAACGCAAGCGGGTGGGCTTCTTCTCCTACGAGACCACTCTGGGCGACGCCACGGACCGGCTGATCGCCAACGACGCCGACGTCAGCCTGGGGCGTCTCAAAGGCAAGCACCTGACCGACGAAGAAATGGACGCCATCATGGAGGCCGGGGAGCGCAGCGACAAACGGCAGCTGCGTATCCTGGAGACCGCCCGGTACACGGTGGAGGATATTCGAGCGAAGACTATCGCCCGGGGGTTCGAGGTGATCTTCGTGGATTACGTGCAGATGATCCCGACCCGGAAGCGGGACCGGTACGAGGCGGTCACGGAGATCTCCATCGGCCTCCACGCCCTGGCCCAGGAGCTGGGTGTCACGGTGATCGGCCTTTCCCAGGTGACCGTTCCCGAGACGGACAAAAAAGGCCGACGGCGCTATATCAGCAAGGAAGACCTTCGGGAGAGTCGGCAGCTCAAGCAGGACGCGGACGTGATCCTGCTTCTCGACCTGATGGATCCGACGGACCGGAACGGCTACCGCGTCCTC
>ONNZ01000032.1 GCA_900319345.1 uncultured Eubacteriales bacterium
TGGTGCTGTTCTACCACCTGTTCTCCGCTCTGTTCGAGGCCTACAAGGGCCACGACAAGGGGGCGGCGGGGAAGCGCGCCCTGTTCTGGCGGAACCTGTGGATCACCGCCCTCTGGTGCTGCCTGTGGTTTTTGCTGGTGCCGGGGCTCATCTACTTTATCTCCTACTTCCCCTACTACCGGTACGAGGCCTCCGTCCGCCCCAGCTACGGCCTCAAGGACATGTTCGACACCCTCCTCAAGAACCAGAAGGACATGTACAACTACCACAGCCAGCTCACCGCCACCCACATGTGCCAGAGCATGTGGTACCAGTGGCCCTTCACCTTCAAGAGCGTCTGGTTCTACGTGTCCGGCGACGGGGAGCGAATATCCAATATCGCCAGCACCGGCAACCCCGCCGTGTGGTGGGTCAGCGCCGTGGGGGCCGTGTGCCTGTTCCTCGAATGGGTGCTGGGGAAGGTGAAGAAGAATCCGGTCCATCCCATCCTGTTCGTGGGCGTGGCGGCCAACTACCTGCCCTGGATCTTGGTGACCCGGTGCGTGTTCCTGTACCACTTCTTCGCCACGGTGCCCTTCCTGCTTTTGTCCACGGTGTACCTCTTCTACCTGCTGGAGCAGGAGAATCGGCGGATCGCCTGGATCAAGTGGGCCTGGCTGGGCCTTGCCGTGGTGTACTTCGTCCTGCTCTATCCCGCCATCTCGGGTCTGCCCACCAGCTACGGCTACGCGGGCTTCCTGGAGAACGTTTTACCCGCATCCATCCTCTACTACGGGTGGGTGTGACAAGGAGGCAACATGCTATCTCAGGCGAACAGCTTCGGCCTCACGGGCCTCAACGGCTTCCCCGTGAAGGTGGAGGCCTATATCTCCGGCGGGCTCCACGCCTATGAAACGGTGGGGCTCCCCGACGCCGCCGTGAAGGAGTCCAAGGAGCGGGTCCGTTCCGCCATGAAGAACGCCGGGTTCGAGTTCCCCGGGGACCTGCACGTGACGGTGAGCCTGGCCCCGGCGGACGTGCGCAAGGAGGGCAGCGTCTACGACCTGCCCATCGCCCTCGCTCTGCTGTCGGCGGAGGGGGTGCTGAAGCAGGCGCCCCTTACCCGGGCCGTGTACCTGGGGGAGCTGGCCCTCAACGGGGACGTGCGGGGGGTGAACGGGGTTTTGCCCATGGTCATCTCCGCCCGGGAGATGGGGGAGGACGTGTTCTTCGTGCCCCGGGAGAACGCCGCCGAGGCCGCCTGCGTGGAGGGAGTCCGGATCTTTCCCGTAGATAATTTGAAGCAGCTGGTGACCTTTTTGCAGGGGGACGGGGGCATGGAGCCCCAGCCGCCCACGGTGTTCGTCCCCGAGGAGGCGGCCTATCCCTGGGACTTTTCGGACATCAAGGGCCAGGCCACGGCCAAGCGGGCGGCGGAGATCGCCGCGGCGGGCGGCCACAACCTGCTCCTGTCCGGCACCCCGGGCTCCGGCAAGACCATGCTGGCCCGGGCCCTGCCCTCCATCCTGCCGCCCATGACCATGGCGGAGTGCATGGAGGTGACCAAGATCCATTCCGTGGCGGGCAGCCGGGGCCTGGTGGCCGCCCGTCCCTTCCGATCCCCCCATCACGGGGCGTCGGCAGCCGCCATCACCGGCGGCGGGCCCAACGCCATGCCCGGGGAGATCAGCCTGTCCCACATGGGCGTGCTGTTTTTGGACGAGTTCCCGGAGTTCCATCGGGACGTGCTGGAGAGCCTCAGGCAGCCCCTGGAGGACGGGATCGTCACCGTGTCCCGGGCCCGGACCAGCTGCACCTACCCGGCGTCCTTCATGCTGGTGGCGGCTATGAACCCCTGCCCCTGCGGCAATCGGGGCTCCCGGACCAAGGCCTGCACCTGCACGCCCAGCCAGATCCAGCGGTACGCCCGGCGGATCTCGGGGCCCCTCCTCGATCGCATCGACCTGTTCATCGAGATGAACGACGTGCCCTTCGAGGATCTGAAGGGGAAGGCGGCGGGGGAGCCCTCCAAGGCCATCCGCCAGCGGGTGGTGGCCGCCCGACAGCGGCAGGCTGAGCGCTTTGGCGACAGCATCCGCACCAACGCCCGCATGAGCATCCAGGAGATAGAGGCGTACTGCCCCCTGAACAGCGGCTGCCAATCGCTGATGGAGCGGGCTTTCCGGCGCATGAACCTGTCCGCCCGCGCCTACCAGCGGCTTAGGAAGGTGGCTCGGACCATCGCGGACCTGGACGGGTCCGACGAGATACTGGAGAAGCATTTAGCCGAGGCCATCCGCTACCGAAGTTTGTCCATCCTGGGGGAGAGCGAGCTATGATCGACGATACCGACCGCCTGGAGCTGTGGCTCCACTACGCCACCAGCACCCGATATCGGCAGTTTTCGGCCGTGCGGGAGGAATACTATTATTTGGAGGAGGCCTGGGAGGACGTGCAGAAGGGGCGCATGGAGCGCCTGGGCATGCTCTCCGAGGAGAGCCGCAAGCGGCTCCGTGAAGCGGCGGCCGACGGGTTCATGGACCGGTACGTCCGCTGGCTGGACAAGAACGGGGTGAGCGTCGTCACCGCTTCCAGCTACCGGTATCCGGCCCTGCTGAAGGAGATCCCCGATCCGCCGCCGGTGCTGTTCTGCAAGGGGAATCTGAACGAGGACATGCAGCTTCCTCTGGCCATCGTGGGCACCCGCCGCTGCACGGACTACGGCAAGGAGGTGGCCAAGACCTTCGGCCGGGAGCTGGTGAAGGCCGGCGGCACGGTGATATCGGGCCTCGCCACCGGCATCGACGGCTACGCCGCCCTGGGCGCGCTCTCCGTGGAGGGGGCTCAGGACCCCACCGTGGCGGTGCTGGGCTGCGGCATCGACGTGATCTACCCCAAGGGCAACGAGAAGCTCTACGGAGCCATCGCCGAGCGAGGGTGCCTCGTCACGGAGTTCTTGCCCAAGACGCCGGCCCTGTCCCAAAACTTCCCCTTCCGGAACCGGATCATCAGCGGCCTGTCCCTGGGGGTGCTGGTGGTGGAGGCGGGGGAACGAAGCGGCGCGTCCATCACGGCCCGGCTGGCCCTCGAACAGGGCCGGGAGGTGTTCGCCGTGCCGGGCCGTATCACGGACCTGATGAGCGCGGGCACCAACGGCATGATCCGCCGGGGGGAGGCGAAGCTGGTCACGGGCCTAGGGGACATCCTGGAGGAGTTCGGCGAGGGCGGCTTCGGCGAGGAGGTCCAGCAGGTGGCCTTCAGCGACCTTTCGCCCCTGGAGCAGCGGATCGTCCAAGCCCTCGAGACGGGGGAGAAAAACGAGGACGAGCTGCTGGAAACCTGCGGGGGCGGGGTGGACGAGCTCATTCCCACCTTGACAGGACTGACTTTTTCGGGAATAATAAAGCAACTGCCGGGGAGCGTCTACGCGCTGGACCCCCTGCAAACGACTATCGTGTAGGAAAAGAAGGAAGAGACCATGGCCGAATCATTGGTGATCGTGGAATCGCCCGCCAAGGCGAAGACCATAGAGAAGTTTTTAGGGAGCAAGTACAAGGTGGTGGCCAGCCAGGGCCACATCCGGGATTTGCCCAAGTCCAAGCTGGGCGTGGACGTGGAGCACGGCTTCGAGCCCTCCTATATCGCCCTCCGGGGCCGGAAGGAGGTCTTGGAGAACATCCGCAAGGAAGCGAAGAAGGCGGACAAGGTGTACCTCGCCACCGACCCTGACCGGGAGGGGGAGGCCATCAGCTGGCATCTTGCGGAAGTCTTGAAGCTGGACGAAAAGAGCAAGTGCCGGATCGAGTTCAACGAGATCACGTCCGCCGCCGTCAAGGGCTCCTTCAAGAAGGCCCGGCCCATCAACATGGACCTGGTGGACGCCCAGCAGGCCCGCCGGGTGCTGGATCGGCTGGTGGGTTATAAGATCAGCCCCATCCTCTGGGCCAAGGTGCGCAAGGGCCTGTCCGCCGGGCGGGTCCAGTCCGTGGCCACCCGGATCATCTGCGATCGGGAGGAGGAGATCAACGAGTTCGTCCCCAGGGAGTATTGGACCATCACCGCCCAGCTCCAGGGCAAGAAGCCCTTCGAGGCCAAGTTCACCAACTGGGGCGATCGGAAGGAGCTCCACACCGAGGCGGAGACCAAGCAGGTCTTGAGCCGCATCGACGGGAAGCCCTTCGTGGCCGTGGAGGTGAAGACCGGCGAGAAGAAGCGCCACGCGGCGCCGCCCTTCACCACGTCGAGCCTGCAGCAGGAGGCGTCGAGGAAGCTCAACTTCACCGCCAAGCGGACCATGCAGGTGGCCCAGCAGCTCTACGAGGGCGTGGACATCGGCAAGAAGGGGCCCGTGGGCCTCATCTCCTACATCCGCACCGACTCCGTCCGCATCAGCAAGGAGGCCCAGGCGGCGGCCCTCGCCTACATCGAAGCGAACTATGGGGCAGAGTACGTGCCCGCCCAGCCCAACGTGTATCGGGGCCGCAGCAACGCCCAGGACGCCCACGAGGCCATCCGGCCCACGGACTTGAAGAACAGCCCCAAGGAGCTGAAGGCGAGCCTCAGCGCCGAGCAGTACAAGCTCTATAAGCTGATCTACGAGCGCTTCCTCTCCAGCCAGATGAGCGAAGCGGTCCTGGAGACCACCACCGCCGCCTTCGACGTGAACGGGGTCACCTTTAAGTCCGCCGGGGTCAGGACCCTGTTCGCGGGCTTCACCGTGATCTACACCGAGGGCCGGGACGACCAGGGGGAGAAGGAGGTCCAGCTGCCGCCCATCCACGAGGGGGACAGCTTCGAGCCCAAAACCATCACCCCCGAGCAGAAGTTCACCCAGCCCCCCGCCCGGTACACCGAGGCCACCCTGGTGAAGACCTTGGAGGAGAAGGGCATCGGCCGCCCCTCCACCTACGCGCCCACCATCACCACCATCGTGGAGCGGGGGTACGTGCTCCGGGAGAAGAAGGTGCTCATGCCTACGGAGCTGGGGTTCGTGGTGACCCGGCTCATGAAGGACAACTTTAAGGGCATCGTGGACGTAGCGTTCACCGCCGACATGGAGGAGAAGCTCGATCAGGTGGAGGAGGGGAAGGTCCCCTGGCAGCAGGTGGTGTCCGACTTCTACGGCCCCTTCGAGAAGGACCTGGAGGCCGCCGGCGCCAACATCGACAAGGTGAAGCTGCCCGACCCCGTGTCCGACGTGCCCTGCGACAAGTGCGGGGCTATGATGGTCATCAAAACGGGCCGGTTCGGCAAGTTCCTGGCCTGCCCCAACTTCCCGGAGTGCCGGAACACCAAGCCCCTGGTGGAGAAGCTGGACGTTCCCTGCCCCAAGTGCGGCGGGGACATCCTCAAGCGCCACACCAAGAAGGGCAAGAGCTTCTACGGCTGCGCCAACTACCCCAACTGCGATTTCGTCAGCTGGGATAAACCCGTGCCCGGCAAGTGCCCCAAGTGCGGCGGCATCCTGGTCCAGCGCATGGGCCAGAACGGCCCCTTCATCGCCTGCGGCGATCGGAACTGCGGATATATCCAGCGGGGCAAAAAAGAGAAGGAAAAGGAGTAAACCATGGCGAACATCACCGTAGTGGGGGCGGGCCTCGCCGGGGCGGAGGCTGCCTATCAGCTGTGCCGCCTGGGCCATGCCGTGACGCTGCGGGAGATGAAGCCGGAGAAGCGGTCCCCCGCCCATCAGCGGGACACCTTCGCGGAGCTGGTCTGCTCCAACTCCCTCCGGTCCGACCGGTTGGAGAACGCGGTGGGCCTGCTGAAGGAGGAGCTTCGAGTGCTGGATTCCCTGATCCTTAGCTGCGCCGACGAGACCCGGGTCCCCGCCGGCGGCGCTTTGGCCGTGGACCGGGAGGGATTCACGGAGCTGGTCACGAAGAAACTCCTGGACCTTCCTAACCTGACCTATATCCCCGGGGAGGTCACGGACATACCCGACGGCCCCTGCGTCATCGCTACGGGCCCGCTGACCTCCGGCGCCCTCTACGAGCGCATCTCCGACCTGGTGGGCCAACCCCTCCACTTTTACGACGCGGCGGCGCCCATCGTGACGAAGGAGAGCCTGGATTTTTCCAAGGTCTTCGCCGCCTCCCGCTACGGCCGGGGGGAGGACTATCTCAACTGCCCCATGACCAAGGAGGAGTACTTCGCCTTCTATCGCGCCCTCATCGAGGCGGAGACGGCGGAGCTCCACTCCTTCGAGACCCCCCGGGTCTTCGAGGGCTGCATGCCCGTGGAGGTCATGGCTAAGCGGGGCGAAATGACGTTAGCCTACGGCCCCTTGAAGCCCGTGGGCCTGGAAGTGGAGGGTAAAATGCCCTTCGCCGTGGTCCAGCTCCGGCAGGACGACAAGGACGGCCGCCTTTACAACATCGTGGGCTTCCAGACCAACCTGAAGTTCCCGGAGCAGCGGCGGGTCTTCGGCCTGATCCCGGGCCTCGAACACGCGGAGTTCGTGCGCTACGGGGTCATGCACCGGAACAGCTTTCTGCCCTCCCCGGGCCTGCTGAACTGGGACTACTCCCTGAAAACCAACCCCCTCCTGTGCTTCGCCGGGCAGATGACCGGCGTGGAGGGGTACGTGGAGAGCGCCGCCAGCGGTCTCTTAGCCGCCCTGGCCCTCCATGAAAAGCTTTTGGGCAAAGCCCCCGTGGACTTCACGGACCAGACCGCCATCGGCGCCCTGGGCCACTACGTGGCGGAGTACGTGGGCCACGACTTCCAGCCCATGAACGTGACCTTCGGCATCATGGCCCCCGCCGGGCAGCGATTCCGCGGCAAGCAGCAGAAGAACCTGTTCCTGTCGGAACGAGCTTTGCAAACCGTCCGGGAGAAGAAGGCCCTTCTTTCCCCGGCCATCGAATAAAACGAAACGAACGGCCGCCAAAACAGGCGCGCCGATACATAGGAAAGAGAATGAGAAAGAAAGAAACCAAACTGAAGCTCATCCCCTTAGGGGGCATGGGCGAGATCGGAAAGAATATGACCCTCCTCGAGTACGGGGAGGACATCATGGTCATCGACTGCGGACTGGCGTTCCCGGACGACGATATGCCGGGCATCGACGTGGTGATCCCGGACATGACCTATCTGGAGGAGAACCGGGAGAAGCTCCGGGGCTTCGTCATCACCCACGGCCACGAGGACCATATCGGCGCCGTGCCCTACGCCCTGCAGAAGTTCGACGCCCCCGTGTACGGCACGGATCTGACCGTGGCCCTGATCGAGCACAAGCTCCAGGAGATGCACGTCACCGGCACGTTGAACACGGTGAAGCCCGGGGACACGGTGGAGCTGGGCTGCTTCAAGGTGGAGTTCATCAAGACCAGCCACTCTATCCCCGGCGCGGTGGCCCTGGCCATCACCACGCCCCTGGGGGTGATCCTCCACACGGGCGATTTCAAGATCGATCTGACGCCCCTCGACGGCCAGCCCATCGACATCAATCGCCTGGCCTACTACGGCAGCAAGGGGGTCCTGTGCCTTCTCTCCGACTCCACCAACGTGGAGCGGTCCGGGTACACCCAGTCCGAGCGGGAGATCGGCAAGACCTTCGAGCACTATTTCGACATCGCCAAGGGCCGCATCATCGTGGCCTCCTTCGCCAGCAACGTGTACCGCCTCCAGCAGGTGGCGGACGTGGCCATCGAGCACGGTCGGGTCATCTGCTTCGCGGGCAAGAGCATGGAGCAGATCGTGGCCTACGCCCAGAACCTGGGCTATATGCACATCCCCCAGGATCGGATCGTGAAGGTGGACGACCTTGGCAAGTTCCACGACGACAAGGTCTGCATCATCACCACCGGCAGCCAGGGGGAGCCCATGAGCGGTCTCTACCGCATGGCCAACGCCTCCCACAAGATCAACATCGGCTTCGGCGACACGGTCATCATCTCCGCCTCCGCCATCCCCGGCAACGAGGTGGGCGTAGGCCGGGTCATCGACGGCCTCTTTGAGAAGGGGGCCTACGTGGTCTACGACCGCATGGCGGACGTGCACGTGTCCGGCCACGCCTGCCGGGAGGAGCTGAAGCTCATGCTCCACATCGCCAAGCCCAAATTCTTCATCCCCGCCCACGGCGAGTTCCGGCACCTCATGACCCACGGCCGGCTGGCCCTCGACATGGGCATCCCGGAGGAGAACATCTTCGTGCTGAACAACGGCGACGTGGTGACCTTCACGAAGAAGGGCGCGGCGAAGGCCGGGGAGGTGCCCTCGGGCGCCGTCATGGTGGACGGCAGCAAGAGCATCGAGGACGCGGTCATTCGGGACAGGCGGGAACTTTCCAGCCAGGGCCTGGTGGTGGCGGTCATCACTCTGGACAAGGAGACCGGCCACAAGATCGCCCCGGTGGAGCTCATCAGCCGTGGGTTCGTTTACATGAAGGAATCCGACGACCTCATGGCCGAGGCGGCCCAGGCCGTGGCCCCCGAGGTCCAGCGGTTCGAAGCGGAGGACAAAGCGAACTACGGCGACATCAAGGCCAACCTCAAGAGCAAGCTCAAGTCCTTCTTCAAGAGCCGGACCAAGCGGACGCCCCTCATCATCCCCATCGTCATCGAGGGAGAGACCTATGATCGAGACCTTGGCTAAGGAGCTGGCGGGGGAGATCCGCCGCAGCAAAGAATACGAAGCCTACGCTGCTGCCAAGGAGAAAGCTCTGGCGGACGAGCAGACAGCCGCCCTCCTGAAGCGGTTCCATAAGCTGCAGATGACGGTCCAGGCCCGGCGCATGGCCGGGGGTGAGGCCGGGGCGGAGGAGGAGGAACTCAAGAAGCTGGCGGAGCTGCTGCAGTTTTCCCCGGACGCCGCCGACTATCTGCTGGCGGAGTATAGTTTGAACAAGCTGTTGACGGACACCTACGACGCCATCGCCCGAGGCGTCGGGATAGACTTTTCCGAGTGGGGGAGATAGCATGACACAATGGAAGGACCCGGTGGCGGTGCGCCGGGAAAAGGTATGGCGGATACTGCGCCCCATCGCGGCGACCCTGCTGAGCCTGGGCCTGGTGGCCCTCGCCATGATCGGGGCCATCCGCTACGTGCTGAGCCACTTCGTCTACCCCGTGGATGCGGACGACAACACCCCCATCCAGGTGGTGATCCCCTCCGGTTCCTCCGCCTCCCGCATCGCCTCCATCCTCTACAACGTCCGGGGCCAGGACGAGCCGGGGCTCATCGTCAGCACCGCCTCCTTCAAGGTGTACGTGGATTTCACGGGCAAGGCCCACGCCCTGAAGGCGGGCACCTACGTGCTCTCCCGGAACATGACCATCCCCGAGATCGTGAACATCCTCTGCGCCGGGAACGAGGCCCGGCGGGTCACCCGCTTCACCATCCCCGAGGGGTATACGGCGGCGGAGATCGCCCAGGCCCTCTACGAGGCGGGCATCCTGGAGGAGCAGGAGGAGTTTTTGGCCCTCTGCAAGGACAGCACCCTCCTGTCCGTGGGGTATCTCGATGGGATCCAGAACGCCTCCGACCGGAGATACGCCCTGGAGGGGTATCTGTTCCCCGACACCTACGAGGTCTATGAGGACGCGGCCCCCGCGGACATCCTGAAGAAGATGCTGAACCGGTTCGCCGTGGTGTTCACCGAGGAGGACGCGGAGCGGGCCCGGACATTGAATTTGACCACGGACCAGGTGATCGCCCTCGCCTCCATGATCGAGAAGGAGGCCGCGGCGGACGAGGACTTTGCACGGGTGTCGGCGGTGTTCCACAACCGGCTCCGGCAGGGGATGCCCCTGGAGTCCTGCGCCACCCTGTCCTACGCCCTGGGGGTGAAGAA
Organism: uncultured Eubacteriales bacterium; assembly: GCA_900319345.1. Lineage (GTDB taxonomy): Bacteria > Bacillota > Clostridia > Christensenellales > CAG-138 > RUG472. The sequence goes on from ONNZ01000032.1 coordinate 9,776, forward strand.
GTACACCTTCACGGATACGGAGCTTTCCACCGTGTCCCCCTACAACACCTACCGGAACAAGGGCCTGCCCGTGGGGCCCATCTGCAACCCGGGCCGGGCGGCCATTCAGGCGGCCCTGTACCCGTCGGTGGAGTACCTGAGCGAAGGGTATCTCTACTTCTGCAACATGAACCCCAAGCAGACCAACCGCCTGGTGTTCAGCAAGTCCTATCAGGAGCACCAGCGGAACGTGCTGAAGTATTCCCCGTTCTGGGAGTAAGCGCCTGGAGAGCAGCTGAATCGGCGCCTTTGGCGCGAGGGAAGGGATATTTTGTCGGATCACAGCATAGCCTGATCCCGTAGGGGGTGAAGCTATGCTGTTGTTTTTGCTGGAGCTGCTGCGGGGGCTGTTCTTCGCCGGGTACGTGAAGAGCGCCTCCTTCCCCAAGCCCCTGTCCCCGGCGGAGGAGCGGCAGGCCCTGGAGGAACTGCGGGCCGGGAGCGAAGGGGCCCGGGATCGGCTGATCCTCCACAACCTGCGGCTCTGCGCCCATATCGCGGGCAAGTACGCCGCCCGGGGGAAGCTGTCCCGGCGCCGGGAACTGGACGACCTTATCTCCATCGGCACCATCGGTCTCATCAAGGCGGTGGACACCTTTTCCCCGGACAAGGGGAGTCTGTCCAGCTACGCCTCCCGGTGCATCGAAAACGAGATCCGCATGAGCCTGAGGACGGAGAAGAAGCTGGTGGGGGAGGTGTCCATGGAGGAGCCCCTGGGCCGGGATAGGGAGGGGAACGAGCGAACGGTGCTGGATCTCGTAGGCACCGACGGCTCGGAGCTCTTCGAGGAGGTGAGCCGCCGGCTGGAGGGGGAGCGGCTTCGGACCCTCATGGACCGGACGCTGCGGCGGCGGGAAAAGCTGGTGCTGTCGTTGCGCTGCGGCCTCTCTGGGGAAGGGCCCCTGACCCAGCAGCAGGTGGCGGACCGCATCGGCATCTCCCGGTCCTACATCTCCCGGATCGAGAAGAAGGCGGTGCTGAAGCTCCGGCTGGCCCTTTTGGAGGAGGAGAGCGCCCCTGGAAAAAAAGACTTGTGATATGTGAAACGCCATGGTATAATACAATGACATTTTGGGTAGGACTTTGCAGGGAGGACAGGAAACAAGGCATGAAAGAGCGTGTGGAAAAGCTGCGCAAACTTTTGAGCGACAACGGGTTGGACGCGGCGCTCGTCACCGGTCTCACCGCCATCCGGTATTATTCCGGCTTCACCAGCGACGAGGCGGCCCTGGTCATCACCGGGACCCATGCATCGCTCCTGACGGATTTTCGCTACACCATCCAGGCCAAGGAACAGAGCCCGGATTTTGACGTGGTGGAGGTGGGCCGCGGCGCCCTGCTCCCCACGGTGGACAGGCTGTTGAAGGAAGACGGCGCCAAGCGCGTGGCCTTCGAGGACCACACCATGACCGTGTCCACCTTCGATAGGTACAAGGCCCTGGCCTACGAGTTCGTCCCCTTCTCCGAGGAGATGAACAAGCCCCGGCTCGTCAAGACCGCGGACGAGATCGCCAGCCTCCAGAAGGCCCAGAACATGGCGGACGAAGGCTTCAAGCTCCTTCTGACCCGGATCGGCAGCGGCATGACCGAGAAGGAAGTGGCGGCGGAGCTGGACTACATCAACGCCAAGCTGGGGAGCGAGTGCCCCTCCTTCGACACCATTGTGGGCTCCGGCCCCAACGGCGCCATGTGCCACGCCATCCCCGGGGACCGTCGGCTTCAGAAGGGGGATCTGGTGGTGCTGGATTACGGCTGCGTCTACAACGGCTACCACAGCGACATGACCCGGACCTTCGCCGTAGGTGAGGTGGACGACTTCTCCAAGCGGATCTACGACATCGTCCGCACCGCCCAGCAGAAGGCCCTGGACGCCCTGAAGGCGGGCATCACCGGCCGGGAGCTGGACGCCATTGCCCGGGACTATATCGCCTCTAAGGGCTACGGCGAGACCTTCGGCCACAGCCTGGGCCACGGCTTCGGCCTCATGATCCACGAAGCGCCCAACGCCTCCACCGCCAGCGAATGGACGCTGGAGGAGGGCATGACCATCACGGTGGAGCCGGGCATCTACATCGAAGGGAAGCTGGGCGTGCGCATCGAGGATTGCTGCGTCGTCACGAAAGCGGGAAAGATCGACCTGGTCAGCTCTACGAAAGAGCTTCTCAGCGTGGATTGACCATATAGATAGAAACAAACCAGAAATACAGGGAGGAAAAGAAAACTATGGTAATGGCAGGCGATTTTCGCAAGGGCACCACGGTCGAGATCGATGGAAACGTCTGGGCCGTCGTGGATTTTCAGCATGTTAAGCCCGGCAAGGGCGCGGCCTTCGTCCGTACCCGCCTCAAGAACGCGATGACCGGCGCGGTGCTGGAGCGCACCTTCAGCCCCACGGACAAGTATCCCGAGGCCCGCATCGAGACCAAGGAGATGACCTATTCCTACTCCGACGGGGATCTCTACTACTTCATGGACAGCGAGACCTTCGATATCATCCCCCTGAACCATGAGCAGGTGGAGGATGCTATCGACTTCATCAAGGAGAACGACACCGTCACCGTCCGTTCCTACAAGGGTTCCCCCTTCGCCGTCCAGGCCCCCAACTTCGTGGTCCTGGAGGTCACCGACACCGAGCCCGGCTTCAAGGGCGACACCGCCACCGGCACCACCAAGCCCGCCGTGTTGGAGACCGGCTACCACATCGCCGTGCCTCTGTTCGTGAACCAGGGCGACAAGATCCGCGTGGATACCCGCACCGGCGAATACATGGAGCGCATCTAAGCCATAGTAACACCAAAGGAAACAAGGAGGAGCATATGAGCAGAATTTCGGAAAAGGTCGCGTATCTGGACGGCCTCATGGAGGGCCTGGAGATCGAGGACGCCAAGCAGAAGAAGCTGTTCAACGCCATCATCGACGCTTTGGATTCCATCGCGGAGGAGCTGAGCGATCACGACGATGCCATCGAGGAACTCAACGATTCCATCGACGAGATCTACGATGACATGGACGATTACGATGAGATCCTCTACGGCGAGGACGAGGACGACGAGGACGAGGACGTGGACGACGACGATGATTTCTTCGAGGTCGTCTGCCCCAACTGCGGCGAGACCATCTACTTCGACGAGGATATGCTGGACAATCCGGACGGGCTCATCTGCCCCAACTGCAACGAGCCCATCGAGATCAATATCCCCGACAAAAAGGACGAGGAATAGTCGACAGGAAGGGACTCATAGTACTTTCAATAAATGGGAGATGCTTTTCAGCACCTCCCATTTTATCTTTCTTTGCTTTTCTTTTTGCGCCGCTTTTTCTTTTCACATGAAAAGAAAAAGCGGCAAAACAAAAGTTTATGCGATCCCCTTCTCAAAGAGCCAGCCGGCGAAGCCCTCCATGCCGCCCCGGTCCGTGGGAGTCAGGGCCTTGATGTGCAGCGTTTCCATGAACCAGCTGAGGATCAGGCCCCCCTGGAGGATCACGTCGTGGCGGCGGATGAGCAGCGGCATCTGGGCCCGCTTCTCGTCCCCCAGGGCCGAGAGACGCTGCAACAGAGCGTTGAGCAGCTCCGGCGTGATCCGGAGGGCGGAGAGCTGGCTGCCGTCGTAGCGGCTCTGCTGCAGGAGCAAGGCCCCCAGGGTGGTGATGGTGCCGCCCACGCCGAAAAAGGGCGCCGACGCCGGTCCGGGCAGGGTGACGCGGCCGTTGAGCCAGGTATAGATGGTATCCCGCATCCGGGGCAAGGCGTCCTCCGGGCAAAGGTCCTGGGCCCGGACGCAGCCCGTGGGGAAGCTGACGGACCAGCTGGGCGTCGCCACCTGGGCGCTGCCCCCGCCGATGTCCAACAGCGTCCCGGCACTGCCGCCCATAGCCCCCTCATATGCTAAACGCCCCTCCTCCTCGCCGGAGAGCAGGAACACCTGCATCTCAGGACAGGCGGCCTTCAGCGCGTCCAGCAGCTCCTGCCGGTTCGAGGCGTCCCGAACGGCGCTGGTGGCGTAGGCGTAGCCCCGGGCCCCGCCAGCTTCCGCTTTGTCGCAGAACCGGCGGCAGGCGGCCACGGTGGCCTCCATGGCGGCGGGGGACAGGCGGCCGGTCTTGTCCAGCCCCTTCCCGAGCCGGGTGGTGCAGATCTCCTTGCGCCCGCCGGGCACAAAAAAAGCGCCCTCCTGGCTCCGCTCCAATATGGCGAAGCGGACGGAGTTGCTGCCGATATCCAGCACGGCCACAGGCGCGCTCATTGGCTGCCTCCCGCCAGGGACGCATCGTCCTCATCCAGGATGATGGAGTCGTCGGTGTAGTGCCAACCGTAGCGGACGGACCCCTGCTGGAGCTTGTATTCGTCGGTCTGCATATAATCCAGGTTCGCCTGCTCCCGCTCGTATTCGATCTTGATGGCGTTCAGCTCCGACCGCTTCTGCTCGAGAAGCAGCTGGGCGTTCTCCCGGTTGGTGCGCTGGGGAATGATGACGCCGGCCAGGATGACCGCGTCCACCGCCAGGAGCAGGAGAAAGTGTATAGGCTTGAAGTAAACCGTTTTTTTGCGGGCACGTTTTTTCACGTAAATCAGTATAGCAGACTTTCAGCAAGAGGGGAACAGTTTTTTGCGTATCTTTTGGAGTATTTCTGTGAACAGGGGCCGGAACGCCCACCGGATGAGGGCCATGCCGCCGAAGAACAGGACCAGGCCGTAGAGCCGGACCTCCCCTCGGGTGGACAGCATGAGCGCCGCGAGCAGGCATACCTGCAGCAGCACCAGAGCAAGCAGGTCCCAGAGCGCCGCCCCGACCCGCCCGGCGCGGATGCGCGGGAGCCGCATGAGCTCGTACCCGAGGCCGCCGACCAGGCCGAAGAACAGCATGACCATGGCCTGGTGGGGCTGGCTGAACACGTCCCGGATCATCCCCGGATGCGGCCGAAGAAGCTTCGCTTGGCGGCGGGCTGCTCGTACTCCAGGGACAGGATCCGCCCGTCCACGATCACCTGGCCGCTGTCCGGGTCCAGCCGGGTGAGCTTGAGCTGCTCCCCCGACAGGATCAGCATGCCCGCCTCGGTCAGGATGGCGGCCTCCTCCTCGTGGAAGCTCTCCACGTCCACCACCCCCGTGATGCGAGCGTGGCGCTGGCCCTCGACGACGATCTGATGGGCATCGGGCACGTACTCCGCCAGGGTTCCGGTCTTATCCATAGGTCCACCTCCTGCCATCAGCCTATGAAGCCGCCCCCGAGGGTATGCCGCAAAGGGGGAGAGAAGGGGGACGATTTGCACTGATTTTGCAAAATGCCTTGACAAGAATGGGTCCAAGGCCCTACAATACAGCCATACGAGATCGATCCCGTCTGTTCGACTATCCCACACAACATACAAACCCATATTTCTTTGGAGGAAGCAAATGGCTCCTGATGAACTGCAGGAAAAAGGCCTTGCGGAGCTTCGCACCATGGCGAAGGCTCTGGGCGTGAAAAACGTAGGCAAATATCGGAAAAACGAGCTGATCGAGATGCTTTCCGGCAAGAGCGAGACCCCCGCCCCCAAGAAGCGGGGCCGTCCCACCAAGGCCGCGGCAGCTCAGAAGCCCGCCGCCCCGGCGGCCCAAAAGGCGGCGGAGCCGGCGGAGGAGAAGCCTGCCCCGGAAGCGCCTGCCCAGCCAGCGGCCAAACCAGCCCCCAAGGGGAGGAACGACCGGCAGCGGAAGCAGCCCCCGGAGAAGGCCAAGGCTCCCGCCCCGGAGAAGCCCCAGGAGCCCGCCCCGGAAGCCCCCAAGGCGGAGGGGAAGGAGGAGGCCGGGGAGAGGGACCATCGCCGGAACGAACGCGCCCAATCCAATCGCTATCAGAAGAGCGTCAACCGCCATTACAGCAGCTTTACCAACGGCGAGCGCCGCTATGCGAACCAGAACGTCCAGGACCAGCGGGCCAACCGCCCCGCCGCCCCCGCCAATCCCCCCGCCAACGGGGAGGAGGAGAAGCCCTACTATAACCAGGAGTACGGCACCGCCAACCCCGCCGTGCCCAAGATGCTGGAAACGGAGAACTGCCCCCCCACGGAGGGCGTGCTGGAGGTGCTGCCCGACGGGTACGGGTTCCTCCGCATGAACAACTACTATTCCGGCCCCAAGGACATCTACCTGTCCATCACCCAGATCCGCCGCTTCAGCCTGAAGACCGGCGACTACGTGGAGGGCCGGGCCCGGCCCCACCGGGAGGGGGACAAGTTCGACGCCCTCATGTACATCGACAAGGTCAACGGGCTCCTGCCCGACGAGAACGCCCGCCGCAAGACCTTCGAGGAGCTGGTGCCCATATTCCCCAACGAGCGGTACACCCTGGAGACGGCGGGGGAGAGCAACAGCCTGTCCGCCCGGCTCATCGACCTCATCGCTCCCATCGGCAAAGGCCAGCGGGCCATGATCGTGTCCCAGCCCAAGGCGGGCAAGACCACGCTGCTCAAACAGATCGCCGCCGGCATCTCCGCCAATTACCCGGACACCCACCTGATGGTCCTTTTGATCGACGAGCGGCCCGAGGAGGTCACGGAGATGAAGCGGTGCATCCGGGGCGAGGTGGTCTACTCCACCTTCGATGAGCTCCCCGAGCACCACACCCGCATCGCCGAAATGGTCCAGGAGCGGGCCATGCGCCTGGTGGAGCAGGGGCGGGACGTGGTGATCCTCCTGGACAGCCTGACCCGGCTCACCCGGGCCTACAACCTGGTGATCCCGCCCACGGGCCGGACCCTGTCCGGCGGCATGGACCCGGGCGCCCTCCACAAGCCCAAGCGGTTCTTCGGCGCGGCCCGAAACATCGAGGGCGGCGGGAGCCTCACCGTCATCGCCACGGCCCTGGTGGAGACCGGCAGCCGCATGGACGACATCGTCTACGAGGAGTTCAAGGGCACCGGCAACATGGAGATCCATCTCGACCGCAAGCTGGCGGAGAAGCGGGTCTTCCCGGCCATCGACATCTACAAGTCCGGCACCCGGCGGGAGGAGCTGCTGCTCTCCAAGACGGAGCTGGAGGGCGTGTACATGCTCCGCAAGTTCCTGGCGGGGGGCGGCACCACGGAGGTCACGGAGCAGGTGGTGCCCATGATGGCCAAGACCGCCACCAACGAGGAGTTCCTCACCAAGCTCAAGGACTGGATACGCATCTACGAGAAGTCGGGCTATACCCTGAGCCCTCAGAACCGGTACGGAAATTGACCAAAATTTCCTGAAAAAAGTGCTTGCATTTTCGGTTCGCCATGGTATAATGGCAAACGGTAATGCATTACACGACAAAGGAGTGATAATACATGAAGAAAGATATCCAACCGTCTTACGGCGAGGCCGTCGTGCGCTGCGCCTGCGGTGAGACCTTCGTTACCGGCTCCACCAAGGGTGAGCTCAAGGTCGAAATCTGCAGCAAGTGCCATCCGTTCTTCACGGGCCGGCAGAAGCTGGTGGACAGCGGCGGACGGGTCGATCGCTTCAAGAAGCGGTACGGCATGTAACACTCCAACCCCACAACCAAAAGAATCGATCTCCCGTTCGCGGGAGATTTTCTTTTTCTCGTATTCCTTGCAAAAGGCCCGGGTTTCCGCTATACTGTGACCATGAAGAAGATATTGTTGATCGCCACCGGGGGGACCATCGCCTCGGGCAATACGGAAAGCGGGCTCACGCCCACCATCTCCGGGGAGGAGCTCTTAAAGAGCGTCCCGGAGCTGAAGAACATCTGCGAGCCCCACGCCATCCAAGTGCTGAACCTGGACAGCACGGACATGACCCCGGCCGACTGGCTGGTGATTTCCGGGGCCATCGAGCGGTATTACGACGAATACGACGGCTTCGTGGTGGCCCACGGCACGGATACCATGGCCTATACGGCGGCGGCCCTCAGCTATCTCGTGCGGCGCTCGCCCAAGCCCATCGTGCTCACGGGGGCCCAGAAGCCCATCCACTCCGAGAACACGGACTCCCAGGTGAACCTGCTGGACGCCTTCGCCTACGCCTGCTCGCCGGGGAGCTGCGGCGTGGTCATCGTGTTCAACGGGTCCGTGATCCTGGGCACCCGGGCCCGGAAGGTCCGGTCCAAGAGCTTTTCCGCCTTCTCCAGCATCAACTATCCGGAGCTCGCCTCCGTCCGGGAGGGGCGGGTGCTCCGGTACATCTACCTCAACTATAAGAAGCCGCCCGTGTTCAGCCACAAGCTGGACGACAGCGTGGGCCTGGTGAAGCTGATCCCCGGCATGGGGCCGGAGGTGATCTCCTACATGCTCCGCCGCAAGGACGCGCTGGTGGTGGAGAGCTTCGGCGTAGGCGGCGTGCCCAGCGAGGGCAGCCGGTTCTACGCGGCCATCCGCCGGGGCGTGCTGGCGGGGAAGACCGTGGTCATGACCACCCAGGTGCCAAACGAGGGGAGCGATCTCACCGTGTACCGGGTGGGGCATAAGCTGAAGCAGGATTTGCCCGTGCTGGAGGCATACGACATGACCACCGAGGCCGTGGTGGCCAAGCTCATGTGGATATTGGGCCAAACGAAGGACCACGCCGAGATCAGCCGCCTCTTCTACGGCAGCATCTCCCACGACATGCTCTATACCGAGGAGCTGCCCCATGAAGGGTAAGGCCCTCACCATCCTGCTGGCTATACTGCTGTTGACGGGCTGCGCATGGCGGCCCGTATCCTTTACGCTGGACGAAAGTGGGAACTATACGGGCTTCGACCGGGTGGAGGAGGGGTATACCCGCCAGGCGGCCAAGCTCTACGGCTGGGTGGTGCTGGAGGATCTGACCATCCGGGAGAACGCCAAGGTCTGGCAGCGGTTCCTGCAGCGCTCCAGCGAAGGGAAGAAGGCGGGGGTCCGGGTGGCGGAGTTCTTCGGGGAGGAGATGTATCTCATGGACGTCTTCTTCCGGGACGGCCAGTATCGGGCCTTCTTCTCCGACGGGTTCGACATGCGGGACGAGCCCTTTCCCTTCCTGCTGACCCTCTCCGGCGAGACCAACGGGCAGCTCGGTTATGCGGTGGTCCTCTCGGGAGACGACGGCCTCACCTATGAGCAGGTCATGCATAAGTTCTTTTCCTCCCAGCTGGAGGAGCCGGACATCCCCGCCCACCGGGTGCTGTTTTTGGGAACGGGAGAACCGAATTGGTGACAATTTTCTTTTGCCGCTTTTTCTTTTCAGTGAAAAGAAAAAGCGGCGCAAAAAGAAAAGCTTATTTGGGATAATGGAATCGCCAAATAAGCAATTGATATCAATTAAAGTTCTTTGGGTGCGCCCTTTCTTTCAGGGTGCGGAGCCAAGCGCTGCCTGTGGCAGATGCAGCGAGGCGCAGCACGGGCAAAACAATGAGAAATCAAACGCAGTGCGGATTTCGATTATGTTTTGCCCCTGGTCAAAGGGCGCATGCTTTTATTCCATTCCTTTGAAATCAAACAGATTCAACCCCGTGACTTCGTCCAGCCGGCGGCCTACCTGGCCGGGTAGGAGCCGGAGGACCATCTCGCAGGTGGCGCTGATGTGAAGGGCGTTCACGTGCCCGCCGTGGGCCTGCATGTTCGCGTCGCAAAACGTAGCGTGCAGGTGCAGGTAGGGTTTCCCGTCCTTCTCGGTGACGGTGCCCAGGAGGCTGGTCAGCTCCATGGGCTCGGTGAACTCCTTCTTGTGGTATACCTTCTCGCCCACATCGTAGAGTCCCACCACGGCCCGATCCACGGCGCCGATGGCCTCCACGGAAGCGAGCCGGATGCCCTCCTGCTCGCACAGGGCCGTCAGGGTCTCCATGACCTCCTCGCCCCGGTCCATGCGGACGACGTAGGCGTCGTTGAAACGGCGGAATTCCATCTTATTTCACCTCCGGAATGATCGTAAATCTGAGTTGGCAGCTGCCCAGGGTGGGGGAGGAGAGGGTCAGCACGCCCTCGCCCGTCTCGCCCACGGTGCGCACGAAGGTGCCGAAGGCGCCGCCCTCCAAAGAGACGGCCCGAGGCCCCACCACCTGGATGGGCCCCTCGGTG
>ONNZ01000034.1:0-21353 GCA_900319345.1 uncultured Eubacteriales bacterium
AACTTTTAACAGTTTGACAACGATAATGTTCGGTAGTATGGTGAGTACAGAAAGAAACAACGATTCGCGACCGACCTCACCACAGAAAGGAGAAAAACCATGAGCAGGATCCGCAACACCGAAAACAGCGCATACGAAAAGAAGGTCTATTCCGACTTCGAATTGAACATCGACGTGATCACCGCCGAGATCAACGACTATCTTCAGAACAAAGGCGGCTGCCCCGTGATCCTTTCGGGACTGGGCCCTATGTAAATCTCCTGAAAAAAGCGAAGGCGGAGGGATGCGTTCATCCCTCCGCTTTTGCGTGCCGGAAAACCTGCCCTACGAGACGGCGTAGCAGGCGTATTCGTGGCTGAATTCGTAGCCCAGCTTTTCAGCTAAATGGACCGAGTCCATGTTGGCCGCGTCCCAGCTGGGATAGAGGCCGTCGGCGAGGCAGGAGAGGATCAGAGCGGCGGCCAAGGCCGTGGCCAAGCCCTTTCGTCGCTCCCCTTCCAGGGTGTCGATCTCGATCTCGATGCCCTCCCGATAGACGGTGTAGGAGGAGGCCATGGCCACCGGCTCGCCGCCCTTTAAAACAGCGAAGCCCCGGCCCTGCTCGAGATACGCCGCCTTGGAAGCGAAGTGGCACACCCCGTCCGTGAACAGGGGTTCCGCCAGGCATTTGTCGTAGAGGTCGCCGTCGATGGGTTTGATCTCGTACCCCTCCGGCAGGGCCGCCGCCAGGGCTTCCAGCTTCGCCCGATCGAAAACCGTGTCCTTGCGGATGGCGTAGCGGGTCCACCTCTCGGCGGCCGGGAAGCAATCCTCTATGAGCCGCGCCCATGCCTCCGTGGGGGGCACCAGGATCACGAAGCCCCTGGGCCTCCCCTCCGCCACCAGTTCCCGGTCCGGCGCCCCGGCGAGAAACGCGAAGTCAGCCAGGTGCGCCATAGCGGACCTGGGCCGCTCCGGATCGGTCACGTATATCTTGCTGTCCATCATCCCCTGGAGGCAGGAGGCGATCATGGAGTCCTCCATGCCCGCGAACAGGGGCGCAGCCTTGGCTCTGTCCTTCAGCTCGTAGATCATGCTTGCCTTATTCTTCCTTCGCGTTCTTATAGATCTCGCAGGCGATGTTTTCCATGGCCTCGTCGGCGGCTTCCGTCACGTTGTTGTACATCACGGCGACGCAGACGTCCTTCTTGCGGGAGAAGGTCCAGCTGGTCAGAAAGCCCCAGTTTTCTCCCGTGTGGCCGGCGACGCTGTCTTGGCGCGCCTTCGATTTCCAGACGTCCAGGCAAAGGCCGTAATCGTCCATGACGGGCGTCATCATGCGCCGGGCGGTCTTCTTCTTCAGCAGGCCGCCCTTGCGGTAGCTCTGCGACAGGGCCAGGCCGACTTTCACCAGCTCCGTGGGCGTGGTCCAAAGGCCAGCCGCCGCGTGCTCGGGATAGTAGTGATAGCCGTGGGCCGGGTCCTCCTTCTGAGCCAGCCGCCAGCCGAAGGCCGCGTTCCCCACCAGCGCCTCGTCCAGGGGCTGGAAAAAGCCGGTGCGCTTGAGGCCCAGGGGCTCCGCCACCTCCTTCTGGAAGGCGTCCCGGAGGGTGGTCCCGGTGATGCGCTCAAAGGCCAGCTGCGCCAGGGTGATGCCGCCGCCGGAGTACATATGCTGCTTCCCATAGGGCCGGATACGGCGGATGCGGGGGGTGTTGCCCTTGCCGCTGAGCACGTCCTCCAATGACAGGGGCGCATGGGCGGCCGGATAGCCCGGGAAGCCGTGGACGTTGTACCCCGCCGTGTGGCTGAGGAGGGCGGCGAAGGTCACCGGGCCCTTCTTGACGAACTCCGGCACCACGGCCGAGATGTCCGAATCGAGGTCGATGAGGCCCTTGTCCACGTACCGCAGGAGGGTCAGAGCGAACATGGGCTTGGAGACGGACCCCGCCTGGAACAGCATGTCCGGGTTCACCGGGAAGTCCTGGCCGTATCGGCCGCTGCCAGCGCAGTAGGTGCTAAGTTCGCCGTCGTCTTCCATAACCGCGATGCTGACGCCGTAGCCCTTCCTGCCTTTGATCCGCATGGCCTTGTCCACGTCCACGCCGTAGAAGTTCTTGACGATCCGGTTGGGGCCCTTCAGCATCCGCATGAGGACGGCTTCGTCGTCGTCGATGATGCCGGTCTCCTGAAAGCCCGCCTTGTGATAGAGGTGCAAGCCCCGCTCGTTCTCCGGCTCCGTGGAAAGAAAGAGCCGGTCGGCGCCGTTCGTTTTGAAATAGCGGACGATCTCGGCCAGGGCCGCCTGGCCGTAGCCCTTGCCCTGCTCGGTTTGGTCGATCATGAACCGCCAGAGCCAGTAGCGGTCGTCCTCGTCCTCCGCCTGGGGGGCGAATGCGAACATGCAGAACCCCACCAGCTTGTCGTCCGCATAGATGCCGAAGGGACGGGCCACGCCGGGGTACTTCTCGTTGGTCTCCGCCGCCTGCCGCAAGGATACGTCGTTGGGGGCCACGAAGGGCTGGTCCTCCCGGACGGACAGGGCCAAGACGGCCTCCCGGTTATTTTCGTCCACGGGTCTCAATTCGATTTTCATACTGGTCTCCTTCCGTAGATTCCCTGTGCTTATGATATGTATTATATAGATTCGCTTTTCGGCGCGCAACCTCAAAAACGGATAGAATAGAACTTGCGCGCCTTTCGGGCGAAAACTGGGGCTTGCGCGAGAAAAAATACTCCTATATAATACGGCCCATGGAAAACATTCGACAGAACAAAATGGCTACCGCGCCGGAGGGGCGGCTGCTCCTGTCCATGGGCTGGCCCATCATCGTCTCGATGCTGGTGCAGGCCCTCTACAACATCGTGGACAGCGTGTTCGTGTCCCGGCTCTCCACATTGAGCCCGGAGCAGCTCACCGACATTTTGGGCGATCTCTACGTGCCCGGCACGGAGAGCACCATCGGCGACAAGGCCCTGAACGCCCTCTCCACGGTGAACCCGCTGCAGATGCTCATGATCTCCGTGGCGGTGGGCACCGCCGTGGGCATGAACTCCCTGATCTCCCGGCGCCTGGGCGAGCAGCGGATCGGGGACGCCAACCGGGCCGCGGGCAACGGCCTGGTGCTCATGATCCTGAGCTCCCTTTTCTTCACCTGCATCGGTTTATTCCTCTCCCGTCCCTTCATGAACTGGCAGGACAACGATCCCATCGTCCGGCTCTTCGGCCGGGAGTACATGACCATCTGCCTGTCCCTGTCCGTAGGCATCTTCCTCTCCGTGGGCATCGAGCGGATCATGACCGCCCAGGGCCGGACCATGGTGGCCATGATGATGCAATTGACCGGCGCGGTTTCCAACATCATCCTGGACCGGGTCTTCGTGCTGGGTCTCGGGCCCATCCCGGCCATGGGCGTCACCGGCGCGGCCATCGCCACGGTGGCGGGCCAGTTCGCGTCCATGACGCTGGCTCTGGTCATGCTCACCCGGTCCAAGAGCGAGATCCAGCTCAAACGGGAGCACTTCAAGGTCCGCAAGCAGACCGTGAAGGACATCTACAGCGTGGGCGTGCCCTCCATCCTCATGCAGGCCGTGGGCACGGTGATGTATCTGGGCATGAACGGCATTTTGAAGGGCCTCGGCGAATACCACATGGCGCACCTCGATCCCAACGTGAACTACGTGGACGCCTACAAGAGCGCCTTCGGCACCTACTTCCGCCTCCAGTCCGTGATCTTCATGCCGGTCTTCGGCCTCAACAACGCGGCCATGAGCATATTGGGGTATAACTTCGGCGCCCGGAACAAGAAGCGGTTCATGCGGGCCTACGGCATGCTGACGTTGTTCTGCGCCGCCTTCATGATCGCAGGCACCGCCCTCTTCGAGCTGGGGGCCCCCACCCTCATGGAGCTGTTCGCCGTCAGCGACTTCACCTACGGGGTCACCGTCACCACCATCCACATCATCGCCTGGGGCTTCGTGTGCGCGGCCATCGGCATCTCCATGGGCACGGTCTACGGGGCCACGGACACGGGCGTCTACGGCATGATCACGTCCCTGGCAAGGCAGCTCGTGATCCTGCTGCCCGTGGCCTACCTTATGGCCACCCTGACCCACCGAATCGAGGCAGTCTGGTGGGCCTTCCCCATCGCGGAGGTCAGCCACCTGATATTGGCGGGATTCCTGATGCTCCGGCTGTACCGACAGAAGATCAAGCCGTTGGGGGAATAGGAGTTTTTTCTTTGCCGCTTTTTCTTTTCAGTGAAAAAAAAAAACGGCGCAAAAAGAAAAGCACAAGAAGAAAAAGAGGGCTGTGCGCGTTGCATAGTCCTCTTCTTGCGTTTTTGGTGTTTTTCAATCCTTCCTTACTGAAAACATTCTTTGCGGGATGTGGCAGTAGCCGCCGGGGTTCTTCTCCAGGTACTTCTGGTGGTACTCCTCGGCGGGGAAGAAGTTGTGAAGGGGCAGCAGCTCTACTGTAAGGGGCGCGCCCACCTTTTGGGCCTCGGCGTCGAAGGCGGCCTGAAGGGCCGGCAGCTGGTCCGGGTCCGTGTAGTAGACGCCGGTCCGATACTGGATGCCCTCGTCGCCCCCCTGCTTGTTCACGGACAGGGGGTCGATCACCATAAAAAAGAGGTCCATCAGCTCCCCCAGGGACAGCTTCGTTTCGTCGTAGTCGATCCGCACCGTCTCCGCGTGGCCGCTATCGTGGCACACGTCCTGGTAGCTGGGCGCGTCGTCGGGGCCGTTGGCGTACCCCACCTGGGTGGAGATCACCCCCGCGAACTGATCGAAAAACTTCTGCATGCCCCAGAAGCAGCCCCCGGCCAAATAGATGGTGCGCATAGAAAAACTCCCTTCCGTTGATGGATAAGAGTATACCACAGTCGACAGCCTCTTTCAATCTTCCCGGGGAACATCCCTTGCGCTTTCTCGGGATTTCATATATGATGAAGACAGATATTGCCGGAGCGATCCCAAGGAGATGCTTATGAAACGAATCGCCCTGTTCCTTTCGGCCCTGCTGCTGCTGGCAGGCTGCCGCGGCACCGTCTCGCTTGCCCATGCCGATCAGACGGCCACCGAGGCGCCCACCCCCACCCCGACGCCCGCCGCCGAAGCTGCGGGGACGCCCCCGGCGGAGGAGGCGCCCCCGGCCCTGCGCTCGTTGCTGCGCTATGAGTTCGGCGACCTTTCCGAGGGGCAGATGTTCAGCTTCGATCTCGATCAGGACGGCGTGGAGGAGACCTTCTCCTTCGCCCTGCGGCCCGACGACGAATGGGCCACGGCCATCTCCATGGACGAAAGCGCCGTGGTGGTGGCGGCCGGCGACGAGCCCATCTCGGCCGAGATCCTGGACCTGGACCCGGCGAGCCCCTTCTATAACCTGCTGCTGAAGCTGGACTACGGCTCCGACAGCTACGTGACCGTGGAGCTCCATCCGGAGGACGGCGAGCTGGTCCAGGGGCCCATGATCTGGGGCAGCTACTCCCTCCATGACGACGCCCTCAGCTTCAGCGAGTGCTCCTATCTGCTGGGCACCTTCTTCGGCAAACGGACCTACCGCGGGGACAACCTGACGCCGGACAGCGTGTGGCTGGAGGTGGATGCCCCCACCGAGGAGGAGCTGCAGACGGACCTGGCGGGGCTCATGGACGTGGGCACGGTGATCCACTGCGTCAAGCCCGTGCCCTGCGTGATCGACGGCCAGGCGGCCACGATCCCGGAGGACACCTGCATGTACGTGATCCGCTTCATGGAAAGCGACGTGGACCTGGTCGCGGAGGTCCGCACCCTGGACGGCATCGTGGCCCAGCTCCTGTTCTACGACGACGAGGACAAGCCCCACGATCCCGATCGGATCTATACAGGGGAGCAGGACGAGTACTTCGACAATCTGTTTTGGGCGGACTGAACGCCCTAAAGGAACGACCCTATGACATTGACCGTGAAAGAAGAATACCTGGCCGCCCTGAAGGAGGGCCAGAAGGAACAGGCGAAGCTGACGGCCCTGGGGAAAGACCCGGAGCCGGCGGTGCTGGAGGAGCTGCTGCCGGACATGAGCAAGATGGCCGTCCAGGAGCTGAGGAGCCAGGAGATCCCCATGGACCGGATCGTGGGCACCGTGACCCGGGGCCGGATCTCGGCCCTGACGGCGGGGTTCATGCCCCTGCTCCCGGAGGAGAGCGAGTTCGCCCTGAAGTGGATGGCCCTGTGCGAGGCGCACCTCTCCGACACGGGCCTTCGGGACCCGATCCTCTGCTACGAGTACCTGGGCAGCTTCTACGTCCAGGAGGGGAACAAGCGGGTCAGCGTCCTCAAGCACTTCGGGAACACCCGGATCTTGAGCGACATCCGCCGCATCCTGCCCGAGAGGACGGACGACCCCCGCATCCGGGCCTACTACGAGTTCGTGGACTTCCATCGGGCCACGGGCTCCTACGACATCCAGTTCCAGAAGCCCGGCGAGTATACGAAGCTTTTCACCGCCCTCAACAAGAAGCCCGGCGAAATATGGACCGAGGAGGAGCGCCGCCGGTTCTCCGCCCGCTGCGCCAACTTCAAGGAGGCCTTCGAGGCCCTGGGGGGCCGCGCCAAGGAGCTGCGGTGCGAGGACGCCCTGCTGCTGTGGCTCAGGGTCTACCCCTACGACGAGCTGGGGACCATGTCCGCCAAGGCGTTGAAGGAATCCCTGTCGGGCCTCTGGGAGGACGTGCAGGTCACGGCGGACCCGGAGCCCGTCCAGGTCCACACCGCCCCGGAGGCGGCCCAGCCGAGTTTGATCACCAAGCTCATCTCCCTCGCCCCCAAGCGATTGAACGTGGGGATGATCTACCAACAGGACGAGGAGATCAGCACCTGGACCCGAGGCCACGCCCAGGGGGCGGCCCACCTGCAGGCGGCCTTCCCCGACCAGGTGAAGGTCCGGGAGTACCGCCACGCCGACACGCCCGAGGAGACCCTGACCCTCCTGGATCAGGCGGTGGAGGAGGGGGCGGACCTCATATTCACCACCACGCCCCTGCTGCTGGGCGCCACGCTGAAGGCGGCGGTGAAGTATCCCAAGGTGCGCTTCCTCAACTGCTCCGCCGGGACCAGCCTTTCCAGCGTCCGCAGCTACTACTGCCGCATCTACGAGGGCAAGTTCATCACCGGCATGATCGCCGGGGCCATGGCCAAGAACGATTTGATCGGCTACGTGGCCTCCTACCCCATATTGGGGGTGCCCGCCTCCATCAACGCCTTCACCCTGGGGGCCCGCATGACCAACCCCCGGGCCAAAGTGCTCCTCGAATGGAGCTGTCTTGAAGGGAACGCGGTGGAAAAGCTCATCGCCCGGGGCGCCCGGGTGATCTCCAACCGGGACGTGCCCCTGCCCAACGCCCACTACATGGTTCTCGGGGAATACGGCACCTATCTCATCGACGAGGCGGGCCGGCTTTCGCCGCTGGCCTCCCCCTGCTGGATGTGGGGCAAGCTCTACGAGAACCTGGTCCGCACGGTCCTCTCCGGCAGCTACGATCAGAAGAAGGCCCCCGAGGCCATCAACTACTGGTGGGGCATGGACAGCGGGGTCATCGACGTGCAGATGACGGAGCTGGTGCCCGAGGGCATCCGCACCCTGGCCGAGGCCATGATGGACCGGATCAAGACCGGGGCCCTGCTGCCCTTTCAGCGGGAGCTGGTGAGCCAGGACGGCGAAATAAAGAACGACGGCAGCCGGGACCTTTCCTCCCGGGAGCTGCTGACCATGGACTACCTGTTGGAGGGCGTGGAGGGGGCCATCCCCGCCTATGGGGAGCTGCTGCCCATGTCCCGGGCCCTGGTGCGGGAGCTGGGCCTCCACACCGAGGACCTGCCCGCGGAGGCATAGCCATGCGTATCTTAGCCGTTTCCGACGAGGAGTGCCCAGCCCTGTGGGACCACTACCGGCCCGGGCGGCTGGACGGGTACGATCTCATCCTGTCCGCCGGGGACCTGAAGGCGGACTACCTTTCCTTTTTGGTGACCATGGCCCATGCCCCCCTTCTCTACGTCCACGGGAACCACGACGAGGGATATTCCCGCCGGCCGCCGGAGGGCTGCGACTGCATCGACGATCAGCTGGTCATCTACCGAGGCCTGCGCATATTGGGCCTGGGCGGCTGCCTTCAGTATCGGCCCGACGCCCCCCAGCAGTTCACGGAGCGGCAGATGGCCAAACGGATCGCCCGTCTCCGCTTCGCCCTGTGGCGCAGCGGCGGCGTGGACGTGGTGGTGACCCACGCCCCGCCCCGGGGCCTGGGCGACCAGGAGGACCTGCCCCACCGGGGCTTCGCCTGCTTCCGCCAGCTTCTGGACCGGTATGAGCCCGCCCTCTGGGTCCACGGCCACGTGCACATGCGGGGCTGGCCCCTGCCGGAGCGGGAGCTCCTTGAGGGGAACACCCGGATCGTCAATGCCTCGGAGCGCTGCGAGCTGGAGCTCCCGGACCGGCCCTTCGCCCCGGAGGACCGCAACCGGCTCCGGTACGTCACCCGCCATAGGGAACCGGAGGAAAAAGCCTTTCTTTGAAGAAGCCGCAGGGCTTCTTTTTTTCAGAACGCCTCTTGCGCTGTATCCTAACAAACGGTATACTATATGTGTATAGATATCTGCTGTCGTTCGACTGGCATACCGAAACAAGCAAAGGGGGAACCGATGTATGAAGACCAATGCTTTCCGCGTCAAACGATGGATCAGCCTGGGACTGCTGATGCTGATGGTGCTGTCCTTCGCCGTGCCTGCGTTCGCTTTGCCCACCTCCTGGTACAAGAGCGTCCACGTCACCCACAACCCCAACAAGATGATCTATGAGATCGGAGAGTCCTTCGACCCCACGGGCCTCAAGATCGAGGGCGATGTGTACGACAGCAACGGGAAGTATTCGTTCTCCTCCAACATCAGCTTGGGCACGCTTACTTACTCCCCCGCCTCCTTCTCCAAGGCCGGCAAGCAGAAGGTGAAGCTGGGGGTGTATCTGCCCGGCAAGAGCGGCTCCTACGAGTATCTCTACACCTCCGTCACCGTCACGGTCAACGAGTCCGGCGACTCGCCCTCCGAGTATTACACGGACATCTTCGTGGCGGCCCAGCCCAAGAAGACCATCTATAAGATCGGCGAGTCCTTCAAGACCTCCGGCCTGTCCATCTCCGGCCACGTGTACCGGGAGGAGGACGGCAAGAAGCACACCATCCCCAAGCTGAGCCAGAAGAACATGAAGATCTCCCCCACCAAGTTCACCAAGTCCGGCAAGCAGAACGTGAAGCTGAGCCTGTATCTGCTGGGCAAGAACGGGGAGCACAAGTGGTTCCACACCACCGTGGAGGTGTTGGTGGAGAAGGGCGACGTGAAGATCACCAAGCATCCCTACGGGGAGACCGTCCAGGAGGGCGGCTCCTGCGGCTTCATCTCCCGGGCGGACAACGACGACAGCCGCCACTGGTTCCTGTCCAAGAACGGCACGGTGGTGGACGCCAATGACGCCTCGGCCTACTTCCCCGGCCTCACGGTCTCCGGCGTCACCAGTGAGCATCTGAAGCTCCACCATATCCCCGCCTCCATGAACGGCTGGTCCGCCTACTGCGTGTTCTACGGCAACGGCGGCTCCGTAACCAGCAACAAGGCCGGCATCGTGGTCCTCTCCAAGGACGCCACGGCGGAACCGGTCACCGAAGCCCCGGTGGAGGTGACCCCCAAGGCCATCGAGACCACGCCCCAGCCCCCCGAGGACCCGGAGGATCCGGAGGATCCGGACTTCCCCGACGAGCCTGACGATCCCGACTTCCCCGACGAACCCGAAGTCACCGAAGCCCCCGCTGCGCCCAAGGCCACCAGGACCCCCAAGCCCACCAAGACCCCCAAGCCCACCCCCGAGCCGGACTACGCCGAGGGCATCCACTGCACCATCAACGGCCAGAGCAAGGTCCCCGTGGTGGGGCAGACCCTGCTTGAGTGCGAGGCGGAGGAGATCGAGGGCTTCGTCTTCGATCACTGGGAGGTCAACGGCGAGCCGGAATACTCCCTGGGCACGACCGCTTCCTTCATCGCCTCGGAGGCCTGCGTCATCCAGGCCTACTACCATGAGCAAAAGGTGCTCCGGACCGTCAACTGCTTCTTCCAGCTGCTGACCAAGACCAACAACGCCTCCGGCACCAAGTATACGGAGTTCGACTTCGAGGACGCCTACTACAGCCCCGTCACCAACAGCTACTGCCCCGCCGGCTCCCTCTCCTGCTACGTCACCGCCGTGATCCCCCGGAAGGCCGAGATCGACTACTGGCTCATCAACGGCGTCAAGTACCAGTTCCCGGAGAACCTCGTCAACAAGTTCCGGATCGTGGGGCTCAACGAGGCCACCACCATCGAGCCGGTGTTCAAGGGCGTCTCTCCCACCAACCAGTACGCCCGGCCCATCGCCGCCCGGGAGCTGGAGAAGCAGATCCCCATGGTCATGCGCTGCATCAACTGCTGGGGCCAGTTCATGAACGCCTCCGGCAAGCCCGCGGGCCAGGAGTACCTGGAGTTCAACTTCGAGAAGACGTACAACAACCCCGTGACCCGCAAGAAGCTGCCCGGCGGGAAGCTGGACATCTTCATCTCCTCCCGGCTCCCCCGGGGCTGCATCGTGGAGAGCTGGCTCATCAACGACGTGAAGTACCAGTTCCCCGGCAACGCCGTGGTGAAGTTCCGGGTCATGGGCCTGGACGAGGGCACCACCTACGAGATCCGCTTCCAGGGCGTCTCCACCGGCGGATCGCCGACGCCCGGCACCTACACCATCCCCGGCCCCACCCCGCCCACCAACGGCGTCGCCTGGAAATGGAACAACAACTGATATTGAACGAAACGCAAAAGCGGAAGGTCGAGAGGCCTTCCGCTTTTTTCGATGATGCTGTTAAGCTGTGGCGGGCGCCGGCTCCTGGGGTTCCTGGGGGTCCTGGGGCTCCCCGGCGGGCGCTTCCGGCTGGGGGGCGGGCTGGGGTTTTTTGTCCCGGCGCAGCAGGTCGTAGAGGACGGGGACGATGAAGACGGTCATCAGCGTGGCGTAGGTGAGGCCGCCGATGCACACGACGGCCACGGGCTGGATGATCTCCGCGCCGGTGCCCATGCCGATGCCCAGGGGCAGCAGGCCCAGGATGGTGGTGAGGGCGGTCATGAGCACGGGCCGGATGCGCATGGTGGCGGCCTTCACGATGGCCTCCCGCTTGTTGAGCCCCTCCTCCCGGAGCCGGTTGGCGCAGTCCACCAGCACGATGCCGTTGTTGACCACCACGCCCACCAGCATGATCATGCCCACCATGGACACGATGCTCATATGGAAGCCCGCCGCCAACAGGCCCAGGAACCCGCCGGCGAAGGCCAGGGGCACCGTCAATATGACGATGAAGGGCGACAGCAGGGACTGGAACTGGGCCACCATGATGAGGTAGATGATGAGCACGCCCAGCAGCATCAGAAACACCAGGTCCTTCATGGCGTCCATGATGGTCTCGTTCTCCCCGGCGTACTCCACCTGGCAGCCCTCCGGGAGCTCCACGTCCGCCAGGGCCTTTCTGGCCTCGGTGGACACCAGCGTCACGTTGTAGCCGTCCGCCACGGTGGCGGAGACGGAGATGTAGCGCCGCTGCTCCAGCCGGTGGATGGAGGAAAGGGTCTCGGTCTCGGAGACGGTGATGATGTCCTTCAGGGGCACCTCCTCGGTGGTGCCGTCCCGCCGCGTGGCGGTGATGGTCATCTTCTCCAGCTTCTGCCGGTCCGTCTCCCCGTCCGCCGAGTGGATGGTGGCGGAAAGGGAGGAGGTGCTGGTGGTGACCTGGGCGGCGCTGACGTAACTGGTCAGCTCCTGGACGATCGCGAGGTACACCTGGGCGGTGGTCAGATTGTGCTCGATGGCCTTCTCCTTGTCCACCGTGATGTGCAGGGCCGGGGAGGTGTCCTCCGCCCCGCCGGTGATCTCCCGAAGGCCCTCCACCGTCTTGAGCCGCTCCGCCACGGTCTTGGCCGCCGTCCTAAGGTCGGTGAGGTCGTTGGAAAAGATGTTCATGGTGAAGCCGCCGCTTTGGAGCATGGTGCCCATGCTCATGGTGGACACGGTGGCCACCTCGAAGTCCACCTCCCCCTTGAAGGGGGCCAGGACCTTTCGGATGTCCTTGGTGGCTTCGATGCTGCTGTAGCCGCTGTCCTCGTCCACCAGGGCGTAGACGGTGATCTGGTCCCCGCCGCCGGAGGACAGGCCCACCAAACTCTCCATGCCGCCGTTGATCATGCCGCCGATGTCGGTGAGGTGGGGCACCGCTTCCATGGCCGCCATCATCTCGTCCGCCACCCGGCAGCGATCCTCGAAGGTATACTCCTCCGGCACGGACACGGTGATGGAGATCTGGGTGCCGCCGCTCTCCGGGAAATACTCATAGCCCTGCCGCAGGGAGTACCAGGCCGACCCGCCCAGCAGCGCCAGGGCCAGCAGCAACGCGAGGGCCCGATGGCGCAACGTGAAGCGGATCGTCTTCTCGAAGCCCCCCATGAGCTTCTTCGCCAGGTTGCTCATGGGTCTCACCTCCCGGCGCAGCAGGCCCTGGGCCATGGCGGGGATCACGGTGAGGGCCACGATCAGGCTGGCCATGAGGGAATAGGTGATGGTCAGGATCATGTCCATGAAGATCTGCCGGGTCATGCCGTGGACGAAGATGATGGGCACGAACACGCAGATGGTGGTCAACGTGGAGGCGGTGATGGCCCCCATGACCTCCCGGGCTCCCTGGATGGCGGCATCCTTGGGCGCCATGCCCTCGGCCCGCAGGCGGTAGATGTTCTCGATGACCACGATGGAGTTATCCACCAGCATGCCGATCCCGATGGCCAGGCCCGCCATGGAGATCACGTTCATGGTGACCCCGGAGAAGTACATGAGCACCAGGGCAAAGAGCACGGACACGGGGATGGAGATGCCCACGGCGAAGGTGGGCCGGATGTCCCTGAGGAACAGGAACAGGATGAAGATGGCCAGCGCGCCGCCCAGAAGCAGGCTCTGGACCACCGCGGACATGGCCAGGTGGATGTAGTCCCCCTGGTCCATAAGGGCCACGAAGCTGAGCCCCGGATACTGGTCCTCCAGCTCCCGGAATTTGGCGTCGATGGTGTCCGCCACGGTGGCGGTGGCGTAGGCGGACTGGCGGGAGAAGGTGAGCAGCACCCCGTTCTCCCCGTTGATGCGGGCGTAGGTGGTGGCGCTGTTGTCCACGATGTGCACGTCGGCCACGTCCCCCAGGCGCACCACGTCCAGATCGTCCAGGCCCAGGGACAGGATGGCCACGTTCTCCAGGGCCTCCACGCCCTTCACCTTGTCGCCTACGTTGACGATCCAGCTCACGTCCCCGTCGGACACGAACCCGGCGGGCATCTCAAAGTTTTGGGCCTGGACCAGCTGGGCCACCAGCTCCTTGGTGAGGACGCCGTGCAGGTCCGCCTCCTCCTTGGCGGCGGAGAGCTGGTTGTGGGCCTCCTCCCGGGCGCTGTCCAGCTCCACCTGGCTGTTGTCCAGCTCCGTGGTCCCGGTCTCGATCTGTTTTTGTCCCTCGTTGAGCTGTATCTGGGTGCCGTAGAGCTGGCCCTGGACCTCGTTCTGCTGCTTCTTCAGCTCGTCGTAGCCGCTCTGCACCTGGGCGAGGCCGTCCTTGGCCGCCGCTATGTTCTCGTCCAGGGTGGCGATGCCGGCGTCCAGCTGATCCATCTGGGCCAGGGTGTCCCCGATCTGATCCCGGGTCAGGCCGTACTGGCTGAGCTGGTCGTCGATGAGCTCCAAGCCCCGCACCACCCCTTCCAGCTCCAACTGCTGGTTCGCCAGGGCCTCCAGCTCCTCCGCGGTCATGTCCTCCTTGCCGGAGGCTTCGGCGATGGACGCCTCCAGCGCCGTCTTCCGGCTCTCCAGTAGGAGGATGGACGACTGCAGGGCGCTGAGCAGCTGCCGCTGATCCTTGACGCTGTCCCGCTGTTCCACCAGCTCAGCCCGCTTGGCCTCCATGGTGGCGATGGCGCTGGTCAGGTCCGCCTTGGTCTGGTCCAGCTCCGCCTTGGCGTCCTGGAACCCCTGATTGGCCACATAGCTGCTGTTCCACAGGACCTGCTTGCCCTTCTCCAGCTCCGCCTTGGCGTCCTCCAGCTCCTGCCGGCCCTCGTCGATCTTCTGCTGGCCCTCGTCGATCTTGTCGAAGGCCTCCTGGGCCGCCTCGTCCATGGACGCGTACAGCTTCTTGTTCAGCTCGTCGATCTTGTCCTTGTTGAGCTCGATCTCGATCTGCTCCACCACCAGGCCCGTGGCGTTCACCGACGCCACGCCGTTGGTGCCCTCCAGGGCGGGGATCAGCTTGTCGCTGACGAAGCCCGAAAGATCCACCGGCTCCATGTCCTTATAGTGGACCGCCGCCACCACCGTGGGGATCAGATCCGTGGACAGCTCCAACATGTTGGTGGTGCCCACCGCCTCCGGCCAGTCCCCCTTGAGGCGGGTCACCACCTGCTGGATGTCCAGCATGGCCCGGTCCACGTTCACCGTGTCCTCGAAGGTGAGATACACCACGGACACGCTCTCCGAGGAGACGGAGTTCAGCTGCTTGAGATCGTCCAGGGCCGCCAGGCTCTGTTCCAGGGGCTTGGTGACGGTGGTCTCCACCTCCTCCGGGGCGGCGCCCACGTAGGGGGTCACCAGGACGATGTAGGGGAAGCTCATCTCCGGCAGCAGATCAGGGGTCATCCTGGTCACGGACACCGTGCCCAAAACCAGGACCAGTATGACCGCCACCAGCACGGTGAAGGGCTTTTTAACACTGAACTTGGAGATCATAGTCCGCTCCGTCTATATATGATGCACTATTGTACCAGAAACCACGGTCCACATTGTGAAAGGGCTGTGAAAAAAACAGGGCCCGCCGATCCTCGGACCGGGCGCGCCCCATGGGTCAAAACCAAAGCTTCTTGATGTTCATGGCCTCGCTGCTCTGCAGATACTCCTTCAGGTAGATGCCGCAGCACTCCTCCCAGGTGCAGTCCCCCTCGTTGTTCTCCACCATGATGGCAATGACCCGGCCGGGCACCACGATGTCCCGGCCCTTGGCGTTCTCCCGGTGGAACCGGGCCATGGCCGCCACGATCTCCCGGATGTCGGCGTGGGCGAAGATCTCGCTGAAGTAGGCGGCCTCCTCCTGGCGGCGCTGGTCGAAGGTCCGGTTGTGGAAGATGCGGATGACCGTGGCGATGAGGAAGGTAAGGGGCATGATGGACACCATGGGTATCCAGACCGGCAGGCGGGTGGCGAAGCCGTAGAAGTCGTTCCAGCCGCCTCGGTCCTCGCCCAGGACCACCACCATCACGTAGTAGAGGACGGCGTAGATCAGCACGGGCACCAGGGCGAACAGGGTGTCCCGAAAGCGGATGCGCTGCTCGCTGATGAAGAAGCAGAAGGCCACGATGGCCAGGATCGGGCAGAGGCCGTGGAGGAAGAACCGGGAGCCCGTGAAGATCAGCACGAAGCCCTTCACCGGCGCCAGCACGCACAGGGAGATGAGGAAGGTCAGCGCCACGGCCGTGACCCCGGCGTAGACCATGTCCACTACCCAGCGGGGCAGGTGGAAGTTGTGCTTGCGCAGGCCGTCCAGGGAGTAGGGGAACACCAGGGCCATGGACGCGCCCATGAGGATGTTGGAGTTCACCGTGAACATGCAGAAGGTCCTGAGGCCCATATGGTCGAAGTTCTCGTCGTGAATGGTGGTCAGGTTCATGGTCACGCCGATGCAGACGCAGACCACCACCACTGCGGCGCTGATCATGGTGAACAGGCAGTGCTGCCGGGTGACGCTGACGGTCCTGTCCAGGCCCTCCCGCTTTTCCACAGGCTTCTTCTCCGGGATCGGTTCCGCGGGCTGTTCCTCTATGGTCTCCTTGGCCGGCTTCTCTTCCGGCTGCTCCTTCACCGCTTTTTTCCTCATAGGTCCCCCTCTATTCCACCTCTATCTCCTTGATGATGCACTCGTTCCCCCGCAGCAGCCAGGTCTCCCCGCTGTGGCAGTAGGGGCACTCCCGGCCGTACTGGACCGTGGGGTAGGTCCTCTCACAGTTCCCGCAGAAGGTCACGGCGGGGATGGTCTCCAGCTCCAGCTCCGCGCTTTCCAGGACCGGGTGGCGTCGGCGGAAGTAGTTCCAGCAGTCGGTGAAGTAGTCCGTCATGATGCCGGACACCTCCCCCACCTGCAGCGTCACCCGGAGGATCTTTTGAATGTCCTGGGCCCGGGCCTCCTCCTCCAGGGATTTGGCCAGGTGCAGGATGATGCCCATCTCGTGCATGTCAGTCCTTCATCAGGGCTTCCACGTCCACGCCGTTGCCCGTGTGGGGATGGGTCTTGTGGAACTCCTTGGTGGCCCGGTTGTATTCCTTCCGCTTGCGGCGCATCATCTTCGCCTCCTCGGAGCCGCTGTGGGCCACGATCTTGAAGGCCCGCTTGACGGCGTAGCTCAACAGGCCGCCCACCTTGTCCTCGGCCCGGCGCATGTCGGAGTTCTGGGGATGATCCCGCAGCAGATGGATGGCGTCGAACTCGCACCGGGTGGTGCACAGCCCGCAGCCGATGCACTTGTTCTCGTCCACGATGGTGGCGCCGCAGCCCAGGCACCGGGCCGTCTCGATCTTCACCTGCTCCTCGGTCAGGGTGAGCCGAGGATCGGTGAAGCTGTTCTTGGCGTCCACGGTCTCGTCCACCGCCGGGGCCTGCCGCTGGGCGCTGTCGTAAGAGTCGATGGCGATGTTGTCCTTGTCCAGGGGCTTGAAGTAGCGCCGATCCCGGCCCAGGGTCTGGGACACGTTGTTCTTGGAGACGAACCGGGCCAGCGACTCGGCGGCCTCATGGCCCTGACCGATGGCGTCGATGACGAACTTGGGGCCGGTGAACACGTCGCCGCCCACGAAGATGGCGGGATCGTCGGTCTGATAGGTGAACTTGTCCGCCACGGGGTAGTTGCCGTGCCAGAACTTCACGCCGGTGCCCTCCAGGAGCTTGCCCCACTCGATGGCCTGGCCGATGGCGAAGACGATGTTCTCGTTCTCGTCGTACCGGGGATTGAACTTGCCGGTCTCGGGATCGACGGTAGAGGTGCAGCGCTTGAGCACGATGCCCTTCACCTTCCCCGCCTCGTCCACCAGGACCTCCTTGGGACCCCAGGAGGGGAAGATCTTCACGTTCTCCTCCTCGGCCTCGGCGATCTCCTCGGGGGAGGCGGGCATAGTGTCCCGGCTCTCCAGGCAGAACATGGATACGCTGCCCGCGCCCATGCGGTGGGCGGTCCGGGCGCAGTCGATGGCCACGTTGCCGCCGCCGATAACGACGGTGTCCCCGGTGAGCTTGCGGCTGTTGTCGCCCAGGGCCTTCTCCAGGAAGCTCACGGCGATCTCGGTGCCCTCGGCGGTCTCGTTGGGCACGCCGGGGAGGCGGCCGCCCTGGCAGCCGATGGCGATGTAGAAGGCCTCGTAGCCCTCCTCCTTCAGCTCCTGGATGGTCACGTCCTTGCCCACTTCCACGCCGCAGCGGATCTCGGCGCCCAGGGCGCGGATCACGTCGATCTCGGCGTCCACCACGGCCTTGTTCAGCTTGAAGGCGGGGATGCCGTAGGTCAGCATGCCGCCGGGCTTGCTGTTCTTCTCGAAGACGGTGGGCTTGTAGCCCCGCTCCGCCAGATAGTAGGCGCAGGACAGGCCCGCCGGGCCGCCGCCGATGATGGCGATCTTCTGGGGCCACTCGCCGGACACCCGGTTGATGGTCTTCTTGGGCACGTAGCGGGTCTCGGCGTGGAGGTCCCGCTCGGCCAGGAACTTCTTCACGTCGTCGATGGCCACGGGGGCGTCGATGGTGCCCCGGGTGCAGGCGTCCTCACAGCGCTTGTTGCACACCCGGCCGCAGATGGCGGGGAAGGGATTCTCCCGCTTGATGAGGGCCAGCGCCTCGTCGTACCGGCCTTCCCGGGCCATCTTGAGGTAGCCCTGGATGGACACGTGGGCGGGACAGGCGGCCTTGCAGGGGGCGGAGCCGGTCTTATGGGTGTTGACCCGGGCGGTGTCCCGGTAGTTCTCGTCCCAGGCGTACTTGCCCCAGCGGATGCGGTCGGGCAGCACGGACTTGGGGTATTCGACGGGCTTGCCGTCCTTCTGGCACAGTTTCTGGCCCAGCTTCAGCGCGCCGGCGGGGCAGAACTCCACGCAGCGGCCGCAGGCCACGCACTTCTCCTTGTCCACCCGGGCGGTGTAGGCGCTCTTGGACATGTTGGGCGTGTTGTACAGCAGGGAGGTCCTCAAGGCGTTGCAGATCTGCACGTTGCAGTTGCAGATGTCGAAGATGTGGTCGGCGCCGTCGATGTTGGTGACCTGGTGCACGTAGCCGTTCTCCTCGGCTTTGCGCAGGATGTCCAGGGCCTCCTCCTTGGTGATGTAGTGGGCGCGGCCGGTCTCCACGGTGTAATCCGCCATATCGCCCACCTGGATGCACCAGTCGTTCACGTCGTCGGTGCAGCCCTCGCCCAGCATGGCCCGGGAGGCCCGGCAGGAGCAGATGCCCGCGGAGAGATGCCCGTCGTATTTCTGCAGCCAGTAGGAGATCTTCTCGATGTCCACGGCGGTGCGCTCCGCCGCCACTTCCTTCTCCACGGGGATCACGTGCATGCCGATGCCGTTGCCGCCGGGACGGACCATGGACGTGATGTGCTCCAAGGGCAAAAAGGTCATGCGCTCGAACATCCTGGCCACGGGCGGGTTCTTCTCGATCCGATCCACGGAGGAGTTGAACAGCTCCGCGCTGCCCGGCACGAAGTAGCTGGTCCGATACCGAAGCTCTTTGGGCGCGCCGGGGATGGGACCGTTGTCGTCGTAATGATCGCCGTAGTCGTACTCCACGAAGCCGTGGACGCACAGCAGGTCCAGCGTCTTCTTGAAGGTCTCGGCGTCCATGTTCTTCCTGTTCATCTCCAGCAGCTGGTCGTAGGTGTACCACTTGCGCTGCTTCATGGTCAAAGCGATGTCCACCTCGGGCTCGGTCAGGATCTCCCGGAGGCCCCAGTACTCCTCGTCCGTGGTCTTGAGGCCGAAGAGCTTGTGGGGGACGTTGTCGGTGATGCGGGCGCCCAGCTTGGCGTACTTCTTGTTGCGGACCGCCTCGCCGTCGTACTTGGACTTGGTGCGTGGATTGGAATCGTAGATTTCCGGCATGATCTTTCTCCTTCTGTGAATGATTGTATGTATCTGAATTGTATTACGCCCGATTGTCTTCGATGGCCTTTGCAAGCCAGTTTTCCCACGCTTCGAACCCGTCCCCGGTCTTGGCGGACACCTCGAAGATCTCGATGTTGGGGTTCAGCTGCCTGGCCCGCCGCTTGCAGGCCTCGAAATCGAAGTCGAAGTAAGGGGCCACGTCCGTCTTGGTCAGGATGAGCACGTCGCTGACGGAGAACATGAGGGGGTATTTGAGGGGCTTGTCGTCCCCCTCGGGGACGCTCAGCAGCATGACCCGCTTCTGGGCGCCGGTGTCGAACTCCGCGGGGCAGATGAGGTTGCCCACGTTCTCCAGCACCACCAGGTCGAAATGGTCCGCCCCCAGCTCGTCCAGCGCCCTCCTGGTCATGCCCGCGTCCATGTGGCACATGCCGCCGGTGTGGGCCTGGACCGCCTTCGCGCCCAGCTTCTCGATGCGCACGGCGTCCACGTCGGAGTCCACGTCCGCCTCCATGACGGCGATTTCGAACCTGTCCTTCATGTCCCGGATGGTCCGCTCCAGCAGGGTGGTCTTCCCCGCCCCCGGCGACGCCATGAGGTTGACCAGCAAGGTCCCCTTCGCCTTCAGTTCGCCCCGCAAAACCTCCGCGTCCCGGTCGTTGGACGCGGTGACGGTCTCCTTCAGTTCGATGATCCGCATATACTTCCCCTTTCCCCAATATCTTACCATATCATTGTATCGGTTCTCCATCGAAAGCGCAAGGAAAAACTGCACGATCCCACAAAAAAGGGCTCCATGGCCGGGGCCATCTTGAACAGGCCCGCGTCCCATGGTATACTGTTGGAAAACATCCCGCCGCAAAGCGGGATCGGGAGGCTGAAAGAAGAATGAAACGGGTCCTGGCGATACTGATCGCGGTGCTTATCCTGGCGTTGCCCGCCGCCACCCTGGCCTACGACATCAACCGTCAATGCACCATCGAGCTCCATGTGAAGGAGCCCAACATGCGGGTCCTCACCGACTACACCGGCTCCTCCTACGTGAACTTCGTGGAGGGCGACTGGTTCAGCGTGAAGTGGCAGGACCAGGTGGACGTGGCCGCCGTGTACTGGGAATGGTGGCGCATCCCCGGCCGGGCCCTGGTGGAATGCCTGAACGAGGCGGGCGAGGTGGTCTACACCCGGGAGTACGGCAGCGTGATCCGGTTCATCACCGTGTTCCCGGAGGAGGGCGTGCGGGAGGTGCGCATGACCGTGCTGGAGGGCACCGGCGACCTTACGGAGCTGTTCGTGTTCAATCCCAAGCAGGTGACCCTGGAGCAGAAGGCCGTGGACTGGCAAGAACCCCTGGAGAAGGCGGACATCATGATCGTGGAGACCCACGGCTACGACGACGTGCTGGTCTTCGGTGCGGTGACGCCCACCTACACGGACCGGGGCTACGCCGTCACCGTGGCCAACGTGGGCTGCGACACCATCGGCCGCCAGCGGGAAAGCTCCGGCGGCTCCTATCTGAACGGGCTTCGGAACTTCAAGACCTTCTTCGCCTTCACGGACCTGCTGGACGTGACCTATTCCAAGTATATCAAGGCCTGGCTGGAGGACGATCCCCGGGACCCGGAGGAGATGCTGGTGGCGGAGATCCGCCGGGTGAAGCCGGAGGTGGTGATCACCCACGATCTGGTCAACGGCGACTTCGGCCACGGGGCCCATAAGCTGGTGGCGGAGATCACGGTGCAGGCCGTGGCGGACGCCTCCGACCCGGAGAAGTTCCCTGAATCCGCCGAGAAATACGGGGCCTGGCAGGTGAAGAAGTTCTACGTCCACATGTACGATCAGAACCAGATCTTCATCGACGTGGACACGCCCCTTGCCTCCTTCGGCGGCATGACCGCCCGGCAGGTGGCCGCCGCGGGCATGGCCAAGTGGAAGAACGGCGCCGAAGCCGGGAAGATCAACAACATCCGCACCGGCAAATACCATCCCTCGGACTACGGCCTCTACTTCAGCACCGTGGGCGAGGACGTGGCGAAGAACGACTTTTTGGAGAACATTCCCCCGGAGTGCCTGAGCGACTACGTGCCGCCCACGCCCAGCCCCACGCCGGAGC
>ONNZ01000034.1:21361-36383 GCA_900319345.1 uncultured Eubacteriales bacterium
CCCCCACGCCCACGCCGGAGCCTACGGCCACACCTACGCCGGAGCCCACGGCCACCCCCACCCCCGTGCCCACGGCGGAGCCCACGGAGGCCCCCACGGCGGCGCCCACAGCGGTCCCGGTCACGGAGGCCCCGGCGCCCGCCCCCTCTGCCGGCAGCGTCGGGCCGATGATGCTGGCGCTCCTGGGCCTGGTGGTCCTGCTGATCGTCGCTTTGGCGGCGGTCCTGCTGAAGCGGAGGGGCCGCTGATCCCTTCCGAGCCCATTCTCTTCCTGCACAGCACAGCAAAGCCGGGGACGCCCCCGGCTTTTTCCCTGCCGACCCCCCGGATCCCTGCGGATAATGGGGGGATCGCCCTATAAGCATCTTGACAAATGAACGGTAAAAGTTCAATATATATTCAGTGGCACGTATGTGCCCGTAAATCGTATTAGGAGGAAAGTCACATGAAGAAGGTATTTGCTTTGCTGCTGGCCCTGGTCATGGTCCTGGGTGCTCTGGTCGCCTGCAGCGGCAAGAAGGAAGAGGCCAAGACCGCCGACACCGAAGGCGAACTGGTCGTCTACGGCTCCTGCGAAGAGGACTATCTGGCGGCTGCCTGCAAGAAGTTCGAAGAGCTGACCGGTATCAAGACCACCTACCAGCGCATGTCCACCGGTGAGGTCCCTGCCAAGATCGCTGAGGAGAAGGGCAAGCCCTCCGCGGACGTCTGGTTCGGCGGCACCAACAACCCCTACGATCAGGCGGCGGCCGACGGGCTCCTGGACAACAGCTACGTGCCCGAAAACGCCAAGCACCTGCTCAAGGACATGTACAAGGACCCCAACGGCTACTGGTACGGCATCTACACCGGCCTGCTGGGCTTCATGGTCAACACCGATGAGCTCAAGCGCCTGGGTCTTGAAGCGCCCCAGAGCTGGGACGACCTGCTCAAGCCCGAGTACAAGGGCCTCATCTGGCTGTCCAACTACAACACCGCCGGCACCCCCAAGCTGGTCGCCAACCTGATGATCCAGCTCAAGGGCCACGACGAGGGCATCCAGTATCTGGTGGACCTCGATAAGAACGTCCAGATCTACACCAAGTCCGGCTCCGGCCCGTCCAAGAACGTGGGCACCGGTGAGTGCGTCATCGGCATCGGCTTCCTCCACGACGGCATCACCCAGATCGTGGACAACGGCTATGAGAACGTCCAGCTGATCGTTCCTTCCGACGGCACCGCCTGCGAGATCGGCCCCGTGGCCATCTTCAAGGGTGCGGCCCATCCCAAGGCTGCCCAGAAGTTCATGGAGTTCGCCCTGTCTCCCGACTGCGTGGAGCTGGCCGCCCAGAACGGTTCCTATCAGTTCCTGGTGATCGACAACGCCAAGCAGCCCGAGCGCCAAGCAGCCCGAGGCTGCCGCCAAGTTCGGCCTGGATCCCTCCCTGGTGTGGGACGGCTATGACTTCGGCAAGGCTGTGACCGACACCAAGCAGAACGTGGAGGACGTGATGAAGGCCCTCAACGGCGGCGACGACCGGTTCAAGACCGAGTAACCTAACGAACACGGGAATTCAAGCTTATCCGTAAGCTGGGTCCCCGCCCTCCGGGGCGGGGACCTTCCTTTTTCAACCAAGAAGCAAGGAGGCTACCCTATGGCAAAAACCGCTCAGGGTGCGGCGCTGGACCGGAAAAAACTGATGGCCGATCCCATCATGGTGACGACCATCGTGCTTTTGATCACCTTCCTGACGCTGTTCATCCTCTACCCCCTGGCGATCCTGCTGGTGGACAGCGTGCTCATGGACGGCCATGTAACGCTGAAAATCTTCCAGAGGATCTTTACCGACCCCACCTCCAATTTCCCCACTGCCATCACCAACACCCTGCGTGTCGGCTTCGTGGTGGGCATCCTCTCCACGCTGATCGGCCTGTTGTTCGCCTACGTGGAGGTCTATGTCCGCATGAACAAGATCGCAGGCGGCCTCTTCAAGGTGGTCTCCATGCTGCCCGTGGTGTCCCCGCCCTTCGTGCTGAGCTTGTCCATGATCATGCTCTTCGGCAAGGCGGGCCTGATCACCCGGTTCCTGCTGGGCATCTATGACAACGACGTGTACGGCTACTGGGGCATCGTCATCGTCCAGACCCTGACCTTCTTCCCGGTCTGCTACATGATGATGAAGGGCCTGTTGAAGAACATCGACCCGTCCTTGGAGGAGGCGGCCCGGGATATGGGTGCTTCCCGCATGAAAGTGTTCACCAGCGTCACCCTGCCCCTGCTGCTGCCGGGCCTCGGCAACGCCTTTTTGGTCACCTTCATCGAGTCCATCGCCGACTTCGCCAACCCCATGATCATCGGCGGCAACTACAACACGTTGGCCACCACGATCTACTTGCAGATCACCAGCGGCTATGAACGGGAGAACGCCACCGCCATGGCCGTGGTGCTGCTGTGCATCACGCTGGCCATGTTCGCGGTGCAGAAATACTATCTGGAGTCCAAGACCGCCGCCACGTTGACGGGCAAGGCCTCCCGGGCCCGGATGCTCATCGAGGACAAGTCCGTCACCATCCCCCTGACCATCCTCTGCTCCCTGGCCGCCATCTTCGTCATCGGCATGTACATCTGCGTGCCCATCGGCGCCCTGTTCCCCACCTGGGGCTATAAGTTCACGCCCCTGACCTTCAAGTGGTTCCAGCAGGTGTTCCAGCGCTACCACGGCCTCAAGGCCTTCAAGGACTCCTTCGTCCTGTCCCTCATCGCCGCCCCCATCACGGCTCTGCTCAGCATGATCATCTCCTACCTGGTGGTCAAGCGGAAGTTCAAGGGCAAGGGCTTCATCGAGGCCGTGTCCATGCTGGCCATGGCCGTGCCCGGCACGGTGTTGGGCGTGGGCTACATCCGCGGCTACTCCCAGGGCCTGTTCCACACGGGGGCGCTGTC
Source organism: uncultured Eubacteriales bacterium (assembly GCA_900319345.1). Taxonomy (GTDB): domain Bacteria; phylum Bacillota; class Clostridia; order Christensenellales; family CAG-138; genus RUG472. The sequence goes on from ONNZ01000034.1 coordinate 24,285, forward strand.
CTTCCTCTATAACAGCGCGGCGATCCTCATCATCGTCTTCGTGGTCCGAAGCCTGCCCACGGGCACCCGGAGCGGCATCTCCGCCCTCCGGCAGATCGACAAGAGCATCGAGGAGAGCGCATACGACATGGGTGCGGACAGCTTCAAGGTGTTCATGACCGTGACGCTGCCGCTGATCAAGGATTCGTTCCTGAGCGGCCTCGTCACCGCGTTCGTCCGCTCCATCACCGCCATCTCCGCCATCATCCTGTTGGTGACGCCCTCGTTCCTGCTCATCACCGTGCAGATCAACGAGTTCGCGGAGAAGGGCGCCTTCAGCATCGCCTGCGCCTTCGCCACCATACTGATACTCATCACCTACGGCGCAGTGCTGCTCATGAACCTTGTCATGAAATTCTTCGGTACCAGCAGAAAATTGAAAGAGGAGGACTAAGGCTGTGGCTAAAGAGAAAAAAGGCGTACGCCTGGAACATATTTCCAAGATCTATCAGGATCCCAAGACCAAGAAGAACTTCTACGCCGTGAAGGACACCAACCTGGAGATCGAGCCCGGGTCCTTCGTGACGCTGCTGGGCCCCTCGGGCTGCGGCAAGACCACCACGCTGCGCATGATCGCGGGCTTTGAGAGCCCCGACGAGGGCGAGATCTACCTGGGCAACGAGCCCATCAACGCCCTGACCCCCAACAAGCGGGATACGGCCATGGTGTTCCAGAGCTACGCCCTGCTTCCGCACTACAACATCTTCGACAACGTAGCCTACGGCCTGAAGATCCGCAAGGTGCCCAAGGACGAGATCAAGCGCCGTGTCACCGACATCCTGGCCCTGGTGGGCCTGGAGGGCATGGAGAGCCGCATGACCAACCAGCTCTCCGGCGGCCAGCAGCAGCGCGTGGCCCTGGCCCGCGCGTTGGTCATGGAGCCCGGCGTGCTGCTGTTCGACGAGCCCCTCTCCAACCTGGACGCCAAGCTCCGCGTGACCATGCGGACCGAGATCCGCCGCATCCAGCAGCGGGCGGGCATCACCGCCGTGTACGTGACCCACGACCAGAGCGAGGCCATGGCCCTCTCCGACAAGATCATCGTCATGGAGAAGGGTCTCGTCTCCCAGATGGGCACGCCCCAGGAGATCTACTACCATCCCAAGAACAAGTTCGTGGCCGACTTCATCGGCGACGCCAACTTCCTGGAGGGCAAGATGGTCCGTCACGAGGGCGACGTGGGCGTGGTGGACATCAACGGCGTGGAGGTGAAGGTGGCGGAAGCCACGAACGTGGCCGACGGCGCCGATACCACCGTGGTGCTCCGGCCCGAGTCCACCATGCTGCGGGACGATGGCTACTTCCCCGTGGAGGTGGTGGTGTCCAACTTCATGGGCGCCTACCAGCTGTACCACGTGATGCTGGGGAACGTGAAGCTCATCATCCACGAGTACAACCCCAAGGACAAGAAGATTTACGGGGCCGGCGAGACCGCGTACATCGACTTCGCCCCCGGCGACGCGCACTGCATCTAACGCTTTCGAAGGGAGGAAACGTTGTTTCCTCCCTTCGATTTATCGCTCACGCGGGTGCTCCGCGTTCTTCCTAAGTATCCTAAGTTCGTACGGTTACACCGCGCTTATGCATCTAAAAAGGAGGCATCAGACCATGCAAGTCGATCCCTTCACCAGATTCGAGAAGGACTGGGCCCTGCTGACGGCGGGCACAGCGGACCATTTCAACAGCATGACCATCGGCTGGGGGGCCCTGGGCACGGTGTGGAATCGGGACGTGCTCACGGTCTACGTGCGGCCGGACCGGTACACCTGGCAGTTCATGAAGGACAGCGACACCTTCACCGTGTCCTTCTTCCCCGAGAGCTGCCGGCCGGCCCTGCTGCTCATGGGCCGCCTGTCGGGCCGGGACGGGGACAAGGCGGCCGCCGCCGGGCTCACGCCCCGGTTCCTGCCGGAAGGCGTCACCTACGAGGAGGCCAGCGAGACATTCGTCTGCAAAAAGATATACATGGCGCCCATGGTTTATGAGGACGTGCCCCCCTACGCCCAGAAGATCTACCAGAACGGCATAGAGCCCCACTGGATCTTCATGGGCGAGGTCATGGCCCACCTGTCCGTCTGAACGGAGGTAATTATGGACAATCGGAATCTTAGGGTCCTGTTTTTGATCGCCTGGGTGGGGCTCGCCGTCGCCGGGATCATTTCGCTCCTGTCGGCTCTGTTCGCGAAGACCGGCTCGGCGGTGTCCGGTCTCATAGGCCTGGGCCTGTCCCTGATCTTCTACCTGCTGTGGAAAGACGCCAAGAACCGGGCATAGCATGACCTGGAGAGCGGAACAAGCATAGAAAGGACGAAACCATGCACGAGATCGAGATCTTTTACCTGAGGGGCTGCCCCTACTGCGAGAACGCCAAAAGGGCCGTGGCGGAGCTGCTTCGGGAGGAGCCCGCCTATGGGGCGCTGCGCCTGCGCTGGGTCGAGGAGAGCGAGGAGGCGGCCCTGGCCGACAGCTACGACTACTTCCGGGTGCCGTCGGTGTTCCATCAGGGGGACAAGCTCTACGAGTGCTCGCCCCTCCACGGCTACGAGGCCATCAAGGAGCACTTTAGGGCGGCCTTCGACCGGGCCCTGGCGGCATGAGCCGGCTCCGATACCGGTGCCTGGTGCTGGACCACGACGACACGGTCATGGACAGCACCCGGCTCATCCATCACCCAGCCTTCGAAGTGTTCCTGAAGAAGGTGCGGCCCGGGGTCACCGTGAGTTTGGAGGAGTACTTCCGGCTGAACTTCCACCCGGGGTTCCTCGAATACTGCGAGCAGGTCCTGCGCCTGACCCCGGCGGAGCTGGATCGGGAGATGCAGGTCTGGACGGAGTACGTGGCCACCCACGTGCCCCGGGCCTTCCCTGGCATCCGCGAGATCATGGCGGAACAGCTGCGGCGAGGCGGCAGCATCGCGGTGGTCTCACACTCCCTGCGACAGAACATCCTGCGGGACTTTCGGGCAAACAGGCTGCCGGAGCCGTCCATGGTCTTCGGCTGGGAGCTGCCCCGGGCGCAGCGCAAGCCCAACCCCTTCGCCCTGGACCGGCTCATGGCGTGCATGGACCTCGACCCCGCCGACATGCTGGTGGTGGACGATTTGAAGCCCGGCTACGACATGGCAAAACAGCGCCGCGTCCCCTTCGCCGCCGCAGGCTGGGCCTACGACGTGCCGGAGATCCGCGCCTTTTTGCAGCAGAACTGCCCCCTGTACTTCGACACGACAGAGGGGCTGTACGAGTACCTTTTTGGAGAGGAATGATGGAAAGCTTCGCACCTTTTCTTCGAAAAGAAAAGGTGCGGCCAAAAGAACTTAAGAAGAGGACTATGCTTCGCGCACAGTCCTCTTTCTCTTCTTAAGTTTCTCTTTTTCCGCCGCTTTTTCTCTTTGTCTAAAGAGAAAAAGCGGCAAAATAATCACAATTGTCTCAAAATATACGCCTTCACCTTATCCAGCTTGCTGTACTTCCAGGCGCCCTCCTCGGCGGTCTTAGAGAAGGGGACGATCACGTGGAAGTCCATATGGGTGCCCTCATAGTACCCGTCGGGCTCGGTGCTGAAGAAGTACCCGTCCCAGACGGCCTGAGGCGCGTCGGTGAACCGATCCGGCTCCAGGTAGATCATCTTGCGCATGTCCTCCGCCACGAAGGCCTTGGCAGCGAGGGGCGACAGCAGCGCGTACTCCCCGGCGGGGATATCCGTGAAGATGTCCGGCAGCGGCGCCTCCACGATCTTCTCCGGGCCCCGGACGATCTGGATGCCCATGGCCTCGAAGTCCAGCTTCTCCGGGGTGAAGATCAGCTTCAGCAGCACGCCCACGTCGGTGTACAGGTGGGCCCGCTGGTAGTTGGTGTCGAAGATGAAGTTGCCCAGGGAGTAGAAGATGGCCTTTCCGTCGGGGAACAGCTCGTAGTTCTCCGGCACGTGGGGATGGTGGGCTACCACCACGTCCGCCCCCAGCTCCAGGAAGCGGAGGTACCGATCCCGGGTGTAGGGGCTGGGCATGCTGGTGAACTCCTCGCCGCCGTGGGAGACGATCACGCACCAGCGGCACTTCGCCTTCACCTCGTCGATGCGCTTCTTGATGTAGTCCATGTCGTCCCAGCGGAAGATGCCGGGCTCCGTGGCGGTGGCGGGGATGCACTCGGCCATATACGCCACGCCGAACATGCCGATGCCGCCGGCCTCGTCGAGATAGATGGGCTCCGACGCCTCCACCTCGTTGAGGCCCGCGCCGATGGTGAGGCACCCCATGTCCTGGGCGATCTTCCGGGTGCTGACGACGCCCTCCCGGCCCGCGTCCATGGTATGGTTGTTGCCCACGCACCAGATGTCCGCGTGCATGTTTTTCAGCACCTTGGTGGCGGCGGGGTTCATGGCGTGGAAGAACACGCCCCGGCTGCCGTCGTCCACGGCGTCGATGAGGGCCCCCTCCACGTTGGCGGCCACATGGTCCGCGCTGTCGCCGGTGAACACGATGGAAGTCTTTTCCTTGCTCATGCCGTCCTCCTTACTTCAGGCGCTTGAGGGTCTCCAGGGTCAGTTTCCAGGTCCGCTCCGTGGAGGCGATGTGCAGCCGCTCCCGGGGCGTGTGGATGTTGGTCAGGTCCGGCCCGAAGGAGATGCAGTCGAGATCCGGCATCTTCCCGGACAGGATCCCGCACTCCAGGCCTGCGTGGAGGGCCGCGATCCTGGGCTCCTCGCCGTACACCGCCCGAAAGGCCTCCACCATCACGTCCCGGAGGTGGGAATCGGGCCGATACTGCCAGGCGGAGTAGGAGGCGGGGATCTCCACGGCGCCGCCCAGGGCCCGGGTCAGAGTGATGACCTTCTCAGTGGTCTCGGCGGCCTGGGAATTGACGCTGGAGCGGATCATGAACCGGGCCCCCACCGTATCCCCGTCCGTGTACACCTGCCCAAGATTCAGGGAGGTCTGGACCAGCCCCGGCACCTCGGCGCTCATCATCTGGACCCCGTTGGGCGCGCAGAACAGGAACGCCGCCACCCGGCGGGTGCTGTCCTCGTCCATGGGCACCAGGCCGCTGTCGGCCGGGACCAGGGACACCCGGATGTCCGGGTCGGCGGTCCGATACTCGTTCTTCAAAGCGTCGCCCAGGGCCAGGGCCGCCGCCTCAGCCGCCTTCACGTCCTTCACGGCCACCAGGGCCCTGGCGTCCCGGGGGATGGCGTTGTCCTTTGCCCCGCCGGAGACGGTCAACAGCCGAAGGTCCGTGGCATTCGAAAGCTCTGTCAGCGCCCGGCCCATAAGGATGTTGGAATTGGCCCGGCCCTTGTGGATCTCCTCGCCGGAATGACCGCCCATGAGGCCGTCCACCGCCAGCTCGCAGACCGCGCCGTCGAAGGCCGCCCGCCGCACGGGCAGGGTGCAGACCGCCCGGGTGGACCCGGCGCAGCTGACGGTGAGGACCTTCTCCTCCTCGGAGTCCACGTTCAGCATGTACTTGGCCTGCAGGTCCGAGGCGTCCAGGCCCCGGGCCCCCAGCATGCCCACCTCCTCGTCCACGGTGAAGAGGCACTCCAAAGGCCCGTGGGGGATATCGTCGGCGTCCAGAATGGCGAGGGCCATGGCCACGGCGATGCCGTCGTCACCGCCCAACGTGGTGCCCCGAGCGCCCACCAGGTCCCCCTCCACGAACAGGTCCAGCCCCTCGGTCTCCATGTCCTTCGTACAGTCGGCGTCCTTCTCGGCCACCATGTCCATATGGCCCTGGATCATGACGGCGGGGGCGTTCTCGTACCCCGCCGTGGGGGCCTTCCAGATGATCACGTTGTTGAGCTCGTCCTGCCGGAACTTCAGACGCCGGGCCTCGGCGAAAGATACCAGATAGTCGCTGATGGCCTTGGTGTTGTGGGACCCGTGGGGGATGGCGCACAGCTCCTCGAAGAAACGGAAGACGTTTTTCGGCTGCAAACCGGATAAAACACCCATGCTTTTTCTCCTTTTCCTAATATGACACGATGCAAGTGAAGGTCACTTGCATCGCGTCGTTTTGTTTTCTTATACAGTTACATCCCGGCGCGAGGATATGATCGTTACGCCAGAGCCGCCATGATACGGGCGCAAAGGACCGCCAAGGGGGTCCCCACAACGTAGCCCATGAGGGCCATCAGGATACCGACGGGTACCAAGGAACCAGAATAGGAACCAGCAAGCACCGGCGCCGAAGCCGTGCCGCCGATATTTGCCAGGGACGCAACGCCTGCAGTGAACAGGTCGAGTTTGAGCAGTTTGCAGATGATCAGCATCAGCACCGCGTGGATGCCCAACACAATGAAGCCGGTGAGGATCCAAGCGGGCGCGTCGCCCAACTCCAAAAGACTGGCACGGGAAGCCAGCAGACCGATGACGGAGTAAAGCAGGAGGTTGGAGACCTCGGCGGAACCAGCCACTTTGCCCAGCGGGGTAACGGCAGCGATCAGCGCCACAACGGTAACGAGCAGCACCGTCCAAGTGGCTTTATCGGAGAAGTTGGTCCAGCCATACAGCTTGGCACCAACGTTGGTAGCGATGGCGCTCACCAGGAAGGCGCAACCGATCAAGAGGATCAAGCTCTGGAAGGTGACAGGCTTGGTGTTGAGTTTGGCTTCCTCCTCAAGGCGAGAGGAGACCTCATCCAGTCGGCTGGTATCTGCCTTGCTCCACTTGTTGAACTTGGGAGCAAGCTGAATGGCCCACAGCAGGAACATGACCCACAGAGAGTAGTCGATAGAGTCGATGACCAGAGCATATCCCATGTCAGCCTCGCTGATATCCAGGGCAGCTTGTACGGCCACCATATTGCCACTGCCGCCGATCCAGGAACCGCAGAGAGCGCCCAAACCTTTCCATGCATCGGCTCCGATAATGCCCTTCATGATAACGAAAGCAACTACGAAACCAATGATGATGGTCAACGTGGCGGAGAAGAAACCGACGAGCATTCTTGGCCCGAGGCGCAGGACTTTGCGAATGTCGCAGCGAAGCAACATAGCAAAGATCATGGCATAGGTCAGGTTGTTCTTCAGGGCGCTGTACGCCGGCTTGGTCTCCTTCAAATCCCAGACCTTCAGCGTGCAGAGCAACATCGCAATCAGATAGCAAAGCACCACGGCGGGAATAAACTTGAAGAATTTCTTCAAGCCGCCCTTAGCGGACTTCTCGAGAGTCACCAACACGGCTGCCATGAACAGCAGTACGGCCATGTAGGTAAAGCCATTGGTAATCATTCAATAAAACCCTCCTCGTTTGATTCTCTATCCCAAAGCCCCCGTTTCCGCGGAGCTGAGTGACCGTCAATTGTGTCACCAGCGTGAACACTTCTACTTTTTAAAGTATAATCCTATATAGTATATATGTCAACAAAGGGGCGAAAAAACAAAAAAAGATATGGGCCTTGGCGAAAAAGCCCATATCTTTTCGGTTTTTCCCTTATTTGAGCCGCCGCAGGGTCTCCCGAAGCAACGCCCAGGTGCGCCAGGTGGAGGCCACCTTGAGCCGCTCCCGGGGGGTGTGGACGTTGATGACGTCCGGCCCGATGGAGATACAATCGAGGTCCGGTATCTTCCCCGAGAAGATGCCGCACTCCAAGCTGGCGTGCTGGGCCGCGATCCTGGGCTCGATGCCGTACACCGTGCGGAAGGCGTCGGTCATCACGTCCCGCAGGTGGGATTGGGGCCGATACTGCCAGGCGGAATAGGAGGAGGGGATGGCGGCGGTGCCGCCCAGGGCCCTGGTCAGGGCCATGACCCGGCGGGCCGTCTCCTCCGCCTGGGAGTTGATGCTGGACCGGATCATGAACCGGGCCACCACGTCGTCGTCCTCGGTATAGACCTGGGCGAAGTTCAAAGAGGTTTGGACCAGCCCCGGCACCTCCACGCTCATCATCTGGACCCCGTTGGGGGCGCAGAACAGGAACGTGGCCGCCCGGCGGGTGCTCTCCTCGTCCATAGCCACGAAGTGGCTGCGGGTGGGGAACAGCCGGACGCGGACCTTGCTCTCCGCGGCCCGATACTCGCTCTCCAGGATGGGGCCCAGGGCCTGGGCCGCCGCCTTGGCTGCCGCCAGGTCCTTCACCTGGATCAGGGCCGCCGCGTCCCGGGGGATGGTGTTGTCCTTGGCGCCGCCGGAGACGGTGAGGAGCCGAAGCTCCGTCCTGTCCATGAGCTCCGTGAGCACCCGGCCCATGAGATGATTGGCGTTGGCCCGGCCCCGGTGGATGTCCTCGCCGGAGTGGCCGCCCACCAGCCCGTCCACCATGAGGGCGCAGACGGTGCCCTCGAAGGGCTTCCGCTTCACGGGCAGGGTGCTGACCACCCGGGTGGACCCGGCGCAGCTCACGGTGAAGACCCGCTCCTCCAGGGAGTCCAGGTTGATCATGTACCGGGCCTTGAGATCGGACACGTCCAGGGCCCGCACGCCCTGCATGCCCACCTCCTCGTCCACGGTGAACACGCACTCCAGGGGCCCGTGCCGGAGCTGATCGTCGTCCAGCACGGCGAGAGCCATGGCCACGCCGATGCCGTCGTCCGCCCCCAACGTGGTGCCCCGGGCGCCGATCTCGTCCCCCGCCACGAAGATGTCCAGGCCCACTTCCTCCGTGTTCCGGGTGCAGTTATGCTCCTTCTCCACCAGCATGTCCATGTGCCCCTGGAGCATGACCGTCGGCGCGTCCTCGTAGCCGGGGGCGGCGTCCTTCCAGATGATCACGTTGTTCACCTCGTCCCGGCGATACTTCAGGCCCCGCTGCTGGGCGAAGGCCACCATGTAATCGCTGACGGGTCTCGTGTGCCGGGACCCGTGAGGAAGAGCGCACAAGTCCTCGAAGAAAGCGAACACCGCTTTCGGCTCCAGGCCGGATAAAACACCCATAGGTCAATACCTCCTTATGCTTGAGTCAAAGATCAGTCTTCGTAGAGTAGATTCAGCCGGAACAGCTTCCGTTCCCTGTCCCCGCTGAGCAGAAAGGCGCCCCCCTGCACCCCGTAGGTCAGGGTCACGGCCTCACCCAGCTTCGCTTCGCCGCTGAATTCCGCCCGCACCTCCCGAATGGGCCGGGCCCGCAGGTCCGCCGGCATCCGATCCTCCGCAAGGTCCAGATACCGGGTGTTGTTCATGTGCCCGTTCAAGTCCACGTAGCTGTAGGGCACGGTGAACTCCTCCCTGATCCCCTCCCGGGCGGGCTTGGGGGCGGCGGCCAGGGGCAGGGGCCTCTCCCCCTTCTCCCCGTCGATGCGGACGCCGTGGTCCTCGGGGAACACCATCTTCCGGCTCTCCCGGTCCATGAGGGCCCAGAGAGCGCTGCCGGTGAGCAGGGTGCGCCCCTCCCTGTCCTCCATCCGGTAGTACCGGGGGAAGTAGAGGTGCATGGTCTCCCCGGGCCAGGACAGGAGCTTCACGTCCTCGTCGTAGACCGGGAGCCGGTCCACCTTCACCTGCTGCAGAGTGACGATCCAGAGGAGCCCTTTATCCAGGGTCTTCTCCCGGCCCATGCCCAGGGCCGTGGTGTGGGCGATGGACGCCTCCTGCAGGAAGGTAAACAGCCGGCTGAGCCGCAGCCGCTGGTCCGCGTCCACGTCGCTGCTCAGCAGCCGATAGCTTTTTTCGTACACGCTCATGCCTTGGGCATCCGCTTCTCGATGGCGTCCACCACGTCCCCCAGGGTGGACAGCTTCTGCCACTGGCGGTTGGGGATGCGCACGTCGAAGGCCGCCTCCAGGCGGCAGATGATGAGGGTGAAGCCCATGGAATCGATGCCCGTGTCCGTGTTGATGACGGTGCTCTCGTCGAAATCCTGGCCCTCCAGCTCCGGCAGGGACTCCACGATGACGGTCTTGGCCTTCTCTAAGATTTCCTCTCTGCGGGTCATTTCTCCTCTTTCCCTTCCCGTTGGACGGCCCAACGCATGATCTTGCCGCTGGCGGTCCGGGGCAGCGGCCCCCCGTAAAACTCCATGCCTCTCAATTGCTGGCCCCGGGGGAGCTGGGCCATGACGGGCTTGAGCTTCTCCCACAGGGGCCCCTTCTCCTGTTCCGGCCCCTCGATGACGAGAACGGGGCCCTTGTCCTCCAGCACCACGCACAGATCGGGGGTGCCCAGGGCCCGGGCGATGGCCCCCTCATATTCGGGCAAAAACAGCTTGGTGCCGTCCATGAGCACCAGCATCTCCTTCTTCCGGCCCGTGAGGATCAGCCGCCCGGCCCAGTCCAGCCGCCCCAGATCCCCGGTGTGGAGGACGCCGCCCCGGAGGGCCGCTTGGGTGTCCTGGGGCCGCCGCCAGTACCCCTCCATGACGCAAGTGGGAGCAGAGATCAGCACCTCCCCGTCGGGGGCGATGTCCACCGTGTCGTCGGGGCAGACGGTCATGGCGTAGGGGTCGCTGCCCAGGCTCAAAGCCACGCCGGAGCTGGTCTCCGTCAGGCCGTAGCCGAAGTGGACCGCCTTGCCCATGGCCCGGGCCGCGTCCAGCAGGGGCTTGGGGCAGCCGCCCGCGCCCACCAGGATGAGCTTCAATCCCTCGTTCAGGGCCTGATGCTGGAGCAAAAAGCCCAGCAGCATGGGCACGGCGGACAGGGCGGTGGGCTGGAAAAACGTACAATCGTCCATATAGTGCCGGGCGCCGCGGCCCAGAGCCACGGAGGCCCCGCAGGAAAGGCCCCACAAAAGGCCGCAGACGAAGCCGAACACGTGATCGAGGGGCAGCATGCACAACAGCCTGTCCTCCGGCTGGAGGGGCAGCAGGGCGCTGCCGTTGTAGGCGCTGCTCATGAGGGAGGCGCCGGTGAGCACCACGGCCTTGGATCGGCTGGTGGTGCCGGAGGTAAAGAACAGCACCCGGCCCGGGCCGCCCTCGGCCTTGGGGTTCAGATAGGGAGAGAGGTCGTCCACCAGATCGGGGTCGCCCCACAGGGAGGCTATGTCCGCCTCCTTCACCATGTCGACGAGAGCGGCGTCGGAGGCGTTCTCGCTGAGGAGCACCAGGCGCTTGCCGACGATCGCGGCGGCGAAGATCTCGATGACGCAGTCGAAGCTCCCGTCACAGACGACGCCCCGGCAGAGGCCCGGCTCCCGGCCCAGCTCGTCGGCCCGGGCGAAGACCCGCTCCCGGAGCTCTGAAAAGGTGCAGACGGTGGGCTGTCCGCCCCGCTCGTAGACGAGGGCGGGCCGATCCGGCGCCTTTTGCGCCCAGTAGCTCAGCAGCTCGTCAAAGCCTGAAAATCGCATCGTTCCACCTCCCTATGGTATATAGTAGCACGCTCCGTCCGAAAAGAAAAGAAATGTTTTTGTTTTTCTAAAAAACACGTGCATTTCACCGTGGTTTGCGCTACAATGAAAAGGATGGAAATCATCAATATTCAGGAGGAGTTTGGTATGGATAAAAACATCCGCATCTGCATCGTGGGCGGCGGCCCCGCGGGCCTTTCCGCCGGCATGTATTTGGAGAAAAAGGGGTATGAAAACTACACCATCCTGGAGCGTCTCGACCGGGTGGGCGGCAAGTGCTGGTCCCCCACCTACAACGGCCGCCGCTATGAGATGGGCGCCATCATGGGCGTGCCCAGCTACTATGCGGTCCACGACGTGGAGGAGTTCTGCGGCATCACCCACGACGGTCCGAAGCTCAACCGGAACTACAAGAACAGCAAGGGCGACGTGATCGAGCCCTTCGAGCCCAAGAAGAACATCCTGAAGATCCCCCGCCTGCTGAAGATGAAGAAGCAGGTGAAGAAGCTGGGCGAGATCTTGGAGACCAAGTACAAGGGCTACGACGTGAACGGCCACCGGGGCGTGGCTCAGGGCCGGTACGACGGCTTCTCCCAGGCCAATTCGAAGCGGGAGCCCGTCAGCGGCGAGAACCCCAACCTGAAGGACCTTTGCCTGCCCTTCAACCAGTTCTGCAAGCTCAACGGCGTGGAGCTGACCCAGGACATCTGGATCGGGCCCTTCACCTCCTTCGGCTACGGCTACTTCGACGAGATCCCCGCGGCCTACGTGCTGAAGTATCTGGACTTCCAGACCTGCATGAACTTCGTGAAGGTGAATCTGTGGACCTGGAAGAACGG
>ONNZ01000049.1 GCA_900319345.1 uncultured Eubacteriales bacterium
TTGAACCGGGCTCGGTAGTGAATGAAGCCCCAGTGGGGCTTCAGAGCCGAGCCCTGAGCGAGCCCGCAGGCGAGTGTTCAAATCCCATCAGCCGCACCAAAGCAAAGGGACCACCATCCGGTGGTCCCTTTGCTTTACGACTGATGGGATTTGAAGCCGCGTATAGAAAAAGCCCCGGTGGGGCTTTTTTAGCGGCATGGGCCGCAAATCCCATCAGCCGCAATATTCACATCCCTGTTGAAACGCGCTCTCCTCAACGATATAATAAAGTATTCTTACAAACCAGATAGCGATACTTAAGCAACATAGCCTAGAAGGGGGCGATCCTTTGAAGAAATACTGGAAACCGATCCTTATGTGGATCATATTCGAATCCGTGGCGATCACCCTGTGGCTGATGAAAGGGAATCTATTCTACCTTCTCAACTTCAGCTATATCGGCCTCTCCATCTCCTTGGGACTATTCCTGTTCATCCGAAAGTACAAGCACGCAAGGCGCGTCGTTCAGCTCCTGGTTGGGTCCTATATGCTGGTTTATCTGGGGCTGATCTGTCGCGAGAACATGCAGATCGAGGGCTTTTGGTATTACCTGTTCACCGGCGTCTTCGAAGCCGCCACGATCCACTATGCCGTGGCGAAGATCTTCGGCCCCCTTGTGTTTGGCAGGGGCTGGTGCGGGTATGCCTGCTGGACGGCCATGGTGCTGGATTTCCTTCCCTACAAGGTGCCGCAGGAGCCGCGGAGAAAGATCGGATGGGTCCGATACGTCACGTTCGCCGCTTCCCTGATATTCGTAGCGGCTCTGTTCCTCGCTAAGGTGGGCAACATCGAACGGATCATGTTCTGGGCGTTCATCGTCGGGAACGTGGCGTACTACGTCACGGGCATAGCCCTTGCCTTTGCATGTAAGGACAACCGGGCGTTCTGCAAATATATCTGCCCCATAACCGTTTTTCTAAAACCCATGAGCTATTTCTCCCTGTTCCGCGTCAAATGCGATACAAGCAAATGTATCTCCTGTGGTAAGTGCAAGCGGGTATGCCCCATGGACGTGGACGTGACGGACAATTCCAGAAAAAGAATGAACGGGACGGAGTGCATCCTGTGCATGGAGTGCGTCAGGAATTGCCCCAAGAATGCGCTTTGACATATCCTTATACGATAGATACAACGCGGCAGCCTTCACGTAGCAACACAAAAATGTCACCGTCATGGTGACATTTTTATATACATAATGAAAAAATAGCTTCAGGTATCGATGTCACCCTTTCTTCCGCCGTATCAGCAGGAAAAGGAACAGGCCAACCATCAGGACCAGGGGCGGGAGAAGGAACCAGAGGAGGTTTGTTCGTTGGCCAGCGACGGCTGTTTCCGGCTCGGCCTGGATTTCCTGTACGGGGGCGGAGGTGGCGCCGGAAGAGGGCAGGGGGCGGGTCTCTACGGTCAGGATGGGGGCGGGAGTAGGCGTGGGATCCGGCTCCAGGCCATACTGGAAGACCAAAGGCAGGGTGAACAGCAGCCGATCCTCGTAGTAGTAGGACACCTGGCCCGCCGGGTCCTTGGCGTGGACGGGCACAGAGGCCTCCGGCTGATCAACTTGGACGCGGATGTCGCCGCTGCCGGATTGCAGGGCCAGTCGGGCGGGCAGGTACATGGACACCACCGCGTCCACGTCCTCCACGATGGTGGGGAGAGGGATGCTTTCCTCGCCCTTTTGGACGGCGTGGGAGAACTCCACGGGCAAGCCCTCGGCCTTCAGGGTGCGCACGTTCACCAGGGGGAAGAGGTAGCTGTAGCCGTATTCAAAGAGGCTCTTAGCCTCCAGGAACCGGTTGGCGATGATCTTGTCGTACTTGGTGCCCTTGGTGTTGGAGGTGGATACTTTGTCCCCCAGGAGCACGCAGACCAGGGTGACGCCGCTGTAGCGGGCCATGGCCATGTAGGTGCGGCCCGCAGCGTTGGTGCTGCCGGTCTTGCCGCCGATGCACCAGGGGTAGAGGGCGGAGACCTTCTCGTAGTCCCCGGGCTTGGGTTCGTTCACCAGCCGATCGATGTTCCGGACGGAGATGGTGCGGCCCTTGGTCTTCTCGGTGATGACGTATTCCTGGGTGGTCAGCATCTCGCACAGGGTGTCGTTTTGAGCTGCCGCCGCTCCCAGGATAGCGAGGTCTCGTGCCGTGGTGTACATGTCGTCGTCATGGAGGCCCGAAGCGTTGGTAAAGTGGCTGTGGGTCATGCCCAGCTCCTGGGCCTTGGCGTTCATCAGTTCCGCAAAGCCGCTTTCTGAACCGCCCACCTGCTCCGCCACCGCCTTAGCCGCGTCGCAGCCGGAGGGGAGGAGCATACCGTACATCAGATCCAGCAGCCGATACACCTCGCCCTCCTTCACGCCGATCTTGGCGTTGGCGCTGGATAGCTTCACGGCGTGGGCGGAGATGGTGACGAGATCCTCCATGTTCCCCTGCTCCAGGGCCACCAGGGCGGTGAGCACCTTGGTGATGCTGGCGGGGTAGGCCTTCTCGTCCGCGTTCTTTTCGAGGCCGTTCAGGCTGGTGGTGGGGTCGTCCCCGTAGGCCAGGATCACGTTGCTTTCGGGGAACTTATTTAGGTCCGGCTTGTCCACCGCGAAACTTGTCGGCAGCAAAACGACAAACGCCGTCACCGCGGCGAGCAGGGCCGCGAGACGGCGCGAAAAGGTTATCATGCGGATCGACATCATTTATCTCGATCCAGTTCGGCAGCCCGTTGACGGGCGATGCGCTCCTGCTGCATCTTCTTCTTGCGGCGGGCGGCGGCCCGGGCCTTGCGGCGGCGCTCCCGGCGGATGCGGGCGACGATCAAAAAGACCACGAAGGCGATGGCTGCCAGCGCCAGCAGGACGATGAGGACGATCAGGATGATCTTCTTCGTATTGCTCTCCTTCACGGGCTCCCCGGTGAGGGTGGAGGCGGCGCCAAGAAGCTGCGCCCCGGCGGACACCTGGGGCTGCTGGTCTGTGCCGACCTGGGCGGTGCTGACCGGCTCGCTGCTTAAAATGCCCTCCTTCACGCTCCGGTTGGCGTAGAGATTGGAGGTGAACAGCTTGGAATCGCCCACCTTATACTCCACGGTGCCCACCACGTCCCCCTCGTTGATGGGGGCCACCAGGGTGCCGATCTTGGTCTCGGCCATGGTGGTGATGTTCTCGGTGAGCTTGTCCATGAAGGGCTTCATGAGCTGGATCTGCTGGGTGTAGTCCAGCTTGGGGGACACGGTCAAGAGCCCACCCTCCGGGTCGTTCTTGGCCGCGTTCTGGACCTGGACGGGGAAGGACACCGGCATGCCCATGTCCACCAGGTCCTGGACCGTCAGCAGTTGAGACATCTGCTTGAAGCCGTAGTCGAACATGGCGATGGCGTCCTGGAACCGCTGGGCGTTGTAGGGGTCCTTGGTCTTGGCGTTCATGTTGGCGGACCGGGCCAGATAGTCGGCGTCGTCCAACGTGCCGCCCAGGAGCACGGCGATCAGGGTGACCCCGCCTCGGGAGGCGGCGGCCACGAAGCACTTGCCCGCGGAGTTGGTGTCGCCGGTCTTCACGCCGATGGCGTCGGGATAGAGGCAGCTGATGGGGGTATAGGTGCCGTCGGATTCAGCGTCGATCAGCAGCCGGTTGGTGTTCTGCAGGGTGATGGTGTGCTGACCGCCGGTATCGGAGCAGGTGTAGGTGGTGGTGCTCACGATCTGCCGGAAGGTCTCGTTCTGCAAAGCCCAGGCCGTGAGAAGGGCCATATCCCGGGCGGTGGAGTAGTTCTTGGGGTTGTCCGCTTTGCCGTCATCCTTGCCGTGGACGGTGGTGAAGTGGGAGCTGGCCATGCCCAGCTCTGCGGCCTTCTCGTTCATCTGATTGGCGAAAGCCTTGGTGGAGCCAGCCAGCTGTTCAGCGATGGCGATGGCGGCGTCGTTGCCGCTGGGGAGCATGAGACCGTACAGCAGGTCCTTGACGGTCCATTTCTCGCCGGCTTCGATGCCCATGAGGGAGTTGTATTTCTTGTTGAAATTGACCGCGTTCTCGGAGACGGTGGCCACCTCGTCCAGCCGGCCCGATTCGATGGCCAGCATGCAGGTCAAAATCTTGATGGTGCTGCCCGTGGAGCACTTGGCGTCGGCGTTCTTCTCGATGCCGTAGAGGGCCGTGGTAGGATCGTCAGCACTGACCAAAATGGCGTAGCGCTCGTGGAGGGTTTCTACGTCAAAACCATCTGCCCTGGCGGTAGGAGAGGGCAGCAGCAAAACGATGAAAGCGATGACCAACAGAAAGGCGACGACATTTTTACGCATATATATACACCTCATCGGTAAAAAGCATGGCTTAAGTTTACCCCCCCGACCATGCACCTGTCAATGGCAGAGATGACAAACTTTTGTGCCGGAAAGATGAACATTTTATTACCTGGTCATGGGCCCGGTGTCGGCGTTGACGAAGCGGACGGTCATATCCTTCCCCTCGAGGAGCACCAGGGCGCAGCTCTCCACGGACCCGCCGCGGGGCCGGGCCAGGGAGCCGGGGTTCAGGATCAGCCGCGGCCCGTCGGCGGAAAGGTCGGGCATGTGGGTGTGGCCGTAGAGGACCATGTCCGCGTGGACCTCCTCGCCCCGATAGAGGAGGGAGTTCCAGGAATAATACTGGTGACCGTGGAGCAGCAAAAACCGCTTCCCGCCCAGGTCCACCTGCCGCTCCAGGGGCTCCCCGGACCGATAGTCGCAGTTTCCCCGCACGGCGTAGAGGGGGCAGCCGAAGAGCTTGGAGAGCTTCTCTCCGTCGCTGGCGTAGTCCCCCAAATGGAAGATGCAGTCCAGGGGCGCCAGCCGGTCAAAGAAGCGCCGGGCGTGGGAGATGTCCCCGTGGCTGTCGGAGAAGACGCCGATCCTCATCGGGCGGTGTTCTCCGCGTCCAGGGCCTTCCTGAGGGCGTCCAGGGCCGCCCGGCGGTGGCTGACGCTGTTCTTCTCCTGAGCCGTGAGCTCCGCGAAGGACTTATGGAGGGGGGGATAGAAGAAGTAGGGGTCGTAGCCGAAGCCGTTCTCACCGGCGGGGGCCCGAAGGAGCATGCCCTCGGCCTTGCCCTCCGCCACCAGCACGGGCCGGCCCCTGCGGGCGAGGGCGATGCAGGTGATGAACCGGCAGGTCCGCTGCTCGTCGGGCACGTCCTTCATGTGCTCCATGAGCAGGGCGTTGTTGGCGGCGGTGTCGTGGGCTTCCCCGGCGTAGCGGGCGGAGTAGACCCCAGGCGCCCCGTGAAGGGCGTCCACGCACAGGCCCGTATCGTCCGCCAGCGTGGCGTCGTAGCCGCTTTTTTCCAGGATCTCCGTAGCCTTTTTCACGGCGTTGTCCCGGAAGGTCTTCCCGTCCTCCACCACGTCGATGTCGAGGCCCGCCTCCTTCATGGTCACCATCTCGTCGAAGTAGCCGGAGAGGATCTCCTCGATCTCCCGGACCTTGTGGACGTTGTTGGATGCGATCAAAAGTTTCATATCTATATCTCCTTGATCCCCTTCTTCAGGGTCGCTATCAGATTCGGATCGGGGGTGATGAGCACCGTCCGCTGGTTGGTGAAGATGACGAACCCGGGCTTGGACCCCGAGGGCTTCTTCACGTACCGCCGGGGCACGTAGTCCACGGGCACGCTGGCTCCGTTCCGCTGGCTGCTGAAATGGACCGCCAACGTGGCCGCCTCCAGCAGGGTCTGCTTGTCCGGCATGCCCTTACTGTCCACGATCACGTGGGACCCGGCGGCGTCCTTTACGTGGAGCCACAGGGCGTCGGGGGGCGCGCTGCGGGTGAGCCTATCGTTCTGCTCGTTGTTCTTGCCCACGTAGATGGAAAGCCCCGTCGAGGACAGGAACACCAGGGGCATAGACTTCGCCGCCCTGGGCTTCGCCGAACCCTTGGTGACGGCGGGGCGGATGTACCGCTCCCGGATGAGCTCTTGCCGGATCTCGGCTACGTCGTCCCCGTTTTCGCAGTTGTTGAGGGCCAGCAGCTGGCTCTGCAGGTAGAGCTGCTCCTCCCGGAGCTTCCCCATCTCGCCCTCGGCGTAGGCCCGGGCGGCCTTCAGCTTCTGATACCGCTTGAAGTATCGGGCGGCGTTCTCCGGCACGGACAGGGACGGGTCCAGCCGTACCGTAACCTTCACGGGCGGGTACTCGTAGTAGTTCTCCACGGCCACGGTGTCCGCGCCTTTGGGCCGTTCCCCGTGGAAGGAGAGCAGCAGCTCCCCGTTGAGCCGGAGCCGGTTTTCCTCCTCCTCGCTCAAAAGGTCGTTGGAAAAGGCGCTGATCTTGTTCTCGCACCGCTTTAGGGCGTGCTCCAGGGTGGCCCGGAGGGACCCGGTCTCCCGGAGCATGCGGATGCGCACGTCCCGCTCCCGGTACCAGGCGTCGTAGCACGCCGACAGGGTGGGGAAGGGCACGGCGTCCTCCCGGAAAAGGGGTTTGAAGGGGGCGGGGCCGATCCCCGGCACCAGGTGGGGGGCCAACCGGCCTTCCTTCAAGGCCTGGAAGGTGTCGAACAGATACTGTCCCCGCTGCTCCTTGCCGAGGCCGTCGGGCAAAAGGAGGGCGGCGATCTGCCGGGACACGCCCATATACCCGTTCATCAGGGCCCGGGGCGAATCCACCGCGCTCAGCTCCTCCAGGGAGGCAGCCAGGGGGTCCCGCTTCTCCTGGGGCGGCAGGGCCTCGTACTTCACGTTGGGCAGGCACACCCTGAGGGCCTCGGCCCCCACGCCGATGTGCCGGAGGCAGTCCAATATCACGTCGTTCTCGTCCAGCAGAAAGGCATTGCCGTGCTTGCCCATGAGCTCCACCACCAGGGAGCAGACGCTCTCGTCCATCAGCTCGTCCCGGCCGGAGAAGGAGAAGCGGACGGTCCGATCGAGGCCCGCCTGCGTCATCCCGGTGATCCTGCTGCCGATGAGCCGCTTTCGTAGGAGCATGCAAAAGGCGGGGGCAGCGGCGGGGTTCTCCGCCGTGTCCCTGGTCAGGGCGATGCGCCCGTTTTCGTTATGGATGTTGACGAGGAGCTTCACCCGTCCGCAGGTCGTGCCGTGGCAGGAGAGGAGCAGCGTATCCTTGTCCGGCTGCTGCACCTTGTCCACCCGAGCGCCTAAAAGGCCCCGAGCCTCCCACAGCATGGCGTGGAGGGAAAGACCGTCCATGGCCATGATTCATGCCTCCTTTGTCCATAAAAAACGGCCCTCTTTCAACAGGAAAGGGGCCGCACAGAATCTATACGTTTGGGGTTAATTGGCGGACGCGCGCTTGCCGGCCAGCTGAGCCTTCTTGTGGTTGGCGGCATTCTTATGGATGACGCCCTTGGCAGCTGCCTTATCGACGGTGCTCACGGCTTTGAGATAAGCGGCCTCGGCGGCT
>ONNZ01000018.1 GCA_900319345.1 uncultured Eubacteriales bacterium
CCCCGCCGGGATGGGCTCGCCCACGATGGTGTTCACGTCCACGATGGTCTTCAAGCGGGCCATGGTGGTCTCGATGATGGATTCAACGCTTTGCATGTTGTGTTTTTCCTTTCCGATATTCGAGGATATTCTGTGCCAGGACAAAGCGGCCTATTCCCGAAAGCCCCAAGGCGCAGATGGTTTTGTCGAAGCAGGGGACGGGCCGCAGGGTCAGCTCCGCCCGGAGGGATCGCGAAAGCGTTTCAAGAAGCGTATACGCAAGGCCCAAAGCCTCCACGGTGGCGGCCCCGTCCCCCTCCAGGCCCACGTGGAGGGTGGCGGCCAGCCGCACATCCCGGAGGACGGGCCGAAAGCCGCCCCGCCTCCCTTTTGGGCCGGTAAGGGGCCTGCGCCGGCCCCGGCCATCCAGCCGCCAGAGGGTCAGATAGGGGGTCTGGAGGAAGTCCCCCTCCAGCCGAAGCCGAAAAAGGGAGGCTGCCACCACCTCCGCCCGGCCCGAAGTGGGGCTCAGCCGGGCGTCCAGCCGGAGGCTGAAGGGCCAGAAGAGCAGATACAGCCCCGTCAACACCCCCGCAACAAGCATGATCATGGTATCAGTCTGCCCCTGTGGCCGCCTTTCACGCACGGTTTCCCATCTTTTTCACAATTCGATCATGCACAGGCGCGGATTTCTGCTATAATACCCCTATTGAGGCTGTATGTTTGGGTATATCGGGACAATCGAGTCGGAGCTGAAGGTGCGGGAGGCGGCCAGCTATAAAAGCTGGTATTGCGGCCTGTGCCAATGCATGAAGCGCCGCTACGGCCCCTTCTGTACCCTGTTTCTCCAGTATGACTGCGCGTTCCTGGCCCTGCTCTTTTCGGGGGAGCTGGGGGAAGCGGTGGACGCCAAGCGCTGCCACTGCCTCCATCGATGCCATGACCCCCAGCGCAAGTACCGGCTGGAGACGCCGGCCCTGCGGTTTGCCGCGGCGGTGAACGTACTGCTTGCCTATTATAAATGCTATGACGACTGGCGGGACGAACGGGACCTCAAGAAGGGCGCCGCCGCCCTGCTTTTGAAGGGAGCGGTGAAGCGGGCCGGCCGGGACTATCCGGCGCTCCTGGAGCGAACGCGTCAGTTTTACGCCGACCAGGCCCGGATGGAGGAAAGCGACGGACGGCCGGACGCCGCGGCGGACCCTACGGGCCGGTATCTGGAGTCCCTGGCGGATATGCTCCCCTTCCCGGAGGCGGAGAAGACGCCCCTGAAGTGGCTCCTGTACAACCTGGGCCGGTGGATCTATCTCATGGACGCCGGGGACGATCGGGAGAAGGACCAAAAGAAGGGGACCTTCAACCCCTATCTCATGGCGAACACCTCGAAGGAGGACGCGGCCTTCGGGCTGTACGCCTCGTTGGAGGAGGCCCACAAGGCCTTCGATCTGCTCAGCCCCAGCCGAGACGGGGGGCTGATGGCAAACGTGTTGACCCTGGGGTGCCCGGAGCGCACCCGGCGGGTGCTGGAGAAGACGGACAAGGAGGAAGGCCATGAATCCCTATAAGGTGCTGGGCGTCAGCGAGAACGCCACCCAGGAGGAGATCCGCAAGGCCTATTTGGCCCTGGTGAAGAAGTATCACCCGGACCGCTATGCCGACGGGCCCATGAGGGACATGGCCAACGAGAAGCTCAAGGAGATCAACCAGGCCTATGAGCTGCTGACCAAGAAGAAGGAGAGCGCCGGATACGGCGGCTCCTCCAACTACGGCGGCTACAGCGCCTACGGCCAGAGCACCCATGGCCAGGGCGGCTACTGGCAGAACCAGGGGAGCTACGCCGGGGAGTACGCCCAGCAGTTCTCCCGGGTCCGCAGCTACTTCGCCCAAAACAATCTGAACGCCGCCCGGTCCATTCTGGACGGCATCCCCCTGCACAACGCCGAGTGGCACTATCTCTACGGCATCCTCTACTTCCGCTGGGGCTGGTACGACCAGGCCCGGCAGCACCTTTCCATGGCCTGCAGCATGGAACCGGGGAACATGGAGTATCAGAACGCCTACGCCACCGTCATGAACACGGGGCGGCCCTTCTCCAACGGGCCCATCAATATGGGCGGGCAGGACTGCGACATGTGCGACTGGTGCACCACCATGCTGTGCCTCAACTGCCTCTGTAACTGCGGAGGCTGCCACTGATGGAGAAGAAGAAGCTGTCGTTGAGCCGTCGGGTGTCCCTGGGCGCCATGGTGGCCGCCCTGACGCTGCTGTTCCTCTACGCCTCGGAGGTGCTCACGGGGTTTAGGTTCCTGTGCGCGGCCCTCAGCGGCTTTTTCGTGGTGGTGCTGGTCCAGGAGGACCTGTTCGGCACCGCCTGGCTGTGTTTCCTCACGGTGACCATCCTGGGGTTCCTGCTCTGCCCTGACCGGATGAGCTGGTTCATGTACGTGGCCCTCATCGGCCACTACGGCATAGTGCGCCGGTTCTTCCAGAAGTTCATCACGGTCCCCGCCGTCCGGTCCGTCTTCACGGTCCTCTACTGCAATCTGGGCACGGCGCTGGGCCTGTGGGCCATGTACACCGTAGCCGAGGTGAACGTGCTGAAGATGCTGCCGGACATCCCTTTGGTGGTGATCATCCTCATCGTGGAGGCGGTGTTCTTCCTGCTGGACATCCTCTTCGAGGCCGCCAGCAACCTGTATCTCAAGCGGGTCCGTCGATTCCTGCTCCATTAGCATACGCCCGCCCCTTTCGTCCCATACTAAGCCATCATGGGACGGAAACGAAACACAGATACCAATCGAGCAGCCCACCGCCGCCTGAAGCGGTGGCTTTTTTGTATGGCCGCCTTGATCCTCATCCCCGTGGCGGTGGTGACCGCCTACGTACTGAGCCGTGACGCCTGGCACATGCTGGACGAGGAGAAGCTCAGCTACGAGAAGCTAAGCGTCCAGGTCTTCGACGGGGACGACCAGCTTTACTCCGCCCTCTCCGGCGGCGAGGAACGGCTGCTGGTCCGTATCGAGGACCTGCCGGGCCACGTGAAGAACGCCTTTATCGCCGCCGAGGACGCCCGGTTCTACGACCATCCGGGGGTGGACATGGTGCGCATATTGGGGGCAGCCTGGAGCGACCTGAAAGCCGGGGCCTTCGTGGAGGGGGCCAGCACCATCACCCAGCAGCTCATCAAGCTCACCCATTTGAACAGCCGCAAGGAGCTCTCTCGGAAGGTGGACGAGGCCATTTTGGCGGTCCAGCTGGAGCGCCTCTACGGCAAGGATCAGATATTGGAGATGTATCTCAACACGGTCTACTTCGGTGCCGGCTATTACGGCCTCGAGACCGCCGCCCGGGGGTATTTCGGCGTGAGCGCGTCGGAGCTGAGCCTCGACCAGGCGGCCCTGCTGGCCGGGGTGCTCAAGTCCCCCGCCCGCTTCTCCCCCCAGCGCCGCCCCGAGGCGTCCGTGGGCCGCCGAGGCGTGATCCTGCATCTGATGGCGGAGTACGGCATGATCTCGGAAGCGGAGGCCGACGAAGCCTCCGCCCGGCCTTTGCGCTTGAAAAAGGATCCTCTTTTGGAGCGCCGGGGGTACTACGTGGACTACGCCCTGCAGGAGAGCTGCCGGCTGCTGGGGATCACCATGAACCGGCTGCTGAACGACGGGTACCGGATCTATACGGGCATGGACCGGGAGGCGGAGGGTCTGTGCGAATCCCTCTTTCGGGAGGACCGGTTCTTCCCCCAGGTGAACGGGGAGAGCGCCCAGGGGGCCATCTGCCTCATGGACGCCCACACGGGCTATATCTGCGCCCTGGTGGGGGGCCGGGACGAGGGCGTGGCCCTGGGGTACAACCGGGCCGTTCGCATCCGCCGCCAGCCCGGGTCCGTCATCAAGCCCATCCTGGTCTACGCCCCGGCCCTGGAGGCCGGGTTCACGGCGGCGGACATGCTGTTGGACGAAAGCTCCACCTTCGGGGACTACGCCCCCTCCGACGCCAGCCGCCGCTATCGGGGCTGGGTCACCATGCGGGAAGCGGTGACCCGGTCCTTGAACATACCGGCGGTGGAGCTATTTTCTGAGCTGGGCATCGGCCGCTGCAAGAGCTTCGCCCGGCAGCTGGGCATCCCTTTCGACAAGAACGACACCCGCCTCGCTTTGGCCCTGGGAGGCTTCACCTACGGGGTCTCCCCCAAGGAGCTGTGCGCCGCCTATGCCGCCTTCGCCGCTGGGGGCGTTTATCGGACCCCCACGCTGATCCGCCGCATCGAGGACAGGGACGGCCATGTGGTCTACGAAAGCCACCCCTTCGCCCGACGGGTCATGAGCGAGGGCAACGCCTTCATTCTGACCAGCATGCTCCAAAGCGTGGTCCAGCAGGGCACGGCCAAGGCCCTCAACGACCTTGCCATGGAGGTGGCCGCCAAGACGGGCACCGTGGGGGACGAGACCGGGAATCGGGACGTGTGGCTGGCCGCCTACACGGCGGAGCACGCGGCGGTGATCTGGATGGGCTTCGACGAGAACAGTGGCGGCAAGCTTCTGCCCTCGGACTCGGGGGGCGGCGGCTATCCGGCAGCCCTCATGAAGGAGGTGCTGACCGGCCTTTACGCGGGCAGGACAGCCCCGGTCTTCCATCAGCCGGAGTCCGTGGTGCGGGTGCGGCTGGACGGCTACACTATGGACGCCCAGCACGAGGCAGTGCTGGCCACCAGCTATACGCCCGACAGCTATGGGGTCTGGGAGTACTTCCTCAAGGGCACGGAGCCCACAGACGAGAGCGATTACTGGTCCGTGCCGGAGCCGCCGGAGGACCTTGCCGTCACCCGGGCCGGGACCCTGGTCAGCGTTCGGTTCACCCCCAAGCAGGATCACGTTCGGTATCTATTGTACCGGGAGACGGCGGACGGCTACGCCACGCTGCTGGCCACCTTCGAGGGCACGGAGGCGGGGGTGTACACGGACGACGTGTCCGAACTTAATGGGGCGATGCTGTCCTACTACGTGATCCCCGTGCACCCCATGATCACCGTGGCGGGCACGCCCCTGGTGGGGCCATCCTCCGAAAAGGTGTCCCTGTTTCTGTATGCACCGGATTATTTTTTGAATGCACCGTGAAAACGGCATGTTTTTTGCAGACCATACTGCATAAAGAGATTGACTATTCATGTCGTTCTTTATATAATATATTAGGTTCTTATAAAGATTATGTTGAAAGAGGTGCGTCATGGATTATCGTGAATTGGCAGAAGCGGTCGGTCCCCGTACCGGCGCGACCCAGGAGTGGGTGTTCCGCGTGCTGCGGGAGGGCATCATCAGTGGCAAGCTCAAGAGCGGCACCCAGCTCAAGCAGGACGAGGTGTCCGCGGCGCTGACCGTGAGCCACATCCCCGTGCGGGAAGCCCTGCGGCAGCTGGAGGCCCAGGGGCTGGTGACCATCCATCCCAACCGGGGCTCCACCGTGACCCAGCTCACCCGTTCCGATCTGGAGGACATGATGGAGATCCGGGCTAGCATCTCCTACTATATCGCCCGCCGGGCCATCCCCCTTATGAGCGAGGAGGATTTGAACGAGCTGCAGGCCGTCATCGAGGAGCAGAAGAAGGCCAACGACATGTTCGAGGAGGAGCGCCTCAACTACAAGTTCCACGAGGTCCTGACCCGCCGGGCCAAGAACAAGGTGGCGGACATGTTCATCGAGCTCATCCACTGGAACGCCGATCGGTACCTGCGGGACGCCCTCTATACGGACCCTGCCCGCCGGGGCCAATCCATCGCCGAGCATCAGGCCATTTTGGACGCCTGCCGGGCTGGGGACGCGGAGAAGGCCAGCAGCCTCCTCCACGACCACATCATCGAGGCCCGCAAGTACATCCCCGAGGACCTGGACTAAGTGTTGGTCCGAAAGTAGAGCAGCAGTAGGAGCAGGCCAAGGTTCACAGCCAATAAACAGCATATGGGCAGGGCGGCAGCGATGCCGCCCTTTTTGATGCAGAAAAAGGCATAGGCCGCCCCGTACGCCAGGACGCCGCCAGCCGCCAGCATGAACAAAAGCATACCTTTCCTCCTCTATTCCAAAGCCGGGTCCTTGGGGCTGTGGGACAGCTTCACCTTCACCCGGAAGTCTGGCTCCACCTCTCTGAGGCGGCGGGCGAATCCATAGGCCCGCCAGCTGTCCCAGCTGGAAAAGGCGCAGATGGCGTCCCGGCCCACGCTGAACACGTCCGCCCCCGCCGCCGCCGTGGCGCGAAACACCTGCTCGAGCTCCGCTTTGAGGTAGTTTTCCGCCGCAGCGATCAGCTCCTCCGAATCCGCCTCCACCTGGGCCGGGTGCTCCAGATCCCCCTCCAAGGCGATCTCGCAGGTGAAGGTCCCTGCCTGCCAGCGCCTTTTGGGCTTCCCCACGGCATAGAGGGCCAGATCCAGCTCCGTCCCCCTCCAGAGCAGGCGCAGGTGGCCTGTTCGGAAGGCGCCGTTGGCCATGAGCACCAGCATGGTGTGCTGGCCGGAGAGGACGCCCGCCATCCGATCCCCCGCGAACACGGCGCTGCCGCAGAGGGAGGTCTTGATCTGCCCCTCCCCCAGGAGGCCGCCGCCCAGGTAGGGATAGACCTGTCCCCCCACCATGTCGGGCTGCAGGGGGCCGCCTACCAGCCCCGCATAGGGGAGCAGGGCGTCCCCGGTGTCGTTGGAGAAGGCCTCCCGGACCCGGCTCAATCCCCAGTCCTCCACATAGCCGAAGTTCTCCTCGAACAGCTTCACGTTAGTCTTGAGCCGGTTCATGCTGGGGTCCCCCTCACTGACCAGGCCCTGGAAGGCCCCCCGCATGTCCTCCTCCACCACAATGACCCGGACGTTCTGCCGTATCTTCAGGCGACTCAGAGCCCCCGCCATGACCGCCTCCATCTCTCCCGCCTCCGCCAGCTCCCGGGAGAAGGCCAAAAGGGTGGTCCGTTCGAAAGAGAGCTGGGCGGGCAGGGCCCCCGAGAGCGCGTCGATGGCGGCAAAGAGGCTCCGCTCCTCGGCGCAGACCATGGACACCTCCCCTCTGTCTCCCCTGTCCTCTCCGCTGCCCGCGGTGTCCTCGTTCAGCAAGAACACGAACCGGTAGGGCATGGCGTCCCCTCGCTCCACCCCCAAATCCAGCACGTAACAGTATCTATCCAGGGGCACGCCCCCCAGGCAGCCGCCCGAAAGAGGCAAAACCAGCAACAGCAATATGATGACGATCCGCTTCATACGCGCCTCCGGAGAAACAGGGACCGGCCCCACAGCAGCCCCAGGGGCGCCAACAGCAGCAGATACCCCCAGCGGTAGATGAGCCGGACGGCGAAGAGCACCTCATCGGAATCGAAATTGAACAGCAGCACCAGCCCCACGCACAGCAGCACCAGCAACGCTCCCACGGGGCGAAGGTCCTCCACGGCCATGGTCCGGCACAGGAGCAGGGCGGCGGCGTAGAGATAGAAGGCGGCGGCCACCAGGCCTGTTGCCACCCACAGGAACAGCACCAACATATCGAGGCGCAGGCCCAGGCGCTCCTGCCGGGCGGCCATGGTCATGCAATACACGGGGGCGCTCAAGGAGGCCATGTCCGGCCCGAAGAAGGTGAGGCCCAGCCCAAGATGCAGGGAGAAGGCCCCGGCCCCGCCCAGCAACAGGCCCAGATCCACGCTCTTTCTCGCGTTCCCCTGGCCCTGGCAGCCCCGGCCCGCCACCAGCAAGGAAAGGCCCGGCGCCAGAAAGCGCAGCAGGGCCGAACCGGTCTGATCCAAAAACGTGGAGAAGCAGGGGCTGAACAGGGGAAACAGATGATAGAGGGCGAAGGCCGGGGACGCCAGCAGCAGCGTCAGGAGCCAGGCCAGGGCCCCGGGGAGCAGCAGGAGCTTGGCCATGCGCCCCACGCACTCCATGCCCCGCAGCACCAGCAACAGCAGCACCGGCAGCAGGTAAAGGACGATGGGCACATAGTCTGCCTCCACGAAGATATATCGCTCCATGGCCAGGGTGAACCGAAAGAGGGGCAGGGCCGCCGAGAGCACCAGGCCCGCGACGAGGGGCAGAGCCAGGGCCTTCAGTCCCCCGGACATAAGGTCGCTCAGCTCCTGGGCCCCCTGGCGGACCATGGCCTCGTCCACCAGCCGCAGCAGCAACAGCGACAGCAGCGCCCCGGCGGCGGTGGCCATATAGCACACGTTCCCCTGGGCGAAGGTGTCGGTGACGTTTACGGAGAAGATGCCGGAGATGAGGGCGGCGAGGCCTACGGCGCAGGCGCTCTCCTGCCGGCCGAAGCGGCCCAGGCGCAGGTTCATAGGGCCGCCTCCCCGTTCATGTCGTCCTGGGCATGCCCCTGGCCCGTGACCTGGCCCCGGAAGAACAGGGTCTCCCGGGCCACCGTCCGGGGGGCGTAGGGCGACAGGAAGGGCACGCCGAAGGACTTCTGGTCCGCCAGCAGGATGAGGGCGGCCATGATCCCGCAACTGAAGCCCAACAGCCCGCCCATGAGGGCCAGCAAACACAGGGCCACCCGGTAGCAGGCCACGGCGATCTGCAGGTCGTAGTTGGGGATGACG
Organism: uncultured Eubacteriales bacterium; assembly: GCA_900319345.1. Lineage (GTDB taxonomy): Bacteria > Bacillota > Clostridia > Christensenellales > CAG-138 > RUG472. Next base: position 8,549 of record ONNZ01000018.1, read on the forward strand.
AAGTTGCCGAGACCCGTGAGGGCCACGATGATCAGGGCCACGGTGGAGACGAAGTTGGCGGACACCGCCGCCTGGCCCAGGATGAGGCCGCCGATGATGCCCACGGTCTGGCCCACGGTGCCCGGCACCCGGACGCCCGCCTCCCGGACCAGCTGAAACACCGTCAGCAGAAAGATCATCTCCGCCCCCATAGGCAGGAACACCAGCTTGCGGGAGGAGACGACCGTGGAAAGGATGTCGCTGGATAAAAGCCCCTGGTGATGGTACGCCAGGGCCAGAAAGTAGGCGGGCATGAGGACGGACACCGCCGCCCCAAAGAGCCGCACGAACCGGATGATGGACCCGGCGGGCCGCCGAAGGTAGCTGTCCTCGGCGGTGAGCAGCAGCCCCGACAGGGTCACGGGCAGGATCAGGACCTGGGGGCTGCCCTCCACCAGGATCACCACCTTCCCCGCCATCACCGCGGCGGCGGCCCGATCCGGCCGCTCTGTCAGCAGGGTCTGGGGCACCGGGGACCAGGGTCGATCCTCGATGCGCTGGCCCAAGGTCCCGGCAGACAGCAGCAGATCCGTCTTTACGCCGTCAAGGCGCTTCTTCACCTCCAGGAGCAAGGCTTCGTTGCACACGCCGTCCAGGTAGCAAAGGGCCAGCTTCACGTTGTTTTTGCTGCCGATGTCCCGAAATTCGCACACGAAGTCTGCCCGCCGGACGATGCGCCTCAACAGGGTGATGCTTATGCGCAGGTTCTCATGGAAGGCCTCCCGGGGGCCCACCACCGTGCTCTCGTTCTGGGCGGTGCCCACGCCCCGGCAGGCGTAGCCCCGGGTGTCCAGGAGGACGGCTTCCCGTTCCCCCTCCAGCAGTACTGCCGTGCGTCCCTCCAGGATGGCCTGCTCCACCTGGGCCCAGCGGTCCGTCTTCTCCGCCTCCTGAAGGGAGAAGACAGCCTCCAGGGCGTAGTCCGCCAGACCCTTGCCGTTCGGAGGCAGGGGATGCTCCATGGCCTGTTTCAGGATGAAGTCGCTGATCCCAGCCCCGTCGACCATGCCGTTGAGGAATACGGCGAGGGCGTTCACGGACCCGCAGAAGCGGAAATCCCGTAGGATAAGGTCCGTATTCACCTCCGCCGAGAAGGCCGTTTCCAGCCGCCGCCGGCTCTCCCGCAAGCTTTTGGGCACGGTCCGCCCGTCGGGCGTTTCGGGAGCAGGCGACCGTTTTCGCCCATGAAAAAAGGACGGTTCGCCCGGCTCCGCTTCCAGGAGCTCGAATCGTCCGTCCGGTTCGTCAAAGCGCAGCGCGCGCCCGATGGTTTCCAAAGCTTTCATGGGGAAAGGATAGCCACGATCCTCTCCCTCTATTCCCTATCGCAACAGCAAAAAGGCGTGGACCTGGTCTGTGTCCTCCTCGCTGAGGACCACGACGCGTTCCTCCCCAGCCCGCCCAAAGGCGGCCTTGATCCGCTGGCCCGGCCGGATCTCCCGGCGATAGACCAGCGTCACGTCGTGGAAGCGGTCCATGTCCTCGTCCTCGGGCAGGGCCTCGTTGAACAGGTCCATGTAGGCGGTGTTGTGGACGTGGTCGTTGCAGTCGATCATGGCCCGATTCACCTGGACCGATACGGTGCGCTCCGGGGTGAAGGCGGGGGCCTCCCGGGGGAAGGCATAGCCGGGGAAGGTCTGCTGGTCCGTCTCCAGGCCGTAGGGCTCCACGATCTCGGGGGTCATGCGCAGGACCCGGGTGTTGTGCTCGTCCAGCACCAGCCAGGAGGAGGTAGCTTTGGCCGCCACCCGCCCCTGTCGGTCGTGCAGTATAAAATCACGGCTGGTCTGGAGCCGCCCGTAGCCGCTGGCCCAGGTGGTCCCATGGACCATCTCACAGAGCAGGGGCCGATAATCCACGGCCAGCCGCCAGCCCACCACCATCCAGGATAGATGGCATTTTTCCCGGTCCATGAGCCCCTGGCCGATCCTGGTCCCATGGATACACGCGAGGTTGGTCAGCATGATCAAAAAGCCCTTGTTGGAGAGCCGGAAGCCCTTGCCGATGTCCTCCAGCCGGACCAGAAAATCCTGTTTTATTTGCATAAATGTACTCCTTATGCAGCGATTATGCAGTGGGCGTCGCCTGCGGCTCCGGGGATGGTTCCGCCGTCTCCTCCGGCGAGGGCTCCGGCGTGGGCTCCTCCGTAGGCAGGGGCGTGAACAGGGGCGTATCCGCCAGCTGCAGCAATGCCTCCGGGTGCATCTTCTTGGCCGCGTAGATGCGCATGGCCCTGAGCCACACCTGATTCCCCTTCTCGGACAGATGGAACTCGCCGCTGGCGTAGACGTTCTTCATATAGCCGTTCTTGTCCATGAACAGGGCCCCGAAGTCGTACATCTCCACCTGGTTCTCCTCGCAGACCCGGCGAAGCTCCTGGTTGAAGGCGTTCCAATGATCGATGCGGATGCCCCGGTTCCGGCAGAACAGGACGGGCACCGGGAATACCCCCTGGATCACGATCTCGGTCTCGGGGCATTTCTGCCGGATGACCTGGATGAGGGTGCTGAAATACCCCTCCACCTCCTCCCACCGGCGGTAGGACACGTCGTTGAGGCCCAGGAGGATGAACGCTTTCTTCGCCCCCATGGCGTTGATCCCCTCGGTGACGGAGATGGAACGGCCCCGATAGGAGAAGTTGACCCCCTGGTTGTGTCGATCGAGGCAGGCAATCCGGGCGCTCATGGACACGGCGGCCAAAAAGTCCGCGTCGCCCAGAGCGTCGGTCCCTCCGAAGCGAAGCTTGCGCACATAGCCGGAGAAGCTCTGGGTCAACGAATCGCCGATGAACACCGCCCCGTCAAAATAGCCGTCGAATTCCCCGGACGCGAGCCGTTCCTCCGTGATGGGTTCCAGCGTGGGGGTGGGGGTCGGCGTGGGGGTAGGCGTGGGCGTAGGGGTCGGTGTGGGGGTGGGGGTCGGGGTCGGTGTGGGCGTAGGGGTGGGCGTGGGCGTCGCGGTAGGCGTGGGCGCCGATGTGACCGTAAGGGTCTGGACCTGAAGGGGCGCCTCGGTGGCGGTCATGGCCTCCCCCACGGCGGGCGCGGGGCCTTCCTGGCACGCAAAAAGCAGGCCGCACAGAAGCAGCCCCACCGCGGCCAGAAGGATACGACGCCTCATGCTGCGCCTCCTTTCCCAAAACTGGTGCCATTATACCACCGTTTTTCGACAATAGCAACCGAAAAGCGGCGCGATCCCGAGGGACCGCGCCGCTTGGTCAGCGTATGGGGTATAGGGGGCTTACCGCTTGTCCTTGATGGCGGCCTGGGCGGCTGCAAGACGAGCGATGGGCACCCGGAAGGGGCTGCAGGACACGTAGGAGAGACCCACCTTGTGGCAGAACTCCACGGAGGAGGGGTCGCCGCCGTGCTCGCCGCAGATGCCCAGCTTGATGTCGGGGCGGGTCTGACGGCCCAGGTCGGCAGCCATCTTCACCAGCTTGCCCACGCCCTTCTGGTCGAGACGGGCGAAGGGATCGGACTCGTAGATCTTGCGATCGTAGTAGTCCTTCAGGAACTTGCCGGCGTCGTCGCGGCTGAAGCCGAAGGTCATCTGGGTCAGGTCGTTGGTGCCGAAGGAGAAGAACTCGGCCTCCTGGGCGATCTCGTCGGCGGTCAGGGCCGCGCGGGGGATCTCGATCATGGTGCCTACGTGGTACTTGATGTTCTCACCGCGCTCCTCCATGACCTTGGCGGCGGTCTCCACCACGATCTTCTTCACGAAGGCCAGCTCCTTGACTTCACCCACCAGGGGGATCATGATCTCGGGGATGATGTCCATGCCGGTCTCACGCCGCACGTTGAGGGCGGCCTCGATGACCGCGCGGGTCTGCATCTCGGCGATCTCGGGATAGGACACGGCCAGACGGCAGCCACGGTGGCCCATCATGGGGTTGAACTCGTGGAGACCTTCCACGGTGGCCTTCAGGGACTCGAAGGTGAGGCCCATCTCCTCGGCCAGGGCGCGGATGTCTTCGTCCGCCGTGGGCAGGAACTCATGCAGCGGGGGATCCAGGAAGCGGATGGTGACCGGGCGGCCTTCCATGGCCTTGTAGATGCCCTCGAAGTCGCCGCGCTGCATGGGCAGGAGCTTGTCCAGAGCCTTGCGGCGGGCTTCCTCGGTGGTGGACACGATCATCTCGCGGACGGCGGGGATACGGTCGGCGGCAAAGAACATATGCTCCGTACGGCACAGGCCGATGCCCTCGGCGCCGAACTTCACGGCCACGGCAGCGTCGTGGGGGTTGTCGGCGTTGGTGCGGACCTTCAGGCGGCGGGCAGCGTCGGCCCAGCGCATGAAGCGGGCGAACTCACCGGAGATGGAGGCGTCGGTGGTCTGGATGGCCTCGCCGTAGATGTTGCCGGTGGAGCCGTCCAGGCTGATCCAGTCGCCCTCGTGGTACTCGCGGCCGGCCAGGGTGAACTTCTTGTTCTCCTCGTCCATGACGATCTCGCCGCAGCCGGAGACGCAGCAGGTGCCCATGCCGCGGGCCACCACGGCCGCGTGGCTGGTCATGCCGCCGCGAACGGTCAGGATGCCCTGGGAGTGGTTCATGCCCTCGATGTCCTCGGGGCTGGTCTCCAGACGCACCAGGACCACCTTATGGCCGGCCTTGGCCCAGTTGGTGGCGTCCTCGGCGTTGAAGACGATCTGGCCGCAGGCGGCGCCGGGAGAGGCGGGCAGGGCGTGGGCCACGGGCTTGGCAGCCTTCAGGGCCGCAGCGTCGAACTGAGGATGGAGCAGGGCGTCCAGCTGCTTGGGGTCGACCATGAGCAGGGCGTCGTCCACGGTGATGAGGCCCTCGTCCACGAGATCGCAGGCGATCTTCAGGGCGGCCTTGGCGGTGCGCTTGCCGTTGCGGGTCTGGAGCATATAGAGCTTCTTGTTCTCGATGGTGAACTCCATGTCCTGCATGTCGTGATAGTGAGCTTCCAGCTTGCCGCAGATGTCCACGAACTGCTCGTAGGCCTCGGGGATGACCTCCTTGAGCTGGTCGATGGTCTGGGGGGTGCGGACGCCGGCCACCACGTCTTCGCCCTGAGCGTTCATGAGGAACTCGCCGAAGAGGTGCTTTTCGCCGGTGGCGGGGTCACGGGTGAAGGCCACGCCGGTGCCGGAATCGTTGCCGGTGTTGCCGAAGACCATCATCTGCACGTTGACGGCAGTGCCCCAGTCGCCGGGGATGTCGTTCATGCGGCGATAGTAGATGGCGCGGGGGTTGTTCCAGGAACGGAACACGGCCTTGATGGCGCCCAGCAGCTGCTCCTTGGGATCGGAGGGGAAGTCCGTGCCGATCTTGGCCTTGTACTCGGCCTTGAACTGCTCGGCCAGCTTCTTGAGGTCGTTGGCGTCCAGCTCGGTGTCCAGCTTCACGCCCTTCTCGGCCTTCATCTCGTCGATGAGTTCCTCGAAGTACTTCTTGCCCACCTCCATGACCACGTCGGAGTACATCTGGATGAACCGACGATAGGAGTCATAGGCGAAGCGGGGGTTGCCGGTCTTGCGGGCGAAGGCTTCCACCACGGTGTCGTTGAGGCCCAGGTTCAGGATGGTGTCCATCATGCCGGGCATGGAAGCGCGGGCGCCGGAACGAACGGAGACCAGCAGCGGGTTGTTCAGATCGCCGAACTTCTTGCCGCTCATCTGCTGGAGCTTCTCCACGTACTCGTCGATCTCAGCCAGGATCTCGTCGTTGATCCGCTCGCCGTCGTCATAGAACTTGATGCAGGCTTCGGTGGTGATGGTGAAGCCCTGGGGCACGGGCATGCCCAGGTTGGTCATTTCGGCCAGGTTCGCGCCCTTGCCGCCCAAGAGGTTCCGCATGTCCTTGGAGCCTTCGGAAAACAGGTATACGTATTTGTGTGCCAAGTTCTTTTTCCTCCCATAGTAGATTTGGTTTCGGAACGATTTATTATATCAATCCATCGACAGGATTGCAAGGATTTTTCATCCTTTTGGACCCTCAATGCGCGAAATGATACAAAAAGGGAGATCGTATCTCCCCTTTGCTCAGCAATATCCCATGCCTCTCAGGGCCAACACCCAGAGGAACATGGTGAACAGGGACAGCAATGACGTGGTGGCCACGATCTCCGCCGCCAGCTCCCCGTCGCCGCCCAGCTCGTAGCTCATGGCCACGGACACCACCGCCGTGGGGGCCGCCGTGGCCGCCATGATGCCCACCAGCGCCGCGTCTCGGAAGCCCAGCAGCACCGCCGCAGGGACCACCAGCAAGGGGGACAGGATCAGCCGCACCACCGACACGCCCAGGACCAGCTTCTTGTTCTTGGCCATGGACTTGAGGGTCAGGGACGCGCCCACCAGCACCATGGCGAAGGGGGTGGCGGCGCTGGCCAGAGCCTTCATGGGCTTGTCGATATACTCGGGGAAGGTGATCTTTAAGAGGGCGCAGATCGCACCCAGGGCCGAGGCGATGATGAGGGGGTTCTTGATGATGTTCAGCAATATCTTGCCCACGTTCACCTTGCCGCCCCGCAGGAGCTCGAAGGTCAGGACCGCCAGCAGGTTGAACGAGGGGACCACCACGGACACCAGCAGGCTCACGGGGCCCACGTTCTCCGGCCCGCAGAGCTGCTCGGCGTAGGCCATGCCCAGCAGCACGAAGTTGCTCCGGTACATGGCCTGGATGGCCACGGAGGACTGCTCGTAGTTTTTGATGATGCGGGGCACCGTCAGCATGTAGACGGCGAAGAGGAAGAACACGGAAGCGGCCCCGAACAGCAGGAGCTTGCCGCTGTCCGCCCCGGAGAAGTTGGCGTTGCGCACGTTGTTGAAGAGGCTGAAGAACAGGAAGGATCGGAACAGGAGGGCGTTCATCTTGGGCAGGTCCTCCGTCTTCAGGATCTTCATCTTCCGAAGCACGGCGCCGGTAGCCATATAGAAATACAGCGGGAAAAGGGCCAGAAAGGTGTTGGTCAGCAGCTGCATGGGTCACTCCTGTTCCGTCGCCTGAGGCGGCATGTGCAATGAGGTGAACAAGGCCGCGGCTTTTTCGATGCCGGGCAGGTACAGTTTAGCATAGGGGACGAGATGTGACAAGACTTCCCCGCGAAGGGGCTCCTTCATCCTGACCCGGCCCAGCTGGTCGTCGTCCAGCAGGAGCATCCGCCGCATGGCCTCCAGGGCCGTTTTCCCGATCCGCCGCCCCACGGGGGAGCAGGCCATGCACACCGCCCCGCCCCGATCGGGCAGGAAGCGGATGAGAGGGTCCTCCCGAAGGTCCCGGCCGCAGACGGCGCAGTGGGTGATGGCGGGGCGAAAGCCCGCCAGGGACAGGAAACGGACCAGGAAGCAAGCCGTCAGGTCCCCGGGGTCGTTCTCCCCGTAGGTCAGAAAGGACAGGGTGTGATAAAGCAGGGAGAAGATGGCCTCGCTGCTCTCCTCCGCTTGGACGCCCTCCAGGCACAGGGCCGCGCAAAGGGAGGCCGCGGCGAATCGGCCCACGTCCTCCCGCAGGGGGTAGAAGCTTTCCAATACCTCCCCCTGATCGACGATGTACTTGTTCTTGTGATAGAAGAGCTGATACTCCCCGTAGGTGAAGGGCTGGGTGCAGGCCAGCAGGGGCGACGTGGCCTTGCGGCAGTTCCGCACCTTGGCGTCCACCCGGCCCTGCTCCGCCGTGAACAGGGTGAGAATCCTATCGTTGTCCCGGTAATCCACCGTCCGGATCACCATGCCCCTGAGGGTCAGATCCGCCATGCTCCCTCTCCCGCAGCCGGGCGTACTTGAGATACGCCTCCACCCGGCCGCTTTCGTAAAATGCCTGAAAAGCCTTCTTTTCTTCCTCTGTCGTAAACGGTGTCATGAGCGCCTCCTTTCAGGAAAAGTATGGCCTGAAAGGAAGCGAGCCTATTCAGCCCTCGTAGCCCAGCTCGTTCAAAACGGACTGCCGGTTGCGCCAGTCATCCTTGATCTTCACCCAGAGCTGCAGGTTCACCTTCACGCCCAGGAGCCACTCCATGTCCTCCCGGGCCGCGGAGCCGATCTTTTTCAGCATGGACCCGCCCCGGCCGATGATGATGCCCTTGTGGCTGTCCCGTTCGCAAAGGATGGTGGCGTAGCAGTCCATGATCTGCCCGTCGGGCCGAAGCTCCATCTTGTCCATGCTGACGCCGATGCCGTGGGGCACCTCGTCCTTGAGGAGCTCCAGGGCCTTCTCCCGGATCATCTCGGCGCAAATCAAGCGCTCCGGCTGGTCCGTGACCATGTCCGGGGGATAGTACTGGGGCCCCTCGGTGAGATAGCTGAGGAGCAGGGCTTCCAGCTCCACGAGACCCGTGCCCTTGAAGGCGGAGATATGGTGGATATTGGAAAAACCGCCCTCCCGCAGGACTTCCTCCGCCTCGTCGATCTGCAGCTTCGTGGCGATGTCGCACTTGTTGAGAAGCACGATCACGGGGCATTTGGATTGCTTCAGCCGCTCCATGATCTGGCGATCCCGCTCCCCCACCCCCTTGCGGGCGTCCACCAGGAAAAGGATGGCCTCCACGTCGGAAAGACAGTCCCCGGCGGTCTTTTGCATGTACTCCCCCAGCTTGTTCTTGGGGGTGGTCATGCCGGGGGTGTCCAGGAAGATCATCTGGTAGTCGTCCCGGGTGAGGACGCCGGTGATCCGGTTCCGGGTGGTCTGGGCCCGGTCTGTGACGATGGAGATCTTCTGGCCCACCAGGGCGTTGATGAGGGTGGATTTGCCCACGTTGGGGCAGCCGATCAGGCTGAAAAAGCCGCTTTTGTACGCCATATCAGACCCCCAGGTCCTTGGGCCCGAAGGAGTGGGGCAGCAGCGTATCGAAGTTAGACACGTCCACCTTGCTCCTGTCCCGGTTGGCGGTGACGATGATGAAATCCTTGTCGCAGAACTCCGCCATTACCTGGCGGCACACGCCGCAGGGAAAGCCCAGTTCCTCCCCCGTGGCGATGACGGCGATGGCCCGAAAGGCTCGGTGCCCGTCATAGACCGCCTTGAAGAAGGCCGTGCGCTCGGCGCAGACCGTGGGGGTGAAGCCGGCGTTCTCGATGTTGCAGCCCTGATAGATCTGGCCATCCGCCGTCATGAGGGCAGCGCCCACGTTGTATTTCGAATAGGGGGCGTAGGAATGATCCCGGGCCTCCTGGGCCTTGTCCAGCAGCAGGTCCATCTCTTGTTGCGTCAGTTGCTTCATCTCGTTTCACCGATCCTTTCCAAAATAGTCCGCTGGCGGGCGCGCATGACCTGCTCCTCCGCCTCGTTCATATGGTCGTATCCCAGGATATGGAGGGTGCCGTGGACCGCCAGAAAGGCCAGCTCCCGGCTCAGGCTGTGGCCGTACTCCTGAGCCTGCTCCACGGCCCGGCTGCGGCAGATCATGATGTCCCCCAGATACCCGTCGGGGGAACCCAAAAGGGCCTCCCCTTCCCGGCTGGGGAAGGTGAGTACGTCCGTGACCCGATCCACGTTCCGAAAGTCCCGGTTGAGCTGCTGGATATGGTCCGGCCCCGCCACCAGCACGGTGATGTCCCCCGCCGCGCCCTCCATCTCAAGGGCCGTTTCACAGGCGGTGCGGATGCACCCTTCCTCCTCCGCCGTCAGGGCCTCGTCCTCTGCGTATACTTCGATCATGCTTCCTCCTTGGGGTAGGTGATGCGGTCGTGCAAAATCCCGGCGAAGGTCTGCAAAAAGCTTTCCTCCACCCGGGCAAGCTCGCTCAGCGTGAGATCGCAGTTCACCAGCTGCCCGTCCTCCATCTTGCCCCGGATGACCCGATGGACCATGTCCTTTACCTGCTCGGGGCTGGGGCCGCCCAAGGAGCGCACCGCCGCCTCGCAGCTGTCCGCCATCATGACGATGGCGCTTTCCTTCGTGCTGGGCTTGGGGCCCGGGTAGCGGAAGTCCGCCTCCCGCACGTCCTCCCCCGCCTTCTTGGCCTTCACGTAGAAGTAGGCGGTCATGGTGGTGCCGTGATGCTCCCGCACGATGGCGCGCACGGCGGCGGGCACCCGATACCGCTGCAGGATGGCGTCCCCGTCCGCCACGTGGGCGATGATGATCCGGGAGCTCTCCCGGGGCGGCAGCTCGTCGTGGGGGTTGACGCCGTTGGCTTGGTTCTCGGCGAAGTGCCGGGGGGATTTGAGCTTGCCCGCGTCGTGGACGGCGGCCGCCGCCTTGGCGAGCAGGGCGTTGGCGCCGATGCTCCTTGCCCCGTTCTCCGCCAGCAGGGCAGCCATCTGGCAGTGATGGTAGGTGCCGGGGGCGTTGTTCATGAGCCGCCGCTGAAGGGGATGGTCCATGTTGAGGAGCTCGTTGAGCTTGGTGTGGGAGGGAAGATCGAAGAGGATCTCCCAGATGGCGGTGAGACCTAAAGCCAACACCAGGGCGATGATCGCGCCCACGAAGAACAGGCCGAAGGCCGTGACGCTGATGAGCAGGCCCTCCCCCGCCAGGAGCTTGGGCACCGCGGGGAGGAGGCCCCCCACCGCGCCGCCTACGATGGCCGCCGGGACCATGGCGGGCCGCTTATCGTCCACCGCCAGGATGCCCACCGCCACCACCGCCGCCAGCAGGGTGCCGGCCACCAGGGCGAAGGTCTCCCCCGTCAGAAGGCCGGAAGACGGCAGTAGGAGCCCCGCCGTCAGGGCTACAGGCACGCTGGCGCCAAGGGCCGTCCGCTTCTCGTGGGTGGCGGCGATCATGAGGGGAGCCAGCAGGACCGGGGCGATGCGGCTTTCAAAGAGGGTGAAGACCCAGCACACCGCCAGGTTCAGCATGAGCAGCAGGCACAGCCGCACCATGACCAGGGGCGAAAGGGCGGTTTCCCGTTCAAAGAGCAGCAGATACAAACCGTAGACCAGGTACACGGGCAGCAGATACAGCAGGAAGCTCCCCGCGGGGCCCCTGTCCGCGCCCGTTTTCAGCATGTCCAGGGCCACCAGGTGCAGGATGTCCTTTTGGGAGAGGATCGTCCCCTTCTTGAAGAGCAGCTCCCCCTTCTTGACGGTCACCGGCGTCACGTCGTCCGCAGCGGCGGTGCGGGCCTTCTCCGTCTCCACCTCATCCACCACAGCGGAGGCCACGAAAAACTTGTCGATCAAATTCCCGGCCAGCTCCGTCTTACTGACGGGGGGCAGGCTGGTCTGCTTCAGGGCCTCCTTGGCCCGGTAACGGGCGGCCTCCAGCTCGCTTTCCTTCACGCCGACGCCCATGCCGTTCAGGATGGCGTCCACCAGGGCTGTCCGAAGGGCGCTGCTGTCGGGCAGGCTCCCGGCGGCATGGAGGCTGCTGCGGGGCAGGAAGGTGTTGAGGAGGGAATAGGTCATGACGGTGTCCAGGGTGTCGCTGAGGCCGTACTCGTTGAGCTTCGACTGGAGCTCCGTCTCCTTCACCAGCACGTTCCAGGCGGTCTGGTTGTAGAGCATGCCGTTGTACTCCTGGGCCCCCTCCTCCCAGCGCAGGACCATGTCCTTCATGAACAGATCGTACTGGTCGAACCAGGCGGCCAGGGCCTGTCCCTGGGCGGTGACGATGGACTCGTCCAGGCGATAGACCGGCTGGACCCGGTCCCGGGCGGCCTGCCTGAGCTCGTCCGTCCGATAGGCGTCGGTCCCGGCGACGGGATAGGCCACGTCCTCCGTCAGCACGTCCCCGGCCTGCACGTCCAATCGCACGTCCGGGTAGCGGAGGCACAGGAGGAACAGGTTCACCAGGCATACCAAAATGAGCAGCGGCAGCCCCACGGCCCGCCTGAGCCCTCTTCTTATGCTCGCTCTCTGTCCGTCCATAGCTTGTCCCCCGCTGTCAACCGTTCTTTTCGCTGCGTTCGTAGGCCTGGATGATCCGCTGGACCAGCTCGTGGCGCACCACGTCCTTGTGGGTGAGCTGGATAACCTTGATGCCCTCCACGTCCCGCAGGATGCCGATGGCGTGGATGAGGCCGCTCTTCTTCTCCCGGGGCAGGTCGATCTGGGTGATGTCGCCGGTGATGATGGCCCGGCTCCCCTCGCCGAGGCGGGTCAGGAACATCTTCATCTGCTCGATGGAGCAGTTCTGAGCTTCGTCCAGGATGATGTAGGCATTGTTGAGGGTCCGGCCCCGCATGTACGCGAGGGGCGCCACCTCGATGGCCCCCCGCTCCATCAGGTTCCGGTAGGTCTCCATGCCGAAAAACTCCTGCAGGGCGTCGTACAGGGGCCGAAGATAGGGGTCCACCTTGTTCTGCAGGTCGCCGGGCAAAAAGCCCAGCTTCTCCCCCGCCTCCACGGCGGGCCGGGTCAGGATGATCTTGTCCACTTCCTTATTCTTGAAGGCCAGCACCGCCATAGCCACGGCCAGGTACGTCTTGCCCGTGCCCGCGGGGCCCACGCCGAAGACCAGCTCGTGCTCCTTCAGGGCCTGGACGTACTTCTTCTGTCCCAGGGTCTTGCACTTGATCTGCTTGCCTCGGGCGGTGAGGGCCACCACGTCGCCCATGATCTCGGAGATCAGATCCGCGTTCCCCTCTCTCGCAAGGTCCACCGCGTACCGGATGCGGCTCCGGTTGATGGGCTCCCCCTTGCGCTGCATGGACAGGAGCTTTTCCAGAACCGTCCTGCAGAGGGCGGCGTTCTCCGCCTCCCCCTCGATGCCGATGCCGTCCCCGTTCACGTTGATGAGGGTGCCCGTCTCCTGCTCGAAGACGGAGATGTTTTCGTCCAGGACGCCGAACAGGCCCGCGGCGTCCTCCATGCTGTCCAATTCGATCCGTTCCGTTTTGATCTCCATGAAATCCTTACGATATCTCCTTTGTGTATCCGATATTTTCCTCTGTGGTCACCGCGCAGATGCCGTACAGCTTCCCGCCCTTTTCCAGGGTGTAGCGGTCGATCATGATGATCTTCGCCCCCCGGGGCACCTGCAGCAGGGCCATGCGCTCCGCTTCGAAGAGGGCCGCTTCCTTTCGCTCCGCCGGGGTCAGGGTCCGTTCCGTCTTTACCTTCTCCCGCCAGGTCCCGTAGCATACGCGCAGGGGCCAGGGCGTCAGGGTGATCGCATCTTCATCCGTTGCCAGCTCAGCGTCCTCGAAGGGGCAGCCTCGCTCCAGCCATTTCCACGAGCCCCCGTACAGGGCGGCATAGGGGGCGGTCGCCCCCGTCTCGGCCCATTCCACCGCCGTCCGCGGGGCTTCCACTTGGGCCTTGTAGAGGACGGCGGCCAGCACCTCCCCGTAGGCGTGGGTAGAATAGGTCATGGACCCGTCCCGGGCGGTGACGTGGCCGGCGATGAGCAGCTGGCCCTTCTTCACCCGGTCCCCGGTCCGAACCTGGGCCCGGCCTCCGTAGGCGGTGATCTTGGTGACGATGCCGTCCCGGGTGGAGACCAGATCGCAGGGCACCGTCAGATCCAGGCGCTCTCCCTCGGCCATGGCCTCTCGGGCTCGGACCCGAAGGAAGACGCCGTCCACGTGGAGCTCCAAAAAGGCCAGCTCGTCGTACTGGGCTGCGATATTGTCCCCCACGTCGGAGAGGACCAGGGCCCGGGCGTCCCGGCCCGGCGCCAACCCCTGCTCCAGGAGAGCCTGGCGGAGCACCGCCTCGTCCATGCGTTGGCAGCCCTGTATGTCCACGAACCAGATCCGCTGAGAGGCCCACCAGGTCAAGAGCAACGTACAGGCCATGCCCAGCAGCAGCACCCGACGGCGCCACAGCCACCTAAGCCGAAAGGGGCCGCCCATCTTTTTCAGGACGTGCACCCGACACCGGCGGCGCCGGTCCAGCCCATGGAGCTTTCGAAAGTCCCGGGCGGGCATGGTGCAGATCAGCGTCCGGCTGTCCAGCCGCCTGAGGTCCCACAGGGGCACGCCCGACGCCTCCAAAAGGGAGGCCACGCGCTCGGGATATACTCCTTCAATTTGGATTATAACATACCCGTTGTAAAAAAGCCACTTTTTCTTATTCCCCATAGGCCCACCGCATAAGTCGCCCCACGATCAGTGCCCGGCTCTCCCCCAGCTCCTTCACCAGCAGCCCTTCCCCGGCCACGCTGAGGACACCGCACCCCGTCAGGAGCAGCACCTCCTGTTCCGTGCAGCGGCGGACGCCGGCCACGTTCTCCACCAGCATCTTGTCCCGACCCACCACGGTGATCCGGGGCACCCGGGGGTCCATGTCCTCCGGCAGATCCAGCAGCCGAAGCGTTCGTTTCCACAGATCTTTCCTCATGGTTCAGCATATGCAAATAATGGTCCTGTACAACGAAAAGATTATCTGGTATGGTATATGGTATCGAATCAGGAGGAAATAACCATGGAAATGAACGAAAATATCGAATATACCCTCAGCGAGCCGGAGGCCGCGCCGGTCCCGTCCAGGCGGGAGATGCGCCGGACCTTCAGCCGCATGGCCCTGGGGCTGTGTTTGGGACTGCTGGTGAGCGAGCTGGTGCCCACGGTGCTGCAATCCATCATCCCGGATTACGACGCCCAGGCCCACGCCTTTTTGGTGGGTGGCCTGTGCACGGGGCTGTTCACCCTGCCGGTGATGCTGCTGCTCACCCGGCGCTTGCCGACGAAAAAGTCTGAAAAGGGCCGGCTGTCCCTGGGCGGCTTCTTCGCCCTGGTGGCCATCTGCTACGCCTGCATGATCGTGGGGAACCTGGTGGGCATGGGGATCAACAGCATCCTCTCCCCCAACTCCGTGAACCTGATCGGGGAGCTGGCCACCGCCGCCGGCGCCTCCGTGGAGATGGTGATCGCCTTCGCGGTGCTGGCCCCGGTATTCGAGGAGCTGGTGTTCCGGAAGGTCCTGGTGGACCACGTGCTGCCCTTCGGGGAGTGGCCCGCCATCCTGTTCTCCGGCGTCACCTTCGGCCTCTTTCACGGGAATCTGACCCAGTTCTTCTACGCGACGGTGCTGGGCATGATCCTGGCGTATGTGTACATCCGCTGGGGGAACATCCTCTACACCATCGGCATCCACGCCTGCATCAACTTCCTGGGCGGGGTGCTGCCGGTGCTGGTCCCCGCCGCCTCCTACTTCATCCTGCTGGTGGCTCTGGCGGGCATCGTGCTGTTCTTCCGGTTCAGGAAGACCGTCCACGTGGAGAAGAACGCCGTGCCCGGCGTGGGTGGAGCCATGTTCGGCAATGGGGGCATGATCCTGTTCATGATCCTGGGATGCTTGCTCATGGTGCTGGTGGCGGTGGTCATGAACCACCCGGAGCTGACGAAAGGGCTGATGTAAGGCCAGAAAAAAAGCAAGGGGAGCGAAGCGCTCCCCTTTTTTATGGGTTCATGCGGGTGTACGTGAAGGCCCCTGGGGGCGCGTCACGGGGTATCGGCGGGGCGTTCCGGGACGGGGAAGCCCATGAGGTAGATGGTGGCGGGCTCCTTCCCGTCAACGGTCAGCCGGAGGAAGCCGTCGTTTTGGAGGGCCAATGTCACAGTCACGTCGCCCTCCTTCAGGGTGAGGGTCCCGTTCTCCAGGGTGAGGTCCCGGATCACGCTGCCGAAGCGCTTTCCGCCCAGGGCCGCCTTGCGACCCTCGATGTAGAGCTTGGCGTCCTCGTCCATGGCCTGAGCCAGGATGACGCCGTCGCCGACGGCCATGAATTGGGCCTTCCAGTAGCCGTCGAAGCTCCCCTCCTTTACGTCCGAGAGAAGGTCGCCGGGCACATAGGTCTCCGGCTTTTCCCGGGTGAACAGCAGGCCCAGGGCATTCAGGCGCAGCGCCTCGTCCAGGACCAGGACGGCGTTCTCCTCGTCCCCGTCCAGGAGGAGCCGGCCGTCCTTCTCGGCCCAGGTCCCGGCCTGTTCGGGGGCCCCGGGGATCAGGAGGACATAGGCCCCGTCCTCGGACAGGGTCAGCTTCATTTCCAGGCCCGCATAGTCAGCGAACCAGGTCCCCAGGGCCCGCTGATAAAGGGGCAGATATTCCTCGGGCAGGGGCTCATATTCCGGCTCCGGGGGCGGGGGCGGCGGGGTCTGGTCCCCCTCGGCCCAGGCCGACAGGGGCAGACAAAGCAGCAGGAACGCCAGCAGCAGGGCGCAATACTTTTTCATATCGTACACTCCTTTCAACTCACCACGCAATAGGCCCCGATTCGATGATCCGGCCGTAGTTGTCTTCCACCTCAAAGTAGTATGTTGCCTTTTCATCATCCCGCCACAGAGGGAGCGGGATTCTCATGTAATAGCCTCTCGTCTGTTTCGTGGTATACAAAACGCGTCCGCTGTCCTTGGTGGCCACATACACATATATTGTATAGATTGGCATTCCGCCCTTGAATTCCATCTCGTAATAGCCCCAACCCGGCGCGAACTGAGCGGTCATATCTGCCTTCAGACCGCGCAACAGGGGGGATACCACTGCGAACTCACTGTATGTATGCGCTCCTGTAGCGGTGTCGGTGACCTTACAGCGGTAGGTGCCGGGTTCGCTGGGGTAGATGGTCCGTGAATTGGCGTGATATACCTCTCCCGCGCCGTTTTCCCAATCGTACCTCAAGTTGCTGTCATCCCCAGTACCAGAGATCGCTATACACCTGAGCATGTGCCCTCCGATCTTTTCTCCGCTCGTCGTGGTATCGAAGGCAGTATCGTAATTGCTCTTGGGCTGCTCGATGATGTAGGGCCGTTTGCCCGTATACGTCACGGTGATGTCCTTGCTGCGGATGGTCTGACCCTCTTTGTCCGTGATCTTGCAGGAGTATGTACCTATTGCGTCAGCGCGTGTGGCAGCCGTGCTATTTGAGAGTTCATAACTGGCGACCTTGAAGCCGAATCCGTCCTTATGTATCGTCCAAGTGTACGTGTAGGGCATCACGCCGCCCTCCACCTCCACGCTTAAGCGTGCGCCTTCTCCCAATTTAGTGATCTGCGCCGACTCGGTCTGGCTCACGATGCGGAACACGGCGTCCTCGAAGGTGACCACGTTGGAATCGATCATGCGGCCCTGGCTGTCCTCGACATGAATATAGTAGTTGCCGGGATACCAGACGTTGAAGCTACAGCCTGTGTCCTCGCGCGTATCTTGAACTACATGTTCCCCATTCCTGAAGAGCTTGTAGGTATACGGTCCTTCGCCATCCGACACGGTTACGCTGATAACCGCTTGTTTGCCCTTGGGAATGGTGCCGCCCACAGGCTGCTCCACGATGGTGAGCTTGGAAACCGTGATCGTGACGGAACCGGAGGCCGTCGCATACATGCTGTCCACGCCGTGGACGGTATATTTGCCCGGGCCGTCCACATTGGCGCGGGAATAGACGTGATCCTGCTCGTCCCGGCCCTCCACGGAGTCGATGGCGGTGCCGTTCTTGTCCCACCAGATCTCATAGTCCTCCACGCCGCCGGCGAAGGAGGCGATCACGAATGTGTCGTCCTTGGGCAGGACCTCGCAATCCTCCGTGATGCTCACCAGGTGGAAGGGCTCGGTGGAATAGACCTCGCAGTATTCGGATGTCGCCGTTTCGCCGGTGACGTTGTCGGTGACGATGCAGTAGTAATACCCCTCCTTCTCGGCAGGGTAGGACTGTCCTTCGCCCAGGATGCCCTCGTCATGGTCGTACCAGCGATAGGTATAGTCGCCGGAGCCGTCGATGGCTTCGCAATAGAAGTCGTGATCGGCCTCCTGCAGATTCACGTTGTCCGGCTGCTTGGCGATGCTGATCTTATAGCTGACGATGGCCGTCTCCGACTGGGCGGTGTTGCCGGCTTCATCGGTGACCTTGCACCAGTAGCGCATGTTGCCATCTTCAGCTTCAAAGTCCGGCTCGGTCCGCTGCCCGGAGGTATGAAGAAACACCCAGCTCAAAATGTTTTCTACGGTCGATTTCCCATTGATTCTGTAATTCCACTCATAGGTATACTCCCCTAAGCCGCCGGTCGCTGCCACGTGGAGGGTGATGCTGTCGTCACCGTATCGGGTTATGGCGCCGCCCACAGGCTGTTCGGTGATGACGAGGGGCGTGATGTTGGCCAGGTCAAAGGTGGTCATAGACCAGGAGCCGGTGCTGAGGGACGCGAAGACCGCGTCCGCGCTGGGCTCTATCTCCTCCGTCCTGGTGTGGCTGGGATCCCGCTTGCAGGTGAAGGTGCGCTCCCCGGGCGACAGGAGCCAGGGCTGCACGGTGACCTTGCCCTCGTCCCAGTCGTGGCCCAAGGCGGCTATGGTCTCCTGCGCCTTGAGCACCATGCCGCAGGTGGAGCACTTCTGGCCCTCCGTCAGGCCCGCCTCCGTACATGTGGCCGCCTTGCCGGCCAGCGCCACGGGGGTGTGCCCCTTCTTGGGGGTGGTGTACTCCATTTTCATGCCGCAGCGGATGCAGGTGAAGCTCTTGAGGCCCTCCTCGGTGCAGGTGGCCTCCGTGGTGACCCACTGGCCCAGGTGACCCAGGGCGGGGGTGGACTCCGTATAGGTCTGCCCGCAGAGGGTGCAGCGCCAGGTCATGGAGCCGGGGCTGGTGCAGGTGGCTCCCACGTTGCTGACGAGGACCCAATTGTGCCGATGGGTTTCCCCCACGGGCGGCGAAGCGTTGGTCGCCGTGGGCAGGATCGCCACCAGCAACAGGACGACCAGCAGCAGGGACACCTTACGCATTGCGTTTCTCATACAACTCCCTCCTTTTTTCGTTCATAGTACACAAAAAGCGGCCTGAATACATCAAGCCGCTGGGAAAATGACCGCACTGCAGGACGGGACGGCATAGGCCCATCCGTCCGTTCTGCTCCTTCTCTGTCGGGATCGGCGTGCAGGCAACATGTTGGTCCAGTCCTTTCGCAAGGGTGCACACTTTGTTATATACAGTATAGCACCCTCTTCCCCCAAAAGCAAGGAAAAGGAGCCGTGACCGGCTCCTTTTTGCACGCCTTGAAAGGGACTATCGTTGCCCCTTGTCGTAAGGGATGCCCTCGGCCTTGGGGGCCCGGGACTTCTTGGAGGTGAAGGCCAGGACCACCAGGGAGATGATGTAGGGCAGCATGTTGTAGACGTTGCCGGGAATGTTCAGGGCCGCCAGGAAGTCGAAGCCGCTGTACACGTTGGACAGGGCCCTGAAGAGGCCGAAGAGCAGGGCCGACACGGCGATGCGGATGGGCTTCCACTGGCCGAAGATCATGACCGCGAGAGCGAGGAACCCGAAGCCGGCCACGCCGTTTTCGAACTTCCACAGGGACACGCCCGCCAGGATGTAGCAGAGACCGCCCATGCCGCCCAGCAGGCCGGAGAGGAGCACGCCGGACCAGCGCATCCGATAGACGTTGATGCCCACGGAGTCCGCCGCCTGGGGATGCTCGCCGCAGGCCATGAGCCGAAGGCCGAACTTGGTCTTGTAGAGCATGATGTACACCACCACCACGGCGATGACCACCAGGAGCATGAACCAGTTGAACTCGAACCCGCCGATGCTCACCATGAACTTCTCACGGGCCGCCACGTAGCTGATCTCGGAGGAGTGGTTGTCGGGGTTCATGGCGGTGTTCATGGCCTTCACGAAGACCGTGGCGCCGGCGGTGCCCAGCAGGTTCATGGCCGTGCCCACCAGGGTCTGGTCCGCCTTGAAGTTGATGCACGCCACGCCCAGCAAGCAGGAGTAGAGCATGCCGAAGGCGATGGCGGCCAGGATGGACAGGATGACCAGCAGGGGCCCTGGCAGGGCAGCCAGGTTGCTCATGACCAGCGCGCCGCCCAGGGCGCCGATGACCATGATGCCCTCAAGGCCCAGGTTGATGACGCCGGAATGCTCAGAGATACAGCCGCCCAGGGCCACCAGGGTGAGGACGGAGGAAAAGATCAGGGTGTATTGGATCAGCAGCAGCATTACCGATCGCCTCCTTTCCCGGCAGCAGGGGCCGGTTTCTTGGGCGCCTTGTCTCCCCGCTTAGCAAGGAGCTTGCGGATAGTCAGCTTGATGAAGAGCACGAAGCCGCAGAGGTAGATGATCACCGCGGAGATGAGATCGGAGATCTGGGCGCAGTACATGTTGGTGTTCACGAAGGCGCCGCCGTCGGTGATATGCTGGATGAAGTAGGAGGAGAACAGGGTGCCGATGGGGCTCAGGCCGCCCAGGAAGGCGGCGGCGATGCCGTTGAAGCCCATGCCCGGCACGGAGGACTGGGTGCACTCCCAGCGCATATAACCTGTCTGATACAGCAGGGATGCACCCAGGCCTGCCAGGGCTCCGGAGATCATCAGCGTCAGGATGATGTTCCGCTTCTCGGCCATGCCGCAGTACTTGGCGGCGTTCTTGTTATAGCCGGTGGCCTTGAGCTCGTAGCCGAACTTGGTCCTGTCCAGCACCACGCCCACCGCGATGGCGATGAGGATGGTGAGCGGGATGGCGATGGTCACGTACTCGTTCCCGCCGAAGAGCTTGTCCAGGCCCATCTTGGGCAGGAAGGCCTTGGGGTTCACCTTGTCGAGATACAGAGTGTAGGGGCTGGCCCCCTCCTTCACCTTGGCCAGGATGGTGTTGGTGGTGTAGAGGGAGATCCAGTTGAGCATGATGCCCGAGATGACCTCGTTCACGTTGCAGTAGGACTTCAACAGGCCCACGATGCAGCCCAGGAGCGCGCCGGCGCAGATGGCCATGAGCATGCAGGCGTACCAGGGGAGGCCCAAGCCCAAGGCGCCGTAGAGGCAGGCGCAGGCGCCCGCCACGTACTGGCCGGCGGTGCCGATGTTGAAGAGGCCCACCTTGTAGGCGAACAGGATGCTCAAGGAGCACAGCACCAGGGGCATGGTCTTGGCCAAAGTGTTGGCGAACTTGCGCCACTGGGTGGCGGGCTTACTGTAGGTCATAAAGTTCTTGAGCACGTTGACGATGGACTCACTGGCGCCTGCCGGATTGATGCACAGCAGCACGATGTATCCGATGAGCACGCCCAGCAGGATGCAGATGAGGGAGGCGATCAGCGCCTGTGCCCCTTCTCTTTCCAGGAATCTGCCCTTCTTCATGCGATCACCTCATCTCTCTTGGCGCCGGCCATGTAGAGGCCCAGCTCCTCCTGTGTGGTCTTCTTGGGGTCCAGCTCGCCCACGATCTCGCCCTCGTACATGACCAGGATCCGATCGGGCACGTCCATGACCTCGTCCAGCTCCAGGGATACCAGCAGCACGGCCTTGCCCGCGTCACGCTGGGCCACCAGCTGCTTGTGGATGTATTCGATGGCGCCCACGTCCAGGCCGCGGGTGGGCTGCACCGCCACCAAAAGCTCGGGGTCCTTGTCGATCTCCCGGCCCACGATGGCCTTCTGCTGGTTGCCGCCGGACATGCTGCGGGCGATGGTGATGGGGCCCTGGCCGGAACGGACGTCGTACTGGTCGATGAGCTTCTCAGCGTACTTGCGGATGTTGCCCTTGCGCAGGAAGCCCGCCTTGTCCGTGAACTCCGGCTCGAAGTACCGCTCCAGGATGAAGTTGTATTCGAGGGTATAGTCCAGCACCAGGCCGTGCTTATGCCGATCCTCGGGGATATGGCTCATGCCCAGGATGTTCCGCTCCCGGATGGGGGCCTTGCTGATGTCCTTGCCGTTGAGCAGGATCTTGCCGGACACCAGGGGCTCGAGACCCGTGAGGCCGTAGACGAACTCGGTCTGGCCGTTGCCGTCGATGCCGGCGATGCACACGATCTCGCCCCGGCGGACCTTCAGCGACACGTTCTTCACGGCGTTGTTGCTGTGGACCTTGGAGGCCACGGTCATGTTCTCCACGGAGAGGACCACCTCGCCGGGCTCCTTGGGCTCCTTGGCCACGTGGAAGTTCACGTTGCGGCCCACCATCATGGCGGAGAGCTCCTCGGCGGTGGTGTTCTTGGTCTCCACGGTGCCGATGTACTTGCCCTTGCGGAGCACGGAGCACCGGTCCGCCACGGCCATGATCTCGTTGAGCTTGTGGGAGATGAACAGGATGCTCTTGCCCTCCTTGGAGAGGTTCTTCATGATGGCCATGAGCTCGTCGATCTCCTGGGGGGTCAGAACGGCGGTGGGCTCGTCGAAGATCAGGATCTCGTTGTCATGTCCTCGATGCGGGCGTCCGGGTCCACCTGCAGGCCGTATTTCTCGGACAGGGCCAGGATCTTCTTGCGGGCCTCGTCCTTCTGGAGGAAGCCGGCACGGGTGGGCTCCACGCCCATGATGATGTTATCGAGGACCGTGAAGCACTCCACCAGCTTGAAGTGCTGATGGACCATCCCGATGCCCAGGTCGTTGGCATCGTTGGGGTCCTTGATCTGGACCTCCTTACCGTCTTTCTTGATGATCCCCTCCTCCGGCTGATAGAGGCCGAACAGCACGCTCATCAGCGTGCTCTTGCCCGCGCCGTTCTCGCCGAGGAGCGCGTGGATCTCGCCCTTTTTCAGCTGAAGGGTGATGTCGTCGTTGGCAATGATACCCGGGAACCGCTTGGTGATGTGCAGCATCTCTATGGCATAGGGACTCTGCGCCGCGGCGGATTTGACTTCTTCCAAGGTGAACGCCCTCCTTCTTCTCAAGACTCATGGCATACCCTGCCACTATGGGAACAGTATACTATATAGGCAGGCATAAATCAAAGCATATTTTTCGATTTGTGTCAAAAATGTGACAAAACCCTCACTATGCAAAAAGCGCCGCAGACGCGGCGCTTTCCATAGAGCTCAACCCTTTTTTATTGTACGGGAGCGCCGCAATACTCGCAGCAGCCCTTCTCGTCCGGGGTGGTGGTGGCGCCGCAGTAGGGGCAGACCACCTTCTTCTTGGGGGCCGCAGCCGCTTCCACCGTCTTGCGATGCTCAGCCCGGATGCCCAGCAGCAGCTCCCGGATCTCCGAGGCCGTTTGCTCCGCCTGCCGATATTCCGCGCAGGTCCGATACTTGATCTCGCCGTCGTTGATCCGGAGGGGGATCTCCGTAAAGTAGGGGTTGTTGACGGCGATGGTCATGTTGAAGTTGTAGCTGTACTCGTACCGTTTGGGCTCGTAGCTGACGCTCTTGCCGTTGGCGTCCTTGCGGTAGATCTCCCGACGGCTCTCGGCCACGTCGATATCGCAGCCGGTCACGTCGGCAAAGTCGACCACGTCCGGGTTCTCGTCCTTCCAGTTTCGATGATCCGTCACGATCAGCTGCTTCTTGTCCTCGTCCAGGATGAGATACTCCCGGCAGTTGAAGGTCCGGGTGGGATGGAAGACGGCCACCTTCCCCTGGTTCGCCTCCCGGTAGGCAAGCTGCTCCCGGATCTCCTCCACGGTGGAATGGCGCCGTTCGCTGAAGAAGGGCGACAGCTTCCGCGCGCACGTCTTGCAAAGGTTCCCATCCTCCAGCTTCCGGTTCCCCAGGAAACCGATCTTCTCACCGCAGATGCTGCAATACTTTTTATCGAACAGGCCCATTTCGTCCTCTCCCCCGTTTCTCTTGATTTTCTATACTATACCACAGGTCGGCACGAAAATCCATACGGGAGCGAAAGAATCCTGGGCTATTCGTTCAGCATGAGCTTGGCCTTCTTGAGGGCGGCCACCACCGGCGGGATCAGAACGAGCTGCAGGACGATGCCCGGCCAGGCGTTGGCGAAGGCGCCGGCCCAGAAGGCGGCCAGGGTGAAGCTCTTGCCGGCGGCGCCCATGAGGACGGTCATGGCGAGGCCCCAGACGAGGCGGCCGCCGATCATGGCGAGGATCAGCGCCAGGTACAGGTAGGGGGTCTTCTTGGGCAGGAGCTTGTAGAAGAGACCGGCCAGGAGGCCGTAGGCCGCCAGCTCGAAGGCCATGGCCGTGGCCGTGGGAAACAGGGGCGGCATGCCGAAGATCAGCGACCGCAGCAGGGGGGCCACCAGGCCCACC
>ONNZ01000025.1 GCA_900319345.1 uncultured Eubacteriales bacterium
AGAGCCTGGGCCCGGAACGCGCCGACGGCCCACCAGGAGCCCACCGTGGGCGACAATTTCAGGAAGGCCATGGAGATGCTGCGAAGGAAGGAGGCCAAGGAGATATGAACGTACAGGAGGTCATGGCGCTGTTGTATATGGAGAAGCGGCTGTTTCCCCACGAAAAAAGCCTCTCCGTGTCCCCGGAGGAGCTGGCGGCCATCGCGGAGGCCCAGGCCCTGCTGCTGAAGGACATCCCCTTCGAGGTGGGGAAGGCGGCGGTGGCGGCCCATGCGGCCGGGAGCCCCTTCGCCCCGGCCATCAGCGAGATACGGGCCTACGCCCGGAAGCTCACCGAGCCGCCTCAGCTCTCCGCCGACGAGGCCTGGGCCCTGGCCCGGCAGGCCATCACCCGCTACGGGGCCGCCCCCTACAAAAGCTTCACCACCGGCAAGTACCCCTACGAGATGGCCCGGGACAGCCTCCCCCCGGAGGTGTGGCGGGTCATGGAGCTCATGGGCTACACCAGCATGTGCCGCAGCGACAGGCCCGAGGTGGTCCGGGCCCAGTTCATCGCCGCCTGGGAGCGCCAACAGCAGCGCCAGCGGGAGCGGGAGGAGCTGCTGCCCTTCTTGCCCGAGGGCTTGAAGGAGAAGTTCCTCGCCCTGGACGCGGGGAAGGCTTTCGGCGGCTGAATTGGCCTTCGGCCAGCGAAATTCACCTTCGATGAGCAAAGGAAGAAATGGAAAGCGGGCCTGCTTCCAATCCTTCCTTTAGCTTGCGAAGCAAATTTCGCCCGGCGAAGCCGGATTTAGCTGCCCGCAGGGCAATTTCCCTCGCCCGCAGGCGAATTTCCCTCGCCCGCAGGGCAATTTCCCTCGCCCGCAGGGCGAATTTCCCTTGACAATCCCTTCCTCCGGTGCTACTTTATATATAATTTTTGCGCCCCCCTGAAAGGACCCTCTCTATGACTTCCCGCATCACCCTGCTGTTCATGGCCGTGTTCTTCGCCCTCATGCTGTGGATCGGCCTCCGCTCCCGCCGCCACGCCTCGGACGTGAACGGCTTCGTTTTGGGCTCCCGGCAGGTGGGCCCCTGGCTCTCCGCCTTCGCCTACGGCACCAGCTACTTCTCCGCCGTCATCTTCGTGGGCTACGCGGGCCAGTTCGGGTGGAGCTTCGGCCTGGCGTCCACGTGGATCGGCCTCGGGAACGCCTTCATCGGGTCCCTCCTCGCTTGGCGGATATTGGGCCGCCGGACCCGGATCATGACCCAGCACCTCTCCAGCAAGACCATGCCGGACTTCTTCGGCACCCGGTACGAATCCGGGAAGCTGCGCACGGCCGCCAGCCTCATCACCTTCGTCTTTTTGATCCCCTACACGGCCTCCCTCTACAACGGCCTCTCCCGGCTCTTCGCCATCGCCTTCCCCGGCGTCGATTACGCGGTGTGCGTCGTCCTCATGGCGGCCCTCACGGGCGTGTACGTGATCCTGGGCGGGTACATGGCCACGGCCTGGAACGACTTCATCCAGGGCATCATCATGCTCTTCGGCATCGTGGCGGTGATCGGCGCGGTGCTGGGGGACAACGGGGGCCTGACCCTGGCCATGGAGAAGCTGGCCACGGGAGAAAGCGGCGGCTGGCAGTACGTCTCCTTCCTGGGGGCGGACCCGGTGTTTTTGCTGTTTGTGGTGATCCTCACCTCCCTGGGCACCTGGGGGCTGCCCCAGATGGTGGGCAAGTTCTACGCCATCAAGAACGAATCCTCCATCGAGAAGGGCACCGTGATCTCCACCCTCTTCGCCATCGTGGTGGCCGGGGGCTGCTACTTCCTGGGGGGCTTCGGCCGGCTCTACCCCATCGACGTGAAGGCGGAGGGCTTCGACGCCATCGTGCCCCGGATGCTCTCGAGCCTCCCCGCGGTGATCATCGGCGTGGTGATCGTGCTGGTGCTGTCCGCGTCCATGTCCACCCTGTCGAGCCTGGTCCTCACCTCCGCCTCCACCATGACCCTGGATCTCATCGCCCCCAAGCGGAAGAAGCCCCTGGAGGAGAAGGGGCAGCTGCTGATCCTGCGGGGATTCATCGTCCTGTTCATCGCAGTTTCCGCCCTGATCGCCATCAAGCAGGCCCGGTCCAAGAGCCTGTTCATCGCCCAGATGATGGGCGTTTCCTGGGGCGCTCTCGCCGGGGCGTTCCTGGCCCCGTTCCTCTACGGCCTCTACTCGAAGCGGACCACCAAGCTCTCCGCCGCGGTGTGCTTCGGCTGGGGCGTGGGCCTGGAGACCATCCAGCTCCTGGTGTCGTTGGGGCTCCTGGACCTTTCCGGCAGCGCCCTCCTCTCCTTCGTGTTCAAGAACTCCATCTACTCCGGCGTCATCGCCATGGTGGGGGGCCTGGTGATCGTGCCCCTCGTCGACCTGGTCAGCCAGCGCCTCCGCCCCGCCCGGGTGGAGGAGATGTTCGCGGCCTACAGCGAGCACAGGACGGTGGATATTACGGAGAATTTGGGGAAGTAATTATTTTGCCGCTTTTTCTCTTTAGGCAAAGAGAAAAAGCGGCGCAAAAAGAGAAACGCAAGAAGGGGTATGGCTTTCCGTGCGAAAGCTGTACCCCTTCTTAAAGTTCTTTTGGTCGACTTTTCTTTCAAGAAAAGTCGAAAAATCAACCCCGCTCGATCTCGTCGAGGGAAAGGCTCTTCAGCCCTCGCTCCACCAGCGCCGCTTCCGCCCGCTTCGTGTCCGTGACCCGGAAGATCATGTAGGCCCGGCCGGGCTCCCCGCCCAAAAAGGCGTACATATACTCGATGTTCACCTGGGCGGCGTTGAATTCGCTGAGCAGGTTGTGGAGGCCGCCGGGCTCGTCCGGCACGGCGAAGGCCAGCACGTCGGAGAGCTGGGCGATGAACTGCCCCTCCCGCAGAGCCAGGGCGCACTTTTGGGCGTCGCTGGCGATGATCCGGGCGATGCCGAAGTCCGTGGCCTCGGCGATGGACAGGGCCCGCATGTCGATGCCGTGGCGGGCCAGGAGCCCCGTGAGCTCGTAGAGCTTCCCGGGCCGGTTCTCTAAGAAGACGGAAATCTGCCGAATGCTCATATGCTTCCCTCCTTATATCTTGCGCTTGTCGATGACCCGCACCGCCTTGCCTTCGCTCCGGGCGATGGTCTTGGGGGCCACCAAGGTGACCTTGGGCCGGATGCCCAGCATGGAGTTGAGGCCCAACGACAGGGTCTTCTGCAGCTGCTGGATCTCGCCCACGGAGTCGGTGAACATCTCCGGCGTCATCTCCACCAGCACCTCGAAGGTGTCCGTGTTGTTGACCCGATCCACCAGGATCTGGTAGTTGGCCGCGTAGCCGTGCTGGAGGAGCACGGTCTCGATCTGGCTGGGGAACACGTTGACGCCCCGGATGATGAGCATGTCGTCGCTCCTGCCCTTGGGCTTGGTCATGCGCACGTGGGTCCGGCCGCAGGGGCACTTCTCGTAGGTCAGGGAGCAGATGTCCTTGGTTCGATACCGTAGCATGGGGAAGGCTTCCTTATCGACGGCCGTGATGACCAGCTCGCCCTGCTCGCCCTCGGGGAGCACCTCGCCGGTGTCCGGGTCGATGATCTCGGGGATGAAGTGGTCCTCGTTGATGTGCATGCCCGCCTGGGCGGCGCACTCGAAGGCCACCCCGGGGCCGGAGAGCTCCGTGAGGCCGTAGATGTCGTAGGCCTTGATGCCCAGCGTGGCCTCGATGCCCCGGCGCATCTCCTCCGACCAGGCCTCCGCCCCGAAGATGCCCGCCTTCAGGGGGATGTCCTCGGGCCCGAGACCCAGCTCCCGCATCCGCTCGCCCAGATACGCCGCGTAGCTGGGGGTGGCGCAGAGGATGGTGGCGTTGAGATCCCGGATGAACATGATCTGCCGGTCCGTGTTGCCGGAGGACATGGGCACCGTGAGGCAGCCCAGCTTGTGGCTCCCGCCGTCCAGGCCCGCCCCGCCGGTGAAGAGGCCGTAGCCGTAGGACACCTGGACCACGTCCTCGTTCGTGGCCCCGGCGGCGGTCAGGGCCCGGGCGCAGCAGTCCTCCCAGAGGTCGATGTCGTGCTGGGTGTAGAAGGCCACCACCCGCTTGCCCGTGGTGCCGGAGGTGGAGTGGATGCGGACGCAGTCCTTGAGCGGCGCGCCCAGCAGGCCGTAGGGATAGGCGTCCCGCAGGTCCGCCTTGGAGAGGAAGGGGAGCTTAGGTAGGTCCTCCACGCCCCGGATATCCTCGGGCGCGATCCCCTTCTCCTCCATCTTCCGCCGGTAGTAGGGCACGTTCTCCCAGACCCGCCGGACCTGGGCCGCCAGGCGCTGGCTCTGCCATCGCTTCAGCTGTTCCCGGGACGCGCACTCGATCTCGGGTTGGTAGTAGTGTTCCATTCGCTTTACCTCTTAATTATCCTTTATACCTTAGGCAATTTCGCCGCGTACCGGGCCAGCTCCTCGTCCGTGGGCACGTAGTCGTCCATCTGGCGGTCGTGGAACTTCTCGTAGGCCACCAGGTCGAAGTAGCCCGTGCCCGTGAGGCCGAAGAGGATGGTCTTCGCCTCCCCCGTCTCCCGGCAGCGGATGGCCTCGTCCATGGCCGCCTTGATGGCGTGGCTGCTCTCGGGGGCGGGCAGGATGCCCTCCACCCGGGCGAAGGCCTCGGCGGCCTCGAAGACGGCGGTCTGGGGCACGCTCACCGCCTCCAGCATGCCCTGATGGTAGAGCTCCGACAGGACCGGGCTCATGCCGTGGTAGCGAAGGCCGCCCGCGTGGTTGGGGGCGGGGATGAAGTCGCTGCCCAGGGTGTACATCTTCGCTAGCGGACACACCGCCCCCGTGTCGCAGAAGTCGTAGGCGTAGACGCCCCGGGTCAGGCTGGGGCAGGAGGCGGGCTCCACGGCGACGAAGCGGTAATCCGCCTCGCCCCGGAGCTTCTCGCCCATGAAGGGGGCGATGAGGCCGCCCAGATTGGAGCCGCCGCCGGCGCAGCCGATGATGACGTCCGGTTTGATGCCGTACTTGTCCATGGCGATCTTGGTCTCCACGCCGATGACGCTCTGGTGGAGCAGCACCTGGTTGAGGACGCTGCCCAGCACGTATCGGTAGCCGGGGTTCGATACGGCGGTCTCCACGGCCTCGGAGATGGCGCAGCCAAGGCTGCCCGTGGTGCCCGGGTGCTCGGCTAAGATCTTCCGGCCCACGGCGGTGGTATCCGAGGGGGAGGGGGTCACGGACGCGCCGTAGACCTTCATGACCTCCCGGCGGAAGGGCTTTTGCTCGTAGCTCACCTTCACCATGTACACCCGGCAGTCGAGGCCGAAGTAGCTGCAGGCCATGGACAGGGCCGTGCCCCACTGGCCCGCGCCGGTCTCGGTGGTGACGCCCTTCAGGCCCTGCATCTTGGCGTAGTAGGCCTGGGCCACGGCGGAGTTCAGCTTGTGGCTGCCGGAGGTGTTGTTGCCCTCGAACTTGTAGTAGATCTTGGCCGGGGTCTTGAGCTTCTCCTCCAAACAGTAGGCGCGCACCAGGGGCGAGGGCCGGTACATCCGGTAGAAGCTCAAAATGTCCTCGGGGATGGGGTAGAACCGGGTGTCGTCGTCCAGTTCCTGCTTCACCAGCTCCTCGCAGAACACGCCGGAGAGCTCCTCTACCGTCATGGGCTTTCCGGTAACCGGGTTCAAGAGGGGCGCGGGCTTGGTTTGCATGTCCGCCCGGACGTTGTACCAGTACCGGGGCATCTCCGCTTCAGAGAGATAAATTTTGTAGGGGATTTCCATGGGTGGCTCCTTTCGGGGTTCTTTTGTTCCTTTTTTCTCTTCGGTGAAGAGAAAAAAGGAACCGAAAAAAGAGAAGCTCAAATGGGATAAAGAGGCGGTTTCATAAAAAAAGCCTCGCCCTGTTGGACGAGGCTTGCGTTATGCTTTCAGCTCACGATCCAATCCCGGGCAACGCGAAACGGCGGCTAAACCACCAGCCGCTGAACCAGAAGGACCGTGCATTGCGCTTGCCCATGACCGTGCTCCCTTTCCTAAAATTATATATTATATTACCCTCCCGCCCCCGGTCTGTCAAGCTTATTTTTTCCCCGCCCCGAATCCCTATTCCCACCGGGAAAAAGTTATGGTATACTATCTATATATTGGGTGAAAAGGCGGTCTATCATGTATTTAGCCGACGGTTGGCAGGATTTCGAGATACTGGACGCGGGCAACGGCGACAAGCTGGAGCGCTGGGGCAGCTTCGTGCTGCTGCGGCCCGACCCCCAGGCCGTGTGGCCCATGGGCGAGCATAAGGCGGACGCGGTGTACTACCGGTCCCAATCCGGCGGCGGCCACTGGGAGTTCCAGCGGGAGCTCCCCGAGAGCTGGACCATCCGCTACAGGGGCCTCACCTTCATCGTCCGGCCCACGGGTTTCAAGCACACGGGCCTGTTCCCGGAGCAGGCGGTGAACTGGGACTTTATGGCCGACCGGCTGACCGCCTGGCGGAAGGGCCACAGCGAATCGCCCCGGGTCCTGAACCTGTTCGCCTACACCGGCGGCGCCACCTGCGCCTGCGCCAAGGCCGGCGCCCAGGTGGTCCATGTGGACGCGGCCAAGGGCATGGTGGCCTGGGCCAAGGACAACGCCGCGGCTTCGGGCCTTTCTGACGCCCCCATCCGCTACATGGTGGACGACTGCTTGAAGTTCGTCCGCCGGGAGCAGCGCCGGGGCAACCGGTACGAGGGCATCCTCATGGACCCCCCCAGCTACGGCCGGGGGCCCGGGGGCGAGATGTGGAAGATCGAGACGGGCCTCTACGAGCTGGTCAGCGAGTGCGCCAAGCTCCTGTCCGACGACCCCTGCTTCTTCCTCATCAACAGCTACACCACGGGCCTCGCCCCCAGCGTGCTGAAGAATGTGCTCACCGTGGCCCTGCCCCAGGGGCACGCGGAGGCCCAGGAGGTGGGCCTGCCCATCCGCCGGGGGAATTTGGTGCTGCCCTGCGGGGCCACGGGAAGGTGGACCCCGTAAGCTATGGATATCCGTGTTTTGTATGAGGACAACCACCTGCTGGTGGTGACCAAGCCCGCCAACGTGCCCGTCCA
The DNA here is from genome assembly GCA_900319345.1 of uncultured Eubacteriales bacterium. Taxonomy (GTDB): domain Bacteria; phylum Bacillota; class Clostridia; order Christensenellales; family CAG-138; genus RUG472. The sequence goes on from ONNZ01000025.1 coordinate 7,087, forward strand.
GGCCGACGCCTCCGGGGACGAGGACCTGCTCACCGCCTGCAAGGGGTATATCAAGGAGAAGTATCAGAAGCCCGGGGAGGTCTATTTGGGCCTGGTCCACCGGCTGGACCGGCCCGTGGGGGGCGTGATGGTCTTTGCCCGGACCAGCAAGGCCGCCGCCCGGCTCACGGAGCAGTTTTCCGCCCACCGGGCCCGGAAGCGGTACGCCGCCGCGGTGGAGGGCGACGCCCCCGCCGAGGGGCGCTTGACCGACTTTTTGCTTAAGAACGAATCCACCAATACCACGGCCGTGGTAGCGGTCGGGACCCCCGGGGCGAAGCAGGCGAAGCTGAGCTTTCGGACGTTGGCCCGGGATAAGGGCCTGTCCCTCCTGGACGTGGATTTGCAGACCGGCCGGCCCCACCAGATCCGGGTCCAGCTCTCCCACGCCGGGTACCCCATCCACGGGGACCAGCGGTACAACCCCGCCGCCCAGGTGGGGGAGCAGATACGGCTGTGGGCCTACGCCCTGACCATCGCCCACCCCACGCTGAAGGAGGAGATGACCTTCTACGCCCTGCCCCCCTTCGGTGAGTTCCCCACGGCGGTGAAGTACCTGCCCGCCTTCCGGGCCGCCAGCGCCGTCTATGAGGACGACGATATGCTGGTGGTGGACAAGAACGCCGGGGTGGAGGTGGAGACGGACCTCCTTTCCGAGCTCTCCGCCGTCAGCTCGCCCCTGTACCCGGTCCACCGGCTGGACGCCAACACGGTGGGGCTGGTGGCCCTCGCGAAAACCGAGGCCGCCGAGGAAGCGCTCCTGGACGCCTTCGCCCGCCACGACACGGGGAAGGTCTACGAGGCTATCCTGGTGGGCGCGCCGGAAAAGCGGGAGGGGACGCTGGTCCACTACGGGCTCAAGGACGAGGCCAAAGCCTTTATGCGCCTGGTGCCTGAGGGCACCCCCGGGGCCCTCAAAATGGAGCTCAGCTACCGGATCGTGGAGGCCCGGGGCGGGCTCAGCAAAGCGGAGATCCAGCTCGTCACCGGCCGGACCCACCAGATCCGGGTCCAGATGGCGGCCCTGGGCTGCCCCGTGCTGGGGGACGACAAGTACGGCGACCGGGAGGCCAACAAGCGCTACAGGCAGAAGCGGCAGCTGCTGCTGTCGAAGCGCCTGACCATCGGCGGCAAGACCTTTACAAGCACCCGAGAACTCACTATACACCACATTTTGAAGGAGGACCTATGAACGCACAGGAACGGTATGAGTATTGGCTTATGAGTCCCGACGTGGACGAGGGCACCAAGGCGGAGCTGCGCGCCATCGCGGACGACCCGGTGGAGATCGAGGATCGGTTCTATCAGGAGCTGTCCTTCGGCACGGCGGGCCTTCGGGGCGTGCTGGGCGCCGGCGACAACCGGATGAACGTGTACAATGTCCGCAAGGCCACCGAGGGCCTGGCCCGGCACCTGAAGGAGAGGTTCCCGGCGGGGGCCACCGTGGCCATCGCCTACGACTCGAGGAACTTCTCCGACGTGTTCGCCAAGGAGACCGCCTGCGTGCTGGCGGGCCACGGCGTCCACGTGTACCTCTTCAGCACCCTCCACGCCGTGCCCCAGCTGTCCTTCACGGTGCTGCACCTTAAGTGCAGCGCGGGCGTGGTCATCACCGCCAGCCACAACCCGCCCAAGTACAACGGGTACAAGGTCTACTGGTCCACCGGCGGCCAGGTGGACCCGGTGGAGGCCGACGCCATCACCGCCCGCATCCGGGAGGTGGAGGGCTTCGCCACGGGGTATATGGCCTATGAGGAGGCCCTCGAAAAGGGGCTCATCGAGCTCATCGGCCAGGAGGTGGACGAGGCGTACTACGCCGCCACCATGTCCCTGCTGCAGCAGCCCAAGCTCCTGCAGGAGAAGGGCAAGAACGTGACCATGGTCTATACGCCGCTGCACGGGTCCGGGTACGTGCCCGTGACCACGGTCCTGGACCGCATCGGCATGAAGAACGTGTTCCCGGTGCCCGAGCAGGTGAAGCCCGACGGGAACTTCCCCACGGTGAAGGCCCCCAACCCCGAGGACCCCAACGCCTTCACCCTGGCCTTCAAGCTGGCTGAAGAGAAGAAGGCGGACGTGATCATCGGCACCGACCCCGACTCCGACCGGCTGGGCGTGGCCGTCCGCAAGCACGACGGCGCCTGGGCCGTGCTCACGGGGAACCAGATCGGGTCCATCCTGCTCTACTGCCTGCTCACCGCCAAGAAGGAGGCGGGGCTGCTGCCCGAGAACGGGCTGGTGGTCCGGTCGTTGGTGTCCACGCCCCTCGCGGACGCCATCTGCGCCAGCTTCGGGGTGGAGATCCGGGAGGTGCTGACGGGCTTTAGGTTCATCTCGGAGCAGATCGCCTGGTGCGAGGCCACCCACGAAAGGACCTTCCTCTTCGGCTTCGAGGAGAGCTTCGGGTTCCTGGCCGGGGGCTTCTCCCGGGACAAGGACGCCATCTGCGCCGCCATGCTGGTGGCCGAGGGCTGCACCCTGTTCAAGGAGCAGGGGCTGACCCTTTACGACGTGCTCCAGAAGATCTACCAGACCTACGGCTACTATAAGGAGAAGACCGTGTCCTACACCCTGGAGGGGAAGGCCGGCATCGAGAAGATCCAGGCCGCCATGAAATCGCTCCAGGCCACCCCGCCCGCCGCCATCGGCGGCAAGGCCGTGGTGAAGTACGTGGACTACAACGACGCCGCCGCCACGGGCCTGCCCAGGAGCAACGTGCTCCGCTGGACGTTGGAGGACGGCAGCTGGGCCATCGCCCGGCCCTCCGGCACGGAGCCGAAGCTCAAGATCTACTCCGGCGTCCGGGGCGACTCCGACGCCGACGCCGACAGAAAGCTCGCCGCCCTGGCCGCGGCCATGGACGAGCTGCTGAAGCCGTATTTGGCGTAAGGACCTCTTATTCTGCACCTTTTTCTCTTCATGTGAAGAGAAAAAGGTGCCCAAAAAGAGAAGCACAAAAAGAAAAAGAGGACTGTGCGCAGAGCATAGTCCTCTTCTTACGTTCTTTTGGGGTGCCTTTTCTTTCAAGAAAGGGTGCGAAGCCGAGCGCTGCCCGCGGCAGTTATAGCGAGGCGAAGCACGGGCAAAACAACGAGAAACCAAACAGCGTGCAGGTTTCGACTATGTTTTGCCCCTGGTTACACGACCGTTCCCCTTACGCCGCGGCGGCTTTCTTTTTCCGGGACATCAGGTACTGGAAGGCGATGACCGCCGCCACGATGGCGAGGCCCGCGATGTCCGTCCAGGTGGACGGGGCCAGCAGCAGCAAGCCGCCCGCGATGGCCGCGATCCGCATGTACCAGGGCATATCCGTGTACGTGAAGCCCGCCAGGCCCGACGCCACGCCGTAGATGCCGATGACGGAGGTCAGGCAGATCAGCGCCACCTGGTACCAATGCTCCACACCCACGAACATCATGGTGGGATCCATGGCGAACACGTAGGGCACGATGAACGCCGCGATGGCCAGCCTGGTCGCGTTGACGCCCGTCTTCATGGGGTCGGACTTGGCGATGGCCGAGCCCGCGTAGGCCGCCAGAGCCACCGGCGGGGTGATGTCCGCCACGATGCCGAAGTAGAACACGAAGAAGTGGGCCGCGATGGTGGGCACGCCCATCTTGATGAGGATGGGGGCGCAGGTGGAGGCCATGATGCAGTAGTTGGCCGTGGTGGGCACGCCCATGCCCAGCACGATGCAGCAGAGCATGGTGAAGAACAGGGCGACGATCAGGTGGCTGCCCGCGATGCGGATGATGAAGGAGATGATCTGGGAGGCGAGGCCGGTCATGGCGATGCAGCCCGCCACGCAGCCCGCGATGCCGCAGGCCGCGATGATGGAGATGCAGCTCTTGCCGCCGTTGGCCATGGCCTCGATGAACACGCCGGGATTCATCTTGGCGCCCTTGAAGAGGGTGCCGCCCGCCGTAGCGAGGAGGCCGATCACCACCAGCACCGTCAGCACGATGGCGGGGAGGCTGGCGAAGGAGGGCAGGAAGATGTAGGCCAGCAGGGCCACGCAGCCGATGATGCCCACGATCCGGTTGCTCTCCATGTTGGCCACCACCACCGCGAACAGGATCGCCATAGCGGCAGAGAAGGCCATGGTCCGAAGGTTGGTGGAGACCATGACCACCAGCACCACCAGCGGGAGGAGCAGGTAGACCTTCTTGATGAGCTGCTTGAACACGGGCAGCTGATCCTTGGGGATGCCCAGAAGGCCGGTGCGCTTCGCTTCCAGGTGGACGGCGATGAAGATGCCCAGGAAGTACAGCACCGCCGGCAGGATGGCCCGGACGATGATGCTGGAGTAGGGCACGCCCACGTAGTCGATCATCAAAAAGGCCGCCGCGCCCATGACGGGGGGCATGATCTGGCCGCCGGTGGAGGCCGCCGCTTCCACGGCGCCTGCGAACTCAGGCCGGTAGCCGGTCTTCTTCATCATGGGGATGGTCACGGAGCCGGTGGTCACGGTGTTGCCCACGGAGGAGCCGGACACCATGCCGCACAGGGCCGAGGAGATGACCGCCACCTTGGCCGGACCGCCGCTGGCGGAGCCCGCCAGGGAGTTGGCCATCTGGATGAAGAAGTCGGAGATGCCGGTCCGCTCCAGGAACGCGCCGAAGATGATGAACACGGCGATGTACTTGGAGCACACGTCGATGGGCGTGGTGAAGATGCCGGTGGAGGTGTAGAACAACCGGAAGATCATGGTCTTCAGCGCGCCCACGAACCCCTGCTTCTGGGAGAAGAAGTAGATGGCGTAGCCCACGAAGAAGCCTGCCACGCACAGGATGGGGATGCCCACGCTCCGGCGGCACAGCTCAGCCAGGGACAGCACGCCGATGGCGCCGATGACGTATTCATACCACTCCAGGTTGATGCCCTTCACCAGCAGGGACTTGATGGTGAAGGCGATGTAGAAGTAGGCGAAGGTGCCCAGGATCATGATGATCCAGTCGAACCAGGGGATGTGGTTGATCTTCTGGCGGCCCTTCTTGGCGGGGTACACCAGATACCCCATCAGCACGCCCAGGCCCACGAAGGTGGGCATGCGGACCAGATCCTGCATGGTGGCGAACAGGGTCACGTAGATGGTGTAGATGGAGAACACGGCAAGGATCCCCTTGACCACGTACTCCTGCCAGCCCTTCCAGACCCGGACGTTGCTCTCCGGGTCGTAGTTCTTCATGATCTCGTCCACTTCCTCCTGGGAGACCACGTCGAACTCGCCCCGTTCGTGGACCGGCTTTACCTCGGGCGCTTCCTCGACGCCGGCCTTGCGCTTTTTCATAAATGCCATGGAGTCCTTCCTCCGTTGCTTTTTTTCGTTCAAATACGGCAGGAGCCGCGCCGCTTTTTTTACAAAACCGCCGCAGCTCCTGTGTGTTTACTTTACCCTATGGCCGGATCCATCACTTCACGGTGATGCCCTTCTCGGCGAAGTACTTGACAGCGCCGGGATGGAAGGGGATGGCCATGCCGTCGGTGGCGAAGGTCAGATCGATCTCGGCGCCCTTGGCATGGGCCGCGGTGATCTCGTCCTTGTTCTCGAAGATGGTCTTCACGATGGCGTAGGCCACGTCGTCAGAGACGGAGGCGTCGGCCACCAGCGTGGCCTTCACGGTGACGGTCTGGCAGTCTTCGGGGGTCTTGTAGACGTCCTTGCCGATGGTGTACTTGGCATAGAAGGGGCAGGACTCCAGGAGCTTGGCCATGTGCTCGTCGTCGATGGAGACCAGGTAGACGGACTTGGCGGTGCCCAGATCGACCACGGAGGTGGTGGGGGCGCCGGCGGTCAGGAACGCGGCGTCGATCTTGCCGTCCTTAAGGCTCTCGGTGGAGGCGGCGAAGGACTGGAAGATGGGCTGGATGTCCTTCTCGATGTCCAGTCCGTAGGCGTCGAACACGTCCTTGGCGTTGAAGTAGGTGCCGGAGTTCTGGTCGCCCACGCAGACGGCCTTGCCCTTCAGATCGGCCACGGTCTTGATGTCAGGGTTGGTGGTGACGATCTGCACGGTCTCGGCGTAGATGCCCGCCAGGATCCGGACGTTGGGCACGGCGCCGGTCTTCTCGAAGGAGCGGGTGCCGTTGTAAGCGTAGGTCATAACGTCGGACTGCACGGTGGCCAGCTGGTAGACGCCGGTGGCCATGTTCTGCAGGTTGTCGGCGGAACCGCCGGTGGACACCACGTTCACGCTCATGGTGTCGGGGTTCTTCTCATTGAGGACGTTCGCGAGCACGCCGCCTACCGCAAAGTAGGTGCCCGCCTCGCCGCCGGTACCCATGGTCAGAGACGCCTTCTTGGGCCCTTCCTTCTTGCAGGCAACCACGCCCAGGGCCAGGATCACAACCAGGATAATCGCCAGAAACTTTTTCATGATAGATCTCCTTTTCCAAATTTTGATAGCCGGGGATGATTCGGCATTTACATTTTAAGGCATACCAGAAAAAAATTCAAGTCGTTTTCCTTATTTTTATACTTCGTTAACGGAATAAACATGCGCAAGCCCGGCCTTTGCAGCGGTTCCTGCGCATAAGTTTATACTATCCTGTTTTTGCAGGGATTCCTGCAGATGGCGTTTATCCCAACAGCCGCTCCGCCGCCTGTCTTGCTTCGAAGAGGATCCGGTCCTTGTCCAACGTCGTATATTCGCCGTTCTCGTAGAGGACGCGGCCGTCCACCATGGTCAAGCACACGTCCCCGCCCTGGGCGGAATAGAGGAGGTTGGAGAGGGGGTCGGTGTTGGGTACAAGGTGGGGCCGGTCCATGTCCACGGCGATGACGTCCGCCTTCATGCCCACGGCGAGAACGCCCGTGTCCGCCCGGCCCTGGAGCCTGGCGCCGTTGACCGTGGCCATGGCCAGGACCTGACGGGGGGACAGGAGGGTGGGCTCCCGGTGGACGCCCTTGTGGAGGAGGGCGGCGAGGTGCATCTCCTCGATCATGTTCAAATTGTTGTTGCTGGCGGCCCCGTCGGTGCCCAGGGCCACGGTGAGCCCGTCGGCGAGCATGGCGGGTACGTCCGCCACGCCGCTGCCCAATTTGAGGTTGCTCTCCGGGCAGTGGACCACCACCACGCCCCGGTCACGGAGCAGCGCCCGATCCTCGGGGGTGAGAAAGACGCCGTGGGCGGCGTAGGCCCGGCCGTCGAAGGCCCCTAGGCTATCGAACCACCGGGCCGGGGTCAGGCCGTATTTCTCCAGGCACTTCTGCTGCTCGGCTTGGGTCTCCGACAGGTGGATGTGCATGCCGGCCCCCCGTTTGTGGGCCTCCTCGGCGGCGGCCCGGACCATGCGCTCGGTGCAGGTGTACTCGGCGTGGATGGAGAAATCGGTCTTGATCCGCCCCTCCCCCGCCCCGTTCCACCGGTCGAACAGGGCCAGCATCTCCTCCATCCGGCGGCAGGTCATGGGGTCCTCCTCCGGGTCGAAGGACTGGAGGGGGCGGCAGAGGTTCGCTTTCATGCCCGCGTCCAGGACCGCCCGGGCCGTGTAACCGGGGGACATGTACATGTCCGTGAAGGAGGTGGTGCCGGAAGAGAGCATCTCCAGCATGGACAGCTCCATGCCGAGCTTAAGGTCCTGGTCCGTGAGCCGGTCCTCCACGGGGAAGATGGTGTCGAACAGCCAGGTATTCAGCGGCAGGTCGCTCCCCAGGCCCCGCAAAAGGCTCATGCCCGTGTGGGTGTGGCCGTTGATAAGCCCCGGCAGCAGGAGCTTGCGGCCCATGTCCTTCGTTTCGTCGTAGGCCCCCCGGGGCTCCTCCGCGCCGATATAGTCGATCCTATCGCCGTCGATGCCCAGGTACCCGTTCCGGATGCAGGTGAAGGCCCCGTTTTCCCAAACGAGGATGTCCCCGTGTGCCAGCAGTCGCTTCATGTGTTTCTCCTTTTTTATAGGAATGGATTAAAGCATGCCGCTTTTCTTGTAAGAAAAGCGGCGCAAAAGAACTTCATTTGGGAAGTATGGTTTGCATGGCTGTCCCATTATCCCATATAAGTTTCTCTTTTTCCGCCGCTTTTTCTCTTTGTCTAAAGAGAAAAAGCGGCAGATAAAATCTCGTTATTCCTTCTTCTCTTCGCCCTTAGCCTGCAGCTTGGCCTGCTCCTTCTGATACTTCTTCTGGAGCTTCATGGCCTTGCGCTTCTCCCGCCGGGCCTTGCGCTTGGGGCCGCCCTTGACGATCCGCACGATCACCAGCACGATGATCCCCAGGAACAGCACCCACACGATGATGATGGGCAGATCGGACACGAAGTTGATCCCGAACCGGGCCACGCCGTCCTTCACGTCCTCCCAGTTCTCCTTGAACCGGCGGGCGATCTCCTGGCCGGCGGTCTCCTTCTCCACGGTGGTCTCCCGCTGCACCTCCTGGATGCCCAAATGGACGGAGGAGTAGGCGATCTGGTCGTCGAAGGTCCTGAGGGTGGACTCATAGCTCTCGATCTCGTAGAGCACGTCGGAGAGCCGGTTCTGGATCAGGATGATGTCCTCCACCTTCTCCGCCTTGGCGAGCAGGTCCATCAGCGTCTGCTGCTCGGTCCGAAGGGCCTTCACGTGGCTTTCGAGATCCACGTAGGTCAGCGTCACGTCCCGGGTGTACAGGTTCTTATAGGTCACGTTCCCCAGCTCGGAGACCTGGTCGCAGAAGGCGTCCAGCTGCTCCGCCGGCACCCGGGCGGTCACGTCCGCGGACCGCATGCGGTTCTTGTTGTAGCTGTTGCCGTTGATGCTGGACGCTTCCACGTACCCGCCCACGGCCAGGATGGACCGGTTCAGGTTCGTGAGGAACTCGTCGAACTCCCGGGTCTGGATGGACAGATCCCCGTTCTTGATGATCTTCCGGCCCGCCGCGTTCCCGGTGAGGTTGGCGCTCTCCCCGTTGGCGGCGGTGGTGGCGGTGGACACCTTCCCGGCGGCCTTGGCCTCGACGCCGCCGTAGGCTTCGTCTGCCATGGCGGCGGGGGCCTCCATCTCGTACTCGTAGGCGGCCTCGGTCTTGGTGTAATAGTTGTCGCTGCGGGCGCTGCTGCTCTTGCTGCTGCAGGCCACCAACGCGAACACCATGCAAAGGGCCATCAAAAGGGCGATCCATGCTCTGTTACGCTTCATTTTTCTATTCCTCCCTTGTGGTTTCATCTTCAATACCGCGCAGGGGGCCCTGAGGTTGCAGCCCCCGTCAGATTTTTCCGTTCAGCACCGGCCGCACGGCCACCACGTCGTCGTCAAGGAGCACCGTCACGGCCATGGTCCCCTTGGAGAACCGGTCCTCCAGCCGCAGCTGCTCCGTGTTCATGGGCGTCTCCGGGCTCCTGCGCTGGACCACCACGATGTCGTAGGGCTCCTTCACGGGCCGGGCCCAGACGATCCGGGTGCCGTTGCTCCCCCGCTTGTTGAAGTCGAAGGTCTTGAGCCCCTTGCCGCCCCGGCCCTGGGGCTCGTATTCAAATAGGAAGGACCGCTTGGAGAACCCCCGGTCCGTGATGAGGGCCAGCTCGCCCTCATCGTCGGTTTGCCCGGCGAAGATCACCCGATCCCCGTCCTCCAGCTTGATGCCCCTTACGCCCGAGGACACCCGGCCCATGGAGGGCACCTCCTCCGCGGCGAAGCGGATACTCATGCCCTTCTCCGTCACCAGCAGCAGGGAGAGCCCGTTGGCTTTCTCCACGCCGATCAGCTTATCCTTGTCCTTCAGGTTCAGGGCCGCGGTGCGCTTCGCGCGGATGCTGTACTCGGCGCAGGGGGTCCGCTTCACGGCCCCGCCCGCGGTGTAGAATAGGTAATCCCCCTCTCCGTCCTCCGGGAACACGGCCACGATCTGCTCGTTCTTCTCGAAGGCCAGGAGGGAGGTAAGGCTCACCGCCCGGGCCGTGGGCCGGGTCTCGGGGACGTCGCTGACGTTCAGCATCAGCATGTCCCCCCGGTCGGTGAACAGCCGGAGCTTTTTGTCGCCCATGATCTTCACCACCTGCCAGGGCTTGTCGGCGCTGATCTCCCCCAGAGTGAAGAGCCGGGCGGGCCACTTGCGCACCTTCAAGTCGGCGCAGAAGGCTACGGCCATCTCCTCGGTGACCACGGCGTTCTCGTCGGCGAGCTCGATCCGGGCCTCCCCCTTCACGATCTGGGTCCGGCGGGGCACCGGGAACAGCTTCTTGATCTCCAAAAGCTCCTTCTTGATGAGGGCCATGAGCTTGCGCTCGGAGGCGAGGATCCCCTCCAACTCCGCGATGCGCTTCTGCACGTCGTGGTATTCCTTCTCGATGGCCACCAGCTCCAGGTTGGTGAGCCGCTGCAGCCGCAGATCCAGGATGGCCTGGGCCTGGACCTCGGAGAGGCCGTACTTGGCCATGAGCTTTTCCTTGGCCTCCTTGGGGGACTTGCTGCCCCGGATCAGCTTGATGACCGCGTCCACGTGGTCCACCGCCACCATGAGGCCTTCCAGGATGTGCTCCCGGCGGCGGGCGGTCTCCAGCTCGCACTTGGTGCGCCGGGTGATGACGTTTTTCTGGTGGCCGATGAAATACTTCAGGATGCTCCTCAGGTCCAGCTGCTGGGGCTTGCCCTCGGCGATGGCGGTCATGTTCACGCCGAAGGTGCACTGCAGGTCCGAATACTTGAGCAGGGCCTGGAGGATCTTCTCCGGGTCCGCGTCCTTCTTCACCTCGACGACCGCCCGCATGCCCTGCCGGTCGCTCTCGTCCCGGATGTCGGCGACGCCCGCGAACACGGCCTTCTTCTCCTGGGTCACGGCCAGGATCTTCTGGAGGGCCGCCGCCTTGTTGATCCCGTATGGGATCTCGGTGACGACGATGAGGGTCTTGCCGTTCTTCAGCTGCTCGAAGTGGGTCTTGGCCCGCATGGTCAGCTTCCCGCGGCCGGTCTCATAGGCCGCGGCGATCTCCGGGGAGTCGATCAGGTACCCGCCGGTGGGGAAGTCCGGGGCGGGCATGATCTCCATGAGCTTCTTCAGGCTGATCTTGGGATCGTCGATCATGGCCACGGCGGCGTCGATGGCCTCGCCGGGGTTGTGGGGCGGGATGTTGGTGGCGAGGCCCACCGCGATGCCCGCGGCCCCGTTGATGAGCAGGTTCGGGAACCGGCCCGGCAGCAGGTCCGGCTCCTTCAGGGTGTCGTCGAAGTTCAGGGAGTAGTCCACCGTGTCGAGGTCGATGTCCCGCAAAAGCTGCATGGCCGCGTCGGTCATGCGGGCCTCGGTGTACCGCATGGCGGCGGCGGTGTCCCCGTCGATGGAGCCGAAGTTGCCGTGGCCGTCCACCAGGGGCAGGCTCATGGCAAAGGGCTGGGCCATGTGGACCATGGCCTCATAGACGGAGCTGTCCCCGTGGGGGTGGTATTTGCCCAGGCAGTCGCCCACGATGCGGGCGCTCTTTCGATGGGGCTTGTCCGGGGAGAGCCCCAGCTCCAGCATGGTGTAGAGGATGCGCCGCTGGACGGGCTTCAGGCCGTCCTCCACCCGGGGCAGGGCCCGCTCCAAGATGACGTGCTCCGCGTAGGGGATCATGGAGTCGTGCATGACCTCGTCCATGCTCCGGTAGAGGATGATCTCCTCCTTCTTGGGTTCTTCGATCTTCTTGCTCATTGCCGTTCTCTCAGCTTCTCAAAAGCGGTCTTGTCCTTGTTGAAGTCGGCGTAGGAGAAGATGTACTCCTTCCGGGACTGGACCTTGTCCCCCATGAGCACCGTGACCAGGTGCTCCACGTCCGCCGCGTCCTCGATGTGCACCCGGGTCAGCCGCCGGGCCGCCGGGTCCATGGTGGTCTCCCACAGCTGCTCCGGGTTCATCTCGCCGAGGCCCTTGTACCGCTGGAGGGTGTAGTTCTTGCCCACGGTCTTCAGCGCCTGCTTCAGGGCCGGGTCGTCGTAGCAGTAGATGGGTTTAGCGTCCTTCTTCTGCACCCGGTAGAGGGGGGCCATGCCGATGTACACGTGGCCCTGGTTGATGAGCTCCCGCATGTACCGATAGAAGAAGGTCAGCAGGATCGCCCTTATGTGGGCGCCGTCCTGGTCCGCGTCCGCCAGGATGATGACCTTGTCGTATTTCAGGTTCTTGATGTCGAAGTCCTCGCCGATGCCCGTGCCCAGGGCCGTGATGATGGACCGGAACTCCTCGTTCTGGAGCACCTGCTCGAGGCGCTTCTTCTCCACGTTCAACGGCTTGCCGCGCAGGGGCAATATGGCCTGGAACCGCCTATCCCGGCCCTGCTTGGCCGACCCGCCGGCGGAGTCGCCCTCCACGATGAACAGCTCGTTGATGGCATAGTTCCGGCCGGTGCAGCTTGAGAGCTTGCCCACCAGGGGCGCGTTCTCCAGCTTGTTCTTCTCCCGGGCGTTCTCCTTGGCCTTGCGGGCGGCGGCCCGGGCCTTGCTGGCCTTGATGGCCTTGTCGGCGATGATGTTGCCGGTGGCGGCGTTCTTCAAATCCTCCAGGTACTTGCTGAGCTCCTGGGTCACCACCGCCTCCACGGCGGGCCGGGCCTCGGTGTTGCCCAGCTTGGTCTTGGTCTGGCCCTCGAACTGGATGTTCCGCATCTTCACGGACAGGACCACGGTGAGGCCCTCCCGGAAATCCTCCCCGGCCAGGGAGGCGTCCTTGTCCTTGAGGAGACCGGTGCGGCGGCAGTAGTCGTTCATGCACTTCGTAAACGCGGCCTTGAAGCCGGTCTCGTGGGTGCCGCCCTCGGAGGTGGGGATGTTGTTCACGTAGGAGAACAGGTTCTCGTTGTAGCCGTCGTTGTGCTGGATGGCCAGGTCCACCAGGATGTCGCCGCTCTTGCCGCCGATGTGGATGGGCGTGTCGTACAGCGGCGTGCTCTCGCTGTTCAGGTACCGGACGAAGTCGGAGAGACCGCCCTCGAAGCAGAACTCGTCTCGCCGGCCCTTCTTGCCGGGCCGCTGGTCCTCCAACGTGAGCTTCACGCCCCGGTTGAGGTATGCGAGCTCCCTAAGCCGCCGCATGATCACGTCGTAGCTCCACTCCACGGTCTCGAAGACCCGATCGTCGGGCATAAAGGTGATGAGGGACCCCTGCTTGCGGGTGCGGCCCGTCTCCGTCAGGGGGTACTTGGGCCGCCCGGAGACGATCTTCCCGTCCGGGCCCTCGGCGCTCTCGAACTCCTGTTTGTAGGCCCGGTTCTGGGTGAACACCTCCACGGTGACCCACCGGGAGAGGGCGTTCACCACGGAGGCGCCCACGCCGTGGAGGCCGCCGGAGTAGCCGTAGGAGTCGTAGCCGAACTTGCCGCCGGCGTGGAGCTGGGTGAAGACCACCTCTACGCCGGACACGCCCAGCTTCTCGTGGATGCCCACGGGGATGCCCCGGCCGTTGTCGAAGACCGTGGCGGAGCCGTCCTTGTTGAGGGTGACGCTGATCTCGTTGGCGTAGCCGTTGGCCGCCTCGTCGATGGCGTTGTCCACGATCTCCCACAGCAAGTGGTGGAGCCCCTTGGGGCCCGTGGTGCCTATATACATGCCGGGACGCATCCGGACCGCGTCCAGGCCTTCCATGACCGTTATGTTGGAAACGGTGTAGTTGGATTCCATATCTTGTGCATTTCCTCCCAAATCTTACAGGCCAGTATACCACACCTTGTGATGGCCCCGCTGGGTTTTTCCCGTTTTTTTACTGATTGTTCATAGGAATGAATATAAAACTTGCGGCTTTTCTTGAAAGAAAAGCCGCCCAAAAGAACTTTAAGAAGATATTCTGTTTTCGCCGCGTTGCCTATATTTCTTCTTAAGTTTCTCTTTTTGGCACTTTTTCTCTTTGTATAAAGAGAAAAAGTGCAGAAGAAAAGCCTCAATCCTCCCGTAGATCCGTCAGCAGCCAGCCGGTGCCGGCCCAGACCTTCAGGGCGGTGCCGCAGTACTGGCAGACCTTGGACCCCACGATGGGCACGGGTGCGCCGCAGTTGGGACAGTTGGCCTTCTTGACGCCGGTGACGGTGTCCGTGGACCAGGCGGCCAGGTACTTGAGGATCAGCCGCCGCTGCCGGACGGTGCCCGCGGCGTCCTTGAAGGAGGCCGCCGCCTGGAAGGTCAGCACCCTATCCTCGGAGGCGTCGTCGTAGGCGGCCAGGGCGGCCTTGTGGACCCGGATGTCCCGGTTCACGTCCGGGGGCAGGAAGCTGGTCAGGCGCTCCCGCAGCTGGTCCGAGATCCCGTCCCCATAGAGGCACCGGCCCGCCTGGGCGCTCTCGTAGAAGGTCTTGGCGTCCTTGACCACCCGCTGGCGGATCAGCTCCGGGTTGTACTCGGGGAAGTCCCGGCGGATCCGGTCCAGCAGCAGGGGCTCCGCCGAGGACAGGGACTTGGGCGTGGTCTGGGCCTCCAGATCCGCCTTTTTGATGACCCCGGACAGCACCGAGGCCAGGTTCCCCACCCGCAGGGCCGAGCGCACGATGGCCCGGACCACCGCCACGACCCCGCCGCCGATCAATATAATAAGAAGGATCGTCCCGATCCCGACCACGCTGTCCATAGTCCGCCCTCCTGATTCCTTTGAGGAGAGTATAGCAAAATCAGGGGCGTATGACAAGCGGAACCTGTAACCCCCCGCCGCAGCGGCACTAAAAAAGAAGGGCCGGCAAAGCCAGCCCTTCCTTTTTGAATCGTTTACTCGATGACCTTGGACACGACGCCGGAGGCGACGGTGCGGCCGCCCTCGCGGATAGCGAACCGGAGGCCTTCCTCCATGGCGATGGGGGTGATCAGCTTGATCTCCATGGTCACGTGGTCGCCGGGCATGACCATCTCAACGCCCTCAGGGAGCTGGATGGAACCGGTCACGTCGGTGGTCCGGAAGTAG
>ONNZ01000008.1 GCA_900319345.1 uncultured Eubacteriales bacterium
CTGCACGTGAACGCTGACGGTCACGACGTCATCATCATCGTGCCCACGGTGGACATGACCGGCAACTACGAGATGGGCGACACGGTCCACTTCTCCTTCGCCGGCAAGGTGGCCCACGTCTTCAGCAAGGAGACCGAGAAGAACCTGGAGTTCTGACCTGCTTTCTTCACGCCTTCCTCCTAAGGCGTTCGACAAAACCGGCTGGATTCATGCTTCCAGCCGGTTTTATTATGGAATGCTGTTTGTATGTCGCCTCTACCTCGTCGTGTACTTCCTCAACGTCTCCAGCAGCCACAAGCCGGTGTCGGTGTAGTCCTCCTGGACGAAGCCGTTGTACTTGGGCACGTTGAACCGGATGGTGGAGCAGGCCTCGGCCGCCTTGGCGAAGGCCCACATGCAGTAGGAGATGTTCTCCTGCTCCAGCAGGTCGATCCACTGATCCGCCCCCTCCAGATCCCGGGGCAGGCCCCCGCTGGCCGCCGTGACGCCGAACTCGCTGACGAAGATGGGCAGCCCCTGTTGGCTCAATTTCTCGGTCATGTCCCGATAGTCCTGGCCGTGGGTGGCGGAATAGAAATGAAGGGTGTACAGGATGTTCTCGAAGGCCAGGGGGTCCGCCGCCACAGAATACAGATCCTTGGACCAGTCCGGGTTGCCCACGATGATGACGGAATCGGGAGACTTCTCCCGGATGATGGGGATGATCTGTTCAGCGTACCCCTTCACCGCGGGCCAGTCCACGCCGTTGGGCTCGTTGCAGATCTCGTAGAGCACGTTGTCGTAGCCGCTGTACTGCTCCGCCATCTGAGCGAAGAAAGCTTTGGCGTCCTCCAGATAGGTGTTGGGATCCCCGTCGCTCAGGATGTGCCAGTCGATGAGCACGTACATGTCGTGGGCCCGGGCCAGCTCCACGCCCTTTTCGATATCCTGCCGGTGCCGGTCCTTGTCGCCCTTGGTGCAGTAGCCGACGATGCCCACCCCGTAGGTGTACATGGCGAGGCGCACCAGGTTGACGCCGTCGTCCCGGGCCAGCTCCTCGAACAGCTGATCGTTGAGGAAGGATTCGGAGGTGATGATGCCGTTGAAGCTGACGCCCCGAAGCATGACGGGCTTCCCCTCCCGATCGGAGAGCTTTCCCCCCGCCACCTGCAGCCGTCCGCTGTTGGAGGGCCGGGCCCGGCCGTCGTCGCACACGTGGATGCCAGCATCCTCCGCAGCGCCCTGGTCGGGAGCCGCCTCAGGGGCCTTGGCGCACCCCGTCAACATGGCCGCCAGCAGCAACGCCGCCAGTAAAAGAGACACTATCCTATTCATGTGCACCCCGCGCTTTATCTGTTGTCAGTCGATCGACTCTGATAGGATCATTATACGGCAAAATGCGCGAAGAATAAAGGGTTTTTCGGCAAATCCTCGTCACGCTCACCCAACGATCGGAATGAAACTGAAAAAGGACGGCATGGCCGTCCTTTTTCAAATGCGTGCACCCCGTTCTCGACAGGTCGCTACCGTCTTACCGGTTGCCGGTGGCTCCTCGCAGGAGACCTCGCGGCACACGGAAGGGTCCGCTTAGTGCTGCTTCCGTCAGGATCTGACACGGTTCACAGGCTTCCGTTGCACGAGTCCCACGATTCAACGCTCCGTTCGCGCGGCAGGCACCACAGCACGCAAGAGGCATTATACCCTATCAGTCTGCATTTTTCAAGTGGCAAATTGCCCAAAGGAGGGTATCTTTCAGGGGGCCGTCCGTTTGCGCGGCTTGGGCTTCCAAAAGGGGCAGCAGGTCGGTCCTGTTTTGGTTGGCTGCCAGCACCGCCGCCTGGGCGGTGAGCTTGCCGCCCTTCTTCATGTTTTTGCCGATGAGGGCCAGGGCCGGTTTCAGATCCCCGGCGATGAGCCTGCTAAGGTCGAAGGCTTCCGCCTCTTCCTCGGCCACGGGCCGGGGCCGGATGAAATGGTTGAGGGGGCAAACATCCTGGCACACCTCACAGCCCAAGAGGCAGGTCATCCTCTCCATGACCCAGTCGGGCATCTGGGGCCCGTCCTCGTAGGCCCTAAGGCATCGGCGCCAGTCGTAACCCCGGGGCGAGATAGCGCCGCCGGGGCAGGCCCTTTGGCAGCGCTTGCAGTGGATGCAGGCCTGGAAGGAGGCCTGTTTAGGCGTGAAGGTCAGCTCCTTCTCCGGCAGGGCCACCATCAGGGCCTGGATCACAAACCGGGTGCCGATGCCCGGCATATAGAGCATATCGCTGTCCAAACAGGTGGCGAGACCCCACGCCACCAGCAGGCTCTTCACCGGCACCGCCGCCCGTTCCGCCCGGACGCCAACAGCTTCCAGGGCCTTTTTCAGGCCCATCATGG
Source organism: uncultured Eubacteriales bacterium (assembly GCA_900319345.1). GTDB lineage: Bacteria > Bacillota > Clostridia > Christensenellales > CAG-138 > RUG472. Next base: position 2,359 of record ONNZ01000008.1, read on the forward strand.
CATGGTAGCTCCGGTGGGAGGCGGGATAGTAGCCGGAGAGGCCCGCGTCGGGGGCGTAGGGCGCATAGGGCCAGATCAGGAGCAGCAGGCCGTTGGCCCAGGGCCAGGCGGCCGCCGGGTCACCCTCGATCCAGTCCGCTTCCGGCGCAAACGCGCCGCTTGCACGGCGGCGCGTCCACTCCTCATATTGGGGCACGGGCAGCAGATATCCTGCCGAAAAGCCCGCTTGTTGTACCAGTTCGGTCAGGTTCATTGGGCCTGGGACTGCAGCATCTCCTTGGTCTTCATGAGCCGGGACAGGTTCCCGCGCTCGTTCTCGTCCAGCTTCATCTGGATGGTGTGGATGGCCTCGGTGTACTGGGGGATCATGACGTATTCGAGGGCGTTGACCCGGCGGCGGGTCTTCTCGATCTCGTCGGCCAGGCGTGCCGTGCTCTTCTCCACCTCCGCAAGCTCCAGCATCAGGGGCAGAGCCTCGGCGATGGCCTGGACCGCGCCGTCCAGATCGGAGCTGGTGGAGGAGAAACCGTAGGGGTATACGATCTCCTCCGAGGTGCTCATGGAGAGCTTGGGCACGGGGATGGACAGGATGTTCTGCTTCTCCGCGTCCACCTGGATGCCCCGGGCGGGATAGAGGAGGGCTTCCTCGATCTCGTTGTTGGACATGGTGGCCTTGGCGAGGACGAAGTTCTGCATGGCCACGGCCATCTTCGCCTCGGTCTGCTCCCTCAGCTCCTTGTTCTTCCGGGCCAGCACGATGAAGCGGCGGACCAGCTCGTCCCGCTTGTCCTTCATCATCTTATGGCCCCGCACCGCCGTCTTCAACCGTTTCTTCAGGTTGGACAGCTCCATGCGGGTGGGTTTATACTGAATAGCCGCCATAGGCGTCCTCCCTTACTCTGCGGGATGGTAGTACTTGTCGAGATAGGCGTCCCGAATACGCTTGAGCTCCGTCCGAGGCAGGATCCCCAGCAGCTTCCAGCCCAGATCCAACGTCTCCTGGATGGTCCGGTTGGTGTAGTAGCCCTGGGAGATGTACTCCGCCTCGAAGGCGTCGGCGAACTTGGCGTAGAGCTTGTCGGTGTCGGACAGGGCCGCATCGCCCAGGATCACCGCCAGCTCCTTGGCGTCCTTGCCGCGGGAGTAGGCGGAGAACAGCTGGTTCATGGTGTCCGCGTGGTCCTCCCTGGTCTTGCCCTTGCCGATGCCCTTATCCTTCAGACGGGACAGGGACGGGAGCACGTTGATGGGCGGGGTCAGGCCCTTGCGGTACAGGTCGCGGGAGAGGATGATCTGGCCCTCGGTGATGTACCCGGTCAAATCGGGGATGGGGTGGGTCACGTCGTCCTCGGGCATGGACAGGATGGGGATCATGGTGATGGAGCCCTTGTTGTCCCGGATACGGCCGGCCCGCTCGTACATGGTGGCGAGGTCGGTGTACATGTAGCCCGGGTAGCCGCGCCGTCCCGGCACCTCCTTGCGGGCCGCGGAGATCTCACGCAAGGCCTCCGCATAGTTGGTGATATCGGTGATGATGACCAGCACGTGCATGCCGAGATCGTAGGCCAGATACTCCGCGGCGGTGATGGCCATACGGGGGGTGGCGATACGCTCGATGGCCGGGTCGTTAGCCAGGTTGATGAACGTGACGGTCCGCTCGATGGCGCCGGTCTTGCGGAAATCGCTGATGAAGAAGTCCGCTTCCTCGAAGGTGATGCCCACAGCGGCGAAGACCACGGCGAACTTTTCATCGGAGCCAAGGACCTTGGCCTGCCGGGCGATCTGGGCCGCCAGCTGGGCGTGAGGAAGGCCGCTGCCGGAGAACACCGGGAGCTTCTGGCCACGGACCAGGGTGTTGAGGCCGTCGATGGCGGACACGCCAGTCTGGATGAACTCGGAGGGATAGTCCCGGGCGGCGGGGTTCATGGGGTTGCCGTTGATGTTGAGATGCTTCTCGGGGATCAGGGCGGGGCCGCCGTCCTTGGGCTTGCCCATGCCGTCGAAGACCCGGCCCAGCATGTCGGGCGCCACGTCCAGCTCGATGGACCTTCCCATGAAGCGGGCCTTGGCCGTGCTGACGCGGAGGCCCTGGGAGCCCTCGAAGAGCTGGACCAGGGCGCGGTCGCCGTTGACTTCCAGCACCTTGCCCCGGCGGATGGTGCCGTCCTCCTGGACGATCTCCACCAGCTCGTCGTACTTGACGCCCTCCACCTGGTTCACCAGCATCAGCGCGCCTACGACTTCGGATATGGTACGATATTCCTTCTGCATCAGTTCATACCTCCTTCTACCAGGGCACCGATCTCGTCGCCCATCTCCTGCATGATCTGCTCATAGGCAGCGGGGGCTTCCGCTTCGGTCACGTACTTGAGTCGTCCGATCTTCTCCCGGACGGGCAGGGCGATGAGCTTGTAGAAGGGCGCGTCGGCGTTCAGCGCCTCGTTGGCCTTCTCGTAGTACCCCAGGATGGTCTTGAGCATCAGGGCCTGCTTCTGGGGGGAGGTGTAGGTATCCACCTCGTGGAAGGCGTTCTGGTGCAGGTAGTCCTCGCGGATGGACCGGGCCGCCTCCATGGTGAGCCGGTCCTTGTGGCTGAGGGCATCGATGCCGACCAGACGCACGATCTCGTCCAGCTCGCTCTCCTCCTGGAGGATGTTCATGGTCTTCTGGACCATGCCCGACCAGTCGGGGGCCACGTTCTCGTTGAACCAGCCCTCCAGGCGGTCCAGGTACAGGGAGTAGCTCTGGAGCCAGTCGATGGCCGGGAAGTGACGGGCGTAGGCCAGCTTGGAGGAAAGGCCCCAATAGACCTTCACGATCCGGAGCGTGGCCTGGGAAACGGGCTCGGAGATATCGCCGCCCGGCGGGGACACGGCGCCGATGGCGGAGATGGCGCCGGTGATGTCGCCGGAGCCCAGGACCTTCACCACGCCGGCCCTCTCGTAGAATTCCGCGAGACGGGAGCTCAAATAGGCGGGATAGCCCTCTTCACCGGGCATCTCCTCGAGACGGCCGGACATCTCACGAAGGGCCTCGGCCCAGCGGGAGGTGGAGTCGGCCATGATGGCCACCTTATAGCCCATGTCGCGGAAATACTCCGCGATGGTGATGCCGGTATAGATGGACGCCTCACGGGCGGCCACGGGCATGTCCGAGGTGTTGGCGATGAGGATGGTCCGCTTCATGAGGGAAAGGCCCGTCTTGGGGTCCTTCAACTCCGGGAACTCCATCAACACGTCGGTCATCTCGTTGCCGCGCTCGCCGCAGCCCACGTAGACGATGATGTCCGCGTCGGACCATTTGGCCAGCTGGTGCTGGACCACGGTCTTGCCGCTGCCGAAGGGGCCGGGCACGGCGGCCACGCCGCCCTTGGCGACCGGGAACAGGGTGTCGATGACCCGCTGGCCGGTGACCATGGGCTCCGTGGGGGGCAGCTTTTCCTTATAGGGACGGCCCCGGCGCACGGGCCAGCGCTGGAGCATGGGGAGCTCGATCTCCTTGCCGTCCTTCTCCAGCTTGGCGATGGGGGTGACGATGTTGGCCTCGCCCTCGAAGATCCAGGTGAGCTTGCCGGACACGCCGGGGGGCACCATGATCTTGTGGGTGACGATCTCCGTCTCCTGGACGGTGCCCAGCACGTCGCCGCCGGTGAGCTCGTCGCCCACCTTGGCCACGGGGGTGAACCCCCACAGCTTCTCGTGGTCGAGAGCGTCCACCATGACGCCGCGAGGGATCCTGTCCCCCGCCTGCTCCCGGATCTTGGTGAGGGGGCGCTGGATGCCGTCGTAGATGGACTCGATGAGGCCAGGCCCCAGCTCCACGGATAGCGGCGCGCCGGTGGTGAACACGGGCTCCCCAGGGCCGATGCCGCCGGTCTCCTCGTAGACCTGGATGGAGGCCCTGTCTCCCCGAAGCTCGATGATCTCGCCGATAAGCTGCTGGTTCGACACGCGGACCACGTCGAACATCTGCACGTCCGCCATGCCGCTTGCCACGATGAGGGGCCCTGAAACTTTTACGATCGTACCTTGCATATGGTTTGCCTCTCTTTAATTATTGAATAGGATATCCACGCCCACAGCCGTTTCCACGTACCCCTTCAGGTTGCGGATGCCCGTGCCCTGAGAGCCGTGGACGTCCGGGATGGGGATGATGGCGGGATAGGGTTCCGTCTTAAAGGTCTCGATAGCGTCCGCGCACAGGGGATACAGGGTCTCGGTGAGATAGATCACCCCGTAGCCCTCCCGAGCGAGCTGCTTGATCTGCCGGTTGGCCTTTTCGCCGTCGGTCTCGTAGAACACGTCGATGCCCACCGCTTTGAAGAGCATGACGGAGTCCTTGTCGCCGATGACGGCCATCTTCGCCTTAGCCATAGAGCTTCACCAGCCTTTCCGCGATCACGCTGTCGCTGAGCCCGTTGCGCTTCACCGTCAAAATGAGCCGCACGTTCTGGGCCTCCCGCTCCTTGGCGATGATGTACCCCACCACGGGGAAGAGGCTCATGGCGTCGTGCTTGTGGGCGGCGATGAGGGACATGAGATAGTTGTCCCGGGCCTTCTCCACCTCGCCGATATTGCCGGTGCCGTACATCTTGTCGAGGGCGTTGGCGATCTGGCGGCGACAGACGGAGCTTTCCACGATCCGGCCGAAGCCCTCCACGGAAAGATCGTACCCCTCGAAGAAGGCCTTGAAGGGGATGCCGCCCTCCACCAGCAGCACGTCCTTGAGCATGCCCCGGCCGCCGCCCATGGCGCGGACCCGCAGGAAGGTGAGGACGTTGTCGAAGTCGGCCTTGGCCTTGAAGTAGTGGGAAAAGTCCTTGTTCTTCGCCGCGGCCTTCAGGGCGTGCCGGAGGTAGGCACGGTCCAGGGCGATGCTGATATACTGAGGCTCCACGCTGACGGACAGCCGCTTCTCCAGGGCGTTCAGCTCCTTCACCATGTCCTCGGGCAGGAAGCTGTAGTCCTGCTCGCTGACGGCCTTCTCCAGGGTCTCCCGGTCGTAGAGGCCGCCTGCCTGCCAGGCGATGTCCTTCTGTTCCAGGAGTCGGGCCTTGATGAGGGTCTTCAGATTCATGACGTCGCTTTGGAGCAGGAACAGGTCCGTGATCGCCGGCTCGGGGGAGATGCTCCTGACCTCCTCCCGCATGACAATCAGCTCCCGTTCGATCATCCTCTCCCCGTCGCCTTCGCCGGCATCGGGCAGGTTGCCGTAGCGGTCGTCGATCAAGATGCGCAGCGCGTCGCCCATGGACCCCTCCGCCATGCGCTTGAGGGCCGTGTCGTCCAGCAGGCGCTTAGAGAGCGCGCTGACGCGGGCACAGGCGTATGCGTAGCTTTTTTGTGCCATAGGGTCGCCTCCCTTTATCAGGTGAACAGTATGCGGGCCGCGTTGGTCTCCTCTTTGAGGCGCAACTCCGCCATGAGGGCGTTCAAGGAGCAGTCCTTCTCATAGCTCCCGCCCCGCAGCAGGAAGCCCCCCTCGAAGGGAGCGTCCTCGTCGGCAAGGGTCAGCTTGACGGGGACCTGAGAGAGCAGCTTTTCGACGACGGGCCTGTCCTGCTTCGCAGGCAGGACCACGTCGCCCTCGGCAGCCTCCGTGGTGAGGAGCCGCAGCAGGATGGCCTCCCGACGGGAGCCGGCCAGGGCGTTGAGCTCCTTGGTGGCGGCGGCGAAAGCTTCGTCCAGAATCCGCCGGCGCACGCTCAGCGTCTCCTTGCGCCCGTCCAGCTCGGCACGGGTCCGCGCCCCGTCCAGCACCCCCTTTACGGCGGTGTCGCGACTGGCGGCGGCGATCTCAGCCCGCTCCGCAATCTTTTTGTCGCAGTCAGCCATCACAGCGCGGCAGCTTTCCGCCGCCTTGTCCCGGGCCGCCTTGGCGTCCGCCTCGGCCTCACCCAGGATGCGCCCGATCAGCTTGTCTGCGCGATTTCCCGGATTCTCCATGGCGCTACCTCAAAGGTCGACGCCAAAGATCAGCAGCATGGAAATGAGCAGGGAGAAGATGGCGTAGGTCTCCACCATGATGGCCATCAGCATGCAGTGTCCGAACTCCTCAGACCGCTTGCCGATGGCGTTGATGCCGGAGGCAGAGACGCGGGCCTGATGGATGGCGGACACCAGGCCGCCCAAGGCCATGGGGAAGGCCGCGAAGAACAGCTGCCAGCCCTGGGAGACAGCCACGTCCACCGCGCCGCCGGGGAGCAGGCCCGCGCGCATGGCGATGAACACCGCCACCACCAGGCCGTAGATGCCCTGGGTACCGGGGAGCAGCTGCAGAACGAGAGCGTTGCCGAAGCGCTCCGGCTGTTCGGAGACCAGGCCCGCGGCGGCTTCGCCCGCGATGCCTACGCCGATGGCGCTGCCCAGGATGCCGCCGGCTGCGGCGACGACGGCGCCAGCCGTGGCCAGGATGAGACCCAGATTTGCCTTGATGAGTTCCAACATGTTGTTATCCTCCTATTGTAGTCACTTTGATATCTGTACGTGCTTGGTCTTGTATTGCAGGGGCTTGAAGGCCCGACCGCCCTCCTCGTAGAACTTGCCGAAAAACTCCACGTACTGGAGCCTGGCGCAGTGGACGAAGGTACCCAGGGTGTTGATGGCGATGCTGAACAGGTGCAGCGCGATGAGCAGCACCACCGCGATGAGGAAGCCCACGAACTTCATGACGCCGCTGCCGCCCATGAGCATGGAGCAGAGGGTGTTGAACACCATAGCGAGGTAGCCCGTGGCGATGCCCAAAGCGAGCAGTCGGGCATAGGACAGGATGTCGCTCAAATAGCTGGTCACCCCGTAGAGACCGCCCAGACCCGAGGCCAGGCGGGAGATGGGGTTCTTCTTGTCCCGGCCTTTGAACAGCAGCACCAGGGCGAAGCCGAGAAGAATCAGGACCAGGCCCACCGTGCTAAGATGCAGGGCGTTGTACCAGCCCAGCTCGAAGGGGGGATCGAAGAAGGTGGACGCCATGGGCAGGGCCGCCAACACGAGGCCCACCAGGACGAACACCCAGGACAGGTTGTCGAAGACGGCGCTCTGCCAGTCCTTGTCCTGGAAGCACATCTTCATCTTGATGAGATGGCCGCAGATCAGGTGGATGATGCCCAGCAGCAGGCAGAACAGCAGCATGCCCACCGGGTTCCCCGTGGGGTCGATGAGCAGGGGGAACCTGTCCGCGGTGCCGAAGATCACGTCGAAGTCCAGGCCGAAGAACGTGCCCACCAGCACGCCCCAGACCATGGTGGAGATGCCGCCCCAAAACAGGACCTTAGCCAGGTCCGCCGTGCCGCCCTTGGGCTTCTTCAGCTTCAGGAACAGCCAGGAGCCCAGGGCCAGGACCAGGCCGTAGCCCGTGTCGGAGAGCATGACGCCGAACAGGAAGATGTAGAAGGGCGTCATGTAGGGCGTGGCGTCGATGCCCCGGGCGTCGGGCAGGGAATACAGGGTGATGAGGGATTCGAAAGGGGTGTTGAATTTGTCGTTTTTCAGCACCGTGGGGGGCGTCTCGTCCTCCGCCGGGTCCCGATACTCCGTGTAGTAGGCTTCGGTGACGGACTTGAGGGCCTGCTCCACCTTGTCTATCTCGTCGGACCGGACCCAGCCCTCCAGGCGGAAGACGGAGGTGTCCTTCTCCACCTGGGTGTCGGCAGCCAGGCTGTCCCGCTCGATGAGCAGGGCGTCCGCCGCGTTCTCCAGGATGTCGGCGCTGACGCCGCAGCTCTCCAGCTCCGTCTGGAGCTCACTGAGGCGCTTTTCGCCGGCGATTTCGTCCTGCTCCAGGGCCTGCATGGCCTCCCGGGGCGTGCCCTTCATGCGGGGGAAGACCACGTCGGTCCAATTAAGGGTCTTGAGGAAGCCGGCCACCAGCCGAGCGTCCTCCTTAAGGCAGGCCAAAATGGCCGCCCGGTTCCCCGGCTCACCGTAGAACTCCGCCGAGATGGCCTCCTGCTCCAGGATGGCGGCTTCGCCCGCCGCATCCACGAGGCCGATGAAATAGTGGGTAAATTTGGTGGGGACGATGGAGGACATGTCCTGGTCCATATCCGCCCAGGGGAGCAGGGCGGCATAGGTGGACCGGCCCTTTTCGAGCCGTCCCTCGATCTGTTTCTTCTCCTCCAGGATGGCCCGGATGTGTTCGGAAGCCGCCTCGGCCTCCCCCACGTCCTGCTGCATCTTTTCCAGCTTCTCCTCCCGGGCAGGGGCCAAAAAGCCCGGCTTCTTCGCGTAGGGCTTGATGGCGGACAGGGACTCGGAGAAGCGGCTGATCCTCTCCGCGGCCTCGTCCAATCTTCTGGCGCCCTCGCCTCCGTCGTCGTCGGCGGTGACGGAAATGAGCTCCACCGCCCCGATCTTCTGGAGGGCCCGTAAAATGTCACCTTCCTCCTGGCGGATGCCCACCAGGGTCAGGCGCTTCATGGATACGATCATACCTGTGTATCGACCCTTTCCATAAGATAGGCCACCGCGTCAGGGAGCTTGGCGCGGGCGGCAGCTTCCTCCCGGGCCACGACCTCTCTCGCCTCGGAAAGGACCTTCGCGGCCAGGACTTTGCCGTCCTCCTCCGCCTTAGCAAGGGCCTCCCGGGTTTTCTGACGCTCGTTCTCCGCCGCAGCGGCCAGCCGCTCAGCCGCCTCCTCTCGGGCGCGGGCACCCATGTCCCGGGCGTCTGTGACCGCCTGGGCGCGGATGTCCTCCGCCTGTTTCTCCGCGGCGCGGATCTTGTCGATCATGGAATCCATGGTCCTTCCTCCTTTCGGGGTTAAGAAAAAGGGGCGCAAAAACGCCCCTTTGCCGTTATTTCGTTCCGAACAGACGATCGCCCGCGTCGCCGAGACCGGGCACGATGTAGCCGTGCTCGTTGAGCTTCTCATCGATGCTGGCCACATAGATATCCACGTCGGGATGGGCCTTCTGGATGGCGTAGATGCCCTCGGGAGCCGAGATCAGGCACACCAGACGGATGGTCTTGGCGCCCGCCTCCTTGATGAGCCGGATGGCCTCGATGGCGGAGTTGCCCGTGGCCAGCATGGGGTCCACGATGATGGTATCCCGCTCATGGATGTCGTCGGGCAACTTGCAGTAGTAGCCCGTGGGCATCAGGGTGTCGGGGTTCCGATAGAGGCCGATATGGCCCATCTTGGCGTGGGGGATCAGGTTCATCATGCCGTCCGCCATGCCAAGGCCCGCCCTGAGGATGGGGACCACGGCCAGCTTCTCGTTGGCCAGCATCTTGAAGGACGCCTTGGTGATGGGAGTCTCCACCTCCACCTCCTGCAGCGGCAGGTCCCGGGTGACCTCGTAGCCCATCAGCATGGCGAGCTCGCTCACCAGCTCACGGAAGGCCTTGGTGCCGGTCTCCTTGTCGCGGAGAAGGGCCAGCTTGTGCTGTACGAGAGGATGGTCGATCACGGTTACTTTGCTCATAGGTAAACCTCCTATATTCACATTCAGATTTGCGATTCGTAGGCGCTGATCTTATCGATGCGGCGCTGATGCCGGGCGGCCCCGGAGAAGGGCGTGTCGAGCCAGGTGAACAATATCTCCTTGGCCAGGTTCTCCCCCACCACCCCGGCGCCCATGGCGAGGGCGTTGGTATCGTTGTGCTCCCGGGTCATGCGGGCGGTCATGGTGTCGGTGCAGAGGGCGCAGCGCACGCCCTTCACCTTGTTGGCGCAGATGCTGACGCCGATGCCCGTGGTGCAGAGGAAGACGCCCCGATCCGCCTCTCCTTTGGCCACCGCTTCGGCGGCGGGCAAAGCGAAGTCGGGATAATCCACGCTTTCGGTGCCGTAACAGCCGAAATCCCGGACCTCGTAACCGGCTTCCATCAGCCAGCTCTTGGCCTTTTCCTTCAGGGCGTAGGCCCCGTGGTCACATGCGATTGCTATCTTCATACTCATACCCATTTGTTGCAGTATATCATAAAACAACGCTCCTTTCAACCAAAACTTTGGCAAAGGAGCTTGGAATGCGATTATTCCGTTCAGCCGTTACTCAGCGACGCCGGTGAGCCGCCGGGCCTGCTTCACGAGGGCTTCCTCGTCCGTCCACAGATCCCCCACCACATACCGGCCCGCGGCGGTCTTGCCCACCGCATAGGCGCCGTCCTTGGAGAAGGCCATGTCTGCAAAGGTGTCGGCGTTGGCATGGAGGGAGAACAGCTTCTCGTAGGTCTCCAGGGAGTAGACGTCGATCCGGGTCAGCCCTGCGCAAAGGGCCATCATAAGCTTTCCCGAGGGGTCGAAGGTGAAGCGGGAATAGACCGTGCCCACGTTCAGGATCCGCCGGACCGATCTGCTTTCCAAATCGTAGATCAGGAGCCTGGCGGCCTGGTCCGAAGCGACCAACTGCTTTTCGGTCATGGCGAGGGTTTCGATCGAGGAGGTCAGCTCTCCGATCATGGCGCTGACGGAGCCGTCGCCCTCGGTGTCGAAGAGCTCTATCACACCGTCCGCATAGGCCAGCGTCACATAGCTGCCATCCCGAGAGAAGACCATCTTGGGCGTAGTATCCAGATACTTGCCCGTGCTTTGCAGAAAGGCATCCGTATACCGATGCTCCCCTTGCAAAGGGACGGAGGGGAAGCTGAGCGGGGCGGGAGCGCAAAGCTCTCCCTCGAATCGGTCTGTGCTTTGGATGGAGGACAGATCCGGCGTACTGTAAAAGTTGGCCGTCCCGTCGAACCGGGTGATCAGGAACGTGTCTTCCAGGGATACCACGTTGTTGAACTGGTTGCCGAAGTCCGCATTCTCCATATACTCCAGCGCCCAGGTCCGGGCATTGATGATGAAGAGGCTTTGATTGGTCATCAGGAGAAAGTTCCCGTCCTCCGTGAAGGCCAGGGAGGGCACGATGTTGGTTTCATCGATGGTGGCGTTCAAGATGTGCTTGCCTGTGCGGGCCTCGTCCACATACAGATGATCCTCCGCCGTATAGGCCATGCGCTCGGAATCCGCTGAGAAAGAAATCTCACTGTGAGTAAAGCCATTGGTCTGATCGAACGCATCCAGCAGCAGCAATTCGCCGCTGTCCGTGTCCCACCCGCCGATAAGCCCCCATATGGACAGGCAGACCAGCGTCCTTCCATCGGGAGAAAGGGACCATTGTTCCGAAAACACCCCGGGCATAAAGCAGGTGGGATCCCGCGGAACGCCCAGCAGGCTGACCCGTTTGCCGCTGTCGTCCAGGACGATCACAGCCGCCTCGCCTCGCCCGCCGACGATGACGACCCGGCTCCGATCCGCCGTGGTCAGGATCTGGGTCCCGGTGAAGTCGTCGGTATGGAAGGTGTACATCTCCTCCAGAGTCCTTCCCATCAGGCGGGACAGGAGGTTGTTTTCCTTCACGAACTCCGGCATCTGCTCGCAAAGGGTATAGAACAGCTGTTCTGTGCCGTCCTCCGACACCAGATAAAAGCGGTCCAAATCCTGGACCAGTATTTGGTTCGCGTCCTTCCAAAACAGGACGTTGGCGATATGATAGGGCTGATCGGCCTTGCTGGTGTAGGTGAAGGCTACGGAGCCATCCGCGCTGTTCCAAACCGTAACGATCCGCCCCAGATCACAGTTGGCCAGAAAGCGGGTGCCGTCTGGGGCGAAGGAAACCTCGTTGATCATCGTGTTGCCCACGGAAACCTGGTAGAGGATCTCATTGGCGTTGAGATCGATCATAACCACGGCGTTGCTGTTCACGATGCCGATGGCTCGCGTCCCGTCCGGAGACACGGCGATATCGTTCACCCGCACGTTCTGGTTGTTGAAGCTGGAAACGACGGTGAGAGGCTCGATATACAGGGCTTTTCGAAGCTGTGTCATGAGCTCCTCGCGGCGCATGCCCTCGTTCTCGTCGCTGATGGCCAGGGCCTCCAGGAGCATGCTGGCCGCCGTACGCTTTTCACCGGTCTGCAGTGCGCCGGTGGCGCGCTCGATGCGCTCTCCCAGATCGTTGAAGATGGCTTCCTTGCGGGCCTGCTCCTTTTTGCGCTCCTCCTCCTCTGCCCGGGCTTTTTCCGCTTCGGCGCGTGCCTTTTCCTCCTCGGCGCGTGCCTTTTCCTCCTCGGCGCGGACACGCTCCGCTTCGGCGATCTGAGCCTGCTGCTCGGCTTCCTGCCGGAGCCGTTCCGCCCGGGCGTGGTTCACGCTCAGGAACACGGCCAGCCCCGCGGCGGCCACCAGGGCGGTGGCGGAGATGACGGCCACCTTCTTCTTCGTCCGCTGCCGCTCCCGCTGCTTCAGCTCGTCATAGGTGACCGAGAGCATGGGGGCCAGCAGGCGCAGCTTCTCGTCATTAAGCTTTTTCTTCCAGTCGGCGCCTCTGAGGTTGGCCGCCAGAGGCTCCACTTCCGCCGTATTTCCAGCTTCGTCCACGGTGAACCGCAGCCGTTCCGGGAAGCTGTTCTCCGGCTCGCCCTCCACCAAAACAGCCAGGACCCGGTCCTGCCCCTTCTTTTCGATGAAGTATTCCAGCTCCCGCTGGCACCACCGGCTCTCCAGATACCGGGGGGAACAGATGGCAATAAACCATTCGCTTTCGTCAAGGGCCGCCTGGATGTCGTCGCCCAGATTGGCGGACAGGGGCAGTTCCTCCTGGTCCCGGAACACCCGCCCCAGCCGTGTTTTGCCGGTCTTGGCACGCATGTTGGCCGGGACGCTGTAGGTCTCGATGGCGGTGTGCAGGGCCTTGGCGATCACGTTGTCCGGGCTCTGATGTCGATAGCTGATAAAAGCGCAATACCGTTGCTGTTCCATGGGACATTCCTTTCTGGGACGCGGAGGGAAAAGAGATGCTTGGGTCGGTTCCTATAGATATTCCACCCTAAATCCGGCGGAGCGCAGGAGGCGATTCATAAAGGCCAGGCCCGTGCCCTCGGTGCCGATGCCCTCGGAAAGGATCACGTCGGCCTCCTGATCCAGCTCCCGAAGGAGGGAGAAGAGGCGGCTGCAGAGGGTGGTGGGGTCCCGGCGGGTGCCCAAAAGGGCGCAGCGGCGGGGGCCGTAGAAGGGCAGGGCCTCCGCTGTGGCGGCGATGTACGGTCGTTTGCCCACGGCGACGAACTGGTCGTAGAGGGCCGAGAGGCGCGCCGCAGCAGCCTGGGCCTCTCCTACCACCACCAGCACCTGGGCGTTGGGGGCGTAGTGCTTGTACTTCATGCCCGGGGAGGCGGCCTTTTCACCTTCGCCCAGGGGGGCCAGGATGCTGGGGGCCAGGGCCACCTCGCCCAAAACGGCGGCCAGCATCTCCTTGGTGACGGCGCCGGGGCGCAGGATGGTGGGGACGCCCACCAAGGACAGGACCGTGGACTCCACGCCGTAGCGGCAGGGGCCCCCGTCCAAAATGAGGGGGATGCGCCCGTCCATGTCCTGGAGGACGTGGGCTGTGGTGGTGGGGCTGGGCTTGCCGGACAGGTTGGCGCTGGGGGCGGCGATGGGCACCCCCGCCGCGGCGATAAGGGCCCGGGCAGCCTCATTGTCCGGCATGCGGACCGCCACGGTGTTGAGGCCTGCGGTCACCTCGTCGGGGACCATGTCCGAACGATAATAGATCAGCGTCAGGGGCCCCGGCCAGAAGGTGTCCATGAGGGCCCGGGCGTGGGGCGGCTCCCCAGCCCACAGGCGGAAGGCAGCCTCCTTCTCGGCCACGTGCAAAATCAGCGGGTTGTCGTTGGGACGGCCCTTGGCTTCGAAGATCCGGTCCACCGCCGCCCCATCGAGGCCGTTGGCCCCCAAGCCATAGACCGTCTCCGTGGGAAAGGCCACCAGCCCGCCGGCGCGAAGGATCTCTGCGCCTTCCCTTGCCGCCGTATTAAAATCTTGTAGTACGGAAATTACTTTCGTTTCCATAATGAATCATCTTCTTGGGCTTCTCTTTTTTCGGTCCCTTTTTCCTCTTCACCTGAAGAGAAAAAAGGGACAAAAGAAGAAAGTTACGCATCCTCTCCCGACAGCTGCCGGGTCCGTTCGGCCAGGATCAGGGCGTCGATGAGCTCGTCCATATCCCCGTCCATGAACTGCTCCAGCTTGTAGAGGGTCAGGTTGATCCTGTGGTCCGTGACCCGGTTCTGGGGGAAGTTATAGGTCCGAATGCGCTCGCTCCGATCCCCAGACCCCACCATGCTCTTTCTCGCGCTGGACACGGCGGCGTCCTGCTTGGACTGGTACAGGTCGTAGATACGGCTGCGCAGCACCTGCATGGCCTTGTCCTTGTTCTTATACTGGCTCCGCTCGTCCTGGCAGGCCACCACGATGCCCGTGGGGATGTGGGTGATGCGGATGGCGGAGGAGGTCTTGTTCACGTGCTGGCCGCCGGCGCCGCTGCTCCTGTAGGTGTCGATCTGGATGTCCGAATCCTTGATCTCCACCTGCACCTCGTCCACCTGGGGCATCACCGCCACGGTGGCGGCGCTGGTGTGGATGCGGCCCTGGCTCTCGGTCTCGGGCACCCGCTGGACCCGGTGGACGCCGCTTTCGAACTTCAGCCGGGAGTAGGCCCCCTTGCCGGAGACGGTGAGGACCACCTCCTTGACGCCGCCCATCTCGGTCCGGTTGTCCTCCACGAGCTCCACGGCGTACCGATGGCGCTCGGCGTACCGCTGGTACATCCTGAGAAGGTCCCCACCGAACAGGGACGCCTCCTCACCGCCGGTGCCGGCCCGGATCTCCAATATCACGTCCTTCTCGTCGTTGGGGTCCTTGGGGAGCAGCAGGAGCTTCAGCTCCTCGGTGATGGTCTCCTCGTCGGCCTTGAGCTGGTCCAGCTCCAGCAGCGTCAGCTCCTTCATGTCGGGCTCCAGATGCTCCTCCAGCATGTCCCGGCAGTCGGCCTGCTCGCTGAGGTTCTTCTCGTACCGGTCGATGACCGCCACGATCTCCTCCAGCTGCACCCGTTCCCGGTTCAGCTCCTTCCAGGCGTCCATGTCCGCCATGGCGTCGGGGGACGACAGGAGCCGCCCCAGTTCCTCGTATCGGGCCTTCAGTTTGTTCAGCTTCTCTCTCATATCCTCTCCACCCATGCGACCCGATCCAGGCCGCAGATGTCCTTCAGTATCCTTGCACCGGGAAACAGCCCCCGCACCGCCGCCCCCTGGGTATGGCCGATCTCCAGGAGCAGCAGCCCTCCGGGGGCCACATGGTCCGCCCATGCCGCGGCCAGCCGCCGGTAGAAGTCCAGGCCGTCCTCCCCGCCGAACAGGGCCAGGGCGGGCTCGAAGGTGAGCTCCTTCTGGCAATTCTCCATCTCCGCCGCTGTCAGGTAGGGCGGGTTGCAGGCGATCAGATCGTAGACCCCCGGCACATCGGCCAGCAGGTCGCTCTCGTAAAACGGGCCGTCCACGCCGATTTTTTCAGCGTTCCGCTTCGCCAGGGCCAGGGCATCGGGAGAGATGTCCGCGAAGGACACCCGGGCCCTGCCCAGCTTGGAAAGGCTCACGCCGATGCACCCCGTGCCGCAGCACAGGTCCAGGACCCGGGCGCCGGGCCGGATCTTCAGCCAGCCCAGAGCCGCCTCGCACAGGGTCTCCGTGTCCTGCCGGGGGATCAGGGCCCCGGGCCCCACAAAGAAGGGCAGTCCCATGAACTCCCATTCCCCCAGGATGTACTGGAGGGGTTCGCCTTTAAGCCGCCGGGCGACGGCGGCCCGGAGCCATGCTTCGTCAGCCGAAGCTTCCAGCAAAAACTTCGCTTCGATCTCAGCCTCCGCTCCCGCCGCCGGGCGCAGGGCGTCTATCAGCTCACGCTTGGTCATCCGCGTTTTCCGGGGCCGCTTCCGCCGGCGCTTCCGGCTGCGAGCCCACCGCCGCACGAACGTCGTGATCCGGCGGGTCCATGGCCAGGTTGAAGGCCGCCAGGGCCACCTCCACCATGTCCGCCGTAGGCTCGGCGGTGGTGATGTGCTGGAGCGCCAGGCCCGGGGCCCGGACCGCCCGGGCCAGCCACCCGTCGGAGGCGGCGGCCGCCTTGAGCACCTCATAGGCCAATCCCGCCACCAGGGGGATGAACAGCAATCGCGTCAGCACCCGGGGCAGGAAGGCCCGGACCGGGATGCAGGCGAAGAACAGGATGGACACCATCATGACCAGGAACAGGTAGTTGGTGCCGCACCGGGGATGGAGCCGGGTATACTTCAGGATGTTCTCAGGGGTCATCTCCCCCTCGGCCTCGTAGCAGGCGATGGTCTTGTGCTCGGCCCCATGGTACATGAACACCCGATGGATGTCCTTGATCCGGGAGATGGCCAGCAGGTAGCCGATGAAGATGAGCAGCCGCACCACGCCCTCCAGCAGGCTCACCAGGAAGGTGCTCTCGATCTTGAGGAAGCTCACCACCAGGGAGGGCAGGATCACGAACAGGCCCACGGCCAGAGCCGCCGCCAGGACCACTGCCACGGTCATGGCCATGTCCCCCGCGGACTTACCCAGCTTCTTCGACAACCATTTCTCGAATTTGGTGGGCTCCTCCGTCATCTCCTCCCCCAACAGCTCCGCGCTGCGGGTGGTGATCCTCATGCCGCCGGACAGGGCCTCCACGAAGGCATAGACCCCCCGGACCACCGGCCAGGTGGGGAAGGTCCCCTTCTTGTGCTGCTTTTTATTCTGATAGTATTCGGTAACGATGGTGCCGTCGCTCTGACGCACGGCCAACGCGGTGCCGTTCTCGGGGTTCTTCATCATGACCCCCTCCATGACGGCCTGTCCGCCCACGGTGCATCGCTTCATAGGTCCTCCCTTCCCCCGCCAGCCGTATCGACGGGGCATACTAATTTAGGTTATCATAGCATACCAAGCGGCTTGCCGCAAGCGATAATGCGCCCCAGGCGCAATTCATGTTGCCGGACAATTCATGCCGCCAGGCACTTCAATAAAAAAGCGCCCCGCTCTCACGAGGCGCCATATACCCATCCTTTACAGGCGATACATCAGGTTCAGGCAGTCCGGCACGCCCGGGTCCACATAGCCGGTGTCGACGAAGGCCGCCCCTTCGAACAGCGCCAGGGCGGCATCGTTCTCCCGGTGGACGCAGACCTCCACGTCCGCATACTTTTTCTCCTGCCGCAGCCGGTCCAGGAGGAGGCCCAGCGCAGCCGCCCCATAGCCCCGGCCCTGAAAGCGCCTATCGATCATGAACTGCTGCAGATCGTAGCAGGCCGGCTCCTCGTCCATATCCTTTACCAGGAGCAAGCCCACCGGCTCCCCCTCCGCCAGGATGGCCAGCACCCGGGCCCGCTGGGTCCGGTACACGTAGCCCCTGGCCAGGATGCCCAGGGGGCTGTCCAAAAAGCGGCGCTGCTCCGGCGCCACGTCCAGCCGCCGAAGGGCCTCGAAGTTGTTTTCGTCGACGTCTGCTGAACGGATCATACTGTTTTTGCCTCCTTTTGGGTAGGAAAAGCGCCCCGTTCAATAACGAGGCGCTTGTATCGACAGTCACTATGACAACCGGATGAAGAAAATGGTCTGATCGCCTCGGCTGCCCAGCACCATCATGTCGCCAAAGAGGGCCGGAGAAGCCTCGAAGTTGCTGCCATTCTTGGTGGGGCTGATCTTGTCCAGCACGGAACCCGTGCGGCCGTCCACGAGGAAGATGTCCCCGCCGCTGTCCGCCTGAACGAGATACCCGTCGCCCTTGCTGTTGTAGAAGATGGCGGGGGACGACCATGCGTAGTGCTCCATAGGCATGGTCCAGGCCACCTCCATGGTGTCCTTGTAGAGGGCCACCAGCACGCCCTTGTCCTTGCCGTTATAGCGGGCGAAGGGCACGAACACGAGATCGCTCAGGTTGTTCTTCCCCACCGCCGCCGTGGCCTGGATGCCGCCGGACACGCCGGAGACGGTCTCCACCGTCAGCTGGTACTGGCCCACGATCTCGCCGGTCATGGCGTTGATCTTGAAGAAGGGGGTCACGCCCTTGTGGCCGCTGTCCTGGGTGAAGTGGAGGGAGGTGCCCACGTACAGGTACGCCTCTGTCTCCGAGATCACCTCCAGCACCGGGGAGGCGTTGGTGTCGTCCTTGGTGTCGGCGATCCACTTGACCTGCATGGTGTTGAGGTCGATGCACTGGAAGAGGCCGTCGTTGGACGCAAGATAGATGAACCCGTTCCAGACGGAGGCGCTGCCCTCGTAGCCCAGCCACTTGTGGGAGGAATCCGCCTTGTCGATCTGGTCGTAGGAGTTGTTGCTGTCGTACCGGAGCTTGACGATGTGGGAGGGATTCACGCTGATGGTGCCGCCCCGAGCGTCGAAGACCGTGTTCAGCTTCATGGTGTACAGGATGCCCGTCTCCGCCGGCCAGATCAGGGTGTCGGTGGCCTCGTCCACCAACGGCGCGCTGTCGTAGGCGTTCCAATTGCGTTTGGCGAAGGGCTCCTTGCCCTGGATGCCGAACTCGTAGAGCTTGCGGCCGTCGATCAGGGAGATGATCATGGCCCGGGACTTCTGGTCCTCCTCCTCGTATTCGTCGCCGGAGCCCACGTAAAGGATCGGCAGGCCCCGAGGATCCACGGAACCGGTGCCCTTGAAGGGCATCCTGAAGTTCAAGTCGTCCCGGGTCTTCTTCCCGGTCTCCAGATCGAGGAAGTAGATGTGGCCGTCCTCGGTGGGGTAGATGACCTCCACCAGATTGGTCTTCTGCTTGGCCCAGTCGTACAGATTCATGACCGACTTCACCTCGTCGGACCACTGGACGATCAGGGGCTGTCCCGTCCAGCCGCAGCCGGACCAGCTGCCCTTGCCGCTGCGGTTTCCCTTCTTCAGGGAGCCGATGGATACCTTCTCCACCATGGACATCTTGTACTCCGTCAGGTTCAGCTCCTTGGCCGCGGACAGGTTCCGGTAGTTGTTGCCTCGGAAGGTCAGCACCCCGTCCACCGCCGCATACTCGTCAGCGTCGCCGAAGCTGATCTTGTCCTGCCGCATGTAGTTCGAGGCGTCCACGTCCTTGCCGTCCACCTGCAGATGGGGCACGTAGCCGTATCGGCTGGGGTTGCTGTTCTCCACGAAGTGGGGCGTGGGCTTGGGCGTTGGGGTGGGGGTGGGCACCGGCGTGGGTGTCGGCGTGGGACTGGGCGTGGGCGTCGGCGTCTCCTTCACCAGGAACTGGAAGATGCCGCCCTTCTTCTGGCCCTCGGTGCTCTGGATGGGCGCTGTCGTGCTTTCTGTGTTGCCGCCGCCGGAGAAGAGGGAAACGAGAAGCAGTACGAGAACGCCCAAAGCCAGCACCAGCAGCGCCACCACCAGGAAAAACCGGGGGCGTATGATGAGCCGCCTGCGCTTCTTATGCTTTTTCTTTTTTGTCGCCATGATTGGCCCTCCTTGTATTATACCCGGCCATACACCGCGAGTCGGTCCCCTTCGCCGGGAAATGCGCTATGTTTGGGGCGTAAAAATTTTCCGATTCTTTGCGGTTTTTTCTTCCAAAGAGAGGGCGTCCGAACCGCATTTAGCGGCTTTTTGCCTCGCATGGTCTACATATGGGGACTCTGAACGAATGTTTATACCTTCGCATATTGACCACTATATGCATTATAACAGGTGGTTTTGAACAGGGTTTTATGGAATTGTAAACATCCTACGTATAAACTGTGCATATTCTATGTCCGCATAAATATACTATTTATCGCCATAAATATACATCCCCAAACAAAAAAACCTGTCCCGAAGGACAGGCCTTTAATCTAAAGAAGCTTCATCAGCGCCCTTTACGGCGCAGGAGGATCACGATCAGCGCTGCGCTGAGCCCCACCATGAGCAGGGCGGCGGCGGACAGCACCAGCACCATCCCGTTCCCGCCCGAGGCTGCCGCAGGGGGCGCGCTCTGGGCAGGGGCCGGCGCTTCGATCTGCGCGGGGGCCGCTGTGAGCTCCGGGGTCCCGGTGTCCACCACCTCCACCAGGGGCTTCAGGACCGTAGGCTCCGGGGTAGGCGTGGGCTCCGGCGTGGGCGTGGGCTCCGGTGTAGGCGTCGGCGTGGGCGTGGGCTCCGGCGTGGGGGTGGGCGACGGGGTTGGCACGAACACGAACCCCTCCGGCACCGGCACCTTGTACGTGGCGCGGACGATGTAATTCCGCTCCAGAGATTTTCCCGTAAGGTCCTCGCTCCAGGTGGCCCCGTCCGCATGTCCCTCGAACATGCCCCGGATCTCGGGCATTCCCTCCAACACGCCCTGGAAGGGCACCTGGATCTCCCGGATGCCCAGGGCGTCCTCAAAGACCACGGTATAGTGGCTATGCTCCTGGACCGCCTTTTGGAGATACTCCGGCCAGGCGTCCATGGGGATATGATAGTTGCTCCAGAATTTCAGCATCCGCTGCTGAGTGGCGGTGTTGTAGTACACCCCGTCCATGTTGAACACCCGGCAGAACTTGGAGTAGGTGGCGAAGGGCTTTTTGCAGTAGACCTGGCCGCCCTCGTCGTCGTTGGACTCCGCCACGATGTAGCCGTCGCTCTCCCCGTCCAGATCGTCGTCGTACCGGTCGATGATGACCATCTCATGGTGATTGGGCTTGGTCCGGCCCTGGAGCACGTCCCCGGGCCGCCCCTCGTAGGTGCCGATCCGATTCTTGTGGAGGCCGCCCACGCCGCCGATGTCGCCGGTCTCGCCCATGACGCCGGTGTTGCGCACGTTCAGGCCCGCCAGGCGGAAGCAGTAATGGACGAAGCCGTTGCAATGGGTGCCCGCCTCATGCTCCGCCCATTTGTTGCCCCGGATGATGTCATACTGGGTCTTGGGATCGTAGGTGGTGCCCCAGTCCGGGTTCAGATACCAGCCCTGCTCCTGGACCGGCCAGCGGCCATACATGAAGAAGGGGATGCGGATGCCGAACTCCTGAAGCTTGCTGAGCTGGACCGTGATGCCCACCACCACCGCCTCCCGGGTATAGATGCCGGCCTTGGCCACGTTCTCGGCGATGAGCTCGTTGAGCTGCTCTACGGAATAATCGCAATACTTGGGCAGATAGGAGGAGATGGGCTCCTCGGGGAACTTGGTGTTGTCCATGCGCAGGTAGGTGTTGTACACCTGGGGCATCTCCACATAGGTGGGGCCGTACATGTTCCCCTCCGTGTCCCGCAGCCAGAGATAGTAGTTCCCGGGGAACTTGGTGGTCCTCAGGTACGTGTCCGTGTAGGTCATCCAGTCGTGGTTCTTCTCCTTGGGCTGCTTGTCGATGCTGCCGAAATAGTATCCGGCCATCTTGCAGTTCTGCTCCCGGATGCGGATGTTGAGGATCACGCCCAGCTCGATGGAGATATCCTCCACCTCCAGCTTCCTTTGGGCAGGGTCCTCCGCCTCCCCCAGCGCCGGGCCCCGATCCGCCAGAGCCCCGGCGGGGACCAGCAGCATCAGGATGAGGATGAAAAGAACATAAACGCGCTTCATGGACAAACTCCGATACAATAATTATGAATAGTGTACCACAATCGCCGCCCTTTGGCAACAGGCCCCGTCCTTGACTGGAACGGGAAATCATGCTATGGTTACAGATAAGGTATTTTTCAAGGAAGAGGCAACCATGCGCAAGAGGATACTGAGTCTCATACTGCTGGCCTTGCTCCTGCTGCCGTCCGTCCGGCCGGCCCAGGCCGCCGGCAGCGCCATGCTCAACAGCCGCTGCACCCTGGACTGGAAGGGCTTCTGCAACTACCCCGCCCGTCTCACCGACAACAGTTACAAGACCGGAGCGGACCTGAAGAACGGCAGCCAGGGCGGCATCTACTGGACGGCGGACGTGCCCGTGGGCATCGTCTACTGGGAGTGGATCGTGCCCCCCGACGAGTGCCGCTACACCTTCTACGACGAGAACAAGCAGCCCATCAGCACCAGCGTCCGCTATCGGGAGGGGGACCGAGGGTACCTTACGGTGCCCGAAGGGGCCTATGGGATCACGCTGGAGGTGGTGAAGGGCTACGAGGGCGGCAGCTGCCGGCTCACGGAGTGGCACGTGTACGACGCCGCCAACGTGCCGGAGAACATCCATCTGTGGGAGATGGCCCCCGATAAGTGCGACATCATGCTGGTGTCCGCCCACTCCGACGACGAGCTGGTCATGATGGGCGGCATCATCCCCACCTATGCGGCGGAACGGGGCATGCGGGTCCAGGTGGTGTACTGCTACGTGCCGGAGCAATATCGGCACGAGGAGGCCCTCAACGGCCTTTGGTTCAGCGGCATGCGGACCCTCCCCGTGTTCTTCGTCATCGAGAACGAGAGCCGGCTCCGGTTCGCCGAGAAGATCACCCGGGAGATCCGGCGCTTCAAGCCCGAGGTGGTCATCACCCACGACATCATGGGCGAGTACGGTCAGTACGAGTACAAGAACCCCCAGTCCACCGGCCACGGCCTGGTGAGCAAGAACTGCCGGGAGGCGGTGGAGGCGGCGTCGGACCCCAAGAAGTTCCCCAAATCCGCGGAGGAATACGGCACCTGGCAGGTGAAAAAGCTGTACATCCACCTGTACGACAAGAACCAGGTGGTGATGGATTTCGACACGCCGCTGAGCTTCTTCAACGGCAAGACCGCCTTCGAGATCGCCCAGGAGGCCTACGCCTTCCACAAGTCCCAGCGAAGCTACTGGCTGGAGGTGCTCAAGTCCAACCGGTACGACTGCCGCAAGTACGGCCTCTATTCCACCACCGTGGGCGAGGACGTGGAGAAGAACGACTTTTTGGAGAATATCCCCCCGGAGTGCCTGTCCGACTATGTGGCGCCTCCACCTACGCCTACGCCGGAGCCCACCGCGGAGCCCACCCCCGAGCCTACGCCGGAGCTCACCCCGGAACCCACGGCGGAGCCCACGTTGGCGCCTGCGGCCCCGGCCACGTCGGCGCCTACGAACGCCCCCGTTTCGGCCGTCGAAGTTTCCGCCGCCCCCACGGCTGAACCGGCGGCCGCCGGGCAGAGCCCCCTGATCGCCGTCCTGCTGGCCGTCTTCGGCCTGCTGGCCCTGGGCCTCGTCGCCGCCCTGGCGGTGGTGGTGATCCGCCGGAGGAGATAAGCAGCGCATATGAAAAAGCCCCGCACGTGCGGGGCTTTTTTGTGTGGCGTCTTACTTCTTGAGGGCGTCGCGGATCTCCGTGAGGAGCTTCACTTCCTCGGAGGGCTCGGGTTCGGGCGCGGGCTCGGGCGCGGGGGCGGGCTCCTCCTTCTTGCGGCGCAGGTTGTTGATGCCCTTGACGATCAGGAACACCACCAGCGCCACCAGGATGAAGTTGACCACGTTCTGGATGAAGCTGCCGTAGAGGATGGCGGCCTCCTCCACCCCGGCGGCCTCGTCGGCGGGACGGATGACGTACTTCAGGGAGTTGAAGTCGATACCGCCGAAGAGCGCGCCGATGACGGGCATGAAGATGTCGTTCACCAGGGAGGTAACGATCTTGGTGAAGGTGCTGCCGATGATGACGCCCACGGCCATGTCGATCACGTTGCCGCGCATGATGAACGCTTTGAATTCGGATACGATGCCTTTTTTCTTTTCCATGTTCTTATTCTCCTTGCTTTGGGATATGGTACAGTATACCACCCTGCGCCGCCTTTGGCTATACCTTTTTGCCCCTCGAAACCGGCCTCGGCCCTGAATTTTGACAGAAATTTGTCGATAGTGATTCTATTTTGACGATTAGCACTCTCCTATTGACAGTGCTAATTATCTGCGTATACTGTGCATTGTAAGGAAACGAACGGGGCATGATACGAAAGGCAAGGCCCCGGAACAATGGATGATTTGAAAGGAAGTGTTACCTATGTTGCCCAGTATTTTCGGAGAAAACCTGTTGGATGATCTTTGGCGGACCGACTTCGACCGCGATTGGTTCAATATGGACCGGGAGCTCTATGGCAAGCACGCCAAGAACCTGATGAAGACCGATGTGCGGGAGAGCGAGGCCGGCTATGAGATGGCCATCGAGCTGCCCGGCTTCCAGAAGGAGGATATCAAGGTGGATCTGAAGGACGGCTACCTCACCGTCTCCGCCCAGAAGTCTCTCGACAAGGAAGAGCACAAGGGCAAGAAGATCCTGCGCCAGGAGCGCTACAGCGGCTCCTGCAGCCGTACCTTCTACATCGGCGACGTAAAGGCCGAGGACGTGAAGGGCAAGTACGACGCCGGCATCCTGACCTTGGAATTCCCCAAGGAGGACCAGAAGAAGATCGAGGAGAAGCGCACCATCGCCATCGACTAAGCATCAAAAAGAGCCGCCCGAGAGGGTGGCTCTTTTTTTGTGCGTTCACCGCTTGTAGCAGCAGTACAAGAGATGGCTGGAGGCGCCCAACAGCTCCGGATCCTGGCAGTGCAGGATGTGGTAGGCGCGGAAGAGGCGGAAGTCGTCGTCGGACATGTGGAAGTCCGAACGGTCCTCCGCCAGCTCCAGCATGCCGTCGGTGGCCACGGTGGCGGAGTGGCCCAGGTTCCGGTCCCGGAACAGTTCGTCGATCTCCTCCAGGGTAAAGCCCGTGAAGCCCTGCTCCGGGAAGTGGCGGACGGTCTTGTGGTCCTTTTCAAAGTTCTCCTCCAGCCCCGCCTGGAAGTTGTAGGGCGGCCGCTGCAGGTAGTTGTTGTAGAGGATGGCGTGGACGGACAAAAAGGCCACCAGTATCTTGCCCCAGGGCTTGGTGACCCGGACGGCCTCGTCCAGGACCCGGTCCATGCCGCCCTTGCCGTAGATATGGTACATGGGCCCCAGGCACAGCGTCAGATCGAAGGTGTCGTCGGCGAACTGCCGGAGATCCAGGGCGTCCCCCTGGACCACCTTCAGGTTGGGCACGTCCTTGGCCTTCTCCTGCAGGATCTGCACGTTTTTGTCCACCAGCTCCAGAGCCGTCACGCTGTACCCCCGCTTGGCGAGGGCCAGGGAATAGGCCCCCGTCCCCGCCCCCAGCTCCAGGGTGAGGCAGGGGTTGGGCGCGTACCGCTCGATGCAGGTCATGGTGGTGAAGTATTCCAGCTGCCCGTGGCGGGTCCGGATGAGGCGAGTCTCCTCCCGGCCGTCGCCGTAGATGGACTCCAATATCTGCTTGCGCTTATCCATGGCCTTAGCCCACGGGCTGCTCCGCGGCGGAGGTCAGGGGGATGTCGATGAGCATGTTGTCGGAGCCGGACATGACCGTGGGGAGCTTGCCGTCCCACTTCGAGACGGTCTGATACTTGATGAGCAGCTCCGAGATGGACTCGGTGATGATCCGATTGGACTCGGCGTTGGCCTGGGCCAGGACCTTGATCTCGTTGGCCTCCGCCTCGGCGGCGATGACCCGCTTCTGGGCCTCCGTGTTGGCGATGACCAGGGCCTGCTCCTGCTCGGTGCGGGTCTTGATGAGGTTCTGCTCCGCCACCTGCTTGGCTTCTACGGCGTTGATATACTCCTCAGAGAAGTCCCAGTTGATGATGTTGAGCTCGTTGATGAAGATGCCGTAGGCGTTCAGCTTCTCGTTGAGGCCGTCGTCCAGGAGCATGCTCACCTCCGCCCGGCTGCTGACCAGCTCCACGGCGGTGTACTTGGCGGTGACCGCCTTCAACACCTCGTTGACGGCAGGGGTGATCAGCACCTCCTCGAAGCCCATGCCCACGTTCTTATAGAGGGTCTGGCTGTTCTCCTTCCCCACGTGGTAGTTGACGGCCACCACGGTGGTGATGGTCTGCAGATCCTTGCTGAAGGCCTCGGTGTTCACGTCCAGCTTCACGATCCGGTTGTCCACCACCACGATCTTCTGAACGAAGGGCACCTTGAAGTGGAGCCCCTCCTGGAGCACCACGTCCTCCACCTTGCCGAAGGTCAACGCCACGCCCGTGTGGCCCGCGGGGATCACCACGAAGCTGGAGCCCAGGAAGATGACTGCCAGGATCACCACGAGGATCGTCAGGACCAGTTTGAACGGGGAAAAGTTGCCCGCTTTGTCTTTGAACATGTGTTTAGTTCTCCTTTCTTGGTTCGCATATATAGATCACGTCGGGAATGTTTCGGAAGAAGGGAGGATTGCTCACCCGCCGTCCGTCGAAGGCCATGACGGAGCTGCTGCCCCCGTCCAGGTTGTAGGCCGCCGCACAGCCCAGGGACGCCATGAACCGGGACAGCTCCTGCAGCGTCATGCCGTAGGAGTAGTCCAGCCGGCGGCCGTCCACCACCACGAAGCAGTAGTGGCCCGGAGCGTAATACCCCAACGCCGTCCGAGGGTTGGCGTCCGTCAGGCTGGAGTTGAAGGTGTCCTTCGCTTTGCCGTTCTCGTCCAGCAAAGCGGGGCCGAAGCACCAGGCCTGCCAGGGGTCCATGGCCATGATCTGCTGGCTGCTGGCGCTGCGCCCGTCCAGGGTGAGCATGGTCCCGTCCCGCAACAGCACGCAGGCGTCGTATCGGGGATTGTCCACCTGCCGGATCGGCTGTCCGTTCCTGACCACGCAACCGAAATCCCATTTGCAGATATAGTCCCCGTTGATCATCAGCAGCGCGTCCTCCCGGGCCATGAGATCCAGCACGTCCATGATGTTCATGGCGCTGTCGTTCAGCGTCTCCCCGGACATGGCGGAACGGAAGCTGGTGATGTCCTCGATGTAGATGTCCGCCACGAAGCAGACCATGGGCAGCATATAGCCCTCGGGGTTTTCGATCCGTTCGATGCGGATGCTGACCTTGTCGCTCCTGTACCCCATGGGGCTCATGACCCGCTTGCTGCGGTTGAACACGGGCGGATGGGCCGCCCCATGAAGGCAGTCGCGGGTGGGCTGTGGCGTGGGCTCCGGCGTGGGCGTATCGGTGGGAGCGGGCGTGGCCGTAGGAGACGGGGTAGGCTCCGGCGTGGGCACGGGCGTAGGCGAAGGGGTGGCAGCAGGCGTCGGCGCCAAGACCGCCGCCTTCGGGGCATGGCCGCCCCAGACCGACAGCAGCGCCAGGCCCAGCACTATCATCAACCCGCACACGCACCGTTTCATGGCACCTATTCTACAATCATTTGCAAAAATGCGCAACAAAAAACCGGAGAAAGATGCCTCTCTCTCCGGTTTTTGGCATGGTATGGTTTACCAGATGCTGATGCGCTTCTCCGGCGCGATGTACATCTTGTCGGCCGCAGTGACGCCGAAGGCCTCGTACCACTCGGGGAAGTTCCGGGGGGACATGTTGGCCCTGAGCTCGCCGGGGGAATGGACGTCGCTGGCCAGCAGGAGCTTGATGTACTCCTCCTTGGCCTTCCGGCACCAGACCCGGGCCCAGTTGATGAAGTACGCCTGGAAGTCCGGATCGGGCAGGGTGTGCATGATCTCCAGGGTCACGCCCATGCCGCCGTTGTCGGCGATGTTCTCGCTGACCGTCAGCTCGCCGTTGACCTTGCCGCCGTGGAACTCGATGCCGTCGAACTGCTCGATCATCCCCTTCGTCAGCTCCTTGAAGGCCGCGAAGTCCTCCTCCTTCCACCAGTTCTTCAGGTTCCCGTTCTCGTCGAAGTTGGCGCCGTTGTTGTCGAAGGCGTGGCTGATCTCATGGCCGATGACCGCGCCGATGCCGCCCAGGTTCTCGCTGACGCTCTGGCTCAGAGCGTAGAA
Organism: uncultured Eubacteriales bacterium; assembly: GCA_900319345.1. GTDB lineage: Bacteria > Bacillota > Clostridia > Christensenellales > CAG-138 > RUG472. The sequence goes on from ONNZ01000008.1 coordinate 29,865, forward strand.
GGGCTTTTGCAGGATGGCCGCCGGGAAGGTGATATCGTTGGCGCTGGGGTTGTAGCAGGCGTTGACCATATGGCCCGGCATGAGCCACTCCGTGCGGTCCACGGGCTGATTCACCTTGTCCAGCATGTCCCGGGCGCGGACGGCGAAGAGGCTCTGCATGGCTTCCAGATAGGAGGCGTCCTCGTCGAAGACCAGCTTGGACCAGATCTCCTTGATCTCGTCGGGGTAGCCCATCTTGATCTCGATGGTGGAGAGCTTCTTGATGGCCTGCTCCTTGGTCTCCTCGGCCAGGAAGGTGTTCTTCCGCATGCGGAGCTTATAGGTCTCGATGATCTTCTTCACCAGATCCACCACGTCCTTCTTGGCCTCCTCGCCGAAGTAGGTGCGGCCGTAGTAGACGCCCACGGGCTCGGAATACATGCGGGAGGCGGTCTGATAGGCCTGCTTCTCCAGCGACGGATCAGAGGCCACGCCCATCAGCGCCCGCCGATAGGTCCGGCCCAGGGCGGCCAGCTCCTCGGAGAGGTAGGCCGTGCTCCGAAGCAGGGCGTTCACGTAGGTCCAGTGCAGGTAGAGGGAGAGGTTCTCTTCGGAGAAGTAGCCGTTCATCTCCCGGATCGCCTTGGGGTCGTAGACCACCAGGGTCGTGGGGGCGCTTTCGCCGTACAGATCCCCCAGGAGCTTTTTGATGTCGAAGGGCGCCACCTGGGCGGCCACCTCGTCCGCAGCCATGGGGTTGTGGCACTTGTAGTATTCGGACCATTCCAGCCGGCTCTTGACCTTCTGGGCCACCAGGGCGTCGAAGGCCAGGGCGTCGTCCAGATACTGCTTCTGCTCCTCCGCCGTGAGGGGCGTGAAGGCCAGCACCTTGGCGGCCATGTCCGCCCAAACGGCCAAAAGCTGCTTCCCAGCAGGGTTGTCCTCCGCGTAATAGGTGGTGTCGGGCAGGATGGTGTTGGGGCCCAGCACGATGAAGGCATGCTTGGTGGCGTCCGCCATGTCGGCGGTCACCTCCATCTGGATGGGCAGGTCCACGCCCTCAACAAGGAGCTCCGCCGCCTGGGCGTTGAGCTGGTCCACCGATTCGATCCCGCGAAGCTTCTCCAGCAGGGGCAGCGCGGGGGCGATCCCCTCCCTGTCCCGCCGGTCCGTATCCAGGACCTTTTTGTAAAGGGCGATGGCATACTTCATCTCGGGGATGTCGCTGGTCTTCTCGCCGGCGGCGAAGGCCTTGAAATCCTCCATCATGATCTTTTCCACGCCCTGATCGAGATCGGAGAAGCCGCCGGTGGTGGGCCTGTCCTCCGGGATCACAGCGGTCTTCAGCCATTCGCCGTTGACCGCTTCATACAGATCGTCCTGTATCCTGACTTGTTCTTCACTCATGTCCTTTTTCCTTTCCGTTTCCAGTGTAGAACGGAGCAGCCCCAAGGAGCTGCTCCGCGCCTGTGTTCCGTTTCCTTATTCCTCCACAAAGGAATCCTTGTCCAGACCGCAGATGGGGCAGGTCCAATCGGCGGGGACCTCCTCCCAGGGGGTGCCGGGGGCGATGCCGTTGTCGGGATCGCCGACCTCGGGATCGTACACATAGCCGCAGGGGCAAACGTACTTCATAGCTGGTTCTCCTTTCGTATGTTGGTTATGCTTTCCACAGACCGTGGAGATTGCAGTAGGCGTAGACCGCCTCCACCTCGTCGCCGTCGGTGAGGGCGAAGGTGACCTCGGGGGCGCCGTCCACCACCAGGGCCTTGCGCTGGTTGCCGGCCTTGGTCTGCAGGCTCACCCACTCGATGTGATGGGCCGCCAGCATGGGATGGGGGGCGGAGCCCACCTGAACCTTCACCAGATTCCCCTCCACGGTGTACACGGGCACGTGCTTCTCCTGGGAAGCGTCGGTGGTGTTGGGGACGATCTCCTTCATCTTCTGGCCGCAGCAGACCACGGGCACGCCGGAGGGCTTCACCATGGCGATGATGTTGCCGCAGATTTCACAAACGAAAAACCTCTGTTCCATAACTCCTCCTCAATAGTTGTCGGCAGACACTTCAAAGTAGCTCTGGGGATGGGCGCAGGTGGGGCAGACTTCGGGGGCGCGGACGCCCACCACGATGTGGCCGCAGTTGCGGCACTCCCATACCTTCACCTCGCTCTTTTCGAAGACGGCCTTGGTCTCCACGTTCTTCAGCAGCGCCCGATACCGCTCCTCGTGGTGCTTCTCGATGGCGCCCACCAGGCGGAACTTCTCGGCGAGCTCAGCAAAGCCCTCCGCTTCGGCGGTCTTGGCGAAGCCCTCGTACATGTCGGTCCACTCGTAGTTCTCGCCCTCGGCGGCGGCCAGCAGGTTCTCGGCGGTGGAGCCGATGCCCTCCAGCTCCTTGAACCACATCTTGGCATGCTCCTTCTCGTTGTCGGCGGTCATGAGGAACAGGGCGGCGATCTGCTCGTACCCCTCCTTCTTCGCCTTGGAGGCGAAGTAGGTGTACTTGTTCCTGGCCTGGGACTCGCCTGCGAAGGCGGCCTGCAGATTCTTCTCGGTTTGGGTTCCGGCGTACTTGTTCATGGGTATCTCCTTTTCTTTAGCTCATTGTATGGGTTCGAAATCCGCCGCACCGTGCTTGCACAGGGGGCAGATGAAATCGTCGGGCAGGGTCTCGCCCTCGTAGACGTAGCCGCAGATCTTGCACACGAAGCCCTTCTTGCCCTCGGTGGCGGGGCGGGGCTTCACGTGGGCGTGGTAGAAGGCGTAGGTCATGGAGGGGGCGTTGCTGATGACCCGGGCTTCGGTCACGTCGCAGATGAACATGCCGTGGGTGCCGAGGTCGATATACTGGATCACCTTCAGGGACATGACGGCGTTCACGTACTTCCTCAGCATCACGAGGCCGTTGTCCGTCCGGGTCAGGGTCTCCCCGGCGAACTTGTCCGCCGTCCGGCCGGACTGGAAGCCGAAGTTCTCGAAGACGGAGAAGGGCGCTTCCTCGGAGAGGATGTTCAGGTTCATGATGCCGGTCTGCTGGATCACGTGGTGGGAATAGTTCATCTTGTTGATGGTGACGGCGATCCTATTGGGCTGGCTGGTGACCTGGGCCACGGTGTTGACGATGAGGCCGTTGTCCTTCTTGCCGTCGTTGGAGGTGACGACATACAGGCCGTAGCCGATCTTGAAGAGGGCGGTCATGTCGTTTTTGTTGGCGGTCTCGGAGGACAGGGCCTGGTAGTTCTTGCAGAGCTCGGCACTGAGGGCGTCGATCTCCTCCTTGTTGGCTGCGCTCATGGCGGACTTGATATGGACCGCGGTCTCGGCGAAGGTCAGGTTCTTGCAGGAGGACAGCTTCTCCTTCATGACCTTGAAGGCCATGGGGGCCCAGGAGCCGTTCTCGATGAAGGCCACGGTGCGGTTCTGGAAGTTCCGCTCGGTCAAATGATCGATGAACTCCCGCATGAAGGGGTAGATGTCCGCGTTATAGGTGGTGGTAGCCAGCACCAGCTTCCCGTAGCGGAAGGCGTCGGAGACGGCCAGGGACATATCGGTCCGGGCCAGGTCATGGACCACTACCTTGGGGCAACCGCCCTGGCGGAGCTTGTCCGCCAGCAACTCCACCGCCTTGCGGGTGTGGCCGTAGACGGAGGTGTAGGCGATGACGATGCCCTCGGTCTCCACGGAATAGGAAGCCCAGGTCTGGTAGAGCTTGATGTAGTGCCCCAGGTCCTTGTCCAGGACGGGGCCGTGCAGCGGGCAGATGGTGGCGATGTCCAGGCCCGCCGCCTTCTTGAGGAGGTTCATGGCCTGGGCGCCGTACTTGCCCACGATGCCGATGTAGTACCGGCGGGCCTCGTCGTCCCAGGGCTCGGAGCGGTCCAGGGCCCCGAACTTGCCGAAGGCGTCCGCGGAGAAGAGGACCTTGTCGGCGCTGTCGTAGGTCACCATGACCTCGGGCCAGTGGACCATGGGCGCGAAGACGAAGGTGAGGGTGTGGCGGCCCAGAACAAGGGTGCCGCCGTTCTCCGCCACCTGGCGGTTCTTCACCAGATCTGGCCCGAAGAAGTTGTCCATCATGGCGAAGGCCTTGGCGGTGGCCACCACGGTGGCCTGGGGATAGGTCTTCAGGAAGCTGTCGATGTTGGCGGAATGGTCCGGCTCCATGTGCTGGACGATGAGATAATCGGGCTTGCGGCCAGAGAGCGCATCCTCCAGATTGTCCAGCCATTCGTGGGTGAAGTGCTGATCCACGGTGTCCATGACGGCCACCTTCTCGTCCAAAATGAGATAGGAGTTGTAGCACATGCCGTTGGGGACCTTGTACTGGCCCTCGAACAGGTCCACCTTGTGATCGTTGACGCCCACGTACAGGATATCGCTTGTAATCTTCATAGTCACGCCCCTTCTTGATTTGTCGAAATTATTATACTATACTCACAGGAGAAAAGGCAACAGAAACATTCGCTGAAGAAGCTGGCCTGCGAGGCTTCGAAACAGACAAATCGGAATTTATGGAGGGAACCATGATTGTTGCAGTGGATAGAACGAACTTGTTTCAAGCCGCAGTGATCCATGCAATCGCTTGGAAAGAATCGCACCGTTCTTTCTGCGCGCCTGATTTTGTCGAAATGCACACGCCCGAACGGCAGCAGGGATATATTCAAAACAAAATGAAGGGCGGAAGCAGATTCTATATGCTGATGGAAGAGGAACCGATCGGCATTGTTTCGGTCAAAGATAGTCTGATTGAAGACCTCTATATTCTCCCGGAGAAACAGAAAATGGGCTATGGCACAAAACTGCTGCAATTCGCGATTGAACAATGCGCCGCCGTCCCCACTTTGTGGATCCTTGAGAACAACACCGACGCAAAACGCCTGTATCACAAAATGGGATTTCAAGAAACAGGCAGAATTCACGCGATCACCGATGGCCTTGATGAGATTGAACTCTCATATATATAAATTCCGGTTTATCGAGGAGGGAATCCATGGAGCCCGCAGAGTGGTTTTTACCCACCCATATCGTCTCCGCCGGGGCCATCGTGCTGGATGACCGAGACGAGGTGCTGCTGGTCAAGGACGTTCGGAAGGACGCCTGGACCTTCCCCGGCGGCATCGTAGAGGAGGGGGAAGGCCTCCTGGACGGGGTGAAATGGGAGGTGCTGGAGGAAACCGGGATCGAGGTCGAGGTGGGCCAGCTTTTCTGCGTCACCTCCAACACCTGCAAGCACCCCGGCTACAACGGCGTCAGGGAGGTGCCCCCCAAGGTCATGCTGGACTTCGTCTGCCGGGCCATCGGCGGCACGCCCCGGCCCTCGGAGGAAAACTCCCAAACCGCCTGGTTCCCCCTGGATGAGGCCCGTGCGCTCATCACGGCCCCAGCCCTCGCGGTGCGGTTCCAGGCCTATTTAGCTTACGCCGGCCGCCCCGTGTTCCTCGAATACGTCACCTGGCCGACTTATGAGCTGAAAGCGAAGGGGACCATATGAGGACAAAGGAAACCATGGAAAGCATGAAACTGATCGAAATACAAAGAAGCGACGCCCACCGGCTGGCCCCCTTGGTGGCCGCCTTTCGGGTGACCTTGAACGGGTATCGAGGCGTCGCGTCGGAGCCGGACGTGCCGGCGGGCCGGGCGGAGATCGTCGAATTTTTGGACGCTGGCATGCCCGTGTTCGCCGTGGAGGCGGAGGGCGAACTGGCCGGCTATATGGTCTGCCGGATCGATGCGCCCTGCCTGTGGGTGGAACACCTCTATGTCCGGGACGAATACCGTCGCCGGGGCGTCGCTACCCTGCTCTTTGAGAAGGCTGAGGAACTGGCCCACGCCATGGGGGAGGACACAGTGTTCAACTTCGTCCACCCCAACAACCGGAGCATGATCGACTTTCTTCGTGATAAGGGGTACACGGTCCTAAACATGATCGAGATACGCAAGCCCTACCCGGGCGAACGGATCACCACCACCATCCCCGTGGGGGACGCGGTTTTCGATTACTGAGGGGGCCGGGATGAAGATACATATCGTGGGCGGCCCCGGCAGCGGCAAGACCTACCTGGCCCAAAAGCTGTCCCGGGAACTGGGCATCCCCCACTATGATCTCGACGACATCCAGTGGGCCAACGAATCGGGCTACGGGAAGAAGCGGGACACAGGAGAACGGGACGCCCTGCTGGAACAGATTTTGCAGCGGGACGACTGGATCATGGAGGGCGTATACTACGCCTGGTGCGGCCGGTGCTTTGAGGACGCGGACAGGATCTACCTGCTGACCGTGCCCCGCCGGGTCTACCGCTACCGCATCCTCCGGCGGTTCCTCCGACGGAAGCTGGGACTGGAACCGGGCAAAAAGGAGACCCTCAAATCCCTCTCCGCCCTTCTACAATGGGCGGACAAGTACCAACGGGTGAACCTGGTGGAGATACGTAAGCTTTTGGAAGCGTACCCGGAAAAAGTGATGGAGCTTTCGGAGAAGGTGGGTGAATAGATGGCCTATATCGTGGAAATCCAGGATTTTTCCGTCCCCGAGCTGGACGTGTACGCCCGGCTGACGGAGAACCAGCTGAAGAACCGGCTGCGGCCAAAGGACGGGCTGTTTATCGCCGAGAGCCCCAAGGTGATATGCACGGCCCTGGACGCGGGGCTGGTGCCCGTGTCGCTGCTCACCGAGCGGCGGCATATACAGGGCCAGGCCGCAGCCCTTTTGGCCCGGTTGGGGGATATCCCCGTGTACACCGCCGACGACGGGCTTTTGTCGAAGCTCACGGGCTACGACCTGACCCGGGGCGTGCTCTGCGCCATGCGCCGGCCGGCGGAGAGATCGGCCGGGTCGGTTTTGCAGGGCACGCACCGGGTGGCGGTTTTGGAAAACATCGTGGATTCCACCAACCTGGGGGCCATCTTCCGCTCCGCCGCCGCCCTGGGCATGGATGCCGTGCTCCTCTCCCCCGCCTGCTGCGACCCGCTGCTAAGGCGCTCGGTGCGGGTCAGCATGGGCACCGTGTTCCAGGTCCCCTGGGCGCGGCTGGACGATCTCGATACCCTGAAGCAGGCGGGCTTCGTCACCTTGGCCATGGCCCTGAAGCCCGACGCCCTGTCTCTGGACGATCCCAGATTGCAGACCTTCCACAAGCTGGCCATCGTCCTGGGCACCGAGGGGGACGGGCTGACCCGCGAGACCATCGAGGGCTGCGATTACACCGTCATGATCCCCATGGCCCACGGGGTGGACTCCCTGAACGTGGGGAACGCCGCCGCCGTGGCCTTCTGGGCGCTGCGGCGGAAGTGAAGAAGGAAGTAAAAAAGAGCCGTCCGGCGGACGGCCCTTTTTATGTTCAAAAACCGCTTATACGATGGCGAAGAACTTGACGATGAACAGGAGCGAGATGACGTAGGTCAGGATGGAGACCTCCTTGGCCTTGCCGGAGAAGACCTTGATGACGGTGTAGCAGATCATGGCGAGGCCGATGCCGTGGCCGATGGAGCCGGAGATGGGCATGGCGATGAGCATGATGAACACGGGCACGATCTGGTCGATGTCGTTGAAGTTGATATTCTGCAGGCCCTGGAGCATCAGGATGCCCACGAAGATCAGGGCGGAGCTGGTGGCCGCGGGGGGAATGATAGCCGCGATAGGGGCGAGGAAGATGCAGGTGAGGAACATGAAGGACGCGGTCAGGGCCGTGAGGCCCGTCCGGCCCCCCGCCTCCACGCCGGAAGCGGACTCCACGAAGGTGGTCACCGTGGAGGTGCCCATGAGGGCGCCAGATACCGTGCCCACGGCGTCAGCCAGCAGCGCCTCCTTCAGCTTGGGCATGTTGCCGTCCTTGTCGGTCATGCCCGCCCGGGAGGCGGTGCCCACCAGGGTGCCGATGGTGTCGAACATGTCGATCATACAGAAGGTGATGATGAGGGTGATGGACGTGAACCAGCCGATTTGGAAGAAGCCCTTGAAGTCGAACTTGAAGAGGGTGGTGTCGGCCATGTCCTTAAAGGGCGGCAGCCAGGAGGCGGCGGCCAGGGACGCGAAGGGGTTCTCCCCCAGGAAAAGGGCCTGGCCCACCCAGTAGATCACGGAGGAGGCCAGCATACCCAGCAGCACCGCCGCCTTCACGCCCTTCTTCGACAGGATCACGATGACGAACAGGCCGATGAACATGGTCACCACCGTCAGCACCAGCTTGGCGTAGCCGGTGCCCGCCTGGCCCTGGAGCACGCTGGGGGTCATGGCGCCGAAGAAGTCCCGCATGGCGTAGAAGGGGCCGCCGGTCTCGGAGTAGATGCCCGCGTTGGACCCGAGGCCGATGTTGAGGAGCATGAGGCCGATGGAGGGGCCGATGCCCAGCCGGACCCCCAGGGGGATGGCGTGGACGATCTTGTCCCGGATGTTGAATACGGAAAGCAGGATGAACACGATGCCCTCCACCAGGATGATGACCAGGGCGGCCTGGAAAGCGCTCTCGTAGTTGGTGTTCAACATGGCGGCGATGTTCCCCGCGATGACGGCGAAGAAGCTGTTGAGGCCCATGCCCGGGGCCATAACGAAGGGCTTGTTGGCCAGGAACGCCATGGCCGTGGTGCCCACGGCGGAGGCGAGGCAGGTAGCCAAAAAGACGCCGTTCCACAGGGGCGTCCCCACGGCGAAGTTGGTCAGCAGGTTGGGGTTCAGGGCGATGATGTACGCCATGGTCATGAAAGTGGTGAGGCCCGCCAGGATCTCGGTGCGGACCGTGGTCTGGTTCGCTTTGAGCCGGAACAGTTTTTCCATACGTGCGCTCCTTTCGCATGCTTTGGGGAGAGGGCAGCCTGTTTCGTATATATCATAGCACCATCCCGGGCCGCTGACAATGCGCCCGGGGCAAAAATCGCCTGTCACCACGGTCCCGCGGCGCAGCATAGTATATACCACCTACACTCTCTAAGGAGGATATGCCATGCTCACCTTTACCAACCAGGCCGCCCTGTCCTACCGGAACCGGGTGCGCTATTCCAATCTGACCACGGGCCAGATCGCCGACGCCCTCACCGTTTCCAAGTCCGCCCTCTCCGGCACCTACGAGGCCGACGGGGACGTGACCTACGTGGTGCGCCTCGATAACAACGGCGCCGCGCCCCTGACGGACCTAAGTCTCACCGACGATCTCGGTGGCTACGCCTTCGACCAGACCACCGTCTACCCCCTCAGCTACCGAGCGGATTCCCTGCACTACTACGTGAACGGCGTGGAGCAGCCCGCCCCCACCGTGACCCCCGGCGCGCCGCTGATCGTCTCCGGCATCTCGGTGCCCGCGGGCGGGAACGCGCTCCTGGTCTACGAGGCGACGGTGACCGAGTTCGCCTCCCCCGCCGAGGAGGGCAGCATCACGAATACCGTTACCGCATCCGGCGGCGGGCTCACCGCCCCCGTCACCGCCTCCGCCACCATTTCCGCCGCGGCCGGGCCGGAGCTGGCCATCACCAAGGCCCTGACCCCCGAGACCGTGGGCGCGGATCGGCAGGTGACCTACACCTTCACCATCGAGAACGAGGGCAACGCCGCCACCAGCCCCGAGGATCAGGTGACCGTCACGGACACCTTCGACCCGGCCCTCACCAACCTCACCGTGACTCTGGACGGGGCGCCCCTCGCCCAGCCCGGCGGCTACACCTATGACGAATCTACCGGCGCCTTCGCCACCGTGCCCGGCATCCTCACCGTCCCTGCCGCCACCTACACCCAGGACCCAGCCACCGGCGTCTACACCGCCGAGCCCGGGGAAGCGGTGCTTGTGGTCACGGGAACCATACAGACCAATTGAGTTTTCTTTTGCCGCTTTTTCTTTTCATGAGAAAAGAAAAAGCGGCGGAAAAAGAGAAACTTAAGAAGAAAAGGAGGACTATGCGATGCCATAGCCCTCTTCTTAAGTTCTTTTGGCGTTCCCTTTTCTTTCAAGAAAGGGGGCGAAGCTGAGCGCTGCCTGTGGCAGATGTAGCGAAGCGGAGCACGGGTAAAACAACGAGAAACCAAACAAAGTGCAGGTTTCGACTATGTTTTGCCCCTGGTCACAAAGCTTTCATTCATTCCTTATGAAAAACCAACGTCGCCTTGAACAGGTCTCCGTCCACGGTGAGCTCCAGGGCGCCGTGGTTCAGCTCCGTGAGGCTTTTGGCGATGGACAGGCCCAGGCCGCTGCCTTCGGTGTTCCGGGAGGCGTCACCCCGGACGAAGCGCTCCATGAGCTCCTCGGCGGAGATGTTGAGGGGCTCCCGGCTCACGTTCCGAAAGGCGATCTTCACTTCCCCGTCCTTCGCCTCCGTGGTGAGGTACACCCGGGTGCCGGCCAGGGCATACTTGCAGGCGTTGCTGAGGAGGTTGTCGAACACCCGCCACAGCAGCCGTCCGTCGGCCCGGATATGGGGCTCGCCGGGGTCCAGGGTGGTCACGGGGGTCAGCCCCGCCGCGGCCAGCCGCTCTGCGTACTCCCCCGCTGCCTGGGAAAGGAGCAGGTTCACGTCCACGTCCTCCGGGTGGGTCTGGATGTTCCCCGTGGACGCCTTGCTGGCCTCCACCAGGTCCTCCGTCAGCTTCTTTAGCCGCTGGCTCTGCCGATCCAGCACGTCCACATACTCCGGCGCGTGCTCGGAAGCAAGTCCCTCCTTCTTCAGCAGGTCCACGTAGGAGATGATGGACGTGAGGGGCGTCTTCAAATCGTGGCTCACGTTGGTGATCAGCTCCGTCTTCAGCCGCTCGCTCTTGAGCTGCTTCTCCACCGCCAGCCGGGCCCCCTGGCCGATGCTGTTCAGGCTCTGGGCGTGCTTCCTCTCGTCCGGGAACAGGAACTTCTCCGGCACCGGGGCCATGTCCCCGGCGGCCATGCGCCGGGCCCCGTCCTGAAGCTTCTTTAACCCGATGGCGAACATCAGGATCACCGGCGTTAGCACCAGCTTCTCAATGAACCACACCACCAGGCTGGCCTCCGCCCGTTCCGAGAGGCAGGCCACCAGCTCCACGAAACTGATGCCGCCCCAGACCAGGGCCGTTTTCCAGACCAGGGGCAGGTTTTTGACCATGTACCACAGCCCCTTCGCCCCGGCCCAGGCCCCGCGGCAGACCCAGTAGAGCAGCGTCCCCTTCACCAGAGTTTTCGTCTTGCAGCGGACGGCGAAGGTCATACAGAACAGCAGTCCCAGGGCAAGGAGCATGGGCAGGAACAGGCCCAGGACCGTCAAAGTCCGGTCGGTGAGCGCCCTGCCCCCGAAGCCCACCAAAAGGGCCATGCCCAGCAGCACCAGCTCCAAGGGTATCCTGTCGAACCAGTTCCGGCTCACCTCCGCCGTCCCCGTCCGATGGCCCGCGGAGACCAAAAGGAAGATGAAAGCCGCGATGGTCAGCGCCAGGCACGCCGCCGTCACGGGGATAACCCAGTTGCGGCAGACGATGAAGGTGTTTACGAGAGGCAGGAGGATGGAGTACCGGTCCACCACAGGGAAGCTGCCGTCGATGCCGTAGCGGGCGGTGACGGTAAGCTTCGCTCTGGGCTGATAGCGGGCCTCCAGCATCCAGCCGTTGTCGGTTTCGGTGATGGAGGAGGTGAGGAGCCAGCTCCCCTGTTCGTGGATCCGATCCAACGCCTGGTATGCTTCCTCCTCCGTGGGATACACCTCTGCAATATGCCGATCGTCCTCTCGGCTAAGATACAATGTCCAGGGCTCCTCCCGATAGGCAAGGCAGCCCGTGGGGTCCCCGTTGGTAATGAACACATCTTTGTTGCCCGCATCGAAGCGGAAGTTGGTGCGGTCGCTCTGCAGGTGAATGGGCACCGCCAGTTCCCAGGGCCCATTTGGAAGGGGGTCGATACTGTCGGTCCCCTTATTCATGTTCCATCTCAGCGCTTCGCTGCCCTCCAGCTGTTGCTGCACGGTGGTGATATCCCGGCTCATGAGATACCAGCAGGCGTCGTCAAACAGTTCTTTGCCGCCGTCGTTGAAGGCGTTGGTTTGAAACAGGGCCACGACGCCGCCGACGCCCAGAATGGTCCCCATGGCAAAGATCATAAGCAGCACGCCGGCCACGATCCGGGCGGCCAGGGTAAGATTCCACTTTCTCATTTCGTTTTCCCTCCCATATTCAGGTTCTCAAAACGGTATCCCTTGCCCCAGATGACTTTGATGTACCGAGGCTCGGAGGGGTCGTATTCCAGCTTCTCCCTGAGATGCCGGATGTGGACCGCCACCGCGTTTTCCGCCCCGTAGGGGGATTCGCCCCAGACCTGCCGATAGATGTCCTTGGGGGAGAAGACCTGGCCCGGGTGGCTCATGAGGAGCTTCAGGATGTCATACTCCCTTGGGGTCAGGCTGACGCCCTCCCCGTCCAGGGTGACGGTCTTGGCGGTATCGTCCAGGGACACGCCGCCGATGGTGATGGAAGAGGGCCGCTGCTCGCCCCCGCCCAGCTGCATGTACCGCCGAAGCTGGGAACGGACCCGGGCCAGCAGCTCCACAGGATTGAAGGGCTTGGTCACGTAATCGTCCGCGCCCAGGTTCAGGCCCAGGACCTTGTCCGTGTCCTCGGACTTGGCCGTCAAGAGGATCACGGGCACGTTGCTCTTTTCCCGGATACGGGTCATGGCGGTGATGCCGTCCATCTCCGGCATCATGATGTCCAGGAGGACGAGATGGACCTCCTCCCGTTCCAAAGCCGCCAAGGCCTCCGCCCCCGTATGGGCAGTGACCACCTGGTGCCCCTCCGCCTCCAGATAGATCTTCAGGGCGTTCACGATGTCCCGTTCGTCGTCACAGACCAGGATGCGATACATAGCTGTTTCTCCTTCCCTCTTTCCACGGCCATCATACCGGAATTGAGATTAAGAAACAATGGGGGAAAGTTTAAGAAGAGATTAAGATGGTTTTTCTTTTACACCTTTTCTCTTTCTACAAAGAGAAAAGGTGCCCAAAAGAGAAACTTAAAAAGAAAAAAGGCTATGCACGATGACATAGCCTTCTTCTTGAGTTTCTCTTTTTCCGCCGCTTTTTCTCCTTTGTATAAAGAGAAAAAGCGGCAAGAAAGAAAGTTTATTCGTCTATCAGCTCGTCCTCGGGTTCGTCCTCGTCCACCCAGGCGGGGTCTTGCTCGACGAGGAGCCGGAGGACCCGCAGGTTGTTCCGCTTGAGGATGGTGACGGTCAGATCCTCGAAGGTGAAGCTTTCCCTAAGCTTCGGGTACCCCCCCAGCATCTCCACGGCCCAGCCGCCCACGGTGGCGTTGTCGTCGTCGATCTCCTCCTCGTCCTTGTCGAACTCGGCGAAGAAGTCGTCCAGGCGCATATCCCCGTCCACCTCGTAGACGTGGGGTTTGATCTCCACGAACTCCTCCTCAATCTCGTCGGACTCGTCCCAGATGTCCCCCACCAGCTGCTCCAGCACGTCCTCCATGGTGAGGATGCCCATGGTGCCGCCGTACTCGTCGGTGACCACCGCCATATGCCCCTTCTTCCGGCGCATGGTGTTGAACACATCGTCAAGGGGCATGGTCTTGTGCACGAAGATGGGCGGCAGGAGGAGCTTTTCGATATCCGCGTCCGGGTCCTTTACCAGGGCCTTGTAGAGGTGGTTGAGGTGGAGGATGCCCACGATGTTGTCCAACGTCTCCTGGTACACGGGGATGCGGGTATAGGGGGACGCGAAGGCCACCTTCAGCATCTCCTCCCGGGAGTCGTCGAGGTCGATGGCCACCAGGTCCACCCGAGGCGTGATGATCTCGTAGGCCAGCACGTCCCCGAAATCAAGGGCCGATTGCAGCAGGTCCGCCGTGTCCTCGTCCACCACGCCCTCGTCCTCCACGGTCTCGATGATGGTTTCGAGGTCGTCCTCCGTGACCGCCGGGCCGGAATCCTGCCCCTGCTCCCAGAGCCGGGAGATGAAGTGCAGGAACTTCTGGAGGGCCCAGGTCAAGGGCCAGGTGAGCCCCATCCACAGCCGCATGGGCACCGCGGCAATGGCGCTGAACCGCTCGGGCTGGGCGCTGGCGATGATCTTCGGGGAGATCTCGCCGAAGGTGATGATGAGCACGGTCATGATGGCGGTGGCCACCCAGGCACCCTTCTCGCCCATGAGCCCCACGGCGATGACCGTGGCCAGGGACGAGGCGCCGATGTTCACCAGGTTGTTCCCCACCAGGATGGAGATGAGCGCCTTCTCGAACCGCTTCTTTACCCTGAGGGCCAGGGGGTAGGCCCCGCCCTTGGTCTCGGCGGCGTGTTCGAGCCGCATCTCCTGGGCCGCGGAATAGGCGATCTCGGAGCCGGAAAAGAAGGCGGACAGGACGATGCAGACCAGGATCAGCAGCAGGTTCACGATCATAGCTCGTCACCTCCCGCCGGGGCTTTGTCGTCCTCGTCGTAGATCTCGCCCACCAGCTCCTCCAGGATGTCCTCCACGGTGACGATGCCCAGGGGCTTCCCGTCCGCGTCCCGGACGATGGCGGCGTGGACCCGCTGGCTACTGAGGGTATCCAGCAGCTCGTCGATGGGTATGCCGACGGTGACGAAGGTGGGTTTGTCCATGACCCGGCTCAGGGACACGTGGCCCTGGCGCTGGATGTAGGACTTCAGGTATTTTCGGATCTGGAGCATGCCCACCACGTTCCCGTCCCGGTCCACCACGGGCAGCCGGGAATGGGGGCTCATCTCGATGAGCCCCACGATGGTCTTGGGCGACATGTCGCTGCGAAGGATCGTCACCTGGTCCCAGGGGGTGAACACGTCCCGGACCGGGGTCTCGGTGAACTCCAGGGCGCTCTGGACCAGCTCCGCCGTGTCCTCGTCCACGCCGTTCTCCTCGTCGGGGATGATGGAGTCGATGATGTCGTGGAGCTCGTCCTCAGTGACGGTGGGGTCCTCCTCCTCGGGCACCCGGGCCACCTTCTTGAGATAGCGGCTCAGGCCCGTGAACAGGTGGATGAAGGGCTTCAACACCCGCATCAGGAGCAGCAGCGGCGTGGCGCAGAACAGGGCGAACCTCTCCGAGCAGGCCTTGGCGAAGGACTTGGGGATCATCTCCGCCGCCAGGAACACCAAAAGGGCCGTCACCACCGTGGTGGCCGCCACCGCCCCCTCGCCCCACAGGCGGGTGGCGGTCAGGGTCGCCAAAGCGGCGCTGCCGATGTGCATGATGTTGTTGCCGATCAATATGGCCGACAGGGCTTCCTCGAAGTGGTCCAGGATATAGAGCACCCGCCGGGCCCGCCGATCCCCGTCGTCCGCATAGCTCATCATGCGGATCCGGTTCACGGTGGACAGGGCCGTCTCGCTGCCGGCAAAGAAGGCGCTGCAAACCAGCAGCACCAGGAAGAACAGAACAAGGCCCGCAGGACTGCGCCCCGCGGCCTGGGAAACGGACTCGTTCAGCAGCATACGTATGGGAATGCTACTGGGATCTGCGTCCACGAAAAAACCACCTCACAAAACAGTATTACAAGTGCTTATTATACAAGAGGATCGGCCGCCTTGCAAGCGGCAGACCCGATTTTTATGGGCTTTTTGCGAAAAATCTCAGCTCCGGGGCGTAAGATCGACCACCACGATCTCGGACCGGCAGCCGGTCTTGAAGCGCAGGGCCCAGTTGCTGATGCCGGAGGAGACGACGAAGTCCGTGCCCTGCCGCCGTTCATGGCCGTACCGGAGGGCGTTCTCCCCCACCCACTCCCCGATATGACGGACGGGGATGAACTGGCCCCCGTGGGTGTGGCCGCACAGCACCAGGTCCGCCCCGGCGGCCGCCTCGCCGTCGAAGTCGTAGGGCTGATGGTCCAGGACGACGATATAGTCCGCTTGATCCACGCCCCCAAGGAGCGCCGCCGCGCTCAGGCGGCCGGTCCCCCGCTGCTCCTCGGACCGGTCCTTCCGCCCCGCCACGGTGAGCTCCCCCAGGTCCACGGCCTCATCCTCCAGGACCGTCACGCCGTTTTTCTGCAGGGCCGCCCGCAGCTCCGCCCCGGTCCAGCCCCTGCCCGTGTCGCTGTAATAGCCCTTGTCATGGTTGCCGAAGACGAAGTAGACCCCCTTGGGCGCGGTGAGGCTTCCCAGGGCGTCGCAGGCCCCCAGCATGTCCGCCCGGGAGGTGTCGTCGTCCACGAAGTCGCCGGTGACGACCACGATATCGGGATGGAGATCGTTGACCCGCTCCATATGCTTTTGGAAGCCGTCGGCGTGGAAGGTGGCCCCGATGTGGGCATCGCTGATCTGCACCAGGCGCACCTCCTCGGTGAGCTTGGGCGTCGTGAAGGTGTAGGCGGTGGTCCACACATGGTGGTCGGCCACCCAGCCCCCGGCGAGCCACAGGACGCATAGGACCATAGCCGCTGCCCCCGCCCAATAGCGCTTCGGCTGCCGTTTGCGGATTTTTGTGATGAGAAAGGAGATGAGGTCGCATACCATCCAGAAAGCCACCAGATGGAGGAGGCAGACCACGGCGTTCATCATGTTCAGCGTCGCCCAGAGGAGGGCGGTGAGCGCCCCGAAGAAAGCGAGGCAAAGCAGCCGTGCCGGGCCCTTTTTGCCGCGGGTCAGCCGCAGCACCGCCGGAAAGCGGACCGCCCGGAAGGAGATATAGAGGAGCCCCGCGGCAAATATAGCCAGCACGGTCCCGATGATCACCAACCAAATCGCCATTCTTTTCCTTCGATCACCTTTCCGTGCCCGTGGGTTTTATGCCTGCCTGTTCTCTAAAGCGGTGCCGATCCATTGGCCCTGCTCCACCCGGACCTCCCTACCCTCCGCCGTTCTTTCAGCCAGTTCGGGCAACAGTGCCGCCTGGCCCTTCTCAAACAGCAGCGTGATGGTGGACCCGCAAAGATCGAAATACCCCTTCTCCTGGCCTCGGGCCATGGGCCCTTCGGGCCGGTTCACGATGCCGCCCACCACCAGGGCGCCGATCTCCGTCTGAACGACGGGGCCGAAGTGGTCCGTGTCCAGCACGCACCAGCTGCGGCGGTTCAGAGTGAAGATGGGATAGTGCTCTGAGGCGATGGGCTGGACGCTGTGGAGCTGGCCCTCGATATAATGATTCTGCCCCTGACGGCCGCCGTCGATGTATGAATAATGATGATAATCGTAGGCGCAGAGCCGGAACACCAGGCACAAGCCGTCCCGGTAGCGCTTCGCCAGGGCATCATCCTGCAGCAGGTCCGCCACCCGGTAGCGGGAGCCCTTGATGGCAAAGCTGCATCCGTCCGTCACGGGAAAGGCGCTGAGCCAGCCGTCGCATGGGCTGACGAGATGGTCCGGCGCAGGGTCCACCGGCCGGGGCGCCCGTTCCCGCAGGAAGAAGTCCCGGTAGGTGGGAAAGCTCTGAAGCTCCGCTTTCGTCAATGGGATGCTGTTTTTTCGCGCGAATTTGGCGATATAGGGCCGGGACCAGCGGGAGCGCAGATACCACACGGCCAGCCGGTCGAGATGAAGTCTCTGGACGATCTTCAGCAGGCCCCGCCCCAGGGCGGTGCCGTATAGAAAGCGGACGGCGCCGTCGTTCTCAGGCGTTTGCATCGTTCTTTTTGCGCTCCTTCCGCCGCAGACGGCGGGACCCCCGGAGCTTCGGCTTGCGGCGCACCGACAGGGAGGGCTTGCGGATGGAGAAGGGGGTCAAAAAGGCCGCCGCCACGATGAGCAGCGTCAGAGGCCCCATGATGTGCAGGGGCCAGTGGCGTAGTCGGCCGATGCCGATGAGCAGGGGGAAGATGGCCGCGGCGCTGGTCACGGGCAGGCCTAGGTACACCTTTCGGCGGCCCGTGTCGAAGTCCTGGCGGGCCTCCTCGTCCACGTTGAACCAGGCGAGGCGGATGAGGGCGCAGAGGACGTAGGCCCCGCAGGCCAGGGCCCGTACCCAGGAACCGCCCAGGGAATAGACGATCACCGCCGGCAGCACGCCGAAGCACACGAGGTCGCTCAAGGAGTCGATCTGGATGCCGAACCGCTTCTCGCTGCGGGTCCTATCCTTCTTGGTGGAGGCCACCTTCCCGTCGAACACGTCGCAGACGCCCGCGCCGACGAGGCACAGGACCGCCGCCGTGAGATGACCGCCGAAGGCGCAGAGGATGCCCGCAAAGCCGGACAGAAAGCCGATATAGGTGAGGATCACCGTGTAGTTGTAGATACCGAGCATATGGACCTCGATGTTTTGATTCCCTGGATTTTTTCCAAAAATAGCATAACAACCGCGCTCCTGTCAAGGGAGCGCGGCTGACTTAGGCGCAAATGAACGGTTATGCTCCCCCTCAGGAGATCATATCCCCCTGATGGGCGATGAGGGTGGCGTCGTAGACGCCCTCCACCCGCATGAACTTATCCACGAAGCCGGTCTCGCTCTGACGGACCCGCAGCTCCACGGTCATCTCGATGCCCTCCCGCTGGACGGTCTTGGACTTGATCCGGCCCTGGGGGAGCTGGGCCACCATCTGCTTGATCTGCTTGCTGGCGCTCTCGTCGTAGTGGAGGATCAGCAGGTAGGGCATGGTGGAACGGCCCTTGATGACGGAGATGAGGATCATGCACAGGCCGATGAACACCGCCGCGATGACGCCGGCGATGAAGTACCCCGCGCCCAGCGCGATGCCCTCGGCGATGGCCCAGAACATGAACACCGTGTCGATGGGGTCCTTGATGGCGGTGCGGAAACGGACGATGGACAGAGCGCCCACCATGCCCAGGGACAGCTTCACGTTGTTGGCCATGAACATGATGACCGTGGCGGTGACCATGCAGAGCATCACCAAACTCAGGTTGAAGGTCCTGGAGTAGATGACCCCGGCGAAGGTGATCCGGTAGATGAAGAACACGTAGAGCCCCACCAGGAAGGCTGCCAGCACCGTGAGGATGGTGAGCATGGGCTGATAGTTCTGCAGCTGCAAGATGTACTGAAATACGTTGTCCATTGTTTTCTCCTTTTCCTGCGAATGATTAAAAGTCGAACTGGCGGCAGTAGAGATATTTGCTGGCCGCCGTGTGGGAAGCTGCGTTCACCTGGAGGAGGGAGCGCACGTAGCTGGGCAGGTACTTGTTGAACTTGACCTCCAGGATACATGCGTTCGGAAACTCCGTGGCTGGGAAGGTGGGCGTGTGGGGATCGAACAGGTCCGTGCACCGAAGCCCCGTGCGGATATTGCGGTCGATGGTCACCCGCACGTCCTCCAGGGGGAAGACGAAGGGCTCCCGATCGTAGTCCACCAGCACCTTGGGCCGCCAGCCCTCGGTCCGAAGGGCCGCGTAGAGCTCGGCGGCGAAATCCTCCTGCCGATGGAGGAGGAAGCCGTATTCCCCCGCCAGGATGGCGTCGCACTGCTGCCGGGTGATGAGCAGACTCTTCTTGCCGATGAACTGGCCGTTCTTATGCTTGCGCTCGAACTTGATGACCTTGTCGGACATGTCGTAGATACGGATGCGGTACTTGTCCCGAAACTCCACGCCGTCGGTCTTCTCCCCCACCGCCTTCTCGAAGGGCGTGTCGAAGTAGAGGCTGCGGATGAAGTAGGTGCCGCCGTTCTTCACCGCGTGAGGGTCCTGGGACAGGGTGAGCCGAAGCCGGGTGGCCAGAAACTCCGCCTCCCCCAGGCTGATCAGATATTTTATCTCATGCCTGTATTCCATGGTCCCTCACTCCGTTCGACCGAAGATCTCCATCATCTTCTGGTCCGTCAGGTTATAGTTGGTGTTCTTCTTGATGTAGTTCTTCAGGTACTTGAAGTAGTACTCCTGATAGTGGTTGGCGTAGCCCTTCACGTTGTTCAGGTGGGCCTTCCAGTTCTTCACCGTCAGGCTCCAGCGGGGGAAGTCCCACTCGATCTCCGAGGCGATGTTGCTGGAGAGGGCGTCCACCTTGGCCACGATCTTCTCCGGTGAGTATACCTCATTGACCATCTTGGCGCAATACTTCAGGAAGATTTCCACAAAGTCGTTGTTTTTCAGCAAGGACCGCGCCAGGACCGTGGAAAAGCCCTTGCCCGCCCCGTGACCGTCGGGATGGAAATACTTCGTGAAGAAGTCCCGCCGATAGCCGTTAGTATAGGCTTCCTCCTTTTCGTCGTTCCGGGCCATGGCGTCGTCGAAGTCGTAGAGGATCCAGCGCCACTTGCCGTCCTTCTCGCTGGAGCGCCACCACTTGATGTTGCCGGAGTCGTTGTTGCCGGTGACGATCTCCACGGCGCAGTACATGGCGAAGTTCTCCACGTCGATCTGGGAGCAGACGTATTCGTAGTCCCCGTAGTTGCTGAGGTCGCAGTTCTTGCTCTTGCAGAAGTCGATCAGGGCCTGATAGTCCTTCACGCAATCGGGATCACCGGCGGCGTAGACGCCGTTCCACTTCATGACGTCGATGCTGTCCTTGTTGGTGATGGAGTAGTGCTGGGCGATGAAGGACCGGCTGATCTTCTCCCGGAGGTTGTAGACCCCCCAGTACTGGCCGTTCAGGTACAGGGCCGTCTGCACGTAGGCCTGGACGGCGGTGTCCAGCCCCGCGTCCTCGATGAGGCCCGTCATCATGATGTCCCGCAGCTTGGTGGCCACGGCGTCCTTGGCGGAGCACCGAAGCACCAGGGATTCATAGCTCGTAAAGGGCCGGTTGGAGAAGAAGGGGTAGTCCAGGGTGGAGCCGCCGTAGCCCTTGCGGGCGATGAGGGCTAAGTTCCGCTGCTTCTGGTACCGGGAGAAGGCCCCGAAGATGCGGATCATCAGATCCGACTCGAAGATGACCTCTTTGCCGCCGGCGCTGGTATAGGTCCAGTGCGCGGGGCGCTCCCATTCCCGGCCTCGCTGGTTGTAGTTGGCGCCCAGCTTCCTATCGTTGGAGGGGGTGGTCCACTCCGTGGCCGCGGTCTTGCCCTGATAGTGGCTGCCCACCACATAGATGCCGTAATCCACGTTAAAGAGGTTGTCCGGGTCGGTGACCAGGAAGCACACGGGGAGCGTGGAATCGTGGGCGTCGGTGGTCTGGGTATCCCCCACGATGATATAGGTGTTGGAGACCACCGGGCTCTTATAGAGGGTCCCGTTCTCGCTGAAGGCCCGGGCCCGCAGCACCGCATTTTGGCTGAAGGTCAGCTGCTCCCCCGCCCGATAGCGGGTGGAGCTCTCCGTGGGGGTGGTGCAGTCCAGGGTATAGGTCACATAGGTCCCGGCCGGGATCTCCATGCTGACGACCTGGGTGCCGTGATAGACGCCGCTGGGCACGGAGACCACGGGCGCCTCGCAGTAGGCGCTGCCCATAAGAGGCGCGGTGTTGGCCGCCCCCTGGGTGGGCGTGTCGCAAAGGCCCCAGCTGTCCCCCACCTTGGCGTAGGACACGCAGGCCACGGACAGGGGCACCGTCACCCGATCGATGAGGGTGCCTGCGTTGTTATAGAGATAGAGTGTCTCCCCCAGACCGGATACGGCGAAATTCAGCGTCCGCGCCTTCATCTCGGCGGTGACGCTCTTCTCGTCCTTGCCTTCCAGCGGAAGGCTGCCGCTCATGTAGAGGATGAGATATCCTTTCCCGGCGATACTCGTTCCCTCAGGAAAAACCCATTTCGTGGGCTTTTTCTCGTTGTCTGACAGGGAGTAGCCCGTCAGGGAAACGGTTTGGTCGGAGCGGTTATAGAGCTCCACCCACTTGCCCTGATCGTCGTCGTCCGGGGTGTTCTTCGCATCCAGCTTGTAGCGATAGCCGTCGGAAAGGATCTCGGAGAAGGTGATGTCGTGGACGCCCACGTCCGGGTTCCGCTGCTTGTCGAAGGCGGTGTAGCCCGCGACGGTGTTGGGGTAGCCGGGGGTGGGCTTGTCGGAGGATACGAAGCCGGACTGGGTGTCGAGATCGCCGCTGCCGGTGTAGCCCCGGATCATGCTGCAGTCCTTGGTCTGGACGCCGAACTCGCACATATCGAGGATGCCGCCGTTCTTATCCACCAGGATCACGGCGTCCCCCTTGCTGCCGGACAGGTTGAAGGGCAGGGAGATATAGCCCTCCATCTCCTCGGGCATGCACCAAAGGAGCAGGTACTGGCCCGGGTCGATGGAAGATCCCTGGGGGAAGGTGAACTTATAGGGCTTGCGGATATCGTCGCTGATGCCGCAGCCGGAAAGATCCACGGGAGCGTTGGTGGTGTTGTGAAGCTCGATCCAGTCGGGATACTGGCCGTTGGGGCCCGCGGTGGTGGTGCCGTTGCGGGCCATGAGCTCGGAGATATAGACCCCGTTGTGCTGGGCGGTGGCACCTACGCTGAGGGGCGCGTCGTTCTCCCCCAGCTTCCGGCTCTCCTCATAGGCCGCCACGCCGGCGGGGGTGTTGGGATAGAGGGGCGAGGGCAGCATGTCCTCATACTGCCGGGTCTCCTCATTCCAGCACAGGGCATAGCCCGTATAGACGGAGGGCAGCTCCATGGTGAACAGAGGCTCGCCCGCCGCGTTGGTGAGCCGGATCACGTCCCCGACGCCCAGCTTGAAGTCGGCGATGAGGGCGTTTTCCACCTTCTCGCCGGTGCACCAGACCAGGATGTACCCGTCGGGGGGCAGCACGGTCTTGTCGGGAAAGACCCACAGCCGATCCTCCCGGTCAGAGAGGCCCCAGCCGGAGATGTCCTGCGCCTCGCTGGATGTGTTGTGCAGCTCCACATAGTCCGGATGGTTGCCTGCCCCATCGGAGACGATGCCCGTGTTGTTGGTCATGATCTCGCTGATGATCACGTCCGTGGTCAGCTGGACCGCGGGCGCTTCCGCCGCCTTCTTTTTGCGGCAGGAGGCCCAGCTCACGCCGATGATGAGCAGCAGCACCAGCACCACGGCAACGGCGGGTTTGACCATCGCTTGTTGTGCGCGCCTACGCTTCATTCCCTTTCCTCGTTTCCTGAATAATCGTTCTGTGTATCATACCATAGGGAGGGACAGAGTTTCCATGGCCCGGAGCCACTTTTAACACTCTGTATACAATCCCTCCCCTATTTCTTCGCTTTTACGCCTGGGCTTCGGGGGCGGGTCCTTCCTCCCCCTCCTCCTCGGCATGGGGGGCGAGAGCCACGCAGACCACCCTGGTCCCCTCGTCCACCCGCATAACCCGGACGCCCTGGGTGGCCCGGCCGATGACGGGCACCTGGGAGACGGGGGTGCGGATGATGGTGCCGTCGTCCCGGACCAGCATCATGTCCTCGTCGCCCAAGGTCATCTTGCAGCAGGCCAGGTCCCCGGTCTTCTCCGTCAGGTTCATGGCCTGGATGCCCTTGCCGCCCCGGCCCTGGGCCCGATACTGCTCCTCGTCGGTGCGCTTGCCCATGCCCCGTTCGGTGACGGTGAGCAGGGCGCCGCCGGGCACGATCTTCACCATGTCCACCACCTCGTCGCCTTCGTCCAGGCGGATGGAGCGAACGCCCTGGCCGCCCCGGCCCGTGGCCCGCACGTCCCCTTCGGAGAAGCGGATGCACTTGCCCTTCTTGCTGGAGATGAGGAACTCGTCCTGGCCGGAGGAGACCTCCACGCTCATGAGCTCGTCCCCCTCCAGGATGGACTGGATGAGCAGGCCGCCCTTCCTAATGTTGCTGCACTCGGAGATGCGGGTCTTCTTGATGAGGCCCTGGCGGGTGGCGGTGACCAGATACCGATGGTCCGTCTCCGCGTTCCGGCTGCCGGGGTACATGGCCGTGACCTTCTCCCCGTCCTGCAGCTGGACCAGGTTCACCACAGGGACGCCCTTGGAGGCCCGGCCGGTCTCCGGGATAGCGTAGCAGCGGACCTTGAAGACCCGGCCACGGGTGGTGTAGAAGAAGAGGTCGCTGTGGGTGGAGGTGACGAACATCCGCTCCACGAAGTCCTCCTCCTTGGTGGAATGGCCCATGACGCCCCGGCCGCCCCGGTTCTGGGTCCGGTACACGTCGGGGGAGATGCGCTTCACGTACCCGAAGTGGGTCATGGTGACCACCATGTCCTCCTCCTGGATCACGTCGTCGAGGTCGATATCCTCCAAAAGCTGGGTGATCTCCGTCCGCCGCGGGTCGGCGTACTTCTCCTTGACGATGAGGGCCTCCTCCTTCACGATGGCCATGAGCTTGTGCTCGTCGGCCAAGATGTCCTGGAGTTCCTCCACGCGGACCTTCAGGGCCGCCTCCTCGTCATGGAGCTTATCCCGCTCCAGGCCCACCAGGCGCTGCAGGCGCATGTCCAGGATGGCCTGGCCCTGGCGCTCGGTGAGGCCGAAGCGCTCGGTCAATCTGGCCTTGGCTTCCTGGGCGCTGGTGGAGGTCTTCACGATCTGGACCACCTCGTCGATGTTGTCCGTGGCGATGATGAGGCCTTCCAGGATGTGCAGGCGCTCCATGGCCCGGTTCAGGTCGAAGCGGGTCCGGCGGGTCACCACGTCCTTCTGGTGCTCCAGGTAGTAGTAGAGCATGTCCCTGAGGTTCAGCACCCGGGGCTCGCCGTCCACCAGGGCCAGCAGGATGGCCCCGAAGGTATCCTGCAGGGCGGTGTGCTTGTACAGGTTGTTGAGGACCACCTGGGCGTTCACGTCCCGCTTCAGCTCGATGACGATGCGGGTGCCCTCCCGGTCGGTCTCGTCCCGAAGGTCCGAGATGCCCTCGATCTTCTTTTCCTTCACCAGCTCCGCGATCCGCTCCACCAGGCGGGCTTTGTTCACCTGGTAGGGGATCTCGGTGACGATGATCCGGCTCCGGTTGGCGCTCATCTGCTCGATCTCGGACTTAGCCCGGACCACGATCCGGCCCCGGCCGGTCCGGTACGCCTCGGCCACGCCCATGCGGCCCATGATGATGCCGCCCGTGGGGAAGTCGGGGCCCGGGATGTACTGCATCAGGTCGTCCACGGTGATGTCCGGGTTGTCGATCATGGCGCAGAGGGCGTCCGTCACCTCCCCCAGGTTGTGGGGCGGGATGTTGGTGGCCATGCCCACGGCGATGCCGCCGGAGCCGTTGACCAGCAGGTTGGGGAACCGGGCGGGGAGCACGGCGGGCTGCTGCAGGGTCTCGTCGAAGTTGGGCACGAAGTCCACCGTGTCCTTGTCGATGTCCGCCATCATCTCCGTGGCCAGCTTGGAGAGCCGGGCCTCGGTGTACCGCATGGCCGCCGCGCCGTCGCCGTCCACGGAACCGAAGTTGCCGTGGCCCTCCACCAACAGATACCGGGTGTTGAAGGGCTGGGCCAGGCGCACCATGGCGTCGTACACCGCCACGTCGCCGTGGGGATGGTACTTGCCCAGCACGTCGCCCACGATGCGGGCGCTCTTTCTGAAGGGCTTGTCGGGCTGGAGGCCCAGCTCGTCCATGGAGTAGAGGATGCGGCGGTGGACGGGCTTGAGGCCGTCCCGCACGTCGGGCAGGGCCCGGTCCGTGATGACCGCCATGGCGTAGGAGATGAAGCTCTTGCTCATCTCATGCTCCAGGAGCATGGGGACCGTGCGGGCCACGATGCCGCCGTTCACAGGGGTGTTGTTGTTCTCGTTTTCGCTCATATCTTAAACCTCGTTACACGTCCAGGTAGGTGACCAGCTTGCTGTTGGCGATGATGAAGTCCCTTCGAGGCTCCACCTGGTCGCCCATGAGCAGGGTGAAGAGGCCGTCGGCCTGGGCCGCGTCCTCCATGGTCACCCGCAGCATCATGCGGGTCTCCGGGTTCATGGTGGTGTCCCAAAGCTGCTCCGGGTTCATCTCGCCCAGGCCCTTGTACCGCTGGATCACGGGCTTGGGATCCCGGCCGATCTCGTCCAGGCACTCGGCCAGCTCTTCGTCCGTGTAGACGTACCGCTCGAACTTGTTCTTCTTCACCAGGTACAGGGGCGGCTGGGCGATGTACACGTACCCGTGCTCGATGAGGGGCCGCATGTGCCGGAAGAAGAAGGTGAGGAGCAGGAGCCGGATATGGCTGCCGTCCACGTCCGCATCGGTCATGCAGATGATCTTGTGGTAGCGGAGCTTGGTTTCGTCGAAGTCAGAATCCATGCCCGCGCCGAAGGCGGTGATCATGGCCCGGATCTCGTTGTTGGCGAGCATCCGATCCATCCGGGCCTTCTCCACGTTCAAAATCTTGCCGCGCAGGGGCAGGATGGCCTGGATGGTCCTGTCTCGGCCCATCTTGGCGGAGCCGCCGGCGGAGTCGCCCTCCACGATGAAGATCTCGCACTTACTGGGGTCCTTCTCCTGGCAGTCGGCCAGCTTCCCGGGCAGGGCGGCGGAGTCGAGGACGCTCTTCCTCCGGGTCAGCTCCCGAGCCTTGCGGGCCGCGTCCCGGGCCCGGGAGGCGGTGATGCACTTCTCGATGATGAGCTTGGCCTGGGCCGGGTTCTCCGCCAGGTACTCGCTGAGCTTGTCGGCCACGGCCCCGTCCACCAGGGGCCGGATGTCGGCGTTGCCCAGCTTGGTCTTGGTCTGGCCCTCGAACTGGGGCTCCTCCAGCTTCACGGAGATGATGGCGGTGAGGCCCTCCCGGATGTCGTCGCCGGAAAGGGGCTGATCCGTGGCCTTCAGGAAGTTGAACTTCCGGGCGTAGTCGTTGACCACCCGGGTCAGGGCCGCCTTGAAGCCCACCAGGTGGGAGCCGCCCTCATGGGTGGCGATGTTGTTGGCGTAGGTGAGGATCAGCTCGTTGTAGCCGTCGTTGTACTGCATGGCCACCTCCACGGAGGCGGTCTCCACGTCGCCCTCCATGCGGACGCCGGAGAAGTACAGGGGCTCTGGCTGCAGCAGCTCCTTGTTCTTGTTGAGGAAGGTGACGAACTCCCGGATGCCGCCCACGTAGCAGTAGCTCTCCACCCGATGGGGCTCCACCCGCTCGTCGGTGAAGGTGATCCGAAGGCCCGCGTTCAAAAACGCCAGCTCCCGGAGCCGGAGCCGCAGGGTGTCGTAGCTGAACTCCAGGGTGTCGAAGATGTCGGGATCGGGCCAGAAATGGACCGTGGTGCCGGTCTCGCTGACCTCGCCGGGCTCCACGTGGACGCTGTCCAGGGGGATGCCCCGGGAATAGTCCTGGACGTGGAGCTTCCCCTCCCGGCGCACCTCCACCCGGAGCTTCTCCGAGAGGGCGTTCACGCAGGAAAGGCCCACGCCGTGGAGGCCGCCGGAGACCTTGTAGCCCCCGCCGCCGAACTTGCCGCCGGCGTGGAGGATGGTCAAGGCCACCTCCAAAGCGTCCTTGCCGGTCTTCTCATGGTAGCCCACGGGGATGCCCCGGCCGTTGTCCCGGACGGTGACGCCGTTGCCCTCGTGGAGGAACACCTCGATATGGGTGCAGAACCCGGCCAAAGCTTCGTCCACGCTGTTGTCCACGATCTCGGTGACCAGCTGGTGCAATCCCCGCTCGTCCGTGGAACCGATGTACATGCCGGGGCGGCGGCGCACGGCCTCCAGCCCCTCCAGCACCTGGATCTGGGAAGCGTCGTAGCTTCCGGTCACTTCGTTGCGAATGTCTTCCATGCTTTCGTTCCTTTTCTTCGTTCAGTAAAACTTATCTAATGATACCTGTTTTTGGCAGATCGCATGCTCACCGGGCCCCAAAAGCGCGTTGTAGACGCGCGCTCTCAGCTAACTTGGGGAGAACGCGCGGCTTTAAATATGTCAAATCCAGCGACATGCGCGGTGGATTTGACTCCTTGCAGCTCTTGCCGCCCGGTGCCCCCATGGGGCATAGGCAAGAGCTGGAGGCGAAGCGAAGGTGGATCCCCGCCGCAGCGGCCTCGGTCTGGCGAAGCTCCCAGCTTCGGCAGACCGAATTATACTTCAATCAGATGGCCGTTCCCGGCCCGGAATACCTGCAGCTGTTCGTCCTGGACCGCGCCCAGCTCGCCTAGGTGGGTGCAGGTGATGAACCCCTGGCAGCCCTCGATGGCGGATAAGAGGAGCTCCCGCCGCCGCTCGTCCAGCTCGGAGAACACGTCATCGAGAAGCAGCACCGGCTTCTCCTGCCGCAGGCGCTCGATGAGGGCGATCTCCGAGAGCTTCAACGACAAGGCCGTGGTCCGCTGCTGGCCCTGGGAGCCGTAGGTCCTGACGTCGCAGCCGTTGAGCTCCAACAGCAGGTCGTCCCGATGAGGGCCCGCCGAGGTGAAGCCGCGAAGAAGGTCCTTCTCCAGGTTCCCCACCAACGCGTCCGCGATAGCCTCCCGGATCAGCTCCTCGTCCCCGCAGGGCACGTTGGGCTCGTACTCCACCCGAAGCTCCTCCTTGCCGCTGCTCATGTGGTCGTGGAGCTCCCCCGCCAGCTCCTTCAAGTCCCGGCAGAAGGCGGCCCGGGCGATCTCGATGCGGGCGCCCAGGCGGCTCAATTGCTCGTCCCACAGCTCCAGCATGTCCCCGGCGGTCTCGATCCCGTCCTTCAACAGGTTGTTCCGCTGCTTCAGGGCCTGGTTGTACTGCTGCAGGTCGTAGTAGTAGGCGGGCTTCAGCTGGGAGATCTCCATGTCCATGAACCGCCGCCGTTCCGCAGGCCCGCCCTTCACCAGGATCAGATCCTCCGGGGAGAACATGACCACGTTGAGGCAGCCCATGAGCTCGCCGGACTTGGATACCGGGGCCCCGTCCAGGAAGATGCGCTTGCGCTCGCCGCTGACCAGCTCCTCCCGGATGGAACGGCTGCCGCCCCGGGTGACCAGGTTCAAAAGGACCATGCCCTCCATCTCGCCCATGCGGATGAGCTCGGCGTCCCGGCTGGTCCGATGGCTCCGGCCCAGGGCGCATAAAAAGATGGCTTCCAGCACGTTGGTCTTCCCCGCGCCGTTCAATCCGGTGAACACCGTGAGGCCCGGTTCGAAGGCCTGTTCCAGGTCCCTGTAGTTGCGAAAATTATGCAATTTCAGCCCGGTTATGCGCACAAAGCCCAACCCCCACAAGAATAAAGCATTATACCATATGTTGTTTTGTTTGTAAACTATAATAGGAAAAGAAATGATGCTTCGACCGATATTTTGTGGTTTCGCCCCCCGGATAACGGCCATAAAAAACGCCCCTCCCGCAGGAAGGGCGTCCCCCGTCAAAGGGTGCGCTTATTCATTCTCGGTCCCGCAGCGATAGGACGCGCACAGGCTCTCGTTTTCCCGGCCGCAGTCCTCGCCGCAGCAGCTGACCTCGATGTGGTCGAGATCGCAGCGGACGCCCTCATGGTTGTAGGCGCAGCTCACTACATCGCAGCCGATGGTCTGTTTTTTCTCCATGGTCAAACCTCCTTGTAGATTCGAGGATAGCTTGCCCGGGCGACGGCCGGTCTATGCGTTTTATCGGTATGAACGGAAGCTTCTGTGGCTTTTCTTTGTAAAGAAAAGCCACCCAAAAGAAACGCAAAAGGGAAGCACAGCTTATACCGTACTTCCCATTTGAATTCTTAAGCTTCTCTTTTTTGGGCACCTTTTTTCTCTTCACCGAAGAGAAAAAAGGTGCAAAAGAAAAGGTTACACCTGTATCCCCCGGGCGGCCAGCTTCATGCGCTGCTCCTTGGAGAGGACCTTCTTGCGCATGCGGATGCTCTTGGGGGTCACCTCTACCAGTTCGTCGTCCGCGATGAACTCCAAACACTGCTCCAGGGTGAAGATCACCGGCGGCGTCAGCCGAAGGGCCTCGTCGGAGCCTGCGGCCCGCATGTTGGTCACGTGCTTCTTCTTGCACACGTTGACCACGATGTCCTCGTCCCGGGCGTTCTCGCCCACGATCTGGCCCTCGTACACCGGGATGCCGGGGCCTACGAACAGGCGGCCCCGATCCTGGGCGTAGAAGAGGCCGTAGCTACTGGTGTCCCCGGTCTCGTGGGCCACCAGGCTCCCGCTGCTGCGGCTCTCGATGGGCCCCTTGTAGGTGTCGTAGCCCGCGAAGATGTGGCTCATGACGCCGTTGCCCTTGGTGTCGGTCAAAAGCTCGCTCCGATAGCCCATGAGGCCCCGGGCGGGGATCATGAACTTCACCCGGGTGCTGAAGTCGCCGATGGCGGTCATGTCCGTCATCTCGCCCTTGCGGGCCCCCAGCTTCTCCATGACCGGGCCCATGAACTCCGTGGGCACGTCGATGGTCAGTTCCTCCATGGGCTCCAGCATCTCGCCGTTGGGCCCCTCCTTCATGATGACCTTGGGCCGGGTCACGGCGAATTCATACCCCTCCCGGCGCATGGTCTCGATGAGGATGGACAGGTGCAGTTCGCCCCGGCCGCTGACCTTGAAGGTGTCGGTGGTCTCGGTCTCCTCCACCCGCATGGACACGTTGGTCTTGACCTCCTTGAAGAGCCGCTCCCGGATGTTCCGGCTGGTCACGTACCGGCCCTCCCGCCCGGCGAAGGGGCTGTCGTTGACCTTGAAGAGCATGCTGACCGTGGGCTCGTCGATGTGCACGAAGGGCATGGGCTCCACGCAGGCGGGGTCGCAGGCGGTCTCGCCCACGTTCAGATCCTCAGCGCCGGCCATGCAGAGGATATCCCCCGCGTGGACCTCCTCCACCTCCACCCGGTGCAAGCCTTCGAACCGGTACAGCCGGGAGATCTTGGCGGGCCGGACCTTGTTCCCTTCGCCGCCGCAGAGGACGATGCTCTGTCCCCGCTTCGCCACGCCCCGCTCGATGCGGCCCACGCCGATCTTGCCCACGTAATCGTCGTAGTCGATGGTGGAGAACAGGATCTGCAGCGGCGCGCTGTCGTCCATGGCGGGGGCCGGGATGGCCTTCAGGATGGTGTCGAAGATGGGCTTCATGCTGTGCTCCAGCTGGTCCAACTCGTAGCCGGACATGCCGTTGCGGGCGGAGGCGTAGACGATGGGGAAGTCCAGCTGCTCGGCGGTGGCGCCCAGCTCGATGAACAGCTCCAGGGTCTCGTCCACCACCTCGTCGGGGCGGGCGTCGGGCCGGTCCACCTTGTTGATGACCACCACGGGCACCTTCCCCAGCTCCAACGCCTTCTTCAGCACGAACCGGGTCTGGGGCATGCAGCCCTCGAAGGCGTCCACCAGCAGCAGCACGCCGTCCACCATCTGCAAAGCTGACGGCGGTGTTCTTGGAGAGGATGGTGATGCCCCGCTCCCGCTCCAGATCCCCGCTGTCCATGACGCGGTCCACGCCCACCTCGCTCCGGCGGAGGACGCCGGCGTCCTGCAAAAGATGATCCACCAGGGTGGTCTTGCCGTGGTCGACATGGGCGATGATCGCAACGTTTCTGATTTCCATTGTGTTTCCTCGAAATAATCTACCTTTGTTCCTTTAAAAACCGTAATAGTATACCACATTTTTCCGCCGACGCAAGCTTTTTTCACATTCGGAACATAAAAACACGCACCCTTCCGTGTTGAAAAGGTGCGTGCAGGTCCCTTTGTTCCCGTGCCTTACCGCGCCAGGCGGCCGGCCACGTACTTCAATATGGCCTTGGCGTCCAGGCTGGTGACCTGGCCGTCCCCGTCCATGTCCGCAGCTGCCAGCTTCGGATCGGACAGGTCTATGAGCCCCGCGTCGTACCGCAGGACCAGGGCCGCGTCGGCGGCGGAGACCAGCCCGTCCCCGTTCACGTCCCCCTGGCTCAGGCGCACGGCCGGCTCCTCGGTGGGCTTCTTGGTGGGGGTGGCGTCAGGCTCGTCGTCCTCCAACGCCACGTAATCCTTGTGGATGTACCCGTACTTGCCGGACCGGTTCACCTTCAGGAAGTACCAGTTCCCGTCCCGCAGGTACACGGTCAGCTCCGTGCCGCTCTTGAGACCGCTGTCCACCAGATCGTAATCGGTGCTGGGCCCCTTGCGCATGTTCACGCCGCTCTTGACCAGGGTGCCGATGACCGCCTTGCGGATCATCTCCTCCGTAGGCTCCGTGTAGGGCCCCTTGGGGGTGGGCGCCGGGGTAGGCGTGGGCGTGGGCGTAGGCGCGGGGGTGTCCGTGGGCGCAGGGGTGTCCGTGGGCGCAGGGGTGTCCGTGGGCTCCGGCGTATCCGTGGGCTCCGGCGTATCCGTGGGCGCAGGGGTGTCCGTAGGCTCAGGGGTATCCGTGGGCTCCGGCGTATCCGTAGGCTCAGGGGTATCCGTGGGCTCCGGCGCGTCCGTAGGCTCCGGGGCGTCCGTGGGCTCCGGCGCGTCCGTAGGCTCCGGCGCGTCCGTGGGCTCCGGCGCATCCGTAGGTTCCGGGGCGTCCGTAGGCTCCGGCGTGTCCGTAGGCGCAGGCTCCGGCGTATCCGTGGGCGCGGGCGTGTCCGTGGGCGCGGGCGTGGGCGTGGGTTCCTCTTCGGGCTCCTTCTCAGACAGATTCTTCTTGGCGACGAAGCCCTGGACCCCGGTAACAAGATCGATCCCGTAGTACCAGTCGCCGCTGGCCTTATACACGCCGAACCGGCCCTTGAAGGGCAGGCGGGCGCAGACGTCCCCGTTGGAGGAGGCCTTGCTCATGACCTCGGCGCCGCTGACCGCGACCCAAAGGGTCTTGGTGATGCTGTGGTTATGGGACCCGGTCATGGCCGCCACGATCCCGGCGGTGGACAGGTCCGCCTGGGAGGAGATCGTGGTGCCGTCGCTCCTGGTCAGCTCCGCGCCGGGGTAATAAAACTTCAGGATGTCCACATAGCTGTAGCCCAGATCCGCCATGCGGGCCGCACCTTTCTGGGACATGCCCTTCCGGTGGCCCTTGCTCTGGCCCCAACACAGGAGCCACTGACCCCCCTTCACCCGGGTGGCGAAGCGGATGCTGTTGTCGGACAGGATCACGTTCTTCTTAGCAAGCTCGTCGAAGGTCACGTCCAGGGTCTTGGTGCTCTCGCTCCCCCCCTGCGTCACCTTCATGGTGATCTTGAAGCCGCTTTGGGGCGTGGTGTCCTGGGGGTACCCCTCCACGTCCTTGATCTCGACGATGGCGTCCGCCCCCGCCTTGGAGAGCAGGTAATCGTACAGCTTCTGGGGCAGGGTCTCGGGGGCGTTCCCCGTCACGGCGACCATCAGGTTCGTGGCGTCGGAGCGGGTGATGTCGAAGGGGTCGAACTTGTTGGCGTAAGCGGCGTCGTATTTGCCGCCCGGCTTGATCATGGCGCCGCCGTTGCTGGAGCTGTACACGGTCTTGACCGGCTTGCCGTCCAGCATCAGCGTCTCGTCCGCTACCTCCGCGGCGCAGGCGATGGCCTTGCTCGCCGAAGCATTGTAGCCGTGGTAGACCTGATCCTTGCTGGTGTCCTCCACGTCGTAGGCCTTGTCGCCGCTGACGCTCATCTCCGCCAGAGCGTAGCCCTTGGCCGCCAGCAGAGCGGCCTTGAGCAGATCCTCGTGGGAGTCCTTGTCCACTTCGCAGATGGCCACGCCCAGCATGTAGTCCTCCATGCCCACGGAGTTCACTGCCCGGACGGCGCCGTTGGACACACTGAAGGTGACGCTGCCCCGATAGGTGCGCTCCTTCTCACCGGCGGTGGCCAGGGTGAAGAGGTTGGTCCGATCCTGGGCGGTCAGGGTGACCTTCTCGCCGGTGAACAGCTGGCCCAGCTCGCTGTGGGTCACCACCACCTCCGTGCCGGACACGGCCACGGTCAGGGTGCCGCCGGAGATCTCGGTGCCTTCGAGGGTGTAGGTCCCCGACAGGGTCAGGGTCAGAGTATCCCGGCCCTCCGTGGAGAGAAGCACCCGCACGGGGCTTTCCTCCGCCTGGGAGGGCGGTGGGAACGACAGGAGCCCCGCCAGCATGACCAGGGCGATGAAGATGCACAGTTTCTTTTTCATGTCTCTGTATATACCATACGTGTGCCGAAAAGGGAATACCAGCGGAAAAATGTTGACGATTCTTTTGCAATTTGTCCGAATATCAGGGCTCCTGAGGCCGAAATTGGGAAATGATGGCTTCCGCGGCCCTGAGCCCGTCCACGGCGGAGGATACGATGCCCCCGGCGTAGCCCGCCCCCTCGCCCACGGGGTAGACCCCCCGATGGGTCAGGGACTGCATGGTCTCGTCCCGCAGGATGCGCACCGGGGCGGAGGTCCTCGACTCCACGGCGGTGAGGACCGCGTCGGGCATGTCGAAGCCCCGTATCTGCCGGGCGAAGGTGGCGAAGGCCTCCCGGAGCCCGTCCCCCACGAAGGGCGGCAGACACTGGTTCAGGTCCGCCCCCGTGACGCCGGGCCGGAAGGTGGGCGATACGGACCCGAAGCGAAGGGTCCTTCGGCCCGCCAGGAAGTCCCCCAGCCGGCAGGCGGGGGCCAGGCCCTCCCCGCCGCCCAGGTCCCAGGCGGCCTGCTCCAGCCTCTGCTGAAAGGCCATGCCGTCCAGGGCGCCCTGCCCGAAGTCCTCCGGGAACACCTGGACCACCAGGGCGGCGTTGGCGTTCTCCCCAGCCCGGTCGAAGTTGCTCATGCCGTTGACCACCATCTCCCTGGGCCCCGCGCCAGAGGCCACCACGAAGCCGCCGGGGCACATGCAAAAGGAGTAGACCCCCCGGCCTCCCGCCTGGGCGGTCAATTTATAGTCCGCAGCCCCCAGCTTGGGATGGCGGGCAAAGGGGCCGTACTGGCTTTCGTCGATGAGGCTTTGGGGGTGCTCCGCCCGGACCCCCACGGCGAAGGGCTTGGGAGCCATGGCAAAGCCGCTGTCGTATAGGTATCGGTAGGTGTCCCGGGCCCCCTGGCCGATGGCCAGGACCAGGGCGGCGCAGTCCACCCGCTGGGGCACGCCGTCGTGGACCAGGGTCACCGCAGAGAGCTGCCCGTCCTTGGCGTGGACGGCCTCCAGCTTGGTGGAGAAGCGGACCTGGCCGCCCAGAGCGACGATCTCCTCCCTAAGGTTCTTCACCACCTGCCGGAGCCGGTCCGTGCCCACGTGGGGCTTAGCCAGGACGCCGATCTCCTCCGGGGCCCCTGCGGCGATGAAGGCGTCCAGCACCGTGGCGCAGCGGGGGTCCTTGGATCGGGCCGTCAGCTTCCCGTCGGAGAAAGTGCCCGCCCCGCCCTCGCCGAAGAGGGGGTTGCTCTCGGGGTCCGCCCGACCGGTGCGCCAGTAGCTTTCCACGTCCCGGACCCGGTCGTCCATGGCCTTGCCCCGGTCGATGATCAACGGCTTATACCCCTCCTTCGCCAGAAGCCATCCGGCGAACAGGCCACCGGGGCCCATGCCCGCCACCACGATACGGCCCTTCAGCGGCCTGTCGCCGTGGACCGGGGACAGCGCCTCCGGCTCCTGCCAGGCCTGGGCGTGGCGTTTTTTATCCCCCAGCACCCGCCGGGCCGCCCGGGGGGACAGGTCCGCCAGGACGTGGACGCTGAAAAACACGTCCCCCTTCTTCCGGGCGTCCACCGCCCGGCGCAGGACGCGTATTTTGCCTACGTCCTCCGGATCGACGTTCAGCTGCCGGATAAGGCCGGCGCGGAAGCTCTCGTCCGTGTCGTCCAGGTCCATCCGCAGGGCCGGGATCATCACTTGCATCATGGCTGTTTCCTCAAAAAAGCCCGACCGCCTGAAAGGCAGCCGGGCAGTCTCTGTTCTGTTACGGATTCTCTTCCGTTTGCGGCGTGGTCTCCGCCGTGACGGTGGACGCCAGCGACACCTGGACGCGCTGGTTCTGCAGGGCGACGATCACGTCGGGGAACCGATTCTGGTCCAGGCCCTGGACCACGGGGATCAGTTCCCAGTCCCCCGGGCCGTAGCCCGCCAGGTCCACCTTGACGGCGAGGCTCTCCGGCGTCACCTGCTCCACCTGCTTGAGGGGACCGCTGACCACCACGGTGGCTATGGTGGGCGCGCCGTCGACGATGGCAAGATCGCTTCCGACCCCCGTATAGGTCAACGGCACCTCCAGTTCGGTCTCCCCCGTCTTCTCCGTCACCACGGCGTTGAGGGTCACGGAGCTGCTCTGGCCCCGCTTCAGGGACACGCCCTCCGGCAGCACCAGCGTCAGATCCCGGGTGACCACGCCTCGCTCCGCCGGCAGCACCAGGGCCTGGGTGGAGACGGTGTCGATGGCCGCCAACGCCTCGCTGGTCCCGTAGAGGACCACGGAGGCAGGCGAAACCTGGTTGATGGATTCGTAGTAGACGTCGTCCTCCAGGGTGACCTCCGGACGGATGTTGACCAGCTTGTAGGCGGAAATGGTCGCCCGGACGGTCACGTTGGGGTTGTTCTGGCTGCGGGTGACCACGGTGACCTCGTTGTCGTTCTTGTCGTAGAAGACTACGTTGACGCTCTCCTCCACGTTTTCGGTCCGCCCCGTCAGATCCACGGTGGCCACGGCCCGCACCGTAGGCTCGATGTATCGGGCGGCGCCCTCCACGGTGATGGTGCTGACCATGCTTTCGGCCACCACCTCATATCCCTCGGGCAGCGTCCCCGTCAGCTCCAGCTTCACGGGCACGGTCTTGACGATCAGGTTGTCCACCTCCACGGTGACGGTCCTGGGGTCCACGCTGGCCACGGTGCCCAGATTGGACTGGACCGTGACGCTGAGCGGCAGCCGATAGGTGCCCGCGGCGGAGATGGTGCCCAGGGAGGCCCGGCAGGTGATGCGGCTGGCGTCCAGGTCCGAATGGTTGGTGATGGTGGCGTTCACCTCCACGTCGGCCATGCCTAAGTCGGAGTTCACCAGGATCAGGTTTCGGCTCAGCAGGTCCGTATAGCCCTCCAGGGTGATGGGCACGTCGTCGATGGACTTGGAGCGGACCGGGTTCAGGGCCACCAGCACGTAGGCCCACAGCAGGATGGCGAAGACCAGGGCCACGATCTTCAAGCCCAGGTTCCGGGTGAAAACGTCCTTGAGCCGATTGAGCAGGGCGGTGGTGAATAACTTGCGCTTCATCGCTTGCTCTCCTCCTTTCGGCGGGACTGGTTCTTGCCGAAGGTCAGCCCGCTGATGTTCTTCTTCAGGAAGATGCTTTCCAGCAGGTTCCTGAGGGCCAGGCTGTCCAGGTACCGGATGAGCTTCCCGTCGTGAGCTAGGGAGATGGCGCCGGTCTCCTCGGAGACCACCAGCACCAGGCAGTCGGACACGGTGGACACGCCCAGGGCCGCCCTATGCCGAGTGCCCAGCTCCCGGGAGATGCCCGTCTCCTCGGAGAGGGGCAGGAAGCAGGCCGCCGCCACCAGGGTGGAGCCGCGGCAGATCACCGCTCCGTCGTGGAGGGGGGTGTTGGGTTCGAAGATGTTTTCGATCAGCGCGCCGGAGACCCGGCCCTCGATGGCCGTGCCGGTGCTGATGATGTCCCCCAGGCCCGTCTTCTGCTCGAAGACGATGAGGGCGCCCACCCGCCGCCGGCTCAGGCGCAGGATGGTCTTGTGCAGATCCTCGATCAGATCCTCCACGCCCATGTTCCCCGCCTCGCTGATGAGCTTGCCGATGGCCTTGCCGCTGCGGCCCAGCCGTTCCAGCACCCGGCGGATCTCCGGGGTGAAGAGGATGAAGATGACGATGATGATGGTACCAGATTGGAGGATGGAGTCCAAAAGCCAGTTGAGGGTATACATGCTCAAGAGCTGGGTCGCCACGGAGGCGACGATCAACAGGCCCACGCCCTTGATGACCTCGTATGCCCGGGTATCCTTGGTCCAGACGATGAGCTTATAGAGCAGCACCGTCAGGATCGCTATGTCAAGAAGATCGTTCCAGCCGAACTGGCCGAGACCGCTTCCCAGGGTTTTTAAGATCTCTTCAAAGCTCAAACTTCCATCACCTGCGTTCGAATCTACTAAGGTCTTCTATAGTATACCATTCATGTGTACAAATTGTCACGAAAATATTACAGCTTTGTGAGAGTTTTCTCGGCCCGTTTTCCCATGATGAGCCGGATGGGCAGGGCCACCGCCAGCAGCAGGCCGCACAGGATGGCCGCGCCGGAGTACCCCATGAAGATGATCAGCGCCACGCCCCCGCCGATGAAGGCGAAGGTGATCAGCATGCTCAACATGACGCCGCCGCCCTGCTTCACCACCTCGGCGGGATTCTCCCAGTCGAACCGGGCGAAGTGGAGACCCAAAGCCAGCTCTACCACGGAGAAGGCCCAGGCAAAGAGGAGGCAGAGGCCGAAGATCAGCAGGGCGTTCCAGGCGGGGAGCCCCCAGGCGATGGTGAGGGCAAGGCCGCAGACAAGGCCGCCCGCCACAGGCGGAAGCATGCTGACGAGGAGCTTGCTCCGAAGCCACACGTCGGCCCGGATGGGCAGGGCCTTAACGATATCGAGGCACTTCCCCTCCATGGACACGGAGGAGGTAGCGCTGAGGGACAGGCACTGGGCCGCCGCGATGACCAGGCCGAAGAGCAGTCCCGCCTGATCGCCCCGGCCGAAGACGTTCTCCAGCACCTCCAGGACGGGGGCCTTGCCCACCACGATCAGGGCCACGGTCATAAGGACGGCCATCAGGGTGCCCATGTCCGTGTTCATGATCCAGATGGGGGTGTTGTACTTCTGCCGCAACTCCTTCTTGCAGAGGGCCGCCAGCACGCCGGTCTGCTTCTGCCGGCCCATGCGGAAGGTCTTGGAAGCCGCGGTGGCGTTGATGGCGCCGTAGAAGAAGGAAAAGCCCTTCACCGCGGCCAGGCACAGGAGCGCCAGCAGCGCCAGGGATATCCCCGCAAAGAGCAGGAAGGCGCCGACGTTGCCCTGGAGCCCGGCGACGAAGAGGCCCGCCGGGGGATAGAGGGCGTTGACCCGGTTCTGCAGGATGCCGGCGATGTCGGCCATATTGCTGAACATGGTCCCTGCATTGAAGGAGAGGAACATGACCGCCAGCAGGAACAGCATGGAGAAGACCGTGGTGAAAAGGCTCTTGTTCTTCATCCGGGCCGTGAGCATGTTGACAAACAGGCCCGCGAGGCCGCCCACGCCCATGGGGATGAGCGGGGCCAGGAGCACCGTGAGGACGAGCACCGGCCAGAAGGCGGCGGGCAGATCCCCGACGACGATCCCACAGCAGACGCCCGCCGTGAGGAGCATGCCCGCGTGGATGAGAAACTCCTCGAAATAGAGGGAGAAGAGGCGGGAAAGGACCACCGTCCGCCGGGAGAGGGGCAGCGTCAGCAGCGGGTCCAGGCTGGCCGAGGAGAACAGGACCGTGCCCGCCTTGGAGAGGGTGGTCACCGCGCCCAGGATCGACCCGGCCATGAACATGAGGGCCGGGGCCAGGGTGTAGCTGCTGCCGTCCAGGCCGCCCTTGAGCATGCCCATGCTGTACACGACGGACATGTACACGCAGGCCAGGAAGATGACGACGGTGGACGTGAGCCGCCGCCTCGCCCGTTTCTTGGCGCTTGCGTCAGAGGTGTTCTTCACGGCCGCAATGGGGAAGAACTCCATGAGCTGCAGGCGAATGAGAGGAAGGATCTGTTTCATTCCTTTTCCACCAGCTCCATAAAGAGCTCCTCCAAAGAATCGTTGCCCTTCACCGTATCCATGTCGCCCTGGGCCACCAGCTGGCCGTGGTTGATGATGGCCACCTTGTTGCACAGCTTCTCCGCCACCTCCAGCACGTGGGTGGAGAAGAAGATGGCGGCCCCGTTCTCGGTCATCTCCCGCATGTACTGTTTCAGGGTGAAGGCGGCTTTGGGGTCCAGGCCCACGAAGGGCTCGTCCAAAAGGAGCAGCCGCGGCTCGTCGATGAGCGCGCCGATCAGCGCCAGCTTCTGCTTCATGCCGTGGGAAAAGGAGCCCACCATGTCGTTGAGCCGGTGGGTGATGCCGAAGGCGTCGGCGTACCTCTCGATCCTGGCCTGCCTTGTGGCGGCGTCCAGGCCGTAGATATCGGAAAGGAAGTTCAGGTACTGGATGCCGGTCAAATACCCGTACAGGTCCGGGTTGTCGGGGATATAGCGCATGACCTTCTTGCAGGAAAGGGGGTCCTGCTTGATGGACACGCCGTTGACGAAGATGTCGCCGCCCTCGAAGTCGTGGATGCCCGCCACGGCCCGAAGGGTGGTGGTCTTGCCCGCGCCGTTGGGGCCGATGAAGGCGAAGATGTCGCCGGGGTGCACGTGCAGATTCAGGTCCTCTACGGCGGGCTTGCCCTTGCCGTAGGATTTGGTGAAGTGTTCGATACGCAGCATAAACGTTACTCCTTGTCAGGTTTCTTTCGGTACATCAGCTTCTTGGCGAAGAAGTTCCACAGCAGCACGATGACGGCGGCGATGGCCTTAGAAAGCAGGTAGAAAAGCCCCAGCCCGTCGGTGAAGGCCCACATGAGGAGCTCCGTGAGCCCCAGGCCGATGAGGGAGATGACGATGAACAGGACGAACTCCATCTGGGCGCTCATGTTGGCTTTCTTCCCGGAGAAGGCCAGGGTCTTGCTCAAGATGTAGTTGACGACGACGCCCAAAATGAAGCCGAAGACCCCCGCCACCAGGTAGTGGAGGCCCAGCTCCTTCAGCAGCCACACCGTGCAGAAGTCGGTGACGAAGGCGCAGCCGCCCACGATGATGTAGCGCAGGAACTGGAGGGTGGCGTTGTCCGTGGGCTTGTAGAGGAGCTCCCGCCAGCGCCAGGCTTTCAGGAGCGAGAAAATCTCTGCCCAGCTCCCGGTCATTGCTCCTCCTCCGGCTTTTGGCGGTAGATGACGATCTTCCTTCCGATGCACTGGATGGGCTCGGCATTGAGGGCCCGGCAGATCTTGTCGCACAGGTCCTTGGCGCTTTCGTCGCAGTTCTCGAGGACGGTGAGCTTGATGAGCTCCCGTTTGTTCAGCGCGTTGTCGATGCCCACCAGCATGTTCCCCGACAATCCCTCCTTGCCGATCTGGAAGATGGCGTTCAGGGCGTTGGCCTGCTTGCGGAATGCAGCTCTTTCTTTTCCGGTCATATGTTTTCTCTCTCCTTTACAAACGGTATACACCTTCCACCAAGTGGAAAGTCAAGGGGTTTTATTCCACAAAATCGAATTCCCATTCGCCAAGCTTTATGGTGTCCCCTTCCTTGGCGCCCGCCTCCCGAAGGGCGGCGATCATGCCGGTCTTGATGAGCATCTGCTGGAACCGGCGCATGCTGACCTCGTTGTTGGGGTCGGTGGAGTCGAGAAGCTTGTCCACCTCCCCGCCGGAGAGCACGTAGGCCCCGTCGTCCCCCCGGGAGAGGGTGAACCCCTTCTCGTACCGGGGGCCCGTCTCCAGCTCCACCTCGGGGTAGGTGAGCACCGGCGGCAGCAGATCGAGGAACCGGATCACCGCGTCCAGCATCTCCTCGAACCCCTCCCCCGTGGCGGCGGACACCGGGTACACCGTGTACCCCTCCTCGTCGAGAGCCGCCCGGATGCTATCCAGGTTCGCCTGGGCTTCCGGCAGGTCCATCTTGTTGGCGGCCACCACCTGGGTGAGCTCGCCGAGAGCCGGGGAAAACTTGGTCAGCTCCTCGTTGATCTTATGGAAATCCTCCACCGGGTCCCGCCCCTCCATGCCGGAGGCATCGATCACGTGGACCAGGAGCCGAGTGCGCTCGATGTGCCGAAGGAAGTCGTGCCCAAGGCCCGCCCCCTCGGCGGCCCCCTCGATGAGCCCGGGGATGTCCGCCATGACGAAGCTCTTGCCCTTGTGTTCTGCCACGCCCAGGTTGGGGGTCAGGGTGGTGAAATGGTAGGCCGCGATCTTGGGCTTGGCGGCGGTGAGCACGGACAGGATGGAGCTCTTACCCACGGAGGGCAGGCCGATGATGCCCACGTCGGCGATGGTCTTCAGCTCCAGCTCCATCTCCCGCTCCTCCGTCTTGACGCCGCTTTGGGCGAACTGAGGCGCCTGCTTGGTGGCGGTGGCGAAGCGGGCGTTGCCCTTGCCGCCCCGGCCGCCGCGAATGACCACCTTTTTGCGCTCCGGCTCGGACATGTCGGCCACGATGGCCCCGGTGGTGAGGTCCCGGACCACGGTGCCCACGGGCACGTGGATGACCATATCCTCCCCGTCCTTGCCCCGCTTCAGCTCGATCAGACCCTTGCCCCCGTTCTCCGCCCGGTAGAACCGCTGGAACCGGAAGGGCAAAAGGGTGTTGAGCCGGGGATCGGCGTAGAAGACGACGCTGCCGCCGTTGCCGCCGTCGCCGCCGGAGGGGCCGCCCTTCATGACGAATTTTTCCCGATGGAACGCGGCGCAGCCGTCGCCGCCGTTGCCCGCCTTCACCACGATGCGGACCTTATCCAAAAAATCCATTCAGCTATCCTTTCGCGTATAGAAATCGCACACTTGGTTCAACGCGCATTCCGCGCACTTGGGCCGCTGGGCGGCGCAGACCCGGCGCCCGTGGAAGATGATCCAGTGGTGGGCGTCGGTCCAGTCCTGCTCCGGGATGTGCTCCATGAGCTGCAGCTCGGTCTTCTCCACGGTCTTGGCGTCCGCGAGGCCGATCCGGTTGCTGACCCGGAACACGTGGGTGTCCACGGCGATGGCCGGGATATGGAAGGCGTTGCTCACTACCACGTTGGCGGTCTTGCGGCCCACGCCGGGGAGCTCCGTGAGCACGTCCCGATCCGCGGGCACCTCCCCGCCGTACTTCTCCACCAGGATGCGGGAGGTCTCCAATATGTGCTTCCCCTTCATGCGGAAGAAGCCGCAGGAGTGGATCAGCTCCATGAGCCGGTCCTCGTCGAGGGCCATCATCTGCTCCGGGGTGTTGGCCACCCGGAAGAGCTCCGCCGTCACCTTGTTCACCTGCTTGTCCGTGCACTGGGCCGAGAGCATCACCGCCACCAGCAGCTCGTAGGGGCTGGTGAAGTGCAGCTCCGGCCTGGGGTTCGGGTACAGCTCCGACAATATCCGCAGGGCTTCCGCCCGCTTTTCTTCCGATAACAGCATTATTTCATCCCCACATATTCGATAGCTTTGGTGGCTGCCACGGCCCCGTCGGCGCAGGCGGTGACCACCTGGCGGAGGGGCGTGTCGCGGACGTCCCCCGCGGCGAAGACGCCGGGGACGGAGGTCTGCATAAACTTGTCCGTCACGATGAAGCCGCCCTCATTGAGCTCGACCTGGCCCTGTACCAGCTCCGTCCGAGGGAGGATCCCCACGGCCACGAACAGGCCGCTGACGTCCAAGGTCCGCCGCTCCTTCGTGAACTTGTTCTCCACGACGACGGCAGAGAGCCGGTCTTCGCCCACCAGGCCCGCCACGGTGGAATCCAGCACCAGCTCCACGTTCTCGGCCCGCTTCACCCGGTCCACCAACGTGGCCGCCGCTCTAAACTGGTCCCGGCGATGGATCAAATAGACCTTGCGGCAGATGCCCGAGAGATACAGGGCGTCGGACACGGCGGTGTCGCCGCCGCCCACGATGGCTACGTCCTTGCCCCGATAGAAATTGCCGTCGCAGGTGGCGCAATAGCTGACGCCCGCGCCCACGAACCGATCTTCCGCCGGGTGGCCCAGCTTCCGGGGCCCCGCGCCCATGCAAAGGATCACGGCGTCGGCTGCGTATCCTTCACCGTTGACGGTGAAGGTTTTTTCCTTTTCCGTGAGCTTCAAATCGCTGACGGACCCGTAGACCACGGGGAGATCGAACTCCGCCGCGTGCTTTTCGAGGGCCGCCGCCAGGGCGTACCCGTCGGGGCCGCCGGTGAGGCCGGGGTAGTTCTCCACCCGGTGGGTCTTCACGATCTGGCCCCCGGGGAACATCTCCTCGAACAGATTCACGCTGGCTCCGCCCCGGGCGGCATAGATGCCCGCCGCCAGGCCCGCGGGGCCGCCGCCGATGATGGCGATGCCCAGTTTTTCCACGTCGCGCCTTCCTTTCCGGCCTCCAAAGGGCCAGTCTTAAAATATAAGTATACTATTCCTCTGCCCCGCCGTCAATGAAGAAAAAGGGCCGGGCGAAGACTTCGAAGTCCTTCTGCATGCGGACCAGCCTTCGCTCCGTGAAGGACCAGCAGCAGCGGCCCACCAGCCGGGTGAGCTGACAGCCGTAGGCGCCGCCCGCCCATTCCACCACCCGGCCGGCCCCGGCGTAGAGGCCGATA
The DNA here is from genome assembly GCA_900319345.1 of uncultured Eubacteriales bacterium. Taxonomy (GTDB): domain Bacteria; phylum Bacillota; class Clostridia; order Christensenellales; family CAG-138; genus RUG472. The sequence goes on from ONNZ01000008.1 coordinate 73,662, forward strand.
TGGCCGTCGAAGCCCACCAGGTCCCCGGGGCGCAGCTCCTCCCGCTGGATGGGCCGGGACAGGGGCTCCTTCAAAAGCCGGTTGGCGATGGCATCGAACCTGCCGTCCACCAGATCGAACTTCCGCCACAGGCCCACGATAGCCCCGGAGCAGTCCGCCCCGGACAGCCGATCCCCCAGGCTGGCCGCGTTCTGCAGGGCGGAGAGCATCATCTCCCGGCGGCCGCCGGTGAAGAAGGCGGGCTTGCGGGCGGCCAGCAGCTCGATGGCCGCGGAGGTGGGGCAATGGAGGGTCTTGTCCGGATCGTACAGATTGGCGCCCCACACGTAGAGGCTCTTGGGGAAGGCCGCCGCCTCGGTCCCGTGGGGGTCGAAGGCGAAGGGCAGAGCCGCCTCCACCAGCTGCCGCCGCAGGGGCGACACATGGTTGATGGCCGCCGCCACTGCCTTTTGAGCGTCCTCCCCCACCCCCGCCTCGGGGTCGATCCAGGGGGCGTTGGGCTTGGGCGCGGCCCGACCCGTAAGGCACTTGATGAGGTACAGGGCGTCCTTCACGTCCACCTTCCCGCTGCCGTCGGCGTCCAACGCCACGGTGGGCGCGGCCTTGCCGGTGAACAGGCTCTGTAATACGATGCCCACGTCCTTTATGGTCAGCTGCCCGTCCCCGTCCGCGTCGCCGTAGAAGGCTTCCCCCGGGTCGTTGCAAACCAGCAGGCTCAGCAGGCTTCGGGTGCGGCTGTCGCCTTCCCCCGTGGGGTCCAATCCCCGGTCCGTCTGCAGGGCGAACAGGCCCCGGGCGGTCGATTGGGTGAACCTGTCCCCCGTCCCTGCCTCGTAGCCCAGGGTCCTCAATCCCTCGTTCAGCTCCCGGACCGCCCGGCCCCGATCGCCGGTGGTCAGCGTCTCCCGCATGCTTCCGTCCTCCTTGTGTCCAGTAAATATTAGTATACCATAAAAAAGGACCGCCGAAAAGGGCGATCCAAAAGGCTGTTGTTTCTCTTAGATCTCTGTAGGCTTCTTTTTGGCCAGCCACCCCCGGAAGATGCCGCCCCCAATAAGGGAGACGATGATAAAGAAGATGTCCGCGAACAGGATGAAGATAAACGAGGGGACCAGGATGCGGGTGTACTTCTTCCCGGCGCAGCCGCCCCTGCGGATAAAATGGCCCATACGGATAAGGTACGCCAGCAGGCCCGCGTTGAAGAACAGCAGGCACAGGGCGTTCTCACCGAAGCTCAAAAAGGCGCCCTTGGGGAAGAAGTCCCCCTTCTGGATGACGCTCAGCAGGATGTTCAGCAGCAAGAGGCCGATCTGCACCTCGAACACGATCCGGGTCACGTTCAGCATGACGCCGCCGCCGATGCCCACGCCGCCGCCCCAGACGAGGCCCGCCCGGGCGCAGAAGTTCTCGAACTGCTGCATCAGGGGCTCGTTCTGCTTCCCCTCGATGAAGCCGTTGTTGGCGATGCAGTAGACGGCAAGGTGCAGCTCCTTCTCCCGGCAGTAGGTCTCCATCCTCTCCAGGAACCGGAGCACGTGGGAGGGGATGCCGTCCACGTACAGGGGCAGGGCGAAGACCACCGCCTGGGCGTCGTCCAGCTCCTTCAGGATGGGCTCGTGATCCGCGGGGGTGCGGAGCTTCAGGGTGACCTTCTTCCCGCCCACGAACAGCCGCTGCAGGAAGAGGAAGTAGGCCGAGGCGCAGAAGCGTTTCTTGGGGCTGCCGTTGACGAATACGGTCTTCATAGCTGCGCCTCCAATTCGGAAAGGTCCTTCAAAAACACCACTTCGCTCCGGGCGAAGCCCTCGTTGACGGCGTTGCGCTCCGCGAGGTACCGGAAGGACGCCTGCTCCGCCTCGGTGGCATCGCCGTAGACGATCACCTTCCACAGATCGTGCTTGCCGTAGCGCAGGGTGTGGTGCATCTGCCGGCCCCGGTAGGTGCTGAAAGGGGTGGAGGTGCCGATGGACCGATCCAGCACATTCTTCACGGGGGCACTGTACCCGCCGTACAAGTTTTTGGTGACCACGGTCACCTCGTCCGCCTGGCCCAGGATGCGGCAGGCCTCCTGGAGCTTGTCCTTCATGAAGCAGGTGGCCGGATGTTTGGTCCAACAGCCGAAGCAGCCCTGGCAGGGGGCGTATCTCCCGTCCGCCACCAGCGCCTGGTCGCACTTCGACGAGACGAGCTCGGCGCAGCTCTCAGGTAGATCGTGCAGGACCAGTTTCATATGCATCCCTCCTTGGGACAGGAGCCCCTGCTCCCGCCCGTTTTTCAGCGTATGGAGATATGATACCGCCCCGGGGAACGGATGTCAATCGAATGTCGATCCCAGTCGGTTATTGCAATTTGCGGCGGCCCGTGATAGGATACTGCCCATGAAACGAACCAAGTACACCCTGATCCTGTTGGGCTGCTCCGTGATCTGGGGCAGCGCCTTCGTGGCCCAGTCCGCCGCTATGAAGCTGGGGATGCTGCCCTACGCCTTTACCGCCGTGCGGATGCTGGTGGGCGCGGTGTGCCTCATGCCCTTCATCTATCTGCGGCGGAAGACCGCCCTCCCCGCCACCCGGGCGGGCCGGATACGGCTGGTCAAGAGCGGGGTCCTCATCGGCGTCACCGTGGCGGTGGCCTCCTGCCTCCAGCAGGTGGGGCTCCAGTACACCACCGCCGGCAAGGGCGCCTTCCTCACCGCCCTCTATATCCTGCTGGTGCCCATCGTGGGGGCCGCCTTCTTCCATCGGAGGACGGGGGTCTGGACCTGGCTGTGCCTCATCATCGGGGCCGTGGGGCTGTGGTTTCTGTCCATCACGGAGGCCTTCACCCTGGAGAAGGGGGACGCCCTCATGATCCTGTGCGCCCTGGTGTTCACCCTGCAGATCCTGCTGGTGGACAAATTCGCCCCGGACTTCGACGCCCTGACCCTGTGCTGCCTGGAGTTTTTGACGGCGGGGCTCTTGAGCTTTCTGCCCATGGCCGCCGTGGAGGGGTTCGACTTTCAAAACCTGGTGCCGGCCCTGGGCTGCATCCTCTACTGCGGCATCTTCTCCTGCGGCATCGCCTACTGGCTCCAGATCGTGGGCCAGCGGCATTTGCCCCCGGCCCTCGCCTCCCTCATCATGAGCTTCGAGAGCGTGTTCGGGGCCCTGTTCGGCGCCCTGCTCCTCCACGAGCGCATGACGCCCCGGGAGCTTTTGGGCTGCGGGCTCATCTTCCTGGCCCTGGTGCTGTCCCAGGTGGTCCCAAACACGAAGAAGGATCGATAGCTTCGCCTCTGGATCATTCGGATATGCGGCCCTTGCTGCCTTCCTGATCCTCCCCCGTATGCTTTTCTTTTCTCGATTCCTTTTTCTGTTCGCCGAAAAGAAAAAGGAACATCAAAGGAGACTTCCATGAAAAAGATCCTATCGTTCCTGAAAAAAGAGCCCATGCTGGCCGTGTCGCTGCTGGCGGCGGCGGTGGCGCTCGTCATCACCCCGCCTTCGAAGCGGCTCCTGGCCGACATCGACTGGCGCACGCTGGGCACGCTCCTTATGATGCTGTGCGTGTTGGAGGGCTTTAAGCGGGAGAACGTGCTCAGGCCCCTGGTGGCCCTGGCGTCCAGTCTGAAGCGGATGACGCTCCTTTCCCTCTTTTTGATCTTCGGCGTGTTCTTCTCCTCCATGTTCGTCACCAACGACGTGTCCCTCATCATCTTCGTGCCAGTGACCATCCAGCTCTTTCGAGCGGGCGGCAAGGAGCGGTACCTCCTGCCCGTCATCACCATGGAAAACATCGCCGCTGTTCGCGGATCCCTCCTGACCCCCTTCGGCAGCCCTCAAAACCTGTTCCTCTATAGCCGGTCCGGGGTCAGCGCCGGCCAGTTCATGCTCCACATGCTGCCGTTAGCCGCCATGTCCGCGGCGCTGCTCATCGTCTTCGTCCTGACCCTGTACCGAAAGGCTCCCCGGGAGGAGATCGGCGCTGGGAACGCCCTTCCGCCTTGGAAACACGAGGGACGGACCCGCCGGATCGTGTACCTTGCCCTATTCCTGCTGATCATCGTCGTCATCGTCACCCGTACCGGTCTATGGCCCTTGGCGGTGCTGGCGGTGCTGCTGGGTATCCTGGCGGTAGATCGAAAGCTCCTCTTCGAGGTGGACTACGTTCTGCTGCTCACCTTCCTGTGCTTCTTCGTGTTCTCTTCCTCTATCGCCGCCAATGAGCGCATCGCCGGATTCCTGCAACGGGCGGTGGCGCAGCACGAATACTGGTGGGCCATCGGGCTGAGTCAGATCATCTCCAACGTGCCCGCCACCATCGTCCTGTACCCCTTCACGGAAAACTTCGCGGGCCTCATATACGGGGCGGACACCGCGGGTCTCTGTTCCCTCATCGGCTCCCTGGCCTCCGTCATCAACTTCCGTATCTACGTTCGGGAGTACCCGGGCCGGGGCTGGGCCTTTATCAAGACCTTCACCCTGGTGAGCTGGGCTTTCTTCGTCGTCGTGGTGATCCCCGGATACCTGCTGAGCTTCTGGCCCTTCTTCTAAAAAAATCGGATACTGATCGAGGAAAAGGCTTCGTCACGCTCCCTGCCGGATGCCCTTCTGTTCGATTCAACCGGTCGTTGAGGGGCCGGTTGCGGCGCCCTTCCCTCCCCACAACCGATGGATGATTGCTCAACTGGCGAAGGAAATGGTACCCTGTGTAGAGCAGGAGCGGAGGGGGCTCGTCGATCCGTCCGCGCGGCGTACTGTGATCGCCACCCGCAAATATATACTGTTGGTATAGAAAAAGATATTCCATTGATATCGATCGTGTCTTTTCTTTCGGTATAATCCCTGCTATACTGCCGGTATCAAAAAGAGGAGCACCACCATGGAATTGACCCTTTCGAAAAACATCCGCACCCTGCGCAAAGAGCGAAACCTGACCCAGGAGCAATTCGCCGAGGTCATGGGCGTGACCACCGGCGCCGTCCACAAGTGGGAATCGGGGCTGTCGGTGCCCGAGCTGGATTTGATCGTGGAGATGGCGGACTTCTTCGACACCTCCGTGGACGTCCTGCTGGGCTACAAAATGAAGGACAATCGCCTTTCCGCCACCATCGACCGGCTCAGCCGGTACTGTCGGACCCGGGACCCGGAGGCCCTGATCGAATGCGAGAAGGCCCTGAAGAAATATCCCCATTCCTTCCAGGTGGTCCACACCTGCGCCGGAATCTACGCCTTTTTCGGCGTGGGCGGTCAAAGCCGCGAAAAGACCCGGCGGGCCCTGGAGCTCTATGAGCAAGCACTGCTGTTGGTCTCCCAGAACACCGATCCAAAGATCAGTGAGTTCACTCTCTATGGGGAGATGGCCGGGGCGTATATGGTTCTGGGCGACTTTGAGAAGGGCGTGGAGCTCATGAAGCGTCACAACGCGGGCGGCATGTTCAGCGACACCATCGGTGCCATCCTGGCTGCCCATCTGCACCGACCGGAGGAGGCGGAGCCCTATCTCTCCGCGGTGTTGCTTCAGAACGTCAATTCCCTGCTGAATGCCGTGGCGGGATTCTCCTTTGTCTTCACCGCCCGAGGCGACTGCGCATCGGCCCAAGCCGTGCTCCAATGGGGCATAGACCTGCTCAACAGCCTTCGCCGGGAACCCGTCACCGATTTTTTGGAAAAGCTCAACGCCCTGCAATACCTGCTGCTGGCTCATGCCCAGATCAAGACCGGGCAGACGGAGCAGGCCTGCGCTTCCCTGAGGCAGGCCCGGGCACTGGCCGCCCGCTTCGACGCCGCCCCGGATTACGGCGTGCGAAACCTTCGCTTCGTCACCACCATGGATACCGTGAGCGTCACCGACATATTCGGCGCCACCGCGGCAGAGAGTCTGGAAAACCTGCTCCGCCTCATCGACGATCCCACCCTGTCCCACCTTTGGAAGGAGATCAAGGACCATGAATAACGATACCCGCAACGTATTTTTCAACCGCAACTACCGGCTGGTGTTCTTCGGCGCCCTGGTGTCGGAGCTGGGGGCCATCCTCTACAGCTTCGCCGTCAGCTTCTACATCCTGGAGATCACCGACAACAACGCCTTCCTTCAGGGCCTGTATCTGGCCCTCTGCGGCGGGACGCTGCTCCTCGCCACCCCAGTGGGCGGCGTGCTGGGGGACCGGTTCAACAAGGCGAAGATCATGTTCCTCTGTGACTACATGAAGGGCGGCATCATCATCCTCGCCACGGTGCTCATGCTCCTCTTCCGCAGCAGCGACGCCCATGTCCTGATCCTGTTCGCCGTGGGCATCCTGGGCAACGCCGTCAGCGGCGTCTTCTCCCCCGCCGCCGGCGCTCTGCTTCCTCACATCGTGGCGGAGGAGAAGCTCCAGCAGGCCAACGCCTACTTCTCCATCAAGAGCTCCCTGCAGAGCATCCTGGGGGTAGTCCTGGCGGGGATCCTGTACGCGACACTGCCCATCCATCTGCTGTTCTTCCTGGTAGGCGTATGCTACCTCCTCTCCGGCGTGTCGGAGATGTTCATCCGCTACGAACACAAGCCCTCGGAGGAGAAGCTGACATTGCGCCTGGCCCTTTCCGACATGGGCGACGGGCTTCGGTACCTGAAGACCCAGAAGGCCCTCATGGCCTTGATGGCGGCCATCCTGTTCATCAACTTCTTCTTCTCTCCCCTCGGCAGCAACTTCTTGCCCTATTTCGTGAAGACAGACGTGGCCGCCGCCCCCAGCTACCTGTTCGACCGGTTTTTGACGCCGGAGCTCTGGTCCTCCGTGTTCAGCGTGATGGTCGGCCTCAGCTCCCTGGTGGGGGCGATCATCCTCAGCGCCCTGCCTCAGGAGGACAAATGCGGCCGGAAGGTGGCGCTGCGCCTGGGGTACATCGCGGTGGTGGTGCTCCTGCTGACGGCGAGCTACTGGCTGCTGGTGGACCGGGGCCTGTCCCTGAACGCCTTTTTGATCCTGTTCTGCGTCGGCGCCCTGCTCATCGGGTTCCTGGTGGTCATGATCAACGTCCCCACCAGCACGGTCCTCATGCGGGTGGTGGATCGGAACATGCTCAGCAAGGTCTCCAGCATCGTCAGCATCGTTTCCCAGGGCCTGACCCCCATCTCCTCGGTGCTGGCCGGTGCGGTCCTCCAGTATCTGGGCAGCACGATCCTGCTGCTGGCCTGCGCTCTGGGCTTCACCGCCACGGCCCTGTTCCTTCTGTTCAACAAGAAGGTCCAGGACATCTGAATCGTCACGCAAAAAGCGCCTCCCTCTGCGGGAGGCGCTTTTTCGCATGGAAGCTTATTTGTAGCTGTGGACCCCCGGCAGCAGGGTGTTCACGCCGATGTAGGTGAAGATCACGCAGACGAAGCCCGCCACGGCGAAGATGGCGGCGGACTTGCCCTGCCAGCCCCGGCGGATGCGCAGATGCAGGTACGTGGCGTAGACCAGCCAGGTCACCAGCGACCAGGTCTCCTTGGGGTCCCAGGACCAATAGCTGCCCCAGGCTCGCTCGGCCCAGATGGCCCCGGTGATGATGGTGAAGGTGAGGAACAGCAGCCCCAGGGCCACGCTCCGATAGCTCAGCATATCCAGCTTCTCCCGGCTGGGGATGTGCTGGTCCAAAAAGCCGCTTTCCTTCATCCTGTCCCGCAGCAGGAAGATGACCCCCAGCACGCAGGAGACGCCGAAGGCCCCGTAGGCGATGATGGCCGTGGACACGTGGAACCCCAGCCAGTTGGATTGGAGGGCTGGCATCAGGGACCGGATCTCCTTGGATTGCAGGGCCGCGTAGCCGATGATGATGAAGGTCACCGGAGCGGCGAAGGCGCCCAGAAGGGTGAACTTGAACCGGAAGATGAACAGTAGGCTCACCAAGCACAGCCCCCAGGCGAAGGCGGAGGCGAACTCGTACTGGTTGGTCAGGGGCAGCCGTCCCGCCGCCACGCCCCGTAGGACAATGGCCGCCGTGTGCACCAGAAGGCCCAGGACCTGGACCGCCGTGGCGCCCTTGCCCAGGGCTTCCTTCTTTATGGCCACGAACAGGAAGTAGAGGATCATGGCCCCGAAGTAGAGGCCCAGGACCCCGTAAAAGAGGATGTTTTCCAGGGGCAGCGTCATAGTTTCTCTCCTTTCACGGCCCGTTCGAAGGCCTCCCTAAACAGGGCCCCGCCCTTGCGGCTCTGGCCGTAGACCGTCCAGGTCCCCGTCTCGTCCGCCACCGCCCAAGCTTTGGCGGGCAGCAGGTAGAACGCGAGGATCAGGCCCAGCAGGGTGATGAGGCCCCCGAGGAGGGCCAGGCCCTGGAACCGGTCCGTCTTCACCTGCAGCAGGGTGTAGCTCTGGGGCTCCGAGAAGGTGATGCTGTAGTCGTTGACGGTGATGGGCCCGTCCGCCTCCTGCCAGTAGTTCATGCCCACCATGCTGTCCCGGTAGGTGATGGAATAGAGGTAGGCCGGGTTGTTCATGCGGCCGGACAGGGTCATGGGCCCCACGCCGGGCTGCAGGTAGAAGTCGGGATAGAAGGCGTTCAGGTACACCCGAAGGCCCGGGGCGTCGGCGATCTCGATGCCCTCCCCGGCGCAGACCACCGTGGTCTGCAGCGGGGTCCCTTCCTCGTTCACGGTGATCCGGGCGGCGTAGCCCGTGGAGTTCTGGTAGACCTTGAAGCCGTAGAGCCGGGCGGGATGGTTCACGGACACGGTGTCGGACATGCTGTCGGGGACGGTGGTGGAGCCCTGGGGGGCGCGGAAGACGGTGATGTCCGCCACGTACTGGGCCACGGTGTCGTCCTCCCGGAGCTGGACCTCAAAGTCGTCGATGGTCAGGTAGTAGCCTGTGTCGCCGATGGGCTTGGTGTCGCCGGGGACGCCGTAGACCGTGTACTCCCGATGGGTGAGCTGGCCCAGGGTGAAGCCCAGGATCAGCAACAGGATGCCCAGGTGGCACACCCAGGGGCCCCAGAGACCCAGCCGGTTTTTGCCGGAGAACAGGACCCTTTTGCCCTCGATCTCATAAGCCTTGGGCTTGGGGAGCCGGAGCCGCTCGAACAGGGGCAGGGGGTCGGCCACGGCCTCACACGCGGCGTCCGCAGGGCCGGACAGGGCGGCGGCCGGGTCCGCCTCCCGCTTCGTGCGGGCGATCAGGGGCTTTAGGCGGGTCAGGTTGCAGAGGAGCAGGTTCCCGCAGAGGAAGGCGGTCAAGGTCAAGAACCACCAGCTGTGGAACGCGTCGTCGAGGCCCAACCCCACGATCAGCTTCGCGGTCCCTTCGCCGTAGACCTGGGCGTACCACGCCGCGCTCTGGCCCTGGGTCACGAAGCTGGCCACTACGCAGGCGGCCGCCAGCACCACCAGCAGCGTGATGGCGAAGCCCATGGAGGATAGGAATTTGAGTAGTTTTTTCATAAGGAATTATTGTAAACTTCGTTCTTTTTCTTGAAAGAAAAAGAACCAAAAAGAACTTTGAGAAGGGGGCTGTTCATGTGCAAGGACTATGAACCCTTCTTGAGTTTCTCTTTTTGCGCCGCTTTTTCTCTTTGTATAAAGAGAAAAAGCGGCAAAGAAAAACTTCTCCGCCGCTTTAAAACAACCCTTATCTCCCTAACAGCGCCATGCCCTCGTTGATCCGCTGCTCGGCGGTGTCCAGGCACCGGTACGCCAGCTCGGAGTTGTGGGCGCCTTCGGCGTTCTCCACGTAGCAGAAGTCGAAGAACCACTGGGCCTCACGGTACAGCTTCTGCACCGCGGCGAGCTCCTCCTCGCCCATCTCCCCGGCCTTCACAGCCGCCGCCAAAGCATCCTTGAAGTCGGAGAGCTGGTTCCCCACCTCGGTCTCCCGGGCGGTGACCTTGGCCTGGAGCCCATGGACCATGCTCACCATGTCCGTATCCCCGTGGCAGGTGGCGCAGGTCTTCAGCAGGGTCTCGTTCTCCAGAGGGCTCACCAGCAGGTGGCTGTGGTACACGGTCCCCTTCTCCGTCTCCTCCAGAGGCATATGGCAGTCGGCGCAGTTCAGCATCTTGGCGTGCTTGCCGGAAAGATAGGTCTCAAACTCCGGATGCTGGGCCTTCAGCAGCTTTGCCCCGGTGCTCTCCTGGGGCCAGTCGGAGAAGCCCACGGTCCCGTCGGGCAGCACCATGTTGTCGTAGTAGGCCAGGATCGCCTCGGGGGTCATCTCCTCCACGCTGCTGTAGGGCATCATGGTCTCCTTGTCCTCCGGCGTGAAGTAGTACTCGATATGGCACTGGCCGCAGGACAGGGTGGCCGGATCGATCTTCTCCGCGTTGGCGCCCAGGGCCTTGGTCACGTAGCTGTGGGTCACCACCAGCTTGCCCTTCTCGCCCGCCTCGTTGCCGTGACAGGTGTAGCAGCTGACGCTCTCCTCCATCATGGCCATGGCCTCATCGAAGGGGATCTTGTAGGCGCTGACGCCCTGGTCGTTGACCAGCTTGGCGAAGTTGGGGGTCTTGCAGGTCAGGCAGTTGGCCAGGGGATGGGGCCGAGCCGTGTGGTTCACGTCCTCCAGGCAGTACTCATGGCCGCGGGCGGAGCCGTACTCCTTGGCGAAGCCGAAGCCCTCGTAGATGTTCTTCAGGTAGGGGTCCTGATCGAGATAATCCACGATGTAGCTGTTCTTCTTGTTGTCGCCCATGGTGGCCACGATCTCAGGATAGGCGGCCGCCCAGTCGGCAGCGTTGATGGTGCCGTCCTTGCTGGAAGCTGCCGGTGCGGCCACGGTCTTGTAGCTGATATCGTCACGGGTCAGGGGCGTGGTGCGTCTCAAGCGGAACACCAGGTTCTTTCCGCCCACGACGCCGCCCAGCAGCAGCACCGCCAGAATGACGATGACCAGGCCGATGAGCAGCTTTGCCGCTTGATTTCTCTTCTCCATGCTATGCCCTCCTTATTGCGCCAGCGGCCGGGTGATGACCTTGCTGGGGCACTTCTCGGCGCACTTGCCGCACTGGGTACAGTTCTCGTAATTGATCTTGGCCACGTTCCCTTCCATGTGGATGGCGTCGTGTTCGCACTGCTTCACGCACAGGGTGCAGCCGATGCAGCCGGCGGAGCAGACCTTCTTCACCAGGGGTCCCTTGTCCTTGTTCCGGCACTGGACCACCACATGCTTCGATTCGGGAATGAGCTCGATCAGGCCCTTGGGGCAGGCCTTCACGCACAGGCCGCAGGCCACACACTTACGGGGGTCCACCTGAGCCACGCCGTCCACCAGGGTGATGGCGTGCTGGGGGCACACGTTCACGCAGGAGCCGAGGCCCATGCAACCGTAGTCGCACTCGCCCACGTTGACGCCGGAAAAGGCCGCCGTCCGGCAGTCGGTGACGCCCACGTAGTTGCCCTGCTTCTTCGTGTTGGCGCAGGTGCCCTTGCAGCGGACGAAAGCCACCTGCCGCTCCAGGATCTGAGCGTCCTTGCCCATGATCCCGCCGATCTTCTCGGCCACGGGCGCGCCGCCCACAGGGCAGCCGTTCACCGGCGCGTCTCCGGCCACGATGGCCGCCGCCATGGCGTCACAGCCCGCAAAGCCGCAGGCGCCGCAGTTGTTGCCGGGCAGGACCTCCCGCACGGCCGCTTCCCGCTCGTCCACGGGTACGAAGAACTTCTTGCCCGCAAAGACCAGACCGACACCTACCACGATGCCGATGACCACGATCATGATCGTCGTTATGAGAATGATCATACGCTCTTACCTCCCTCAGAACGACAGCTTGGAGAAGCCCATGAACGCGATGGACATGAGCGCCGCCGAGATGAGCACGATGGGCGCGCCGCGAAGGGGCGCGGGCAGGTCCTCCTCCCGGATGCGGGACCGGATGCCGGCCAGGAGCACGATGGCGATCGTGAAGCCCACCGCCACGCCGAAGCCGGATACCACGCTCTCCACGAAGGTGTACTCCGCCTTCACGTTGTCGATAGCCACGCCCAGCACGGCGCAGTTGGTGGTGATGAGGGGCAGGAAGATGCCCAGGGATTTATAGACGGCGGGAGAGGTCTTCTTGAGGAACATCTCCACGATCTGCACCAGGGCCGCGATGACCAGGATGAAGACGATGGTCTTCATGAAGTCCAGGCCAAAGGGCTGGAGCACGTAGGTGTACAGGAGGCTCGCCACCGCCGAGGCGATGGTGATGACGAAGATGACCGCCACGCCCAGGCTGGCCGAGGCCTTCATCTGCTTGGACACGCCCAGGAAGGAGCAGATGCCCAAGAACTGGTTCAGCACCACGTTGTTGATCAGCGCGCCGCTGATGAGGATGAGAAGCAGGGATTTCATTTGGCTTCCTCCTTCCTGTCATCACAGCTCATGGCGCAGGCGGCGCAGTTGCCGCTGCAGCCGTCGTTCTCCACCAACTGCTTCTGACGGGTCTTGATGCCGATGGCGTTCATGATGGCGATGAACAGGGCGATGACCAGGAACGCGCCGGGGGCCTGGCCGAAGATGGCCACGGGGGAAACGCTCTCCGGCAGCACCTGGGCGCCGAAGACGGTCCCCTGCCCCAGCAGCTCGCGGACGATGCCCGCCAGCGTCAGGGCCACGGTGAAGCCAAGGCCCATGCCGATGCCGTCCATGATGGCCAGGCCCGGTTCATTCTTGTTGGCGTAGGCCTCCGCCCGGCCCAGGATGATGCAGTTCACCACGATCAGCGGGATGTACAGGCCCAGGGCCTCGTCCGCCGCCGGCAGATACGCCTTGATGAGCAGCTCCGTCACGGTCACCAGGGAGGCCACGATCACGATGTAGGCCGGGAGCCGGACCTCGTTGGGGATCACCCGCCGAAGGAGGGAGATGATCAGGTTGGAGAACACCAGCACCGCCGTGGTGGACAGGCCCATATAGATGCCGTTCATGGCGAACTTGGACACCGCCAGGGTGGGGCACATGCCCAGCATGAGCACCAGGGTGGGGTTCTCCTTGATAAGGCCGTTGTACAGCCGTTCCGTATATTTGTTCATATCAGTTTCCTCCCTGCATGACGCTGTGGAAGAAGTCGAGACCCGCGTTCACCGCGTTGACCACGGCCCCGGAGGTGGTGGACGCGCCGGAGATGGCGTCGATGGCGTTGTCCCCGGAGACGCCGCCCTTGTTGTGGACGAACTGGTTCACGGCCTTGCCCACGAACTGATCCGTGAAGGCAGGCTCCTTGGCCAGCATGCCCATGCCCGGGGTCTCGTTCAGCGTGGTGAAGGCGATGCCCAGCACCTTGCCCTCGGGGTCGAGGCCCAAGGACAGGGTAATGTCTCCGTCGTAGCCGTCGCCGCTGGTGACGCTGAGTGCGTAGCCCACCACGTTGCCCGCGGCGTCCTTGGCCACGAAGGCCTCGTTGACGTAGGCCTTGCCGAACTTGGTGCCGTAGACCTGGCCGTTCAGGGCCGCGATGGCCGCGTCCGCAGCCTCGTCCCGCTCAAAGTTCTCCGCAGCCGGCACCACCGATCCGTAGGCGGCGGCCTTGGCGTCCGCCTCGTGCTGTTCGATGGTCTCCTTGGTCATGGAGTAGACGCCGGAGAGGGCCACGCCCGCGATCAGAGTGATAAGGGCCAGGGCGATGACCGGCTTGGGGATCCGCTGCCTGAGAGGCGGGAGCTCCACGCCGCTGGCCGCCCGGATGGCCTTCTTGCGATAGGCGTAGGGCTTGGGGATGATGTACATGTCGATGAGGGGCGTAAACAGGTTCGCGATGATGACGGAATAGCTGAAGTAGTCCACCTTGCCCAGTATCCGGAACAGGGCCCCCAGCACGCCGATGAGGCAGCCGTAGACCGCTTGCCCAAGCCGGCTCACGGGGGAGGTGGTGTAGTCCGTGGCCATGAAGAAGGCTCCCATGACCACGCCGCCGCCGCAGAGCTGCGCCGCCAGGTAGGTGGGCTCGAAGCCCCGGCCGCCGAAGAGGCCCATGACCAGGGTGAAGGCGCCCAGCACGGAGAAGCAGATCTCCCCGTGAATGATGTCGAGGCCCCACAGCACCAGGCCGCCGATGAGCAGCGCCACGATGGAGCTGCCGATGACACCGTTGGCCGTGCCCAGGAACATGCTGGTCACGTCCAGGTCCAGCCGGGTGCCCGCCGCCATGGCGTCGGACAGGACCTTCAACGGCGTGGCCGACGTGACGCCGTCCAGAGCAGGGAATTTGGTCATGGCGGTGCCGAAGGAGATAAGCAGGAAGCAGCGACCGGCCAGGGCCGGGTTGATGAAGTTTTTGCCGAGACCGCCGAAGCAGCACTTCACCACGAAGATGGCGAAGATGGAACCCAGGATGGGATAGATCACCGGGGTGCTGGGCGACAGGGACAAAGCGAGGAGCATGCCCGTCACGGCGGCGCTGCCGTCACCGATGGACAGGGGCTTCTTGCTCAGCAGGCAGAACAGGGCTTCCGTGCCCACCGCCGCCACGATGGAGGCGACGATGACCAGCAGGGCATGCCACCCGTACACGAACACACCCACCGCCGCTGCCGGCAGGAGGCTGATGAGCACGGTGTGCATGATGAAGGAGGTTGTCCACCGATCCCGTACATGGGGGCTTGCGGATAGATTCAGTGTCATGGCTTATTTCCCTCCCCCCTGGGCAGCCTGAGCCGCCCTCTTTTTGGCCAGGATCTCCGCCTTGGTCTGCTTGAAGTTCTGCGTGAGGGGGCGCTTGGCCGGGCAGATGAAGGTGCAGGACCCGCAGAAGATACAGTCGAGGCCGTAGAGCTTCTTCTCGTACCGCTCCAGGTCCCCGGCGATGATGGCGTCGGCCATCATCTGGGGCATGAGGCCGTTGGGGCACACGGTGGTGCAGCGGCCGCAGTGGAGGCAGGTGGTGAGCTTCAGCTCCGCCGCTTCCACCTCGTCATCAAGGAGCACGGTGATGGCGTTGGTGGTCTTGGTGATGGGCACGTCCAGGGTGCTCACGGAAAGGCCCATCATGGGGCCGCCGGAGATGACCTTCTTGGGCTCGACGCCCTCCTTCAGGCCGCCGGCCGCCTCGATCATCTCGGCGAAGCTGGTGCCGTCCCGGGCGATGAAGTTGGAGGGGTTCCGGACGCCCTCGCCGGTGACGGTGATCACGTGCCGGAACAGGGGCTCGTTGTAGAGTACCGCCCGGCCCACGGCGTAGATGGTGCCCACGTTGTCCACGATGCAGCCCACGTCCGCCGGGAGCTTGGAGGTGGGATAGTCCACCCCGGCGATAACGCTGATGAGGCTGCGCTCGCCGCCCTGGGGGTACTTGGTGCGGAGCTTCTGGACCCGCATCCGGGGGTGGCCCTTCACGGCCATCTCCATGGCGGCGATGGCTTCGGGCTTGTTCCCCTCGATGGCGATGACGCCCTCGGCGTTGGGGAAGAGCCGGAGCATGATCTCCATGCCCTCTACGATCTGGTTCCCATAGCCCCGCATGAGCTGGTCGTTGCAGGTGATGTAGGGCTCGCACTCGGCGCCGTTGGCGATCAGGTACTTGATCTTCAGGGGCTCCTTGGGGGCCAGCTTCACATGGGTGGGGAAGCCTGCGCCGCCCAGGCCCGTGATGCCCGCCGCCGCCACCCGGCGCAGAATCTCCTGGTTGGTGATGTCGGTGATGTCCTGCCGCTGGCCGAAGGCGCCGGTCTCCGTGTACTGGCCGTCGTTGTCGATGACGACGCACTCCTGCAGCACGCCCGCGATGGTGCGGCGCTTCTCCACCGCCTTCACCGTGCCGGAGCAGGAGGAAATGACGTTGGCGGAGACGAAGCCGTCCGCTTCCGCGATGCACTGGCCCACCAGCACCGGATCGCCCTTCTTCACGATGGCCTTAGCCGGCTTGCCGATGTGCTGGGCCAGAGGGAAGACCATCTCCCCCTTGGCGTCGAATACGCGCAGCGATGCTTCCTTGCTCAGTTCCTTGCGTTCCCTGGGATGCACACCGCCGCGAAACGTGTCCCTCACATTCGATCCCTCCTTTGTCAACATAGTCTCCCGTCCCCGAGGGGACGGCGCGAAAAAAAGACCGAGCAGACGTATACTCATGATAAGGATATCAAAAGCAGCGGGATTTGTAAACCAAAAGAGCGTTTTTTCGCGGAAAAAATGTTTTTCTCTGCTGTGAGGACGAAGAAAGCGAAAAACGGGGCCGGTCCCCCCTTTTCCGTGGACGAAAAACGTGGTATATTGATATATTAGAAGAAAAACTGCTGCAGGAGGTAACCCCATGAACAAGACCCCCCAGGAACTGGTGGACCGGTTCATCGAAACGCGAGACGCCGTCCGCGCCGCCTTTCGGATGGAGAACGAGTATATCTACCCCGTCTGCGCCCAGATCTTCCTGGCCGCGGACAAGCCCGTGGAGATAGAGCAGCTGGAACGGTGCAAGGCCCTGGTGAAGAGCAGCACCAGCGTCTTCTCCAGCTTCCGGGGGAACGTGAAGCTGCCGCTGCTGTGCATGCTGGCCGCGGGGGACGACCCGGAGGAGCGGTGGGACAGGACCCGGCGGTACTACGCCCTGCTCAAGGAGTCCTTCTATGGGTCCGAGTACCTGGCCTTGGGGGCCATGCTCCTGTCCGACGCCGTGCAGGAGGAGGACGTGCCCGCCCTGGCCGCCCGGGGCAAGGGGCTCTACCAGCGCATGAAGAAGGAGCACCCCTTCCTGACCGGGCAGGAGGACAGCGTGTTCGCCCTGCTCCTCAGCCAGAGCGCCCGCAGCGACGACGAGCTCATCGAGGATATGGAGCGGTGTTATGCCCTCTTGAAGGAGCGTTTCCCCAGCGGGAACGGGCTCCAGGCCGCCTCCCACGTGCTGGCCCTGTCCTCGGAGATCCCGGTGGACAAGACCTTCCGGATGATCGGCATCTTCAACGCCATCGAGGAGGCCGGCGGCAAATACGGCAAGGATTGGCAGCTGCCCATTTTGGCGGCCCTGTCCCTGGGGCAGCGGTTCCAGGAGGATCTGGCCGGGGAGCTGTTGGAGATCGACGCGCTCCTCTCCAAGCGGAAGGGGTATAAGGGCGTGTTCGGCCTCGACAGGCGGGCCCGGTCCATGCACGCGGCCATGCTCCTGTCCCTTCAGCACGAGGCGGAGCCGAAGCAGCCCGTGGAGCTGGTGGGCGCCGCGGCCCAGCAGGCCACCTTGGCCATCATCGCCGCCCAGCAGGCCCTCATGTGCGCCGTGGTGGCCTCCTCCGCCGCCTCCAGCGCCGCCACCAGCCACTGATAAAAAGGCATCCAAAGGAACATAAATGGGAAGTATGGCTTGCGCTGTACTTCCCATTATTCTTCTTGAGCTTTTCTTTTTCCGCCGCTTTTTCTTTTCACTGAAAAGAAAAAGCGGCAAAGAAGAAAGTCTTTATCCTCTCTCCCCCGTCAGCTCCCGGGCCAGGCGATAGAGCCGGGAGACATTGATCAGCAGCTGCTCCCGGGAGAGGTCGCCGGATTCGAGGCCCGCCAGGATGTCCTTATAGTCCCCCTGGCAGCCGGGCATGAACAGGTCCCCGCCCGCCGCCGCCACCATGCGGGGCTGTACGGCGGGGTGCTTGTTGGTCTTGCTGTTCATGAGGGAAAGGACCCAGTCCGTCATGACGATGCCCTCGAAGCCGAACTCGCACCGGAGGATGTCCTCTATGAGGTCCCGGCGCTGGGCGGTGTGGACGCCGTTGATCAGGTTGTAGGAGGTCATGAGGGCCTTGGGCTGACTCTCCCGGACGGCGATGCCGAAGCCCTTCAAATAGATCTCCCGGAACGCCCGCTCGGAGGCGCGGCTGTTGCTGCCGTACCGGTTGTACTCCTGGTTGTTGGCGGCGTAGTGTTTGACGGTGGTGCCCCGGCCGGGATGGGCCTGGACGCCCCGGGTCAGGGCCGCGGCCATCTTGCCGCTCAGGACCGGGTCCTCGGAGAAGTACTCGAAGTTCCGGCCGCAGCGGATGGACCGATGGATGTTCAGGGCCGGGGCCAGCCACAGGTGGACCCCGAAGCGCTCCATCTCCCGCCCCACGATGTCCCCGCACAGGCGGGCGAAGGCCACGTCCCAGCTCTGGGCGATGGCCGTGCCGATGGGGATGGCGGTGCAGTACTGCTCCTCTATCCTGGCGCCCTTGGGAGGCTTCTTCCCGCCCGTGAACAGGCCCACCGCGAACTTCACCACCGGGCCCATCAGCTCCGTCATGCTCTCGGGCACCACGCTGTGCTCCACGGCGTGGGCGCCGCCCTTTTTGTCCCGATAGAACCGCTTGGACAGCCGTAGCCCCGCGGGCCCGTCCGCCATGATGAGGGGCGGGATGCCCGCGCCTTGAAGCTTCGACGTGGTCTCCCCCGCCGCCCCGGCCACGTGGACGCCGGAGTCGCCGATGGGCAGAATGGCGCTGATGCCGGGCGCGAAGGCCCCCACGTTGGCGTAGATCAGCTGCTGGTCGGGGACGCTCCGCAATCTGTCCTCGATGGGATAGGTCCGGGCTTCGGGCACGGTCCCGGTCTCTATGTTATCGACCGTCAACACCGGCAGATCGGGCAGCTCCGCCGCGGGCCGAGGCTCAGGCTTCCAATCCTCGAAGCCCGGCTCCCCCAGGCACCGCTTGGTCTGGAGGACGATCCGCTCCTCATTCAGCCGCAAGATGGCCGCCGGCGCAGCGGAATCGCTGCCGTTCCCCACGTTCAGCACGTAGTCCCCCGCCAAAAGCACGTAGGCGGACAGGGCCATGTCGTAGGCCCCGCAGTCCCGAAGGTCGAAGGCGGCCTCCACCATTTCCTCCGCCCCGGGCTGCAGGAGCCCGGTCTTGGCGAAGGCGGCCAGCTCCTGCCGGGGCCGGTCGATCCGCCCGTCGGGGGCGCTCACGTAGAGTTGGACCACCTCCCGGCCGGCCCTCGATCCGGTGTTCCTCACCCGCACCCGGCAGGTCACGGCGCTGCCGTCCAAAAGGGTCTCTATAGGCGTCAGCTCGAAGGTGGTATAGGAAAGGCCGTACCCGAAGGGGAACAGGGGCTCCTTCCCCGCCGCCTCGAAGTACCGGTAGCCCACGTAGACGCCCTCCTTGTACAGGGTGTCGTCGTGGTCCCCGAAGTCGCCCAGGGTGGGGTAATCCGCCCACCGGGCCCAGGTGGTGGTGAGCTTGCCGGAGGGGTTGGCCTTCCCCAGCAGGATGTCCGCCAGGGCCGCCCCCGTCTCCACCCCCAGCTGGGAGAGGACCAGGATGTTCCGCACCTCCATGACCGGGCTCAGGTCCACGGGCCCGCCCACGTTCAGCACCAGCATGAACCGTTCAAACTTCTTGTCCAGGGCCAGGATGTCCCGGATCTCCGCCGCCGTCAGCAGGATGTCCCCAGGCACCGGGTCCCGGTCGCTCCCCTCGCCGGAGTTGCGGGAAAGGACGTAGATAGCCGCGTCCCCTTCCTCCCCGAGGGGCAGATCGTACTTCGGTTCCGGCATGGATTTGCCCATGCCGTAGGCGATCACGTTGGTATGATGGGCCCTGGCCTCCGCCTTGAGCCGTTTCAAGAATCCCTTCTTCGCCGCGGCGTAGGCACGGTCGTACCCGTCCAGCCACGCCCCGGTGGTCAGGGTGAAGCCCGCCTCCCGGAGCCCCTGCTCCACGGTCACGAAGGACCGGGAGTTCACCTCCCCGGAGCCGGTGCCGCCCTTGACGGTCCGGCGCACGCCGTTGCCGTAGGCCGCGATGGTCCCCGGCCCCGCCAGGGGAAAGGCCCTGTCGCTCTTGAGCAACACCGCGCAGTCGCCCAGGTACCCCCGCAGCATGTCCAAATGTTCCCGTTCATAGGCTTCCATGGTCGCTTCCCCCTGTGCAAATTCGTTCATTGGCATCCTTCAGGCCCAGGTACCGCCGCAGAAGGGGCAGCCGTTCCAGACAGTCCGCCCGGCCCAGGAAGTACAGGTCCCGAAGCTTGTTCACGTCCCCCTCGATGATGCCCACCTCAATGGGCTTCGAGGGGCAGATATGCAGCAGCCGCCCCTGTTCATGGAGCCGCTGGAGCTCGTCGCACTGCCGGTTGTACCGCCGGGGCCCGTCCGTCAGGGCCGTCGCCAGGGCCGGATAGTCCCGATAGATCCGGTTCACCGTGCTCTGCTCCCGGCGGACCAGCCGTTCCGCCACGGCGGGATAGGCCCGGTAGATCCGTCCGGCGCCGGGAAGCTTCCGCTTCACATAACCCTCGGCCAGAGCGTCCGCCCGGCGGCGCACCCGCCCCCTGTCCCGGAAAGCAAGCTCCCGGGTGCGCAGGACCAGGATCTTTTCAAAGCCCTCCTCCATGGCCCATTTATAGGGGATGGCGCAGGCGCAGCCCCCGTCCAGATAGGGGGTCCCCTCGATCATGACCACCGGGGAGATGAAGGGCATGGTGGCGGAGGCCCGGGCGGCCAACAGGATGTCGCCGCACTTCCCCTTTTCAAAGTAGGTCGCCTCCCCCGTCTCACAGTCGGTGGCCACGGCCACATACCGCTGTTCCGGCCGGTCGAACCGAGCCCGATCCAGAGGTTCCAGCACACCCCGGTCCTCCGTGAGAAAGCCCACGTCCAGGATGCTGTGGCTGTGAAGCAGGGACCTGGCCCCGATGTAGCGGCTGTCGTGACGGTAGGCCAGGTTCGTGCGGGCGGATCGACCGATCTGCCCTGATACATAGTTCACCCCGGCCAAAGCTCCGGCGGACACGCCGATGACGCAGCTCAGATTGAGCCCGTTCTCCATCATGGCGTCCAAATAGCCCTGGGTATACAGGCCCCGGAAGGCCCCGCCCTCCAGGACCAGGCACCCCGGGATCAGCGCCTCAGAGGCTCGGCCGTGAGGGATGCCCGCCAGGATGTCGTCGGGACGGGCCTCCCCCGGAAGGATATGCTCGCTGATAAAACTCATTGCGTTCTGTTCCTATGCGTCGCCGCCGGCCTCCTCCGGGAGGGGCGGATACTTATCCAAATTATACTTGTCGAAATAGAGCTTGGAGGCGGCGTCCCGGTTGCCCACCAAATCCACGAGACCGCCGGCCCGGAACTGGGCGGACAGCTCGTCGTTGGAGGTCTTGCAGCCGGCCCAGCCCACGACCTGAACGGGGGGCTCCGCCCCCAGCTCCGTCTGCAGGATGGCCGCCGCCTCAAAGAGCAGGACCCCC
>ONNZ01000026.1 GCA_900319345.1 uncultured Eubacteriales bacterium
CCGTAGGCCGCCAGCTCGAAGGCCATGGCCGTGGCCGTGGGAAACAGGGGCGGCATGCCGAAGATCAGCGACCGCAGCAGGGGGGCCACCAGGCCCACCCCCAGGCCCCACACCGGCCCGCAGAGAAAGCCGCACAGGAGCACGGGAATGTGCATGGGCAGCAGCTGGCTGCCGATCTGGGGGATCTGGCCCGTCAGCAGGGGGAGCACCATACACAGCGCCAGGCAGAGGCCGGCGTAGGTCAGTTTCAGCACGTTTTTGTTTTTCATACGATCTTCCTTTCCTTGAACGCAAAAAAGCACCGCCCTCCGTTCACGGAAGGCGATGCCTTCAAAGCATCCGTTCAAAATGAGTGTGTTTGGCGGGCGTGCGGCCCCTTGCCGACTTCCTGTCGACAAGGGTGAGTATAGCAGAGGGGCTTGCCCTCTGTCAATCCGCTTTTTGCAGGAGCGCAACGATCCTGCCCACGGCGTCCTCGATGAGCTCGCCCATGGGCCTCTCCCCCACACCGGCCACCAGGGTGTCGCACCGGTTCATGGGGATCAGGACCCGGACGGCATCGCTCCTGCCCACGGCCATGGCCATGGCAGGGGTCACCTCCCCCAGGAGGGCGTCCGCGATGACGATGCCCAGGGGGCCTGCGATGATCTTCGCCCGGCGGGCGTTGACGATGACGGCGTTCTCGCCGGTGGCGGCCCGGTCCGCGCCGCCCTTCAACATATTCTCGGTGGCGGTGGAGTTGGTGCCCACGGCGGTGATGTCCGCCTGGGGCAAGGCCTCCCGCAGCCTTTTGGTCAGCAGCTTCCCCAGGTTCCCGCCCTGGCCGTCGATGATCAGGATATCCATAGCGTCCTCCTATCGGTCCAGCCCCCGCCGGGTCAGCTCCTCCACGGCGAAGGAGGCCACGTCCTCGGCGAACTTGCGGGGGCCGAAGCCCGCGTCGAAGCCCAGCTCCTTGGCGAGCTCGTGGGTGATCCGGGCGCCGCCGCAGATGACCACGAACCGGGATCTGAGGCCCTCCGCCTCCAAAAGCTCGATGAGCTCGGTCATGTTCTGGATGTGCACGTCCTTCTGGGTCACGGTCTGGGACACCAGCAGCACATCCGCGTTCAGCTCTACGGCCTTCTTCACGAAGTCCTCGTTCTCCACCTGGGCCCCCAGGTTGTAGGCTTCAATCATCTCGTAGCGCTCCAGGCCGTAGTGGCCCGCGAAGCCCTTCCGGTTCATGATGGCGTCGATGCCCACGGTGTGGGCGTCGGTACCCGTGGAAGCGCCCACGAAGACCAGCTTCCGGCCGAAATGGCTGCGGATGTAGTCGTTGACCTCCTCCATGGACATGACGCTGCTCTCCACGGTCTTGACCTCGATGTGCTCGTAGTCCACCGTGTGGACGCAGGAGCCGTAGACCACGTAGAAGGTGAAGTTCTCGTCCAGCTTCACGGCACCGGCCACGTTGGGCTCTTCAAGCCCCATCTTCCGGGCCAGCTGCCGGGCGGCCTCCATGCCCCGCTCGTCGTCCTTCACGGGCAGGGTGAAGCTCAGCTGCACCTTGCCGTCGTTCATGGTGTCGCCGTAGGCCTTGATCCGGGTCAAATCCAACGTCCGGTCAAAGCTCTTGACGCTCATATCGTAGAGTCCGCCGCTCATTTCGTGCCTCCTTCCAGCAGGGTCAGGAAGGGATTGTAGTACCCCTCGGCCCGCAGCACCACGCCATTAAGGCCCTTGCCGCCGTCCCGCATGCGCTTGATGTCGGCGAAGGTGCCGTGCTCCAGGGTGGCGAAGAGGCCGTCGTGCTGGATCTTCTCCAAGAGGTCCGCGGCCTTGGTCAGCACCTCATCCGCCCGGTGGGCCATGATGCCGTCGGGCTTGAAGGTCATCTCCTCCCCCAGGTCCTTCATGGTGTTGAACACGTACCGGGCGTTCTCGATGGACAGGGCCCGATCCGACATGAAGGGGGTGTGGATGGCCTCGGTCATCATGCCCAAAAGGTGGATCTTTTGGCCCGTCAGGATGGTGACCATGTTGAACAGGGCGTCCTGCACGTGGCCCCGGAAGATGTTGCCTGTCATGAACTTGGTGGGCGGCATGTACTTGAGGGGCGCCTTGGGGAAGATCTCCCGGGCCATCTGGGCCTGAGCGAGCTCGTAGAGGAAGCCGTTCTCCCGGGCGGGGTCGATCTCGAAGGCGTGACCCAAGCCCTGCTGCTCCTCGGGGAGCCCGGCGCACAGGGCGAACTGCTCGTTGAGGAACTGGCTCGCCAGGACCGTGTGGGCCTCCTCCACCGCGTCCGCCGTGGTGAGATAGTTGTCCTCGCCCGTGTTGATGATGACGCCTGCGAAGGCGTTGATCCGGCGGGAGAAGCTCTGGTCGATCAGCGTCCGCTGCATGTTGATGTCACGGAACAGGATGCCGTAGAGGGCGTCGTTCAGCATCACGTCCAGCCGCTCGAGAGCGCCCATGGCGGCGATCTCCGGCATGCACAGGCCCGAGCAGTAGTTGCACAGGCGGATGTAGCGGCGCTCCTCCGCCCCCACCTCGTCGAGAGCCGCCCGCATAAGCCGGAAGTTCTCTTGGGTGGCGTAGGTGCCGCCGAAGCCCTCGGTGGTAGCCCCGTAGGGCACGTAGTCCAGGAGGCTTTGGCCCGTGGTGCGGATGACCGCGATCACGTCGGCCCCCTGCCGGGCGGCGGCCTTGGCCTGGACGATGTCCTCGTAGATGTTGCCCGTGGCCACGATGACGTAGAGGTAGGGTCCCTCCTTGTCGCCGTACTCGGACAGATAGGCGTTCCTTTGGGCCACGTTTCGGCGGATGCGCTCTACGCTCTCCTTCGCCGCGGGCTCGATGGCGGCCCGGATCTCGTCGAAGCTGTGGGGGGCCACCTGGGAAAGGTCCAGCTCGCCTTTGTCCACGGCTTCGGCGATCTGCTGGGGCGTGAGCCCCGTCTCCGCCATGGCGTTGCCCAGGGCGTAGGCCGCCCCGTAGGGCAGCAGCCCCTTGTCGAGCAGGTGATCCACCACCACGTTAGGCAGGGGCACGCCCACCTCGTTCACCCCGTCGATGAGGAGCAAGCGGCAGACCGCCCGTTCCACGGTGACCGTGGTGTGCCGGTCGATGAAGGCCTGGGTGTCCACCGCCACCTGACGGGCGGCGGCCCTGGCCCGATCCACCTTATGTTGATCCAGATTCAGCTTGGATGCCATTACTTTATCCGTTCCTCTCTCAACAGGCCCTTGGGCGTCATGTACTTCTGCTCCACGCCCTGCTCCAGGCCCGCCACGCCCACCTTGCTCTCCCTCCGCTTGCCGGTGCACACGGGGCAATGGCAGTTCTCCTCGTAGTGGGTGGGCTCGGAATAGGTGGTGATGACGCCCTCGAAGTTCCGAAGCACGATCTTGCCGGGCTTCTGGGAGATCAGGTAGGTGGGCATCACCGGGGTCTTGCCGCCGCCGCCCGGGGCGTCCACCACGAAGGTGGGTACGCACAGGCCGCTGGTGTGGCCGCGAAGGCCCTCCATGATCTCGATGCCCTTCGATACCGGGGTGCGGAAGTGGGAAAGACCCAGGGAGGGGTCGCAGGCGTAGATGTAGTAGGGGCGCACCCGGATGTACACCAGCTCGTTCACCAGCTTTTTCATCACGTGGACGCAGTCGTTGACGCCGGCCAGCAGCACGCTCTGGTTCCCCAGGGGGATGCCCGCGTCAGCGAGGCGCGCGCAGGCCGCCGCCGCCTCGGGGGTGATCTCGTTGGGGTGGTTGAAGTGGGTGTTGACCCAGATGGGGTGATACTTCTTCAGCATGGCGCACAGCTCCGGCGTGATCCGCTGGGGACAGACCACGGGGGTGCGGGTGCCGATGCGGATGATCTCCACGTGCTCGATGGTCCGAAGCTCGGCGATGATCTGCTCGAGCAGGCTGTCGGAGAGCATCAGGGCATCGCCACCGGAGAGGAGCACGTCCCGGACCTCCTCATGCTGCCGGATGTACTCGATGCCTTTTTTGATCTGCTCCATGGGCACGGCGCAGTCCTTCTGCCCGGCGAACCGCCGACGGGTGCAGTGGCGGCAGTACATGGAGCACTGGTCCGTGACCAGGAAAAGCACCCGGTCGGGGTACCGATGGGTCAGGCCCTTCACGGGGGAATCCGTGTCCTCGTGGAGGGGGTCCGCCGCCTCGTAGGGGGCCGATTCCAGCTCGTGGGCCGTGGGGATGGCCTGGCGGCGGATGGGATCGTATTTGTCGTTGAGGTCGATGAGGGACAGGTAGTAGGGGGTGATGGCCATGCGCAGCCGACCCAGGGTCCGGCGCACGCCCTCCTCCTCTTCCTCGGTCAAGTTCACGTACTTCTTCAGGCCCTCCAGGGTCTCTACCCGGTTCTTGACCTGCCAGTGCCAGTCGTTCCACAGCTCATCCGGCACATCCCGGAACAGCCCGTTCCTCCGGGCGTAATTCTCAAAATGCATATCCAGACTCCTTATGCAATGATTTATACGTATTTCTCGTCGAAGAGGGCGCGCAGTTTCGGGTTCTCCCGGAGCACGTTCAGGGTGATCTCGGCGTGGTCCTTGGTGTAGCCGTTGCCGATGATCATGTTCACGTCCTTGCCCACGCCCTCGGCGCCCAGGGCCGCCTTGGTGAAGCTGGTGGCCATGGAGAAGAAGTATACGAGGCCATCGTCCCGCACGGGCAGAATGGCGCTCATCTCGCAGTTGGGCTGGTTCACGCAGCAGATGGAGATGTCGTACTCCTTGCCGCCGTTGGCCGCCAGGGCCGCCTCCAGCACCGCCACGGGTTCCGTGGCGGAGGCCACGATGACCTTATGATAGACGCCCAGCTCCATGAGGGCGGGGACCTGCTTGGGGTTCCTCACGAGACCCACCACGTTGCCGGTGGGACCCACCTTCTTCATGGCCTCGTAGCCGCAGAGGACGGCGCTCTTGCCGTTGGCCCCCAGAATCAGGACGGAATCGCCCTCCTTGGGGAGCTTGCGGGCCTGGGCGGGGGCGCCGGCCACGTCCAGGGCGGCCAGGGCCAACGCTTCGCTCATGTCGGAGGGGAGCTTGGCGTAGATGCCGCTTTCGAAGAGGACGGCCTTGCCCACGATGTCCACCCGGTCGATGTCCTTGTGGACGGCCAGGATCTTGTCGATGCGCAGCGGCGTCAGGGACAGGGACACCAGGGAGGCGATCTTGTCGCCCACCTTCAGATCCCGATCCTTCAAATCTTCGCCGATGTAGGCCACGGTGCCGATGAACATGCCGCCGGAGCCGGTGACCGGGTTCTGCTGCTTGCCCCGCTCAGCTACGATGCCCATGATCATCTCGCCGATCTTCTTTTCGTCGCCGCCGCAGGCCTCCTCGATCTGGGTGAAGGAGGCGGAGTCGATGTTCAGGGACTGGACGTCGCAAATGATCTCGTTGGAGTAGAGGACGTCCATATTGTTGTCGATCCTATAGGCCGCCTGGGTCAATACGCCCTTGGGCTCGATGACGCGATGGGTGCCGTACTTGTTGCCTTTGAGTGCCATGTTTTCTTCCTCCGTATGAAATGTATTTTTATAAGTCTATGCTGTATATATTCACTTGACGGGGCAGTTGGGACCGTCGATGAGGCCCAGGATGGCCCGGGCTTCCGCGGGAGAGGCGATCTCCCTCCCCAGCTCCCGGGAGAGGCGAACCACCTTCTCCACCAGCTCCCCGTTGCTCCGGGCCTTCACGCCCCGGGAGAGGTACAAGTTGTCCTCGAAGCCCACCCGGACGTTGCCGCCCATGACGATGGCGGGGGCTGCCAGGGTGAAGGCGCTGCGGCCCACGCCCGTGGCCGTCCAGGTGGACCCGGCGGGGATGGCGCTGGCCATCCAGACCAGGTTCTGGACCGTGGCGGGGGAACAGCCGGGGACGCCCAGCACGAAGTTGAACTGCATGGGCGCGCCGGGGACCTCCCCCTTGCGGGCCATGTTCAGGATGGTGTCCAGGTGACCCATCTCGAAGCACTCGTACTCGGGCTTGATATGGTTCTCGATCATCCGCTTCCCGAAGGCCCGCATGGTGGGCATGGTGTTGTCGAAGATCTCGTCGCCGAAGTTGCAGGTGCCGCAGTCCAGGGTGGCCATCTCCGGGAACAGCTCCGTGGGCTGCAATCTTTCCTCGGGCTTCATGCCCGTGGCGCCGCCGGTGGAGGGGATCATGATCACGTCCGGAAGCTCCGCCCGGATGGCGTCCATGACCACCCGGAACCGCTCCCTATCCTGGGTGGGGGTGCCGTCGTCCCAGCGGACGTGGACGTGGATGATGGAAGCCCCGGCGTCGTAGGCGGACCGGGCCTCCCGGACCATCTCCGCCACGGTGTAGGGGACGGCGGGATTCTGCTGCTTGGTGACCTCTGCGCCGCAGATGGCGGCGGTGATGATGAGCTTCTCCATATCAGTTGAACCTTTGCTTGTCCTTGGGGGTCACGCAGGTGCCGCTGGCCCGGCAGACCAGGATGGGCTCCGCCAGGACCTCCGCCGCGGAATCGCTGATGTCCGGCCGGGCGGTGATGACCTTGCGGGCCTCGAAGATCATCTTCCGGGAGGTGTTGCCCTCGGACACGATCTCTCCCGTGGCTTCGATGTAATCCCCGGCGTAGACCGGCGCCTTGAACTCTACCATGTCGTAGGCGCAGAACAGGCCCTCGTCCCCGTCCCGGCGGATCAGCAGCTCCGTCGCCACGTCCCCGAACAGCTCCAGCATCTTCGCACCGTCCACCAGGTTCCCGCCGTAGTGGGCGTCGTGGGCGCTCATGCGCACCCGAATGGTCACTTGCATACTCCTGCCTCCTTATGCATTTTGAAATAGAAAAACGCTATGGAAAAGGTCTTCCCATAGCGCTCCGTCCAAAGAAAAAGGCTATCGACGCGGAATGACCGTATCGATAGCGCTTCGTCAACCAGACGACAGTGGCCGAGCCATGTCCGCCCGACCCCCAAGAAGCGGAAGCGGCGAAGCTTCCTCCCCTTTCGGCGGCTGCGCCCCTTTCCCGGGGGACCGTTCGCCCGTTCCCCGCCGGGTACCCTGCGCGCCGCGCCTCTATCTCCCTATTCTGTTGTAGGTATTGTACCAAATAAGTTGCTGGCTTGTCAATCGGGACGGGTCATATATTCCTGCCGGATGGCTTGGAGCAAGCCCTCCTCCACCCCCAGCAGCTCCGCCACGGACAGGGCCTTTTGGGGCACGGCGGCATCGGTGATCTCCTCGATGCCGTAGTCCATGAAGCGACGAAGGACGGCGAGCTTGTCGGCCCCGGCTTCGATCATGCGGCGGCCCTCCGATACGTCCAGGTCCCGGATGCCCCGGGTGAGGAAGCGGCGGCTCGCCCGGGCGGCCACGGCCTCATAGTGGGTGACGAAGAGGCAGATGGAGCCGGAAGCGTTGAAGTAGGACAGGGCCCCCTGCTGGAGCTTCACGGCCTCGGCCGGGTTGGTGCCCCGGGCGAACTCGTCGAAGAGGACCAGGCAGAAACCATGCTGCACGGCCCGGGCGGCAGCGTCCGCGGCCATGAGCTCCCCGCCGAAGGAGGAAAGGCCCTCCCGGCCGTCCTCCCCCTCCCCCCGGACCAGGCACAGGCCGTCGAAGAGGGGTACGGTTGCTGCGTCGGCAAAGGGGAACAGGCCGCAGTGGGTGAGATACACGTTCAGGGCCAGGGTCTTGAGGCACACGCTCTTGCCGCCCATGTTGGCCCCTGTGAGCACGGCGGCCCCGGGAACGAGGGACAGGCTGAGGGGCGTGAAGGCGGCCCCCTGGCGCCGGAGGCTGTCCCGGATGGCGGGATGGACCATGTTCACGAAGGACAGCTCCTTGTGGGTCAGGGTGGGCCGGACGCCGCCCAGCTCCTGGACCAGGGCGGCCTTGGCGAAAAGTAGGTCCAGATGGGCCAGGGCGTCCAGGCTGTCAGCTATCGCTTTTCGATAGGGCAGCAGCTTTTGGGACAGGGCCGCGCACAGGCGTTGCTCCGCCTCCGCCTCCCGCATCACGATCCCCGTGCGCTGGACCAGCAGGGCTTCCCGGGCTTCCCCGGCAGCCTGGGCGATTTGTTTTTCAATGATCCGCTTCTCCTCCCGGACGGCGGTCAGGTCAGCCGACCACTGGTCCCGCAGGGAGAAGGATGGGTTGCCGGAGTTTTCCGGGTCCAGAACAGCGAAGGCCTCGGGCACCTCCTGCAGGGCCAGGTCCTCCCATCGGGCGGAGGCCTGCAGGGCGGCGAAGTCAGCCGCCAGGCCCCGCAGCAGCAGCAGATACCGCTTGAGCTCGAAGAGCTCCACTTGGTCCAGGTCCCGCTCCTTCAGCCTCGCTACGGTGGCGCGGATGTCCCTCACCTGCATGAGCCCCTGGCGAAAGCCGCGGAGAGCGGGATGGTCCCCCAGGGCCACGGCTTTGCCCAGGTCCTCGAGCTCCCGCTGCAGGGCGTCCCGTTCCGACGGGGCAAAGGGGGCTAGGGCCCGCTTCTTCTCCCGGCCCAGGGGGCTCAGGGGCAAGAGTCGGTCCAGCACGAAGTCGAGGCCTATATCCTGTTGCTGCTGCAAAGTCAATTCCATTGGGTTTCCTCCCAAATGTTCACCACGGGCACGTCCACCTTCCGCGCCACCAGCTCCTGGAAGGCGGCGGCATCGTAGGGCGCGCCGTAGGCGGAAAAGGGGTTCACGGTCACGGCGATGAGGGCGTTCTGCCGGCGGACCCGGAAGGATACGCCCTGGGCCCGGAGCTTTTCGTAGTTCTCCCGGGACAGCAGGAGCCGGGTGCCGTCCTCCACGGCGACCTGCTTCGGAAGGGCTTTACGCCGCAACAAGGTCGAAGCCATGGCGTCCGTGAAGGCCCCGGTGGCGTAGAGGATATCCCCCGGCCCCTCCAGGGCTTCCGTCAGCTCGTCGAACAGGGCCTCTCCCCGGGCGAAGCGGCGGCCCGCCAACTGGGGCCAGGGGCCGCTGGTCGGCAGGGTCAGGAGTTCCGCCACAAAGGCCGTGTCCGCCGCCGTTTTTTCCATGTCCGGCCCGTAGCTGGCCCCGGTGGAGAGGATGACCCCCTCCGCCGCCTCGGGGTCGCACAGGCTCCGGCGGAACAGGGCTCCGTCGATGAGCACCTTCTGGGCGCCGAAGCCCTTGAGCTGCTCCGTCAGGGACACGATCTGGTCCCGCATGGAGGGGCCTGCCAGCTCCACGAACCCGTCGGACAGGGCCCGCAGGATGACCACCTCGCCCAGGGGCGTGTGGATGCCGGTCATGTCCAGTATCTCCCCCGTGGCGTCGCACTTGGGGAGCAGCCCCCGGGCCGTGGCGAACAAAGTGCCCCCCGTCAGGTAGATGGGGGGCTTGTTGGTGCCGGTGACCAGATCCTCCCGCTCCCCGTCCCGACCGATGGAAGTGAGGGCAAGGGAAACGCCCCGAGCTCTGGCCCCGCGGATGAGGGCGTTGAGCGCGGTGGTCTTCCCCGCGTTCTTGCACATCCCCGCGAGGCACAGGGTGGTATAGGGAGCGACGAGGTCAAAGAGCATAGGTTACTTCCACAACTCGTCCGGGTATAGGCCCGCGGCCTTCATCTCCCGGATGCTCTGCTGCAGGGCGGGCATATCCTGCTTGTAGGTGACGCCGTGCCACTTGGCGGCACAGTGGAGCACCTTCACGCTGGCCTTGCCCTCCACGATCAGGTCGTTGGTGAGCCGGGGCACCAGGTACTCGCACTTCATGGGGTTCTTGGGCAGGTTCTCGTCCAGGAACGCGGGGAAGCGCTTCTCCGCCTCCTCCAGGAAGTCGGGCATGTAGCCCCAGAAGTTCATAGAAACGGTGTCGTCGGGATCGAGAGCCGTGTAGGTCTTGCCCTCGTCCTCGGTGAAGGCGATGCCGCCGTCCCGCTTCTCGATGCGCAGGCGTTCCGCGATGGATGTCAGATTGTCGTTCTCGTCCACCACGCACACGCCCCGGGCCACGTGACCGTTGTCGGTGACGGTGTTCTTGAGAAGATACCCCACCATGGCGTACTCGCCCTTAGCATGGGGCTCCTTCAGGTAGTCGTAGATGGTCCTGTAGGCCTCGCGGCCGTAGAAGTCGTCGGCGTTGATGACGGCGAAGGGGGCGTCGCCGATCAGGTCCTTGGCGGCCAGGACGGCGTGGGTGGTGCCCCAGGGCTTCACCCGGCCCTCGGGTACGCTGTAGCCCTCCGGCAGGGCGTTCATATCCTGGAAGGCGTATTCGAGCTCCAGGAAGGGCCGGACCCGGCTGCCGATGACCTCCTCGAAGTCCTCGGCCATCTCCCGCTTGATGATGCACACAGCCTTCTCGAAGCCGGCCCGTTTGGCGTCGAACAGGGAGAAGTCCATGATCACGTGGCCCTCCTTGTCCACCGGGTCCATCTGCTTCAAGCCGCCGTACCGGCTGCCCATGCCGGCTGCCATGATGACGAGAATGGGTTTGTTCATTTCCAATACCTCCAATAGTTTTTTTGTTCGTAAACTGTTTATTCTGATTGCTTACCTTGTCAAAAACCTTTTGCCAGCGACATTCCTGCTCACCGGGTATCGTATAGCGCGTTGTAGACGCGCGCACTCAACCAGTAGAGGAAGAACGGGCGGCTTCCGTTATGTCAAATCCAGCGACATGTGCGGTGGATTTGACACCTTGCAGCTCTTGCCGCCCGGTGGTCCGAAAGGACCATAGGCAAGAGGTGAGAGCGAAGCGAAGGCGGAGCCCAGTACGTTGAAAAACGAAGTTTTTCGGCGGGCTGAATTACAGCTCCCTGGGCCCGCCGCCGATGCTGGCCACGTAGAAGGCGCAGGGATAGCCGACAGCCTTCTCGTAGGCTGCGCCCACCTGCTCCATGACGTCCTTCACGGCGTCCTTGTTCACGATAGCCACGGCGCAGCCGCCGAAGCCCGCCCCGGTCATCCGGGCCCCCAGGACCCCGGGACGCTTGCGCGCCTCGTCCACCAGGGTGTCGAGCTCCTTGCAGGACACGGCGTACAGGTCCCTTAGGGAATCGTGGGAGGCATCCATGAGCCGGCCGAAGGAGATAAGGTCCCCGGCGCGCAGCTTCTTGCAGGCCTCCACGGTCCGGGCGCACTCATAGACCACGTGCTCCGCCCGGTTACGCTCCGTCTCGTTTTCGATCAGGCCCTTGTTGGCTTCGAAGGTGCGAAGGTCCACCGAGGCCAAATCCTTCACGTTCAGGACCTTCTGCAGGGCCTTCAGGGCGCTTTCGCACTCTGAACGGCGCTCATTGTACTTGGAGTCCGCCAGGGTGCGGCGCTTGCAGGTGTTCATGATGAGGATCACATTATCGCCCAGTTCCACGGGCACGTACTCATAGCTCAGGGTGCCAGTGTTCAGGAACACGGCGGAGTCCTCCTGCCCAAGAGCGATGCTGAACTGGTCCATGATGCCGCTGTTGAGGCCGATGAACCCGTTCTCCGCCCGCTGGCCCAACAGCGCCAGCTCCACGTTGGTCACGTCGAGATCGTAGCAGGCCCGAAAGGCTTCCCCCGCCACCATCTCCAAGGACGCGGAGGAGGACAGGCCCGAGCCGTTGGGGATGTTTCCATAGATCAAAAGCTCGAAGCCGGAATTGAGCACGATCCCCCGCTCCCCCAGGGCGAACAGCATGCCCAGCACGTAGTTGGTCCACTGGTTCCGCTCGTGGAAGCGGACGTTGCGCAGCGTCCCCTCCAGCACCCCCGCCTGGGGGAAGTTCAGGGAGTAGAACCTGAGCCGATCGTCGGTCCGGCGGCGGAGCAGGCCCCAGGTGCCCATGGTCAGGGCGCAGGGCAGCACGTGGCCGCCGTTGTAGTCCACGTGCTCGCCGATCAGGTTCACCCGGCCCCCGGCGAAGAAGACGCGGGGCTCGGCCCCGGGGCCGAAGGCCTCGTAGAAGGATCGGATCAGTTCCCCTTTGGTCATGCTTCCACTCCTTTGATATAGTACAGCTCCGAGCCGAAGTCGCTCAGCATGCGGATATCCTTGTTGTAGCCCGTACCGATGAACCGAGTGTTCAGGGGCACCCCCTCATTGAGGGCCCGGCCCGTAGCGGTGAAGGTAGCCTCCCCGTCGGGGAGCATGAAAAACTTGTCGATGGTGCGGATGACGAACCCGCCCTTCTTGAGGCTCACCGGGGCCACGTGCTTCAGGAGGCTTGCCAGGGGGCCCACCCGGACACCCTTGGTCTGCCGCTCCACGGCGTAGGTCCTGTCAGGGTCCAGCCCCGGCACCCGCAGCACGTCCGCCGGGGCGGCGGCCTCGTTGTCCATGAGGAAGCGGGCGGCCATGGCCTCCTTCTCCCCCAGGGCCACCCAGGTCTCCATGCCGTTCTGACGGCCCAGGCGCTGGAAGCGGCCGAACTGGAAGGTCTTGCGGTGGGCCTTGTAGAAGGCCATGTCCTTCTTCGCTTCCTTCTTCTCCGCGGGGGTCAGGGTGCCGAGGTCCATCTCCCAGCCCAACGCCCCGAAGGCGGAGGTGTGGAAGCGGGTGGACAACGGCGTCTCCCGCAGGGTCTGCTGATGGGGCGCCTCGGAGATATGGGCCCCCATGGTGGATATGGGATACAAGTAGGAGAGCCCGCCCTGGATCTTCACCCGTTCGATGGCGTCCGTGTCGTCGCTGGCCCAGATCTGCTGGCTGTAGCATAGCATGCCGAGGTCGAACCGGTTGCCGCCGGAGGAACAGCTTTCGAAGAGGATGTGATGCCGGGGATAGAAGATGCGGCCCAGCACGTCGTAGAGGCCCTTGATGTACTCGTGGAAGAAGGCCCCGTTCTCGCAGAAGGGGGAATACATGTCGGACATATGCCGGTTCATGTCCCACTTCACGTAGGCAATGGGGCAGCTGTCCAATATGCAGCTCACGTTCTCCACGATGTAGTCCCGGACCGCCGGGTTCACCAGATCCAGCAGCAGCTGGTTCCGGCCGTAGGAGGGCTTGCGGCCCGGCAGCTTCACCGCCCAGTCGGGATGGGCCCGATAGAGGTCGCTGTTCTCGTTGACGCTCTCCGGCTCCACCCAGAGGCCGAAGCTCATGCCCAGCTTGTTGATCTTGGCGCAGAGGCCCTCGAGGCCGTGGGGCAGCTTCTTCTTATCCACGGTGTAGTCGCCGAGGCCCCCCTTGTCGTCGTTCCGGCCCTGGAACCAGCCGTCGTCCAGGACGAACAGTTCAGCGCCCGCCTTCTTCGCCCGCTTGGCCAGGGAGAGGAGCTTCCTCTCCCGAAAGGAAAAAAAACAGGCTTCCCAATCGTTGCAGAGCACCGGCCGTTCCTTTCCCTTCCAGTCGTGAAAGTGGGCGGACAGGCCGTTGAAGCCCCCGTCCGAATAGGTCATGACCCCCTCCGGCGTCTCGAAGGCTGCGCCGGGGGCCAGGGTGTACCTAAAGCACCGGGGGCTGATCCCCGCCATGACGCGCACGAGGCCGTTCTCCGCCTTCTCCACGGCGGTATAGTGGTTGCCGCTGTAGAGGAGGTTGAAGCCCCAGCAGCGCCCCTGCTCCTCCGAGCAATGGGCTTCGGAGAGGAGCACGCCCGGATTGTGCTTGTGGCCGGAGGCGCCGGTGCTGCCCTCGTTCACGTAGATGCCGGACATAACGGGCCGATCGTGGCGGCGGGCCTCCCGGATCCAGCCGCCGTCGAAGGTGGTAAAGGTGAGGTCGGCGGCGGGCACCAGGTCCAGCATGTAGCTCATGAGCTTGTCGACGATCACGGGGGCCTCTCCCCCGTTCTTCAGCACCGCCCGGCGGGTGATCACGTCCTCATGGGGATAGACCGTGTAGACCAGGTCCAACGCCACGGGGGCCTCCTTTTCCTTCAGGTGGAGGATCAGCGTCTCGGCGTCGTCACCGTAGGCCGTGGGCAGGCCCTCCATGGGCAGGGGGCCGTCCTTCCGCTCGTGAGATTCGTAGACGAAATCGTTGGTGAAGGCGCCGTCAGGGAGGGTCAGCTCCGCAGGCGGGTTCCGAAAATCGCCCTTGCCCACGCCGCTCCATTCGAGGGCCAGATCGTCCAGGCAGTAGGTGTCGCTGCTCTCGTCGTACAAGATGGAGGAGCCCCGGGCGATGGTGGTCTTGGCCGCCAGGGCCCCACCGTCCGCCAGGGACACGGGGCCGCCGTAGTGGAGGTGTTCGAGATGGCCGAAGGTGGTCACCCGAAAGAGGTAGGCGGTGTGGTCCGTGGCCAGGCGGAAAACTTTGTCGCTGCATTCGATCATGGTCTTTCTCCTTATGTCAAATACTTGGATATCCAAAAGCTACTTCTCTTCGATCAGCACCGCTTCCCAGGGCTGGAGCTGGCAGTCCAGCTTTTGGGTGCCGTGGGTGGAGAGGACGGGATAGCCCACCAGGGGGAGCTTCACGGGCTTCGGCGACCAGTTCACCGCCACGATGACCCGCTCATCCCCCAGCCGCCGCTCGATCTTTATCCAGTCCTTCTCCCGGCTGATGAGGCGGAAGCGGCCCTGCTTCAGCACGTCGCTGCCGTTCCGATAGGCCATGAGGGTGCGGAACCAGTTCAGCACGGAGTCGGGGTCCTGCTCCTCCGTCTCGGCGTTTATGGTCACGTGGTTGCCGTTGACCTTGATCCAGGGGGTGCCGGTGGTGAAGCCGCCCTCCGGGCCGGGGGTCCACTGCATGGGGGTCCGGGCGTTGTCCCGGCTGGCCTTCCTCATGCGCTCGAAGATCCGTCTGTCGTTGAGGCCCAGCTTTTTCAGGGTGGGGACCATGTTCTTGGACTCCACGTCCTGGATGTCGTCCATGGAGGTGAAGTCGAAGTTGGTCATGCCCAGCTCCTCCCCCTGGTAGACGAAGGGGGTGCCCCGGAGGGTGAGCAGCAGCGTCAGCATGGCCTTGGCGGAAGCCGGGCTGTCGTCCCCGAAGCGGGACACGGACCGGGGCTGGTCGTGGTTCTCCAGGTAGACCGCGTTCCAGGGGAGCTTTTTCTGCCACTTGATGAGGCTCCTGAAGAGCCGCTGGGTCTTGAACTTCCGCGGCAGCCACTTGACCAGGAAGCAATCCGCGTTCATATGCTCGAAGGAGAACACCATGTCGAGCTCGCCCCGGTTGGGGTCCGTCAGCTCCCTGGCCTTTTTGGTGGACACCAGCACGGTCTCTCCCACGGTGAAGCAGTCGTACCTTGAGAGGACCTCCCGGCGGAACCGCTGGAGGAGCTCATGACAGCCGGGGCGGCCGATGTAGTATTCGCTGCCCACCAGGGCGCCCTTGGGGAAGCCGTTCTTCAGGCTGTCCTTCCACAAAAGGTTGATGACGTCGCACCGGAAGCCCGACACGCCCCGGGCGAGCCAGAAGTCCATGACCCGCTCCACCGCGTCGATGACGGCGGGGTTCCGATAGTTGAGGTCCGGCTGGCCCTTGGCGAACAGGTGCAGATACCACTGCCCCCGGACCTCATCGAAGGCCCAGGCCCTGCCGCCAAAGAAGCTGGTCCAGTTGTTGGGGGGCCGCTTACCATTCCCATCCCGCCAGATGTAGAAATCCTCATAGGGGGCTTCCCGGCGGCGGCTCTTCTGGAACCATTCGTGCTGATCGGAGGTATGGTTGATGACCAGGTCCATGACGATCCGAAGTCCCAGGGCGTTGGCCTTTTGGATGAGCTCGTCCATGTCACTTAGGGTGCCGAACTTGGGGTCGATATCGCAGTAATCGGAGATGTCGTAGCCGTTGTCCTCGCCGGGGGAGCGATAGACCGGGGAGAGCCAAAGGATGCCCACCCCCAAAGATTTGATATAGGGGAGCTTGGAGATGATGCCGGGGATGTCGCCCATGCCGTCGCCGTTGCTGTCGCAATAGCTCATGGGATAGATCTGATAGACTGCCTGTTCCTTCCACCACTTCTCCATAGGTCCCTCCTTGTTTATGCGTACACTGTGACCAGATACTTGGGGATGAGCTCGATGGGCTTGTAGTTCAGCTTGCTGTAGCGGATGCCCTCGTCCCCGGCATCGTCCTCCCGGTTCACATAGGTAAAGCCCGTGCCCATGAAGTTCACAAAGGCCTGGGCCATGGCCGGATAGGCGCCGGAGGCGTTCACGTCCGCCTTCTCCGCGTGGGCGAAGAGGGTGTCCCCCTTGATCTCGCCCACGGAAAGGGCCGTGATCCCCAGCCGGGTCACGAGACAGGCCGCCCGCTGGTTCAGCCGGCAGGCAAGCTCGATCAGGTCCATGGTGCCCTTCAGCTCGTTGCGCTCCACCTCGCTCATCTCCGGGTGCTCCGCCTCGATCCGCTCCAGAAAGGCGATGCACTCTGGGAACATGTCCTCGGTGATCTCCCGGCACTCCGCCTCGGGATACTCCTTGTAGAACCGGTTCACGTGGTTCTTCTGGCTGTGAAGCTTCTTGCCGCTGTAGGTGCGGAAGCTGTCCGCCTCATAGAGATAGTCGAACCAGTCCCGCTTCTCCTCCGCGATGTACAGATTCCCGTACCGGGCCTCGATGAGGGGCAACTGATCCGCCCCCACGCAGGCGAAGCGAAGCTCCTCGCCCAGCTCCCTGGCGTCCCGCTCGGCGGCGGCGAAGCCCTCGTTCACGTCCCCCGGGCCCACCGGCACGGACCAGCAAGGGCCGATGTGCTTATAGACGGACCGGGTCACCAGCGTGTCCCCGGCGACGGCGAAATGGGTCTGAAAGATGTTGCGCCACTGGAAGGTGACCCCCGCCGTATTGTCGCATATCCGATTGGTGCAGGCAGAAAAATAAGGCTCCATCGCCTCGATGTTCCGACAGCTCACCGGCGAAAAAACGTTCATGCTTCCCCGCTACCGGGGCCTCCTCCTCCGGGCCCGCCCAGGCGGGTCCTTTTGGCAATCAGTATACCAAAGAAACCGGGGTTTGTGAAGAGCTTCACAGCTTTTCCTTGACGGTATGCAAAAAAACGCATACAATAAGGAAAATGATTCATCCTGTTACCGAAAGGATACCCTATGCAGCTGATCGCCTTTGATCTGGACGGCACGTTGTGCAACACCATTGAAGATATCGCCGGTTCCCTGAACCGCTCCCTCCAAAAGCACGGCATCGACCCCTATCCCCTGCCCGTGGTGCAGAACATGGTGGGCCGTAGCGTGGCCTACATGTGCCAGCGGGCCATGCCCCACGGCCGGGAGAACGACTGGAAGCCGGTCATGGACAGCTTTTTCGAGGACTACACCCACCATTCCCTGGACCATACCCGCCCCTACCCCGGCGTGGCGGAGGCTCTGAAGGCCCTGAAGGACCGGGGGTATCTGCTGGCCGTGGTGACCAATAAGCCCCACGCCCACGCGGTGCACATGATCTCGGAGCTGTTCCCGCCCCACGGGGACCTGTTCTGCCAGGTCCAGGGCCAGAACAGCAAGTTCACCCTGAAGCCCCACCCGGCCTCCCTGCAGTTCGTCCTGGACATGCAGAAGGTGAAGAACGCCAACGCCCTCTACGTGGGGGATTCGGAGGTGGATTTCCAGTTCGCCCGCAACGGCGGCCTCCACTTCTGCGGCGTGAGCTGGGGGTTCAAGGGCCGCCCCTTCCTGGAGGATCTGGGCAGCGAGTTCGTCATCGATGAGCCGAAGGAGCTGCTGGACGTGATGGACAGGCTGGAGAAGGAAAGCTGAAAAGCATCGACAGGAAAGCGGCTCAGGGAGCCGCTTTTTTTCCGGGAATAGTTCCTTGACATCCCGGTATAATAGGATACAATGAAATGTACTATATCACACACGGGTGGACCATATGAACAAACGACTTCGGGAAAAGCCCTGGTATAATAACGCGGTGGCCCTGTGCATCGCCGTGACCCTGTTCGTGCTGCTGACCCACTGGGGCAACGTGCGGGAGAGCGTGGGCACCTTCTTCCGGTACTTCTCGCCGGTGATCCTGGGCGCCATCATCGCCTATATCGTGAACCCCCTGGCGGGGCTCTACGGACGGACCCTGTTCTGCTGGATCAAGAAGGAGAAGGCGAAGACCTTCCTTTCGAACCTGCTGGCCATTCTGACGGTGATCCTGTTCCTGGTGTTCCTGCTGCTGATGCTCATTCCCCAGCTCATCGAGAGCGTGGCCACCTTCGCCGGGAACCTGGACGGGTACGTGGCCTCCCTCCACGCCATGCTGGATTCCCTGGGCGTGTCCTCCTCGGCTTTGGGGCTGGACAAGTTCATCGACTCCTCCGAGGCCCTCATCAAGACCGTCACCGACTTCGTGAAGCAGAATCTGAGCAAGATCCTGTCCGCCTCCGCCAGCGTGGGCAAGGGGGCGATCCAGTTCCTGGTGGGCTTTTTGCTGTCCATCTACCTGCTGGGCGACAAGTCCCGGCTGAAGAACGGGGGCCAGCGGCTGCTGACCGCCGCCCTGGGCGGGGCCAAGTACGAGAAGCTGGCCAAGGTCCTGCGGCGGTGCCACTCCATCCTGAACCGGTACATCGTCTTCAACCTCCTGGACAGCCTGATCGTGGGCAGCGCCAACGCCCTCTTCATGGCCATCGTGGGCATGCCCTACGTGGGCCTCGTATCCTTCGTGGTGGCCGTGTTCAACCTGCTTCCCACCTTCGGTCCCGTGTTCGGCGCCCTCATCGGCGGCTTCGTGCTGCTGATGGTGAACCCCTGGCACGCCCTGGCGTTCCTGATCTTCACGGCGATCCTGCAGACCATCGACGGCTACATCCTCAAGCCCAAGCTCTTCGGGGACTCCCTGGGCGTGTCCGGCCTGTGGATATTGGTGGGCGTCATCGTGGGCGGCCGGGCCTTCGGCGTGGTGGGCATCCTTCTCGCTATCCCCGCCGTGGCCATCCTGGACTTCCTCTACCGGGAGCACTTCTTGCCCTGGCTGGAGGCGCGGCCCAAGGACTGATTTGATAATAATATAGGGGCTGCTGCCGAAGCGACAGCCCCTTGTTTTTTTGCCCTTACTTGGTGCCGGTCAGGGCCACCCCGTCCACGTAGAGGGTGTGACCGTTGGCGATCACCTGGGAGGCGTCGCCGATGAAGGAGGTCACGTAGGTGTCGGCGGTCAGCGTCCAGGTGGAGGTGGCGTCCAGGGACACGTGGACGGTGCCCGCCTGGGTGGAGACCACGGACCCCTTGGCGTTGGTGATCTCGCCGGAGACGGCGCCGGTGAAGGCGGAGCCCTCGGTGAGCTCCAGCGTCAACGTGGCGTTATCGCCCACCAGCATAAGGCCCTCCAGGGTCTGCCCCTTGGCCTTCAGCACGGCGGTGTTCCCGGCCCCGGTCCAGCCGTCGTCACAAACGGAGAGGAGCACGTTCCCGCTGTCCTCGTTGACGATCTGCACGCCGTTCAGCGTGATGACGGCACTGGTGTTGGTCACGTGGAACACGTGGCCGCTCTTGCTGGTCAGGCTCCCGCCGGTCATGGTGAAGGCGGAGGTGCCGCTGTCCGCGTCCCCGGACATGGACTGGTAGATCATGATGGTGTCCAGGAAGCTGGCGTTGCTGTTCATCTTCGTATTGTTGGCGGTCATGTCGCAGTTGGTGAGCTCGATGCTGTTTTTGCCCTCGATGCACACGCCCTCGGAGAGATTGGACGTGAGGGTGGCGTTGCTCACGTGGATCTCCGCCGTGGAGTAGATGGTGGGAGAGCCCAGGCCGTTGGAGGTGTAGGTGCCCCCGTCCACGTAGACCGTGCCGCCGCCCCGATCCGTGCGGATGGGCGCGGAGGACTGGCCGGAGGTGGTGACGGTGAGATCGTAGGCGTAGGTCACGCCGCCGCCCGTGGTCATGATGCCGCCGGAGCCGCCGCCCGTGGTGGTGATGACGGTGTCCCGGATGGTGAGGGTGGTGCCGTCCCCCGCGGCCCCGTTCCGACCCCCGTTGCCGCCGTAGCAGAAGACGCCGTTGGCGCCCATGGCGTCGGAGGTGATCGTGCCGCCGGTGATGGTCACGTCAGCCCCGTCCTTGACGAGGACCGCCGCGTTCAGGCCGTAGAAGTTGCAGCTGTCGCCGCCGTCGGAGCTGCCGGATTTGGTGACGGTGGGCTCGTCGACGGTCACCGCATCCTTGGTGCTGATGAGCAGGGCGCTTTCGTCCGCGGTGTCGGAAGCATAGGTTTGTCCGCTCTGGCTGTCGGCAGCGGTGATCTCCACCGCGCCCTTATAATCTATATCCGCGCTGCTGCCGCCGGGGCCGCCGCCGGGACCCCCTGCGGGAGGCTGGCCCATGCCGCCGGGCATGCCCCCGGGCGGGGTGCCGTCGGGCCGTTCAGGGGGCTGTCCCATACCTCCGGGCGGGGTGCCGTCAGGCCGTTCGGGCGGTTGTCCCATGCCCTCGGGCGGGGTGCCGTCGGGCCGTTCCCCCATATCGGCGGGCGGGGCGCCGTCGGGCGCTGCCGCTGTCGTCATTTCCGTGGTCTGGTCCGCAGCCTGGACCGCGTCCTCGGCCGAGGCCGTCTTCGTATCGTTTGCCGAGCTGCCGCAGCCCAGGGCCAGCCCCGTCAGGAGGCACAGGGCCAACCCCAGGCAGATCAGCTTCGTATGCTTGCGCTTCATGGTTTTTATCTCCCTTCCTGTATCTTTGCCCCTATCCTACGCCCTGAATCTTAAAACAATCTAAAAGGAAACGGACAGCCAAAAGATTTTTTACAATGGCCGGTCCGGGTCGGGCTTGCTTTTCGGCCCTCAGGCGAGTAAGATACTGTCAAGATCATATCATTTTCGGAGAGGATCGCCAATATCCCCATGAAACGGTCCCGTCACTTCAACTGCATATGGCTGATGGGCCTGCTGCTCCTGCTGGCCTGCGCCCGGCCCGCCGTTACGGTGGAGGCCGCGCCCTCGCCCACGGCGGAGCCGGCCACCGCCGCCCCCGTGACCGCCACGCCCCTACCCCCCGTCCAGGTGCTGGTGACGCCGGTGCCCACGCCCACGCCCTCCCCCACCCCCACGCCCAGCCCTACTCCGGTGCCTACGCCCACCCCGGAGCCTACGCCCACCCCCGCCCCCTTCGCGGCCGTGGCCCTGCCCGCGGACCTGCGGCCCGCCCGGTATCTGACGGCGGCGGAGGCTGCCGGCCTGTTCTACTGGGCGGAGAAGGACATGTACCTGTCCTACGGCCAGGTGGGGAACGATGAGGTGGGCTTCTATCCCGCGGACGAAACGGGGCACGTGGCCCCCGGCTCTACGCCTGTGGACGGGCCCTGCCTGGTGCCCCTCTACACCCCCGCCGATCCGCCCACGAAGGAGGACGAAAAGCTCCTGGTCCTGTACCTGCCCACCCAGAGCGTGGTGGCCTTCCACGGGGAGCACGGGGAATGGATCGAGGATCGGATCATGATCTGCTCCTCCGGCCGAGGAGGCAACGCCACCCCCGTGGGCCGATACACCATCTACGAGACCTACGACTACAAGCTCCTGGGCTCCGAGGAGGAGGACACCCTGTGCTACGGGTTCTGGGCCTGCCGGTTCTACAAGGGGCACCTGTTCCACTCCGTGCCCATCAGCTACGACGCGGGCACGGACAAAGCCAAGGCCCACCGCATGACCAACATGCTCTCCTACCAGAAGCTGGGCTCCACAGCCTCCCACGGCTGCGTGCGGATGACGGTGGCGGACGCCAAATACATCTACGATCTGGCCACCTTCTACACGGTGAACGTGTGGGTCACCAAGGACAGGGGCCCCACGCCGCCCAGGCCGCCCCAGATCATCTGGACGCAACCGTACACCTATCAGAAGAAATACGGCTGGGACCCCACGGACCCGGACCCGGCCAACCCCTACCTGGCCCTGGCCACCCCCTCCCCCGCGCCCCAGGGCTGAAGCACGTTTGAAAGGGCACCCCTCATGTATTACGACAGCAAGCAATTCACGGCCCGGGTCGTCCTGGGCGACGACGGCGTCTATCGCTGGGTCTATCGAATGAATCCCCGCCGCAACAAGCACCCCCTGTCCGTGGTCGGCAAGGTGTTTTTGGCCATGGGCATTGTCAGCGCCGTGGTCCTGCGCATCGTGGGGGCCCCCAACCCGTTGACCATGTCCGACTGGGATATGCCGCTCATGGTCCTGGGCCTGTTCCTGGGCGTGTTCCTGCTGGTGACGGCGCTCCTATACCTCCAGGGGGACGATCCCCTCCCCTTCGCCATGGACGAGAAGAGCATCACCACCTACCGGGCCAAGGGGGCCGGGCCCCACGCCTTCTGCCGGATGCGCCGGGTGCGGCTCATGCCCCAATACGACG
Source organism: uncultured Eubacteriales bacterium (assembly GCA_900319345.1). Classification (GTDB taxonomy): domain Bacteria; phylum Bacillota; class Clostridia; order Christensenellales; family CAG-138; genus RUG472. Next base: position 22,163 of record ONNZ01000026.1, read on the forward strand.
CCATCCGCCTGGGCTTTGGGATGACCATCTACGTGCCCCCGGAGGATTACGACCTGGTGAAGACCTTCCTTTTGGAGCATCTGCCCCCTGAGACCGACGTTCGCTGAAAGTGCCATTCCCTATGAAAGCTGTTTGGAAAAAAGCCATCGTCCTTTCGCTGCTGACGCTGCTGGCGCTGCCCGGCTGCGGGCCGGAGACCGCCCCTGAGCAGGTATCCTCCGCCACGACCGCCCCCGCCATCACGGCCGCGCCCACCGCTGTGCCCGGGACCGCCGTGCCGGAGGCCACCGCTGCGCCGACCCCCACGCCTTCCCCCACGGCGACGCCCACGCCGACCCCGACCCCCACGCCTACGCCCACCCCTACGCCCACGCCCACGCCCATCCCCCTGGACCGGCTGGACGGCCGCAAGGACGTGGAGGCGCGGCTGTTCCCTCTGCTGAGCTCCACGCCGGAGCCCACCGCCACGCCCATGCCCCTCTCCTCCCCCGACCCGCTGCTGGAAGGCGTGGGCCATATGGGCGCCATGGTCTTCGCCCACGTGCCCATTTTGACCTATCCCTACGAGACCTCCCCCGTGAAGGGCCGGGAATCCTTCCATCTCTTTTACATCCGCAACGTATACAACCGCCTGTACTACTACGTGACCACCCAGGAGGGGCTCACGGGCTACATCAAGGCCAGCCAGTGCGTGGTCCTGGACCAGGCGGACATAGACCGATACTTCGACGCCGTCAGCGAGCTGACCCGCACCGTGGACTTCTATTCCCCCGACGCCCTGATCCGGGAGCTGCAAACGGGGACGGACCAGGGGACCATGGCGGACAGGATCTACGCCGCCTTGAGCCGCCTGGGCCTGGACTTCGATCCCTTCTACTATCGGGTGTACCAGAAGGCCCTGGACGACGACGAGCGCTATCCCCTGTTCTACAAGGACGACGTGTACAACTCCCTGCTGTTCCGGCTGTTCAACACGGCGGGGAATCTGGTGTATTACGACGGCCAGCCCACCCAGTGGGAGTACGTGCCGGCCGACGGGACGCTGCAGAAGGGGGACATCCTGTTCTTCACGGAGCCCCTTGAAAAGGGCAGCAGCGGCGTGCTGGACGGGTACGAGTTCGTGGTCAGGGGGCCCTACTCCGGGGCGCTGACGGGCTGCGGCGTGTATATGGGCGACGATCAGGTCCTGCTGCTGCGGGGCGGCCAGGTGAAGGCCGTGGAATGGACGGCGGCCCTGCAGCGGACGCTGGACTCCGCCCGGCGCATCCATCTGGAGGTCTACGACGAGAAGCAGATGATCGTGGAGGACATGATCGCCCAGATCTACGACTGTCTGGGCACGCCCTACAACAACTTCCAGCGCAAGGGCGAGTACTCCTTTGACTGCTCCGGCCTCATCTCCTGGCTGTTCATCCGCATGGAGATCACCCCCGCCTTCATGGGGCATCAACCCTTCACCGGCTCCAACGCCTCCGGCCTCTCCCAGATCGATTTCTACTACTGGCACCACAAAAAGCACATCCATTTCATGCGCCCCGCCCAGCGGGACGAGGCGAAGGGCCTGCCCTCCATGGACGTGCTGCAGCGAGGCGACCTGGTCTTCCTCCGCAAGGAGGCGGACAAGGGGCGGGTGGGCCACGTGATGGTGTACCTGGGGAACGGGCGGGTCATCCACTCCACCACCATCGACGAGGATCACGGCGGCACAGTGGTGGCCTTCTTCCGGCCGGAGCTGCAGCAGCTGTACGAGACGGCCCTTAGGATCGACACCATCACCCTCCCCGGAGGACGATGAAACGCAGCAAAAAGCGCCTTCCGCAAAAAACGGGAGGCGCTGTTTTTATGTTTGGTTTCAGGACACGCTTTCGATGCGCAGAGAGGTGTAGTAGAGCTTCTGCAGGGCGCGGCGGAAGTTGGCCACCACGGTGCCGGAATACTTGCTGTTGATATAGGTGGAATGGATCACGCGGCCGTCGCCCAGGTACACCATCACGTGGCCGATCTTGCCGCCGCCGGACCCCAGGAGGAACACGATGTCCCCCCGCTCGAAGCCGTCCAGGGACTTCTGCCCGTCCTCCAGGGCTACGGGCGCCACCATGTGGACCAGTTTCTTGCCATGCCAGACGTAGTCCATGATGCTGGCCCGGCCTGAAGCCGTGGTCTCGGTGAATTTGTAATACACGTACCCCTTGGGATACAGCTCCATCCGATCGAAGCACCAGGAGATGATCCCGGAGCAGTCGAAGGAGAAGTCCCCCGTGCGGTTGAAATTGCTGTAGGGGGTGCCCAGACAGTCGTAGATCTGGGCGATCAGATCCTCGATGATCAGCGCCTTGTCGTCAAAGACGTCGGTATGGATGCGGCGGGCGGAATCGAAGCTCTTGTATAGCTCGCTGCCCGCAAAGCCCTCCATCCGCTCCACCCGGCCCTCCTGGAGGCAGAGGACGCTGTCGTCCCCCAGGTACACGGCGCACCCGGTGATCCGCCCGGAATGCTGGCCGGCGATGACGAACTCACAGCCGTCGATGATGCCCTTGCTCCTCTTGGGCAGCTCGCTGAAGAAGAGGATGTCGCCCTTTTGCAGCTGGCCGCTGGCGGGCACGTACTCCCACTGGGTCCGGTGGCCGTCGTAGTACACCAGGCTCCCGGTGGAGTTGAAGAGCTTGAAGAGGAGGGAATTGTACACGTCGTCCTTGTAGTACTGGGGATACTTCTTGTCGTCCTTCAGGTCCTTTTCATAGACCCGATAGTAGAAGGGCTCGAAGTCCAGGCCCAGGCGGCAGAGGGCGGCGTAGACCCGCTCCTCCATATCGCCCACGCTCTCCACGTTCGTCAGCTCCTCCACGAAGGCGTCGGGGGAATACTTGGCGGCGGTGTAGGTGAGCCGCATGGCGGCGGACAAGTACGTCTCCAGCTGAGCCTCGTTGAGAGGCGTGACCTGGCTGGTCTTCACGTAGCCCTTCCGACCCTCCTGGGTGGTGACGTAATAAAAATCCTTCTTGATGTTGTGGATGTAGACCAGGTGATAGGATTCCCGGCCCGAAACGTCGGCGGCTTCGTTGGGCTTCTCGTAGACGCCCACGTTAGCGAAGACCATGCCGGCGATGCTCCCGATGGCCTCGTTCCTTGGGTCCGGCGTGGCCAGGGGCTCCACCGTGGGCGTGGGCTCCGGCTCACCGGCCCACAGGGGGAAGAGCACCTGGCGTACCTCGCTTTCGAAGTCCCGCCGCCCCATGGGCACCGTGGTGGGCGTGGGGCTGGGGGTGGGCAGCGGCGTGTAGGTGGGTTCCGGCGTGGGCGTGGGGGACGCGGTGGGCACGGGCGACGGCGTGAAGGTGGGCGCCATGGTGATGGCCACCGGCTGCTGGGTGGCGACCGCCGGGGCGGCGGCTTCCACCGCTGGGGTCTCGGCCTTTTCGTATGCTTCCGCCTCCTTCTCCCCGCAGCCCGGCAGGGCCGTCAGCAGCAGGCAGAGGAAAGCGATGCAGAACAGTTTCCAAAAATCTCTCATACGCGACAGTATACCAAAGGGAACGGCATTTTGTAAAGCCATGATTCCGTTCCTTTGTAGTTAATCAAGCAAGTATTTCTCTGCTGCCGAGAGCCAAAAGCGCGGTGTGACCACGCGAACTCAACCGGCGAAGAAAGAACGGCAGGCTGATGATCTGTCAAATCCAGCGACACGTGCGGTGGATTTGACACCGCACGGCTCTTGCCGCCCGGTGACCCGTCAGGGGCATAGGCATGAGCCGCAGGCGAAGCAAAGGCGGAGCCCAGTCTGTTGAAATCGGAGATTTCGACAGACTGAATGTATTACGGCTGTTCAATGACGGTGATGCAGACCCGGTCCGGGCCGGTGAAGGACAGGCACCGAAGGTCAGTATAGGGGTCCCGGTGGAACTCGCCCACCTCGATGCCGTTCATTTCCAGGCGCTTCTTGATGTTCACCAGGTTCCGGGCGGAGATGGTCAGGTACTGGACCGGGATCATCTTCCTTTTGTTGAAGCAGATGATCTCCACCTGGGAGCTGCCCATGACCAGCAGGAACCGGGTGTCGATGTCGTCCAGGCTCATGACCTGCTTCTTCACCCGAAACCCCAGCTTATCCACGTAGAAGTTCCACACCGCCTCCTCGTAGGTGGCCAAAAGGGTGGTGCGGGAAAGGCCGATCTTCCGGGCGAAGGGGTACAGGGTCATGTGCCGGGCGTGACGCCGCCAGCGGTGATAGGCCTTTAGCTCCCGCCGCCAGTCGGGATGGGTCACCACGTAGGCGATGGAGATGAACAGCATCTGCCCGATGAACCCGCCCAGGGTGTTGGACAGCAGATCGTCCAGATCGTAGAACCCCCGGCGGAAGATGAGCTGCAAATTTTCCGTGGCCAATGACAGGATGAAGCAGGCCACCACGGGCCGGATGCGGGCGTTAGCGCGGAACCAGCCGAACACGTAGGGCAGCAGGTACCCCATGGGCACGAAGAGCATGATGTTGAGGTATACCTGGGCGATGTCCTGGGGTCGGATGACCTCCACATGGGAGAGCCCCTCCGTCAGCCCCTCCGTGAACACGGTCTGCAGGATGTCCACCAGGCCCCGGTCGGTCTCCACCGCGTTATAGAGGTCCTGGAAGGGGGCCACGTGGACCTGGTAGGATTCGGTGGTGGTGCGGGAGAAGAACGCGATCACGAGGAAGGCCGCCACGTACAGCAAAAACACCGCGTACAGCACCAGCTGCCGAAGCTTCAGCAGGGCGTCGGCGTTGGCGTTGGTGCTGAGGCCGTGCTGCAGGTTCAGGCCCAGCTTCTTGCAGACCCGCCGGTCGATATAGGGCAGCAGCACGATGAACACCGCCACGGCGGCGGTGACGGTCAGCAGGGTGATGGGATGGTTCACATAGATCGTCATGGGTACAGTATACGCGAAAAAAGGCCCGTTGACAATACGGTTTCCGGCGCAAAAAAACCCCGCCTAAGCGGGGCAAAGGGATGGGGGACAAGGTTGGGGTTATGCGCGCTCGATGAGGCCGTAGTTGCCGTCCTTGCGGACATAGAGCACGTTCACTTCGCCGGTCTCGGCATTCTCGAACACGAAGAAGGAATGGCCCAGCATCTCCATCTGGAGCATGGCCTCCTCCTCGCTCATGGGCCGGATATCAAACTTCTTGGTACGCACGATCCGGGGCGTGAAGGCTTCCTTCTCCTCCGCTGCCACCGGAGCATAGTCCGCGATGACCTCGCCGGTATGACGCCGGCGCTCCTGGCGGGTGCGATACCGCTGAACCTGTTTTTCCAGCTTGTACACCACGTTGTCCAAAGACGCGTACATGTCGCCGGAGGTCTCCTCCGCCCGGACGATGCGGCCTTCATAGGGAACGGTGACCTCCACGATGTGGCGGTTCTTCTCTACGGAAAGACTCACCTGGGCTTCTGCATCCTGGGGGAAGAACTTGGAGAGCTTGTTCAGCTTCTTCTCCGCGGTCTCCCGCATGTAGTCGGAGACTTCGAGGTTTTTTCCGGAAATGGAAATACGCATATCTTTCACTCCCTCTGGCGCGTTCTTATCGTTTCCACGCGCCTAATAGTATATTACCACAGAATCCCGTTCTTGTCCTCGCCTTTTTTGAAAAAACTTTTTGCTTTTTCAAATCGTTCACTTTTCGTCAGAAATAGGCACGACGGCCTTGATTCTCACGCCGAACTGTCGTATACTATATACCAATTATTTTTCATCGTCCTCTTTGGGCGATATAAAAAGAGGCAATCCCATGAATTTTGTGTTTATTTCCCCCTACTTCCCCCACACCTACTGGAACTTCTGCGATCGGCTGAAGAAGAACGGCGTGAACGTGCTGGGCATCGGCGACGCCCCCTACGACAGCCTGGAGGGAGGTCTGAAAGCGGCGCTGACGGAATATTACCGGGTGGACACCCTGGAGAGCTACGAGCAGGTCTTCAAGGCCGTGGCCTTCTTCTCCTTCAAGTACGGGAAGATCGACTATCTGGAGTCCAACAACGAGTACTGGCTCATCCAGGACGCCAAGCTTCGGACGGATTTCAACATCACCTCCGGCGTGAAGTACGAGGACATCGGCTCCTGGAAGCACAAGTACGGCATGAAGCCGGTCTACGCCTCCGCCAACATCCCCACCGCCCGTTCCCACCTGGTCACGGACGAAAACGCGGCCAAAGCCTTCCTCAGCGACATCGGCGGCTATCCCGTCATCGTGAAGCCCGACGTGGGCGTGGGCGCGGCGGACACCTGGAAGCTGGAGAACGACCAGGACCTGGCCGACTTCTTCCGGTACAAGCCCAACGTGCCCTACGTCATGGAGGAGTTCATCTACGGGGACATCTATTCCTACGACGCCATCGTGGATTCCCACAGCGAGGTGCTGTTCGAGAACTCCGCCGTGTTCCCGCCCTCCATCGCGGACCTGGTGAACAACGATCTGGAGCTCGCGTACTACACGCTGAAGGAGGTGCCCTCCGCCCTTAAGGAGCTGGGCCGCCGGACCGTGAAGGCCTTTAAGGTCAAGAGCCGGTTCGTCCACTTCGAGTTCTTCCGGTTGACGAAAGCCCGCAAGGGTCTCGGGGAGGTGGGCGACTTCGTGGCCCTGGAGGTGAACATGCGGCCCGCCGGCGGGTACACCCCGGACATGATGGACTACGGCCACGCCACGGACGTGTACCAGATCTGGGCGGACATGATCACCGCCGACAAGCGGCTTTTGCCCCCCAGCGGCCAGGACCACTGGTGCGTGTACGCCAGCCGCAAGGACTCCCGCACCTATAAGCACACCCACGAGGAGATCCTGCAGAAGTACGGCGATAGGATCACCATGTGCGAGCGGATGCCCGAGATCATGTGGGCCACCATGGGCTGCATGATGTACATGGCCCACGCCTATAGCGAGCAGGAGGTCCAGGAGTTCATCCAGTTCGTCCAGGAATGGGCGTGAGAGGAGCAACCTATGCAGGAATGGTATGATCGTCAATACAGTCCCATCCTGAACCGGGACATGGAGCATGCCCTGATCGGTCACGACGGGAAGCTGTGCCTGGCCTTCGCGCCCCAGAACGGGCACACCTGGGACTTTCGCAACTTTGGCATGGTGGAGACCGTGCGCCCCTGGATCGACGCGGGGCGGCTGAAGATATTGCTGGTGGACAGCATCGACGAGGAGACCTGGTCCGACGAGCACGGCGACGGCCGGTATCGGATCGAGCTGCAGGAGCGGTGGTTCCACTACATCATGGAGGAGCTGCTGCCCCAGTACCTTGGCTGGGACCAGAAGGCCATGGCCACGGGCTGCAGCATGGGCGGGGTCCACGCGGCCAACGCCTTCTTCCGGCGGCCGGACCGGTTCGACACGCTGATCTCGCTGAGCGGGCTGTTCGACGCCAGCCACTTCTTCCATGGGTACATGGACGATCTCGTGTACGCCAACTCCCCCATCCACTTTCTGCCCAACATGCCCGCCGACCACCCCTGGATGGACCTGTATCGGCAGGGGAACATCATCTTCTGCTGTGGCCAGGGTGCCTGGGAGGACGATATGCGCCGCGATTCCCACGCCCTGGACGTGATCCTCACGGAGAAGGGCGTGCCCCACTGGGCCGACTTCTGGGGCTACGACGTGAACCACGACTGGCCCTGGTGGCGTAAGCAGCTGCCCTACTTTATGGGGCACGTATTGGGATAAACTATTTCTTTTGCCGCTTTTTTCTCTTCAGTGAAGAGAAGAAAAGCGGCGCAAAAAAGAGAAGCTCAGGAAGTCCAATGTTTTAGGATTCCTGAGCTTTTTTGTATTCCTAAAGTTCTTTGGGTTGAACCCTTTCTTTCAGGAAAGGGTTCGTGCTTTGAATAATACCTCTATTTCCTCCCCAAACAGCTCATGATCCTGAGGAGCTGCTGCATATCGAGGCCGTTGTTCTCCGGGGGCTTTTTGGGTGGCGGCGGGGGCGGCGTGGGGCCGGGAGGCGGCGCGGGGGGCGGCAGGGGCACGCCCAGGCGCTGGGAGAGCTCCACAGCGAGATTCGGGGGGAGCAGCGGGCCCACGCAGCGCACGTACTGCTCCACGCCGAGACGGCCTCTCTCCGCCCGGACCTGCTCCGCCAGGACCAGGGCGCAGGTCAGCGGGTGGGGTGGCGGTGAGGGCGGCCCCGCAGGGCAGTCGGGTCGGTTTTGATTCATAAATCCGTTCATATCTCCATTCTATGCACCCCTCCCCTCCCTTGCCACAGGGCATCCTTTGGGGAACCGGTGCATAGACTGATAGCAAAGGGGGTGATCCCAACGACGCCAGAGGAGATGGAACGGTTTTTGCAGCAGCGGCAGAACAGCGGCGAGGACGCGCTCATGGACGAGCTCAAGCGCATGACGAAGGAGCAGGAGCAGGCTGGCGAGATGAGCCCCACCCGCATGGAGGAGATCTACCAAACCCTATCCCCCTTCCTCACCGACCGCCAGCGGGAGAAGATGCGGGAGGTCATACGGCGGCTGAAGGAATGAACGTGTCATCGGTGTGAATCTTTTGTCGGCAGCGGTTTTCCGCCCTTTACGGGGGCGGATTTTTGTGGTACACTTGCATATTGAAAAAGTATGCGGCGGCATACTGCCACGAAAGGTATAGGAACTGAATGGGATTTTTAGATAAACTGCTGGGCAACACCAGCGAAGCGAAGCTGAAGAAGATGCGGCCGGTGGTGGCCAAGATCAACGATCTGGAGCCCCGATACCAGGCCATGACCGACGAGGAGCTGCGGCAGCAGACGGCCCTGTTCAAGGACAGGCTCGCTAAGGGCGAGACATTGGACGACCTCTTGCCGGAGGCCTTCGCCGTGGTGCGGGAGGCTGCCGTGCGGACCGTGGGCATGCGCCACTTCGACGTGCAGCTGCTGGGCGGCATGGTCCTCCACCAGGGCCGGATCGCCGAGATGAAGACCGGCGAGGGCAAGACGTTGGTGGCCACCCTCCCCGCGTACCTCAACGCCCTGACCGGCAAGGGCGTCCACATCGTCACGGTGAACGACTATTTGGCCAAGCGCGACGCCCAGTGGATGGGTAAGATCCACCGCTTCTTGGGGCTCACCGTGGGCTGCATCGTCCACGACCTGGACTCCGACGAGCGGCGGGCGGCCTACGCCTGCGACATCACCTACGGCACCAACAACGAGTTCGGCTTCGACTACCTGCGGGACAACATGGTGGTCTACAAGGAGAATATGGTGCAGCGGGAGCTCAATTACGCCATCGTGGACGAGGTGGACTCCATCCTCATCGACGAGGCCCGGACCCCCCTCATCATCAGCGGTCAGGGGGAGGAGAGCTCCGACATGTACCGGGAGGCGGACCGGTTCGTCCGCCGGCTCACCCGGGGTGAGGACATCAAGGACATCAGCAAGTCCGACCAGCTCATGGGCGTGGAGCAGGAGGACAGCGGCGACTACATGTGCGACATCCGCCGCCGCACGGTCCAGCTCACGGCCCAGGGCATCGAGAAGGCCCAGAAATACTTCAACGTTGAGAACCTGTCGGACGTGGAGAACACGGAGCTGAACCACTACATCAAGCAGGCCCTCAGAGCCCACTCCCTGTTCACCCGGGACAAGGACTACGTGGTCCAGGACGGCCAGGTGCTGATCGTGGACGAGTTCACGGGCCGGCTCATGATCGGCCGCCGGTACAACGAAGGCTTGCATCAGGCCCTGGAAGCCAAGGAAGGCGTGAAGGTGGAGCGGGAGAACAAGACCCTGGCCACCATCACCTTCCAGAATTACTTCCGCATGTTCCATAAGCTGGCCGGCATGACCGGCACGGCCAAGACCGAGGAGGACGAGTTCACCGCCATCTACGGTCTCGACGTGGTGGAGGTCCCCACCAACAAGCCCTGCATCCGCCAGGATATGGCGGACGTGGTCTACACCACCGAGGCGGGCAAGTTCAAGGCCGTGGTGGACGAGATCGTGGCGGTCCACAAGACCGGGCGACCCCTGCTGGTGGGCACCATCAGCGTGGAGAAGAGCGAATACCTGTCCGACAGGCTGAGCCGGGCGGGCATCCCCCACCAGGTGCTGAACGCCAAGTATCACGCCAAGGAGGCCCAGATCGTGGCCCAGGCGGGTAAGCTGAACGCGGTGACCATCGCCACCAACATGGCGGGCCGCGGCACGGACATTCTGCTGGGCGGAAACCCGGACTTCCTGGCCCGCCAGGCCCTCATGCGGGACGGCCTGGAGGACGACCTCATCGAGGAGGCCACGGGCCACGCGGAGACCGAGGACGAGAATATCCTGAACGCCCGGAAGAAGTATAAGGAATACTACGACGCCTTCAAGGCGGAGACCGACAAGGAGCACGAACAGGTGGTGGCCCTGGGGGGCCTCCACATCATCGGCACCGAGCGCCACGAGAGCCGCCGCATCGACAACCAGCTGCGAGGCCGGGCCGGCCGTCAGGGGGACCCGGGCAGCACCCGGTTCTACGTGTCGCTGCAGGACGAGCTCATGCGCCGGTTCGGGGCGGACCGGATGGAGAACATCATGGCCAAGCTGAACCCCGGCGACGAGCTCCCCATCGAAAGCGGCATCGTCACCAAGCAGATCGAGAGCGCCCAGAAGCGGGTGGAGATGACCAACTTCGACACCCGAAAGAACGTGCTGCGATATGACGACGTGATGAACAAGCAGCGGGAGATCATCTACGGCCAGCGCCGCCAGGTGCTCATGGGCATGGACATGCACGACAGCTTCCTGGGCATGATCGACGACACGGTGGACAGCATCGTCAACGCCTACTGCCCCAAGGAGAGCCACGACAGCGACTGGAACCTTTCCCTGGTCAGCAAGGAGATCTGCGACCTCTGCGCCACGCCGCCCGAGGACATCTTCGCCGGGTTCGACAAGAAGCGGCCCTCCCACAACGACCTCAAGGACATCTGCCGGGCCTACATCGACCGGAAGCTGGCCGATAAGGACGCGGAGCTGAAAGCGGCGGGCATCGACCTCCACGAGGTGGAGCGGGTGGTGCTCCTTAGGACCGTGGACACCCACTGGATGGACCATATCGACGCCATGGACCAGCTGCGGCAGGGCATTGGACTTAGGGCCTACGCCCAGAAGGACCCGGTGGTGGCCTACACCAACGAGGGCTTCGAGATGTTCGACGCCATGGTGGCCCAGATCCGGGAAGAGGCCGTGAAGGGCCTGTTGCGGGTGGCGGTGCGCAAGGCGCCCGTGGTGCGGCAGCAGGTGGCCAAGCCCGTGGATACCCCCGCCCCCGAAGGGAACGCCCCCAAGAAGAAGCTGGCCGCGGAGAAGATCGGCCGGAACGATCCCTGCCCCTGCGGCAGCGGAAAGAAGTACAAGAACTGCTGCGGCAGGAACGCGAAATAAAGTAGGGAGAATAAGACGATGGTCGTATTGGACGAATACAAATTCAAGCTGGGCGAGCTCAGCAAGACCCTGGAACAGGCCAACGCCCAGATGCGCCCCGAGGAGCTGCAGACGGAGCTGAAGGGCCTGGAGGACCAGATGAGCGCCGCCGACTTCTGGAACGACGTGGACGCCGCCAACAAGGTGACCCAGCGGGTCAAGAGCATCAAGGGGAAGCTGGAGCGCCTGGACAAGCTCAACGGCAATCGGGAGGACATCCAGACCCTCATCGAGATGGCCGAGGAGGAGGACGACGAGAGCATCATCGAGGAGATCAAGACGGAGTTGGACGAGCTCGACAAGAAGGTCTCCGCCCTGCGGCTCGAGATGCTCCTCAAGGGGCCCTACGACGCCTACAACTGCGTGTTGAGCCTTCATGCGGGGGCCGGCGGCACCGAGGCCCAGGACTGGACGGAGATGCTGTACCGCATGTACAGCCGTTACTGCGAGCGCCGGGGCTGGTCCGTGAAGGAGATCGACCTTCTGATGGGCGACGACGCGGGCATCAAGTCCGTCACCTTCGAGGTGGACGGGGAGAACGCCTACGGGTACCTGAAGGCGGAGAAGGGCGTGCACCGGCTGGTCCGCATCTCCCCCTTCGACGCCAACGCCCGGCGGCACACCTCCTTCTCCTCCCTGGACGTGACGCCCATCTTCGACGACGACAACAACGACATCAAGATCGACCCGGAGGATTTGAGGGTGGATACCTACCGGTCCGGCGGCGCCGGCGGCCAGAACGTGAACAAGGTCTCCTCCGCCATCCGCATCACCCACATCCCCACGGGCATCGTGGTCCAGTGCCAGAACGAGCGAAGCCAGCTCCAGAACAAGGAGATGGCTATGCGCATTTTGAAGGGCCGCCTGCTGGAGCTCCAGGAGCGGGAACGGGAGGCCCAGATGGCCGAGCTGAAGGGCGTCATGAAGAAGATCGAATGGGGCAGCCAGATCCGCTCCTACGTCTTCCAGCCCTACACCCTGGTGAAGGACCACCGGACCGGCGTGGAGAACGGCAACATCCAGGCCGTCATGGACGACGGGGATTTAGACGCCTTCATCTCCGAGTATCTGGTGCAGAGTTAAGAGGGATTATTTGCGACTTTTTCTCTTTATACAAAGGAGAAAAAGTCGCCTAAAAAGAGAAACTCATCCCACGAAAAAGGACCTGCCATATGGCAGGTCCTTTAGTTGCGTTGTGCGGTCTTTTAGACCAGCTCCAGCACCACCATGGGGGCGGCGTCGCCGCGGCGGACGCCCAGCTTGTACATGCGGGTGTAGCCACCCTTCTTGCCTTCCTGGATGCGACCGTCGTACTTGGGGGCCAGCTCACGGAAGAGCTTCTCCACCACAGCGTGGTTGGTGCCCTTGGTGCGCTCCCGGTACTCCTTCTTGGTCTCCTTCTCCTTCTTGGGCTCGGGGATGTCGTACAGATAGCTCATGATCTGACGGCGCGCATGGAGCTTGGAAGGACGATCCTGGGGCTTCTCCTCCTTGGAGACCTGACCCTTCTCGTTGTAGACCTCTTTCTCCACCATGTCCGTGTTCTTGTATTCCTTCACCGCCAAGGTGATTAGACCTCTTTCTCCACCATGTCCGTGTTCTTGTATTCCTTCACCGCCAAGGTGATGATCTTCTCGGCGATGCTGCGGACTTCCTTGGCTCTGGTCTCGGTGGTGACGATCTTGCCGTTCCAGATGAGAGCGGTGGTCAGGTTCCGGAGCATTGCAACACGCTGGTCAGTGGGCTTTCCCAGTTTCCTGTTTGCCATTGCTGCTTCCTCCTAATTATTCTTCGTTGCTGCGCAGGGTCAAGCCGAGCTGCGCCAGTTTTTGCTGCACTTCTTCGAGAGACTTCCGGCCCAGGTTCCGAACCTTCATCATCTCGTCTTCGTCCCGCTGCACCAGCTCCTCCACGGTGTTGATGCCGGCCCGCTTCAGGCAGTTGTATGAGCGGACGGACAGGTCCAGATCCTCGATGTTCATCTCCAGGATCTTTTCCTTCTTGCTCTCCTCCTTCTCCACCATGATCTCCACGCCCTGGATCCGATCGGTCAGGTTGATGAAGAGCATCAGGTGCTCGGTGAGGATCTTGGCCGCGTAGCTGGCCGCCTCGTCGGGCTTGATGCTGCCGTTGGTCCAGATCTCGAGGGTGAGCTTGTCATAGTCGGTGATCTGGCCCACACGGGTGTTGTCCACGGTGAAGTTCACCTTGGTGATGGGCGTATAGATGGAGTCCACGGCGATCTCGCCGATGGGCATATCGGGCCGCTTGTTGCGGTCGGCCACCACGTAGCCCCGGCCGTGATCCAGCATGATCTCCATGTGGAGCTTGCCGTTCTCGTCCAAAGTGGCCAGGTGGAGCTCGGGATTGATGATCTCAACATCCGAATCGGGCAGGATGTCACCGGCGGTGACTTCGCACTCGCCCGCCGCGTCGATGATGACCTTCTTGGGGCCCTGGCTGTGGAGCTTGCAAATGAGGCCCTTCAGGTTCAGGACGATCTCGGTCACGTCCTCCTTCACGCCCTCGATGGTGGAAAACTCATGGAGCACACCGTCGATGCGGATGGAGGTGGCGGCCACGCCGGGGAGGCTGGAGAGCAGCACCCGACGCATGGAGTTGCCCAGCGTCATGCCGAAGCCGCGCTCCAGGGGTTCCACCACGAACCTGCCGTAGTTCTCAGACATCTCAACGCATTCGAGTTTGGGCTTTTCAAAATCCAACATAGTATACCCTCCTTCGGTAATGTCGTTTTGGTGAATAGAGCTTACCTGGAGTAGAACTCGACGATGAGGTGCTCCTCGATGGTGAGATCGATATCCTCTCTCTTGGGCAGAGCCACGACTTTACCGGAAAGGTTCTCGGCGTCCAGCTCCAGCCACTCGGGCACGGTGCGCTTGGCGCCCTGCTCCCGCAGGGTGGCGAACAGGGGGATCTGGCGGCTCTTCTCCTTGACGGAGATCACGTCGCCCACCTTCAGCTCGTAGGAAGCGATGTCCACCTTCTTGCCGTTGACCAGGATGTGACCGTGGGTCACCATCTGGCGGGCCATGGGGCGGGACTCACCGAAGTTCAGGCGGTAGCACACGTTGTCGAGACGGCGCTCCAACAGCTGGAGCATGTTCTCGCCGGTGACGCCCTTCATGTTGGAGGCGGTCAGATAGTACTGATGGAACTGACCCTCCATGATGCCGTAGGCCCGGCGGACCTTCTGCTTCTCACGAAGCTGAATGCCGTACTCGGACTGCTTGCGGCGGCCCTGGCCGTGCATGCCCGGGGGGGTGTGGCGCAGGGTCATGGCGCACTTCTCGCTGTAGCAGCGGTCGCCCTTCAGAAACAGCTTGGCGCCTTCGCGGCGGCACTGTCTGCAAACGGAATCCGTATATCTTGCCATAGTTTGTTTGCCTCCTTACACTCTTCTGCGCTTGGGCGGGCGGCAGCCGTTGTGGGGGATGGGGGTCACGTCCTTGATCATGTTGACCTCCAAGCCGGCCGTCTGCAGGGCGCGGATGGCGGACTCACGGCCGGAGCCGGGGCCCTTCACGTACACTTCCACGGTCTTGAGGCCATGCTCCATGGCGGCCCGGGCGGCGGCTTCAGAAGCCATCTGGGCGGCGAAGGGCGTGGACTTGCGGGAACCGCGGTAGTTCAGGGAACCAGCGCTGGACCAGGCGATCGCATTGCCCTGCATATCGGTGATGGTCACCAGCGTGTTGTTGAAGGAGGAACGGATGTGGGCCTGACCGCGGTCGATGTTCTTCTTTTCACGACGCTTGCGGCTGACAGTCTTCTTGACTTTCGTTACTTTAGCCATTCTCTTCTCCCCTCCTTATTTCTTCTTACCGCCCTGGGTGCGTTTCGGGCCCTTGCGGGTGCGGGCGTTCTGCTTGGTGCTCTGACCGCGGACGGGCAGGCCCTTGCGATGACGGACGCCCCGGTAGCAGCCGATCTCCACCAGGCGCTTGATGTTCATGGAGGTTTCACGGCGAAGATCGCCTTCCACCTTCACATTGTGGTCGATGTACTCTCTCAGTTTGTTGACATCGTTCTCCGAAAGATCACGTACCCGGATGTCGGGATCTACGCCCGTGGCAGCCAGGATCTCGTTGGACATCGCACGACCGATACCGAAAATATAGGTCAAGCCGATCTCGATCCGCTTGTCTCTCGGAAGGTCTACGCCAGCAATACGTGCCATATGGTTTCTTACCTCCGTAAAAATTTCAAAATGGGTATGTATCTATATCCGCTCGCAGGAAGCGCCTTTCCTTCAGGTCGGGCGCCAGCCGCCCCGCGAGTATTTTCTAAAGTCGTGCTTAGCCCTGACGCTGCTTGTGCTTGGGGTTCTCGCAGATGACCATGACGCGACCCTTGCGCTTGATGATCTTGCACTTCTCGCAAATCGGTTTCACAGACGGTCTGACTTTCATTGTTTTATCTCCTTAAACTTTAGTTCTGATGGTTCAGTTCTTGGCGCGCCAGGTGATGCGCCCCCGGCTCAAATCATACATGGACATCTCCACGGTCACCTTGTCTCCCGGCAGGATCCGGATGTAGTTCATACGAAGCTTTCCGGAGATGGTGGCCAAGATCTTCCGTCCATTCTGAAGGGTCACTTCAAACATGGCATTGGGGTATGCTTCCGTTACGACGCCTTCCAGCTCAAAAACATCTGCTTTGGACAAGCTGTACCTCCTTTTCTTGATCCCTTAGGTTTCATCGGCTGCCGTGAGGGCGGCGATGCGCTTGCGGATATCCGCGTCGCAGAGGCCCTCAGCAAGTTCCATCCGGCAAGTGCCCTTCTTGGGGTAGGGCTTCACGTGCATCCGCTTCTTCTTCTTGGGCTTATCGAGCCGCCGAAGGTCTCCGTCCGCCAGATACACGAACCCTTCCTCGGCGCGAAGCACCACGAAGGGGCGTCCCTTGTCCCGGCCTGCCCGGGAGACGACCAGATCGCCAACGCTCACTTCGACGCTCATAGATCCCCCTCGTAGTAGGTGGTCATCACCGGGTCGCCCTCGGTAATGAGGATCGTGTTCTCAAAGTGGGCCGAAGGCAGTCCGTCCGCCGTCTCCACCGTCCATCCGTCGGCGAGGACCTTCACCTGATAGGTGCCCAGGTTGATCATGGGCTCCACGGCGATGGCCATGCCGGCGTGGAGGCGCTGCCGCGCCCGGGGGGTGTAGTAGTTGGGGACCTCGGGGTCCTCGTGCATCTCCCGGCCGATGCCGTGGCCCACATAGTCGCGAACCACGCCGTAGCCGTATTGTTCGGCGTGCTGCTGCACGGCCTTGGAGATGTCGGAGATCCGATAGCCCACCCGGCAGAACTTGAGTCCTTCGAAGAAGCACTCCCGCGTCACCTTCACCAGCTGCTGGAGCTCCGGCTTCACCTCCCCGCAGAGGAATGTCCGGGCGGCGTCCCCGTGGAACCCGTCCAGGATGGCGCCGAAGTCGCAGCTGACGATGTCGCCGTCTCGCAGGACCCGCTTCCCGGGGATGCCGTGGATCACCTGGTTGTTCACCGAGATGCACACGCTGGCGGGATAGCCCGCGTACCCCAGGAAGGAGGGCGTTGCGCCGCAGCTCATGACGTACTCGTGGGCCAGCTTGTTGAGGTGGGCGGTGGTGACGCCGGGGCGGATGTTCTCGCCCAACAGCTTCAGGGTCTCCCCCACCACCTTGCCGGCCGCCTGCATCTTCACGAGCTCGCTGGCGGACTTGATGGTGATCATGCGTCCAGCTCCCTGGCGATCTCGTCGGCCACAGCGTCCACAGGAGCGTCGCCGTTGACCGTCAGGAGCTTGCCCTTCTGGGCGTAGTAGTCGATGAGAGGAGCGGTCTTCTTGTGGTACTCCGTGAGCCGCACCGCCACCGTCTCCGCCCGATCGTCGTCCCGCTGATAGAGGACACCGCCGCAGGAGCACTTGTCGCTCCCGTAGGTGGACACGTGGTAGGTGGCGCCGCACAGGGGGCACATGCGCCGCCCGCTGATGCGGGCGATGAGCCGCTCGTCCGGGACCTCGATGTCGACGACCCGATCGATGTCGGTGATCTTCTCCAGAGCCTCCGCCTGGGCGATGGTCCGGGGAAATCCGTCGAAGAGGAAGCCTTTCTCACAGTCGGGCGCTGCGATGCGGTTCTTCACCATGCCGATGATGACCTCATCGGGGACCAGCTGTCCCTTGTCCATATAGGACTTGGCCTCACGGCCCAGGGGAGTGCCCTCGCGGACCTCGGCCCGCAGCATGTCTCCGGTGGAGATATGCGCGATGCCGTACCGTGCGGCGATCCCCTTGGCCTGGGTGCCTTTGCCCGCGCCCGGCGGGCCTAACAGAATCATCTTCATAGGCTTAGTTGAGGAAGCCCTTGTAATGCCGCATGAGCATCTGAGCTTCCAGCTGCTCGGTGGTCTCCAGAGCCACGCTCACCATGATCAGCACGCTGGTCGCGCCGAACATGCTGGTGATGTGCAGGGAGTTCAGCACGATGGTGGGGATGATGGCGATGATGGCCAGGAACAGAGAGCCGAACAGGGTCAGGCGGTTGCTGATCTTGCCCAGGTATTCGCCCGTGGGACGGCCCGCCCGGATGCCGGGGATGAAGCCGCCGTTCTGCTGGAGGTTCTTGCTCATCTCCACCGGATTGAAGGTGATGGAGGTGTAGAAGTAACCGAAGGCGATGATCAGCAGGAAGTAGACCAGATAGTAGGGCACCGGCACCGCAGCGCTGGAGCTCATGTACTTCTCCCACCAGGTGTAGATCCCGGAGCCAGGGAAGAACTGGAGGATCATGGTGGGCACCTGCATGAGGGTCATGGCGAAGATCAGCGGCAGGACGCCGTTGGCGTTGGCCTTCATGGGCAGATAGGTGTTCTGACCGCCATAGAGCTTGCGGCCCACGACCCGCTTGGCGTACATGATGGGGATCTTCCGCTCCGCCTTCTCGATGAGCACCACGAAGGTGATCAGGGCGACGATGACGATGAGCGCTACGAAGAACTGCCATACCTGAACGCCGGTGAACAGCATCCTGAACCGTTCGATGATCCAATCGGGGACCCGGCTCACGATGGAGGCGAAGATCAGCATGGAGATACCGTTGCCGATGCCCTTCTCCGTGATCCGCTCACCCAGCCACATGAGGAACGCCGTGCCCGCTGCGGAGCAGACGCAGATGGTCACGTAGGACCACCAGATGGGCTGACCGGTGACGATGGAGCTGCCGTAGGTCACGATGATGCCGAAGCTCTGGACGAGAGCCAAACCGACACCCACATACCGGGTGATCTGCTCGATCTTCTGGCGACCGTCCTCCTCCTTGCTCATCTTCTCGAGAGCGGGGATGGCGATGGCCAAAAGCTGCATCACGATGGAACCGGTGATGTAGGGCGAGATACCCATGGCAAAGATGGTGAACTGGGACAGGGCGGAACCGGAGAGCAGGCTCATGAAATCGAAGAGAGCCAGACCCTCGATCTGCTTGGCCCAGGCCGCGGCGTCGATGCCCGGGATGGGGATAGCGCAGCCAAGACGGTAGACCACGATGAGGAGGAGGGTGTACAGGATCTTCTTCCTCAGGTCCTTGATCTTGAATGCGTTGATGAACGTGGTAAACATCAGAGCACCTCAACGTTTCCGCCGGCAG
Source organism: uncultured Eubacteriales bacterium (assembly GCA_900319345.1). Taxonomy (GTDB): domain Bacteria; phylum Bacillota; class Clostridia; order Christensenellales; family CAG-138; genus RUG472. The sequence goes on from ONNZ01000026.1 coordinate 41,238, forward strand.
CCTTGATCGCTTCCTCGGCGGTCTTGGTGAACTTGGCCGCCTTGACGGTGAGCTTGCGATTGAGCTCGCCGCGACCCAGGACCTTCAGGCCGTCCTTCTCGATCTTGCTGAGGATGCCCATCTTCTTGAGCAGCTCAGCCGTCACTTCCGTGCCGTCTTCCAGACAGTTCAGGTCGGAAATATTGATTACGGTGTACTCCTTGGCGTAGATGTTGGTGAAGCCGCGCTTGGGGAGACGGCGGGCCAGAGGCATCTGACCGCCTTCAAATCCGTTCTTCTTGGCGCCGCTGCGGGCCTTCTGGCCCTTGTGGCCCTTGGCAGAGGTCTTGCCAAGGCCGCTGCCGGTGCCGCGACCGACCCGCTTGGGGGCTTTGGTCGCGCCGACGGCCGGCTGTAATTCGTTCAACTTCATGGTTTGACCCTCCTTATGCTTCTTCCACCTTGACCAGGTGCTTCACTTTGAAGATCTGGCCGCGGATGCAGGCGTTGTCGGGCTTTTCCACGGTCTGATAGACCTTGTGGAGGCCCAGGGCCTTCACGGTGTCCTGCTGATCCTTCAGAGAGGAGATGGGGCTCTTGATGAGCGTGATCTTCAACATGGCTGTTTCCTCCTTAGTCCAGCAGCTCTTCCACCGTCTTGCCGCGGAGAGCCGCGATCTGCTCGGCGGTGCGAAGCTGGGAAAGGCCGTTCAGGGTGGCCTTCACGCAGTTGCTGGGGTTGTTGGAACCGTAGGACTTGGTACGGATATCCTTGATGCCGACCATCTCCAGGACCGCACGGACGGGACCGCCCGCGATAACGCCGGTACCTTCTTCAGCGGGGAGCATGCGGACATGGCCCTTGCCGAACTTGCCTTCCACCTGATGGGGGATGCTGGTACCCACGATGGGGACCTCGATCATGTGGCGCTTGGCATCCTCGACGCCCTTGCGGACGGCTTCGGGGATCTCCACGGCCTTGCCCAGGCCCACGCCCACCTTACCGTTCTCGTTGCCGACCACCATGAGGGCTGTGAACCGATAGTTCTTGCCGCCCTTGACGACCTTGGCGACCCGGTTGATGAACACGAGGCGCTCTTTGAATTCGGGAACTTCCTTCTCGAAATCTCTTCTTCTATCGTTACGCATGTTGTTTCCTCCTTAAAAGTCCAGTCCGGCGTCTCTGGCGCCCTGAGCCAGGGCAGCCACCCGACCGGTGTAGAGGTAACCGCCGCGATCGAACACGACCTTCTTCACGCCCTTCTCGAGAGCGCGCTCACCGATGAGCTTGCCCACCAGCTTGGCCGCTTCGGTCTTGTTCTTGCCGGCGAGCTGCTCCTTGAGCTGTCCGTCCAAAGTGGAAGCAGCAGCCAAGGTGTTACCGGTGGTGTCGTCGATGACCTGTGCATAGATGTGCACGGTGCTGCGGTACACATTCAGGCGGGGACGCTCAGGCGTGCCGTTGATGTGAAGACGCATACGATGGTGACGAGCTTTACGCACCGCATTCTTATCGATCTTAGAATACATCTTTCAGCTCTCCTTCCTCTCTTATTTCTTACCGGCTTTGCCTTCCTTGCGCAGGACCGTCTCGCCTTCATAGCGGATGCCCTTGCCCTTGTAAGGCTCCGGAGGCCGGACCTCGCGGATGTTGGCAGCGATCTGACCCACGACCTGCTTGTCGATGCCCTTCACAGAGATCTTGTTGGGGGTGGGTACTTCGAAGGTGATGCCTTCGATGGGCTGGAACTCAACGGGATGGGAGTAGCCCATGTTGAGGACCAGGTTCTTGCCCTGAAGCTGGGCACGATAGCCGGTGCCCACGATCTCCAGCTTCTTCTCGAAGCCGGTGGTCACGCCCACCACCATGTTGTGGATGAGGCTCCGGGTCAAACCATGCAGGGCCCGATGGGCCTTGTCGTCGCTGGGACGCTTGACGGTGAGGACACCGTTGTCCTGCTCGATCTGCATATCAGGGTGCATCTGCTGTGACAACGTGCCCTTGGGGCCCTTGACGGTCACAACATTGCTGTCGTCGACCGTGATTGTCACTCCGGCGTCGATCTTCACCGGAAGTTTTCCGATACGTGACATTTCTTTTCCTCCTGATTATTTTACCAAACGAAGGCCAGCACTTCGCCGCCAACGCCGAGCTTACGGGCTTCCCGATCGGTCATGACGCCGCGGGAGGTGGACAGGATCGCGATGCCCAGGCCGCCCAGGACCTTGGGGATCTCGTCCTTGCGGGCGTACACACGGAGGCCGGGGCGGGAGATCCGCTTGATGCCCACGATGACGCGCTGCTTGTTGGGACCGTACTTGAGCTGGATGCGGATGGTCTTGGCGAGGCCGTCCTCGATGATCTCATAGGACTTGATGTAGCCTTCTTCCACCAGGATCTCGGCGATGGCCTTCTTGATGGTGGAGCAGGGCACGTCCACGGACTCATGCTTGGCAACGAGAGCGTTGCGGATGCGAGTCAGCATATCTGCGATAGTATCAGTCATCTTGGTTTCCTCCTTTACCAGCTGGCCTTACGGACGCCGGGGATGTTGCCCGCGTAGGCTTCGTTCCGGAAGCAGATACGGCAGATGCCATACTTGCGGAGCACGGAATGGGGCCGGCCGCAGATGCGGCAGCGGGTGTAAGCGCGGGTGCTGTATTTGGGAGCAGCCTGCTGCTTCAGTTTCTTGCTCAATTTAGCCATGATCGCTCCTCCTTATTACTCCTGAACGAAAGGCATGCCGAGGAGAGCGAGCAGCTCTTTGGCTTCCTCATCGGTCTTGGCGCTGGTGACGAACACGATGTTCATGCCGCGCACCTTGTCAACGTCGTCGTAGTTGATCTCGGGGAAGATCAGCTGCTCCTTGACGCCCATGGCGTAGTTGCCGCGGCCGTCGAAGGACTTGTCGGACACGCCGTGGAAGTCCATCTTGTCGCCGCGGAGGGTCACCTTGGCGCCGATGGTCATGCCTTCACGGACTTTGAAGTTCGCGACGGACTTCTTGGCCTTGGTCACCACGGCGGCCTGGCCGGCGATGGCGGAGAGCTGCTGCACGGCGGTCTCGATGCCCTTGGGGTTGTCCTTCTCGGAACCGAGGCCCATGTTGATGATGATCTTGTCCAGCTTGGGGATCATCATCACGTTCTCGTAGTGGAACTTCTCCTTGAGACCGGGGATGGCCGTCTCACGGTACTTCACCTTCAGGCGGGGTTCGCCGGTAAAGGGCTTGGCTTCTGCCGCGGCCTTCTTGGCCTTCGCGGGAGCCTGCTTGACTTCTTTCTTAGCCATTTAACGTTCCTCCTTCCGCCTTAGTCGATCTGCTTGCCGCACTGCTTGCACACGCGGACAGAGACCTTCTTGCCGTTCTTCTCCACGATGGCGTGACCAACGCGGGTAGGCATCTTGCAGTTGGGGCAAACCAGCTGCACATTGGACACGTGGATGGTGCCGGCCTGCTCGATGCGGCCACCGGCCTCACCCTGCCGACGGGGCTTCACATGGCGGGTGACCATGTTGCAGTCCTCGACGATGACCCGCTCCTTGGAGGGGAACGCGGTCAGGATCTTGCCTTCCTTGCCAGCGTCCTTGCCGGAGATGATACGGACCCGATCGCCCTTCTTGACGTTCAGCTTGTTCATATCTCTACCTCCTTACAGAACTTCGGGCGCGAGAGAAACGATCTTCATGTAATCCTTCTCACGCAGTTCCCGGGCCACGGGCCCGAAGATACGGGTGCCGCGGGGTTGCTTGTCGTCGTTGATGATGACGGCCGCATTGTCGTCGAAGCGGATGTGGCTGCCATCGGGACGGGTGGTTTCGGCGACGGTCCGCACGACCACGGCCTTGACCACGTCCTTCTTCTTTACGGTGCCGCCGGGGGTGGCGGTCTTGACGGAGGCGACGATCACATCGCCGATGCCCGCGAACTTGCGGGAAGAGCCGCCCAGGACCCGGATGCACATGATCTCTTTGGCGCCGGAGTTGTCGGCTACCTTCAATCTGGTTTGAGGCTGAATCATACTTACCTCCCCTTACTTGGCCTTCTCGATGATCTCCACCACGCGCCAGCGCTTATCCTTGGAGATCGGACGAGTTTCCATGATGCGCACGGTGTCGCCGATGCCGCACTGGTTCTCCTCGTCGTGGGCCTTGAACTTACGGGTCCGGTTGACCATCTTGCCGTACAGGGGATGGCGGACCTTGGTGGAGATGGCGACGACCACCGTCTTATCCATCTTATCGCTGACAACGACGCCGGTGCGGGTCTTGCGATATCCTCTAATTACCTGTTCCATTTCTTACTTCCTCCTCACTCGGCACTGCCAGTCAGCTCGCGCTGCCGGAGAATGGTCTTGATCCGTGCGATGTCCTTCTTGCAGGCGCCGATGCGGCTGGGGTTGCTGATCTGACCGGTCACGGTCTGGAAGCGGAGGTTGAAAAGCTCACTCTTGAGGTCCTTCTCCTGCTTTTCCAGGTCAGCAACAGACATTTTTCTCAATTCTTCAGCCTTCATGCTTCTGCTCCTTCCTGAGCGACTTCCTTCTTCACGATCTTGCAGCGGATGGGCAGCTTATGCCCGGCAAGACGAAGGGCTTCCTTGGCGATGCTCTCTTCAACGCCTGCGATCTCGAACATGACGCGACCGGGCTTGACCACGGCCACCCAGTATTCGGGGGAACCTTTGCCGGAACCCATGCGGGTCTCGGCGGGCTTTTCGGTAACGGGCTTATCCGGGAAGATCTTGATCCAGACCTGACCGCCACGCTTGGTGAAACGGGTCATGGCCACACGAGCGGCCTCGATCTGGGTGCTGGTGATCCAGGAGGGCTCCAGAGCTACCAGGCCCTTGCGCTTGGCCTTGCCAAGCACTTCGCCCTTGTAGATCCAGACCTTGCAGCCGATCCGACCGTAGGTGGTGTGGGCTTCCGCGAACCCGTAGTGGATGTCCGCGCGCATGGTCTGCAGGGGGATGGAACCGTCATGGTATCCCTCGCTGCGGGCGATCTCAGCGCCGCCGAGACGGCCGGCGCAGCTGAGCTTGATGCCCTTCACGCCGGGGCGCTGCATGGCGCGCTGCATGGCCTGCTTCATGGCCCGCCGGAAGCTGATGCGCTTCTCGAGCTGGGCGGCGATGTTCTCCGCCACCAGCTGGGCGTCGGCGTCAGGATCCCGGATCTCCATGATGTTCACGTTGACGGGCTTGCCGATCTCGTTGGCGATGTCGGCCTTGATGGCGTCGATCCCGGCGCCGCCCTTGCCGATGAGCATGCCCGGACGGGCGGTGAAGATGCTCACGGAGATCTTGCCGGCGGCCCGGTCGATCCCGATGCGGGAGATGTTGGCCGCGTAGTACTTCTTCTTCACAAACTCACGGATCTTGTGATCCTCCACGAGGAAATCCGCAAAGTCCTTTTTCGGAGCGTACCAACGGGTGTTCCAGTCGCGAATGACGCCGATGCGGAAACCGTTGGGATTAACTTTCTGACCCATGTTCTTTCCTCCTTACTTGGCCTGCTGATCGAGAATCACCGTGAGATGGCTGGTCCGCTTCAGAATGGAAGAGGCGGAGCCGCGCGCCCGGGGGCGGAAGCGCTTCAGGGTAGGACCCTGGTTGGCGAAGGCTTCGGCCACGAAGAGATCGTCACGGTTGAGTTCCAGGTTGTTCTCCGCGTTGGCGACGGCGGAGTTGAGGACCTTCAGCATGGGCGCCGCAGCCGCTTTCGGGCAGTAAGTCAGGATGGCCTGGGCCTCCTTCACGCTCTTGCCCCGGATCAAGTCCGCCACGATGGTGCACTTGCGGGTAGCGATGCGGATGTATCTCGCCGTGGCATGGGGCCGCTTGTCAGCGTGCTCATGACGATAGGCGGTTTTGGTTTTGCTTCTCGTTGCCATAACTTTCCTCCTTACTTCGCGCCAGAGGACTTCTCAGAGCCCCTGTGGCCACGGAAGGTGCGGGTGGGGGCGAACTCGCCCAGCTTGTGCCCGACCATTTCCTCGGTGACGTACACCGGAACGTGCTTTTTCCCGTCGTGGACCGCGATGGTGTGGCCGACGAACTCAGGGAAGATCGTGGAAGAACGGGACCAGGTCTTAACAACGGTCTTCTTGCCGCTCTCGTTCATCGCCTGGATGCGATCGTAGAGAACATTGCTTACAAACGGTCCTTTTTTAACCGATCTGCTCATTATCCTTACTCCTTCCCGTTACTTACCGCCGTTCCTGCGGCGCACGATGTACTTGTTGCTCTTGTTCTTGGTCTTCCGAGTCTTGTAACCCAGCGCGGGCTTGCCCCAGGGGGTCACAGGACCGGGCCGGCCGATGGGGCTCTTGCCCTCGCCGCCGCCGTGGGGGTGGTCGTTGGGGTTCATGACGGAGCCGCGGACGGTGGGACGGATGCCCATGTGACGGGTCCGGCCGGCCTTGCCGATCATGATGTTCTGGAAGTCCACGTTGCCGACCTGGCCGATGGTCGCCCGAGCCTTCAGGGGGATCAGGCGGACCTCACCGCTGGGAAGACGAACCTGGCCGAAGCCGTTCTCTTTGGCGATGAGCTGGGCCGCGTTGCCGGCGGACCGGACGAGCTGAGCGCCCTTGCCGGGGACCAGCTCCACGCAGTGGATCATGGTGCCCACGGGGATGTTCTCGAGGGGCAGCGTGTTGCCGACCTTGATATCGGCAGCCGCGCCGGAGACGATCTGATCGCCCACCTTCAGGCCGAGGGGCGCAATGATGTAGCGCTTCTCGCCGTCGGCGTAATGGATCAGGGCGATGTTGGCGGAGCGGTTGGGGTCGTACTCGATGGAGAAGACCTTGCCGGGCACGTCGTCCTTGTTCCGCTTGAAGTCGATGATGCGGTACTTGCGCTTGGCGCCGCCGCCCTGATGCCGGACGGTGATGCGGCCGGAGAAGTTCCTGCCGGCCCGCTTGCGCATATCGGTGGTCAGAGACTTTTCGGGGGTGGTGCGGGTGATCTCCTCGAAAGCGGAGACGGTCATGCCGCGCTGGCCCGGAGTCGTCGGATTGATCTTGCGAATAGCCATTTTCTTCCTCCTTACTGGGCGATGCCGTCGAAGAGCTCGATGCCCTTGGACTCATTCGTCAGCTTCACATAGGCCTTCTTGGTGGAAGGACGACGGCCTTCATACCGGCCCTGCCGCTTGATCTTGCCCAGCTTGTTCACGGTGTGCACGCTCTGGACTTTCACGCCGAAGATCTCTTCCACGGCCTTGGCGATCTCGATCTTGTTCGCCGTCTTGGCCACTTCGAACGTGTAGACCCGGTGGGCGATGTAATCGTAGCTCTTCTCGGTGAGGATGGGAGCCTTCACGATATCATAAGCGCTCTTCATCAGACGTACACCTCCTCGATTTTTGCAACGGAATCCTTGGTGAGGATCAGTTTCTTATACTTGAGCACCTCGTAGGTGTTCAGGGTGCCGACCTGGGTGGTCTTGACGCCGGGGATGTTGGCGGCAGCCCGCTCCACGGCCTCGTCCTTGTCGGCCAGAACGATCAGGGCTTTGTCCGCTTCGACGGCCTTGAGGACCTTCACCATTTCCTTGGTCTTAGGAGCTTCAATGTTCAGTGCATCGAACACGATGAGCTCGCTGTCGGCGACCTTGGAGGAGAGGGCGGACTTAAGGGCGATGCGGCGCACCTTGGCGTTGACCTTCTGGGAGTAGTCGCGGGGCTTGGGCGCGAACACCACGCCGCCGTGTGTCCACTGGGGGGCGCGGGTGGAACCCTGACGGGCGCGGCCGGTGCCCTTCTGACGATAGGGCTTCTTGCCGCCGCCGGAAACTTCACTGCGGGTCTTGGCGCTCTGGGTGCCCTGACGGCAGTTGGCGAGGTGAGCCACGACCACCTGATGGAGAACGGGCTCGTTGACGGGCTGACCAAATACATTCTCGGAAAGCTCGATATCGCCAATGACCTTACCGGTAATATCGTACAATGCTACGTTAGGCATATCTTCTTTCCTCCTTATTTCACGGTGCTCTTCACGGTGACCATGGTGCCCTTGGCGCCGGGGATGGCACCCTTGATGAGCAGCAGGTTCCGAGCGGCATCCACGCGGGCCACCTCCAGGTTCTGGACGGTGACGGTCTCGCTGCCCATGTGGCCGGGCAGGCGCTTGGTGCGGAAGACTTCGCCGGGGTAGGTGCAGGCACCCAGAGAACCGGCCACCCGGTAGGAGTGGGAACCGTGGGTCTTGCGGCCCCGGGCCTGATTCCACCGCTTGATGTTGCCTTCGAAACCCTTGCCCTTGCTGACGCCGGTCACGTCCACGCGCTCGCCCTCGGCGAACACGTCACAGGTGATGACCTGGCCGACTTCATAGCTGGCGGCGTCGTCGAGCTTGAGCTCGCGCAGGTACCGCATGGCCTTCACACCGGCCTTGGCGCAATGGCCCTTGAGGGGCTTGTTGGCCAGCTTCTCGCGCAGCTCGCAGAACCCGACCTGCACGGCTTCGTAACCTTCCTTGGCTACGGTCTTCTTCTGAACGACGGGGCACGGACCGGCTTCGACGACTGTGACGGGGATCATGGTACCGTCAGCCCTAAAGAGCTGCGTCATACCGATCTTCTTGCCCAAAATGGCTTTCTTCATTGGTTCATACCTCCGTTAAACTTACAGCTTGATCTCGATATCCACACCGGCGGGCAGATCCAGCTTCATGAGGGCGTCCACGGTCTTGGCGGAGGGCTGCAGGATGTCGATGAGACGCTTGTGCGTCCGGGTCTCGAACTGCTCGCGGGAATCCTTGTACTTATGGACAGCACGCAGGATGGTCACTACCTCCTTCTCGGTGGGCAGGGGGATGGGTCCGGAGACCTGAGCCCCGGTCCGGCGGGCGGTTTCCACGATCTTCTCAGCGCTGGCGTCGACGAGACCATGCTCATAGCCCTTCAACTTGATGCGGATTCTTTGGTTTGCCATGTTATTGTTTCTTCCTCCTTCTAAGATTGGGCAGTACACGGGGCCGTGTGTTTCCTAACTCTTGGTTTATGCGCGGCCTTTCGGCCACACATTCCTCGTTTCAGGAAGCCACCCTGCCCGCTATTTTTGCCCCCGCTCCTCGTGTTTTTGAAGCGTTGGCCCGACAGAAATTACCCGGATGGCAGCCGGCAACCTCCTGCCTGGACCCACGTGAAGGCCATAGTTGTCCCTTGGCCTCAACGCGAACAGCAGAAGTATACTCTATCCTTTTATAAAATGCAAGTGTTTTTTTGCGAAAAAACAAACTTTTTTTGAGCTTTTTTCGCGGCCTTGTATGCAGTATCTCCCTATATATACAATATGTAGTAATCGGTGATTTCACCAAAACGGAAAAGGGCTGCTTTCGCAGCCCTTTCGTTTTGATTTCGCTTATTCAATTACCTTGGACACGACGCCGGAGGCGACGGTGCGGCCGCCCTCGCGGATAGCGAACCGGAGGCCTTCCTCCATGGCGATGGGGGTAATCAGCTTGATCTCCATGGTCACGTGGTCGCCGGGCATGACCATCTCAACGCCCTCAGGGAGCTGGATGGAACCGGTCACGTCGGTGGTCCGGAAGTAG
>ONNZ01000045.1 GCA_900319345.1 uncultured Eubacteriales bacterium
CTTTGATTGGAGAGGATATACATATGGAAGAAAAAGACACCATCGTCACCCTGATCGACGAGGAGAACGGACAGCCCGTGGACTTCGATCTCTTGCTCACCTTCTCCTATGAGGGCAAGCGCTACGCCGCGTTACAGCCCCTGGACGAAGTGGCGGGCATCGAGGACGACGAGATCGTCCTCCTGGAGATCGTCAAGGAGAACGGCGAGGAATCCTACCGCACCATCGACAACGAGATCCTGCTCGACGAGGTCTTCGCCGAGTTCCAGGACCTGTTTGACGAAGAGGACGAGGGGGAGGAATAATTCCTGTAGAAATGTGGCAACGGACTTGGCGGGAAGAACGTCCGGCTAAGAATCCGTAAAATCTGGCGACATGCGCGTCAGATTTTACACCTTGCGGCTCTGGCCGCCCGGTACTGCTTCGCAGTATAGGCCAGAGCCGGAAAACCCCGCCCGCAGGCGGACCCTCAGTCAATTGAAAATCATTTCAATTGACTGAATTTTTTTTAAAAAGCCCTTGCAACGGGGCTTTTGTTTTGCTATACTATGCAAGGTTATCACGCACCTCCGTGGATCGGCGGCTCTCGTCCCTGAAATATGGGTTGCCGGCCGGATGAAGCGGGGGAAGGACAAAAAATAAAACGAGGAGGTTTGATTACTCATGTCCGTGATCTCTATGAAGCAGCTGTTGGAGGCCGGTGTACATTTCGGCCACCAGACCCGCCGTTGGAACCCCAAGATGAAGCCCTATATCTTCACCGAGCGCAACGGCATTCACATCATCGACCTGCAGATGACCGTCAAGAAAATCGAAGAGGCCTACTACTTCATCCGTGACCTGGCTGCCCAGGACAAGGATATCCTTTTCGTCGGCACCAAGAAGCAGGCTGCGGAAGCCATCGAGCAGGAAGCCAAGCGCTGCGAGCAGTTCTACGTGAACCAGCGGTGGCTGGGCGGCATGCTGACCAACTTCAAGACCATCCAGACCCGGATCAACCGGCTCAAGACCATCGAGAAGATGGAGGAGAACGGGGACTTCGATCTGCTGCCCAAGAAGGAAGTCATCGCCATCAAGGCCGAGCAGGAGAAGCTCATCAAGAACCTGGGCGGCATCAAGGAAATGAAGAAGCTCCCCGGCGCGCTGTTCGTCATCGACACCCGCAAGGAGCACATCGCCGTCACCGAAGCCCGGAAGCTGGGCATCCCCATCATCGCCACCGTGGACACCAACTGCGATCCTGACGAGGTGGATTACCCCATCCCCGCCAACGACGACGCCATCCGTGCGGTCCGTCTCATCACCTCCAAGATGGCTGACGCCGTTCTCGAGGGCAAGCAGGGCGAGCAGATGACCGATGCCGCCGCTGAGGACAAGGAAGAGACCGAAGAGTAATTCCAAGGAGGATTTAGAATATGGCAACGATCACAGCCAAAGACGTAGCGGCCCTCCGTGAGCGCACGGGCGCCGGCATGATGGATTGCAAGAAGGCCCTCATGGCCTGCGAAGGCGACGTGGAGAAGGCCATCGACTTCCTGCGTGAGAAGGGCCTGGCGGCTGCCGCCAAGAAGGCCGGCCGTATCGCCGCTGAGGGCGTTGTGGCCGATTACCGGGACGGCGACGTGGCCGTGCTGGTCGAGGTCAACTGCGAGACCGACTTCGTGGCCAAGACCGACAAGTTCCTGGCTTTCGTGAAGCGGATCGCCAAGCAGATCGCTGAGACGAATCCCGCTGACGTGGACGCCCTCATGGCCACCACCATGGACGGCGACACTGTGGAGCATGCCGTTTCCACCGCTGTGGCCGGCATCGGCGAGAAGATCTCCATCCGCCGCTTCGTCCGCATCGAGGGCGCCGTGGATACCTACATCCACATGGGCGGCCGCATCGGCGTCGTGGTCCAGTTCTCCGCTCCCTGCGACAAGGAAGCCATGCATGACGTGGCCCTGCAGATCGCCGCGGCCAACCCCGTGTGCGTGGGCGTGAAGGATCTTCCCCAGGATTATATCGACCATGAGCGCAAGATCCAGCTGGCCAAGGCCCTGGAGGAGAACGCCCAGGCCGCCAAGCCCAAGCCCCAGGCCATCGTCGAGAAGATGGTGGACGGCCGCATGAGCAAGTACTACAAGGAAGTCTGCCTGCTGGAGCAGGTCTACGTGAAGGACCAGGGCATCGCCGTGAAGGATATGCTCAAGGCCAAGAACGCTTCCGAGGTCGTCACTTTCGTCCGTTACGAGATGGGCGAGGGCCTGCAGAAGCGGGAGGACAACTTCGCTGAGGAAGTCATGTCCCAGATGAAGGCGTAACCAAAGCGAACCACGAGCCGGCGGGACACCGTCGGCTCGACTTTTATTCTTATGAGAAGAAAAGACAGAGAGATTACGGACGAAACCGCCATCCGCGCCATTTTAGACAAAGCTCAGGTCCTCCACCTCGCCATGATCGACGGGGACCGGCCCTACGTGGTGCCTCTGCACTATGGTTATTCGCTGATCGATGGCCGATTGACCCTGTACCTTCACAGCGCCAAAGAGGGGCGCAAGCTGGACGTGCTGCAGAAGAACGGCCGGGTGGCCTTCGTGCTGGAGACGGACGTGGCCCTGGTCTCCGGCGGGGACCTGCCCTGCAAATACGGTGCCGCCTACGCCTCGGTGATGGGCGAGGGGCGGGCGACGATCCTGACCGACCCGGTTGAAAAGACAGATGCCCTGACCATGCTGATGAAGACGCAGACAGGCCGCAATTTCTACATTACCGAGGCCATGACGGATACCGTGGCTGTCTTGCGTATCGATGTAGAGGCTTTTACTGCCAAAGCTCGGCAGATATGACCAAAGCAAAAAGGGACGCTGCTGCGTCCCTTTTCCATACATTCCCCTTATGGCAACTCCATCCGTATGCCCAGTTGTTCGCATTGCTCGGCGTTCCAGGCGCTCCAGGCGGTCAGCAGCTCCTCCTCGGTGAGATCGTACAGCTCCGCCACCTTGTCGGGAGCCGTATCCCAGTTGTCCAGGAACTTTTCCTCCCCGTAGGTCTCCATGAGGTAGAACGCCAGGGACTCACCCTCCGCATAGGATAGTTCGTATACATGGTAGGGGATGGGCCGATCGCCCATGCGCAGGAGCGTCCGCTGGCCCACGCTCTGATACTGTTGCCCGTCATACAAGCCCCGGGCAAAGGCGTCGCTTTCGCACAGGACGGACTTTCGGTAGTCCGGGCCGCCGATCTCCTCGTCCCAGACGCCCGAGGCGTGCATGGCGTCCAGCATTTCGGGATCATATAGCTCGCTGGGGTCCATGCTGCGCATCATGCGGTTTTTGCACAGGATGCGGGATACATACTCGGCCACAGCCTCTGCGTAGAAGCCGCTCAGCACCTTTTTCTCCGCGCAATGGATGGTCAGATAGTGCACGTACTCATGGAGCAGGGCGTACCGAACCATCTCCCAGCTGTGGAAGAGCTTGATGAAGTTGGCCATGCCGTTGTAATAGGCCCCAGCGCTCTCGGAGACGCCGGCCTGGCCGCAGAAGTCCGTCCGGATCTCCACGGGCGGTATCTCTGCCGGGATGCGCCCCGCCAGGGCTTTCTGCGCGTCCGTCACGTCCTCGTCGAAGTACTGCAGCACCTCCGCCAGCCCCGCGAAGAAGGCGTCCTCGCCCTGCAGCTCTATGTCCGCTGACGCCAGATACCAGACGGAGTATTTCGTCATCACCATATAGGGATAGGCCTCGGTGCCCGCCTTGGCGCCGTCATTGGCCACCACGTCGTAGGCCCCCACCTGCCGCACCGCCTGCGCCTCCGCCTTAGGGGCTTCGGTGGCGACGGGAGCAGCCGTCTCCTGGGTTTCGACCGTGCCCGCTTTCTGCCCGCAAGCCATCGAACTCAGCAGCAGGACCGCCAACAGCATCGCAAATACCTTTTTCATGCCGCACCTCCACACTCAGCATACCATATCCCTGTATATTTCACAAGGTCTATTGCTTTTTCGCCAAAAAAGGAGTATACTTCCCCCAAAAAGTTAGCCTTGGCAAACCGAGGCGGGAACGAGGCAATGGCATGACGCTGAACCAGCTTTTGGTGGGCAAGTCCGCGGTGATCCGCACCGTGGGCGGGGAAGGGGCCCTGCGGCAGCATTTTTTGGACATGGGCATGATCCCCGGGGCGGAGGTCACGGTGGTGAAGCTGGCCCCCATGGGCGACCCCATGGAGCTCCAGGTCCACGGCTACGAGCTGACGCTGCGATTGGAGGACGCCGCCCAGATCGAGATCGAGCCCATCGAAAAGCGCTCCAACCCCCACACCGGCATCTCCACCATACAAAAGAGCGAGCACCCGGGCCTGGGCGAGGACGGCAAGTATCACAGCAAGGGCGACGGGGACCCGCTGCCAGCCGGCACCACCCTGACCTTTGCCCTTGTCGGCAACCAGAACGCGGGGAAGACCACTTTATTTAATCAGCTCACCGGCGCCAACCAGCACGTGGGCAACTTCCCCGGCGTCACCGTGGACAGGAAGGACGGCGTCATCAAGGGCCACCCCGAGACCCTCATCACAGACCTCCCCGGCATCTACTCCATGTCCCCCTACAGCAGCGAGGAGATCGTCTCTCGCAGCTTCGTCCTGGATCAAAAGCCCACGGCCATCATCAACATCGTGGACGCCACGAATATCGAGCGGAACCTGTACCTGACCGTGCAGCTGTTAGAGATGCACATGCCCATGGTGGTAGCCCTGAACATGATGGACGAGGTCACCTCCAACGGCGGCTCAGTGGACGTGAACGGCATGGAAAAGCTGTTGGGCGTCCCCGTGGTGCCCATCGCCGCCGCCAAGAACCAGGGCGTGGACGAGCTCGTCAAGCACGCCCTCCACATCGCTCAGTACCAGGAGCGCCCCACCCGCCAGGATTTCTGCGACAAGCGGGACCATAACGGCGCCGTCCACCGGTGCCTCCACGGCGTCATCCACCTCATCGAGGACCACGCCGAACGGGCGGGCCTTCCCGTGCGCTTCGCCGCCAGCAAGGCGGTGGAGGGGGATAAGCTGGTCTTGGATCAGCTGGCCCTGGACGAGAACGAGCGGGAGATGCTGGAGCACATCATCGTCCAGATGGAGAACGAGTGCGGCATGGACCGGGCCGCCGCCATGGCCGACATGCGCTTCGACTTCATCGAGAAGGTCTGCGAGGCCACGGTCATCCGCCCCCGGGAGAGCAAGGAACGAGCCCGTTCCGAGCGCATCGACCGGGTCCTGACTGGCAAGTATACCGCCATCCCCTGCTTCATTCTCATCATGGCCGCCGTGTTCTACCTGACCTTCAACGTGGTGGGCGCCTTCCTCCAGGATCTGCTGGCCTCGGGCATCGACGCTCTCACTACCCTGGTGGACGGGGCCCTGACCACCGCCGGCGTCAGCCCCATCGTCCACAGCCTCATCGTCTCCGGCATCTTCGAGGGGGTGGGGAGCGTGCTGAGCTTTTTGCCCATCATCGTCACCCTGTTCTTCTTCCTGTCCCTCATGGAGGACAGCGGCTACATCGCCCGAGTGGCCTTCTTCATGGACAAGCTCCTGCGGCGCATCGGCCTCTCGGGCCGCAGCATCGTGCCCCTATTGGTGGGCTTCGGCTGCACGGTCCCCGCGGTCATGGCCACCCGAACCCTGCCCAGCGAGCGGGATCGGAAGATGACGATCCTGCTGACCCCCTTCATGAGCTGCACCGCCAAGCTCCCCATCTACGCCTTCTTCGTCAGCGCCTTCTTCCCCGGCAAGGGCGGCTTCATCATGACGGGCTTGTACCTGCTGGGCGTGCTTATGGCGGTCCTCATCGCCTACCTGTATAAGGGGACCCTGTTCAAGGGCGAGGCGGCCCCCTTCGTCATGGAGCTGCCCAACTACCGGCTCCCCAGTCCCAAGAACGTGGTCCGGCTCCTGTGGGAGAAGGCCAAGGACTTTTTGCAGCGGGCCTTCACCGTGATCCTCATCGCCACGGTGGTGGTCTGGTTCCTCCAGAGCTTCGACCTTCGTTTGAATCCCGTGGCCGATTCCCATACTAGCATCCTGGCCTTGCTCGCTGGCCTGCTGGCGCCCCTGTTCCGGCCCCTGGGCTTGGGGGACTGGCGCATCTGCACCTCCTTCATCACCGGGTTCTTGGCCAAGGAGAGCGTGGTCTCCACCCTGGGCATCCTCTTTGCAGGCGACGTGGCTGGGGCTCTGACACCCTTGGCTGCCGGGTGCCTGCTGGTCTTCTGCCTCCTGTACACCCCCTGCGTGGCCTCCGTGGCCGCCATCCGCCGGGAGCTGGGGGGGAGGTGGGCTGCCGCGGTGGTCCTCTGGCAGTGCGTCCTCGCCTGGCTCATGGCCTTCCTCCTGCGCCTCGTGGGCTTGCTGTTGGGGGTAGCGTAGTATGTGGCTCGATATCCTTCTCGTTCTCCTCGTCGCCGGGGCCGTCATCCTGGCCGCCGTAAAGATCCTTCGGGACCGCCGCCGGGGCAAAGGCTGTTCCTGCGGCTGCGCTTCCTGCGCCGCCCGCGACCGCTGCCGGCGGTGACCCATTTCCGCTTTTCTATGTTCCACGCGGGCCTTCATCGCAGGGACCGCGTTTTTTCTCGCCATGCCAAGACTGCCCAGATGGCGTCTGGTCCATTTATCCACAAACGCATATAGACTTTTCGCGTTTTCTTGTGCTATAATCACGAAAGGATGTGTATAGGCGAAGTTTGCCCACAGCATGATGGGCTGAGGAAGCTGTCGCCTATGGGCCGTGGGGAAACGAAGGTGCCTTTGCTCCACGGATCACACTCAGCCGGCGGGAAAGACTGTCAACAGATACTCTGTTCAGGAGGTTCTCCATGGGTTCAAAGCGATGGCTGTCCCTGGTGATGGCAGCGTTCATGCTGTTCACACTGATTACCCCGGCCCTTGCCTGGGCATCGGAAGGTGACGAAGACGAGACGACACAGCTGTACAGGCTGACCATCACGGTCGAGCCTGCCCACGCCACGGTCAAGGTGTACGGGCAGGTCCAAGCCACAAGCGGTTCCGCGCCGGATTACGCCCACGAAACGCCTCTGTCCAGCTATGCCGAGCTGCCTGCGGGAGCGTATCATTACGTCGTCACGGCGGAGGGCTACGAGACCGCGGAAGGAGACTTCTATATCCAGGACGCCGATAAATCCATCACGGTGGTGCTGAAGGCCATCTCCGAGCCCGAGCCGGAGCCTGAGCCCGAGCCGGAGCCCGAACCGGAGCCGGAGCCCGAACCTGAACCGGAGCCTGAGCCGGAACCTGAACCGGAGCCTGAGCCGGAGCCTGAGCCGGAACCTGAACCGGAGCCTGAGCCGGAACCTGAACCCGAACCCGAGCCCGCGCCTGAACCCGAACCGGAGCCCGAACCCGAACCCGAGCCCGCGCCTGAGCCTTTGGCGGAAGAGCCCACCACGGAAGCCACCGCCGCGGATACTCCCGCCGCGGACCCCACCACCACCGAAGCCCCTGCGGCGGAAGATCCAAAGTCCGAGCCACAGCAGCGCGCCCAGGGCGCGAAATCAGCTCCTGCACTCAGAAATGAAAGCGCTGAAGCTTGTGCTGAAGTCGATGGCGTAGCGTACATAGATTTCTCCAAAGCGGTGAACGCAGCGGATGGTGTCCTCCCCATCACCCTCCTTGCGGACGTGGAATACACCCTGTTCGTAGGTCAGAGCTTGTCCATCCTGTTGAACGGCCATACCTTCACGGTGAGCGGCATTCCTGATGATTGTGTCCTATCGACCAGCGATCCCGATGAGAACGGCATTACGGTCTATACCGTCGTTCCTGCAGCTGTGGAGCATGTCGGAGGCGAGAAATACGCTTCCCTGCTGGATGCTGTCATATATTGCAAAACGGGCACGTTGAAGTTGCTGGACGACGTGTCATATGCTGATCCTGTCGATTTTGATTCCTGTACCGTCACCCTTGACTTGAACGGGAAAACCCTCGCGGCATCAATCAAAGTGTATTCAGGTTCCGCTCTCACGATCACCGGCCCCGGCAAGATCACCAGCGCGGCGTATGCGACCATCACGAGCGAAGGTGAACTGACGGTCAACAGCGGTACCATCGAGAACCAATATCACAATACCCCATATTATGCGATCAAAGTCCTCTCCGGCAGCACCACGATACGCGGCGGTGAGCTGATAGCGTACGACAGAGCGATATTCGTTGCCAGCGGCGCGACACTGACAGTACCGTGTGATGATAGCGTTAAGTATTCTGCCGATAGCGGCGCCATGATCAATCAATGTCACGTCCTGACCGCCCATCCTGCCGTAGATGCCACCTGCACCGGTCCCGGTAACAGCGCCTATTGGTCCTGCGACTGCTGCGGCCTGTATTTCGCCGACGCGGAGGGCACGACTGAGATCGATGAAGGCAGCTGGGAGACTCCCTCAACCGATCACAATTGTATCGCTCATGTTGCTGTTGCCGCTACCTGCACCGAGCCCGGTAACAGTGCCTATTGGTCCTGCGTTTGTGGCAAGTATTTCTCCGATGCGGAGGGCACTGTCGAGATCGATGAGAACAGCTGGGTGATACCAGCGGATACCAGCGACGGGCCACAAACTGACAGCTCATCCCGCCGTAGGCGCTACCTGCACTGAGCCAGGAAACATCCCTTATTGGTCTTGTGCCTGCGGCAAGTATTTCTCCGATGCGGCGGGTACCGTCGAGATCGCCGAAAACAGTTGGATGATACCAGCAACGGGCCACAAACTGACAGCCCATCCCGCCATAGCTGCTACTTGCACAGAACCCGGCAACAGTGCCTATTGGTCCTGTGCCTGCGGCAAGTTTTTCTCTGACGCGGAAGGCGCCGTCGAGATCGCCGAGAACAGCTGGGTGATTCCAGCGACGGGCCACAAACTGACAGCTCATCTCGCTGTTGCCGCTACCTGCACCGAACCCGGTAACAGTGCCTATTGGTCCTGCGTTTGTGGCAAGTATTTCTCCGATGCGGAGGGCACTGTCGAGATCGATGAGAACAGCTGGGTGATACCAGCG